>CAMCDS010000010.1 GCA_945873625.1 uncultured Porphyromonadaceae bacterium | reverse complement strand
ATTTGATCATTCTTTTGACTCTTTTATGAGTCAACTTTTTTCAGGGCAAGACACCATGATACATCGCACAGCTGCATATGGTAGATTGTTCAGTGATAGTTCTTCTGTAATAGATTTACTCATTGACTACGCGATAATGATAGATGCTCCGACTGGCTCTATTATGTGATACATGATAGATGCTCCTTGATATGATGATAAGTGTAGGAACCAGTCAATGATTAATGAGTACCGGACTTATGATACATTATGCAATCAATCATGTCTACATAATCAATGTACACATAAAACTTAATCGAATGACCGAATAGCCGTCGTTCATGTTCTCCTGAGAAATCTATCATCGTCCCGATTCACAGTGATAGATGATGAGCCATTCAATCCGGATATGATAGATGAACTGATGAGAGAAATTTCGGTCGTTCAATGATTCATGAGGGAAGAGAACACGATGCCTGCTCTTCGGGGTGTCGTATCCTCTGTGTTCGTAGAAAGCAATCGTAACTGAGGGTTTGAAATGGTCGTAATACGCAGATGAGAATACAAGCTTATTTTAACACTTAACTGCTGTATTTGAGTTGGTTTTGCTCCTTAAAAAATTGCGTAATTCGTTTATTTTCAGTAATTTTACGAGAGGAAACAGACAAACTGAACCTCATTCTCTCACCCTTAAAATCGGATGTTATGTTTGAATTGCTCCTTACAATATTTCTTATTCCTGTATTCACAATCGCCATACTTCTCTTTAAGTTTGTTTTCTGGCTCCTGGGGCTGTTGCTCCGACTTACGGTATGGTTGGTCTGGGCTGCGTTCCGTTGGTTAGGGATAGCTGTAACTTGGCTATGGAGGAAGGCTGTCATGCGTTATAATGCGCGGCAGCAACAGACGATTTCCTGAAGCCCAACAATAGGGCAAAGAAAAAGCCGTATCAGTCATTGTGAAGTGACCGACACGGCTCTGTGTGGTAATCATAGCCTTTGGTGATATTGAAGCCGCTGCTGTGGTTCATGCCAAAGGCGACCTCATAGAGATTCGCGTCGCAGTCATTCTGTGCGATGGTTCCCCAGGTATGACGGAACGTGTAGACACAATAGTATTTCTCCTGCTTCATCCCCATGTCCTTGCAGATTTTCTTGATGCCGTTGTTGACATTGGCACTGAAACTGTCAGAGTCGCAATAGCGGAAATGGAAGTTGAAGAGGTATTCATCATCCTCCGGGGAGAGATACTTGTCGAATATGGGCTGAATGAAAGGCTCCACACGCATTTCGATGTATGCGTCATCCGAACGGCTGTTTCTTGTCTTTGCTCGACAATAGCATATCACGCCGTCATGATAGTCCTTCTTCTTCATGTAGAACAGGTCGACGGTATTGATTCCTCCAAGGCAGAGCACAAGCATTGCCACATCGCGTCCAAGTTCAGGAAGCGACGAAATAATCTTTGTCTGTGGAAGGGGACGATTGAAGAACTCACGACAGGCCTCCGCGCTGATGGCTCGTTGGCTACCCTTATCTGCTTTGGGAATCTTGATCTTGTTCCATGGGTTGAATTTAATCTTGACGATTCCTTTCTCCTCGTCATTCAGCTCCATAATGGCCGCCTTATATATCTGTCTTATGCAGACAGGATACATCTCCTTGGCTCGATTGGTCAGAATGAGTGTTTCTATCCAGTTCTTCAGAACAGCCGTTGTCAGCTGCCCGAACATAAGCTTGTTCGTACCTACATAGCGTTCAAGATGAGCGACTGCCATCTTGTAGTTCTTGGCATTGCGCTCATGACCAGTATTTATCATCCGGTTTATATGAATCTTGGCGTAGTCGCTGAAACATACGTCCGTTGCTTCTGTGGTGAGGAAATCTATAACCTCATTCACGTCCCATTGCTCGATATTGACCGTATTAAGCAGGTTATTGTATCGGATAATCATATCCGAGCAATAACTGAGGACGAAGGGATCCTTAATCTCGTTGTTCTTGGTCAGCTCTTTCTTGGTGACCATCTTGTCCGTTTTGATGAAGCCGGCATTTCTTCGATGGGTTACTCTGATATATACCTGCCAGAAACCATCTTTTCTCGGCCTACGGACACAAGCTGTCAAGTTTGCCATGTCTGTATTGATATTTATTTGATGTTTAATATTTAGCCATAACTACCTGATATATACGGTTTTACAATGGTTAACATTTGGTCAACGCCCTTTGTTCATTTGGTCAACAATTGGTCAACAAATTCATTTATTTGTACTCGGAAAGTGTGTCCAAGTGAACGGCGGAGAACAAAAAAATTAGGCTGTAACGGTCTTTTTATCTGACCATTACAGCCTAACTTGCTAATTATCTGGTATTATCAGAGAACCTTGTCTTAATCCTCAATCGCAGCCTGTGCCGCGGCGACGCGGGCGATGGGCACGCGGAAGGGTGAGCAGCTGACGTAGTTCATGCCGAGGTTGGCGCAGAACTTCACGGAGCTGGGCTCGCCGCCGTGCTCGCCGCAGATGCCTACCTTGAGGTCGGGGTTGGTGGCGCGGCCTTTCTCTACGCCCATGCGGACGAGCTGGCCTACACCTTCCTGGTCGAGCACCTCAAACGGGTCTACTTTCAGGATGCCGATCTCTTTGTAGAATTTGAGGAATTTCGGAGCGTCGTCGCGCGAGTAGCCGAAAGTCATCTGGGTGAGGTCGTTGGTGCCGAACGAGAAGAAGTCGGCTACCTCGGCGATCTGGTCGGCGGTGAGGGCGGCGCGGGGCACCTCGATCATCGTGCCTACCTTGTAGCGGATCGACTCGCCACGCTCTTCGAATACTTTGGCTGCGGTGGCGTTGATTACGTTGGCCTGGTTCTGGAGCTCTTTGAGCGTGCCTACAAGGGGCACCATGATTTCGGGATATACCTTGATGCCTTTGGCCTGACAGTTGAGGGCAGCCTCGATGATGGCGCGGGCCTGCATCTCGGTGATCTCGGGATAGGTGATGCCGAGACGGCAACCACGGTGTCCGAGCATGGGGTTGAACTCTTCGAGCGAGTCTACCTTGGCTTTCACTTCCTCGAGGGTGAGACCCATCTCTACGGCGAGCTCTTTCTGAGTAGCGGTCTGGTGGGGTACGAACTCATGCAACGGGGGGTCGAGCAGACGCACAGTTACGCCGAATCCGTCCATAGCCTCGAAGATGCCTTCGAAGTCGCCGCGCTGCATGGGAAGGAGCTTGGCGAGTGCCTGACGGCGTCCATCTTCGTCGGAAGCGAGAATCATCTCGCGTACGGCCTTGATGCGGTCGCCTTCGAAGAACATGTGCTCTGTGCGGCAGAGGCCGATGCCCTGGGCGCCGAAGTGGCGAGCCTGACGGGCGTCGCGCGGGGTGTCGGCGTTGGTACGGACGAGCGTTTTGGTGAATTTGTCGGCGAGGTTCATGATTGCGCCGAAGTCGCCGCCGAGTTCGGGCTCTGCGGTGGGCACCTGTCCGTCGTAAACTTCGCCGGTGGAGCCGTTGAGCGAGATCCAGTCGCCTTCGTTGTAGGTCTTGCCACCCATCTGGACGGTCTTGGCCTTGTAGTCGACGAGGATTTCACCTGCGCCGGATACGCAGCATTTGCCCATGCCGCGGGCCACTACGGCTGCGTGGGAGGTCATGCCGCCGCGCATGGTGAGGATGCCCTGGGCCACGGCCATGCCGCGGAGGTCTTCGGGCGAGGTCTCGATGCGGACGAGAACCACTTTCTTTTTCTTCTCGGCCCATGCCTCGGCGTCTTCGGCCGAGAACACTACCTGACCGCAGGCTGCGCCCGGAGATGCGGGGAGACCCTTGGCCACTACTTCGGCGCGCTTGAGGGTGGCCTTGTCGAATACGGGGTGGAGGAGCTCGTCGAGCTTCTGGGGCTCCATGCGGAGGAGGGCGGTCTTCTCGTCGATTTCGCCTGCGCGGAGCAGATCCATGGCTATCTTCACCATAGCGGCACCGGTGCGCTTGCCGTTACGGGTCTGGAGCATCCAGAGCTTGCCGTCCTGAATGGTGAACTCCATGTCCTGCATGTCCTTATAGTAGTCTTCGAGACGGTTGGCGATTGCGATGAGCTCAGCGGCGCAGTCGGGCATAGACTCCTCGAGTGCGGGATATTTCGAGCGGCGCTCTTCCTCGCTGATGCCCTGGAGGGCAGCCCAGCGGCGCGAGCCTTCGATGGTGATCTGCTGCGGAGTGCGCACGCCGGCCACTACGTCCTCGCCCTGAGCGTTGATGAGGTATTCGCCGTTGAACATGTTTTCGCCTGTAGCGGCGTCGCGGCTGAATGCCACGCCTGTGGCGGAGTTGTCGCCCATGTTGCCGTAGACCATAGCCTGTACGTTGACGGCAGTGCCCCATTCCTCGGGGATCTGGTTCATGCGGCGGTAGATGATGGCGCGTTCGTTCATCCAGCTGTCAAACACAGCGCAGATGCCACCCCAGAGCTGTTCCCAGGCCGATTCGGGGAAGTCTTTGCCGGTGAATTCCTTTACGGCTTTCTTGAAGCGCTTTACGAGTTCCTTGAGGTCGTCGACGTCGAGCTCGTTGTCGAACTTCACGCCTTTCTCTTCCTTCACCTGGTCCATGATGGCCTCGAAGGGGTCGATGTCGGTCTTGTGCTGGGGCTTCATGCCGAGCACAACGTCGCCATACATCTGCACGAAACGGCGGTAGCTGTCCCATGCGAAGCGGGGGTTGCCCGATTTTTCGGCCATTGTAGCTACAGTGGCGTCGTTCATGCCGAGGTTGAGGACGGTGTCCATCATGCCGGGCATGGAGGCGCGGGCACCGGAGCGTACGGATACGAGAAGCGGATTGGAAGAATCGTCGAATTTCTTTCCGGTGAGGGCCTCGACATGAGCAATGGCTTTTTCGACATCTGCCTTGATGTCTTCCACCACTTTGTCGCGACCGTATTGGGTATATTCAGTGCAGACTTCGGTCGTAATAGTGAAGCCCGGGGGTACGGGCATGCCAAGCAGATTCATCTCTGCGAGGTTGGCTCCTTTGCCGCCGAGGAGGTTTCTCATCGACGCATTACCTTCGGCTTTTCCGTCGCCGAACGTATAGATCTTTTGTGCCATTTAGTAACTATATTTATATTTGATGTATGAAAACTTCTCCGTTGGTGTTTAAACTGCCACAATCAACCTCTGTGAACATGGTTTCAGTAGCGATATGCTATTTTTGGTTTGCTCCCGATTTTTCCTTATTCGGAAATCGGGGTTGCAAATTTAGTCATTTTTTTCGGAAATAACGAAAGTTTTTTCCAAAAAACAACAACTGCCGGCCTCATTCGGTTTGATTTGTGTTTTGAGTTCAGATTATTCCCCTCAGCTCGTCCAGATTCCGCACGCCGTGGCGACGGCAATAGCCGGTGATTTCATCGAGCACGCGCATTGTGGCCGCCGGGTCGACGAAGTTGGCGGTGCCGATCTCCACAGCCGAGGCTCCGGCCATGATGAACTCGAGAGCGTCGCGTCCGGAGGCGATGCCGCCAAGTCCGACTACGGGGATGCCGACGGCTTTCGCTACCTGCCACACCATCCTGACCGCTATCGGGCGTATGCATGGGCCGGAGAGGCCTCCGGTAATGGTGCTTAGCACGGGGCGGCGGCGTTCGACGTCGACGGCCATGCCGAGAAATGTGTTGACGAGCGACACTGAGTCGGCGCCCTTGGCTTCTACGGCGCGGGCTATCTCGGTGATGTCGGTTACGTTGGGCGAGAGTTTCACCATCAGATGACGGTCCCACGCGCGTCGGGCGGCGTCGGTTACGGCCTGTGCTCCGGCAGCAGTGGTTCCGAAGGCCATTCCCCCTTCCTTCACGTTGGGGCATGAGATGTTGATTTCTACGGCCTTCACGCGGTCGAGGGGCATGAGCCGGCGGCACACCTCGGCATAGTCGTCGGGCTGCGAGCCGCTTACGTTGACTATTATGGGCGACTTTATGTGGTCGAGAGTGGGGTAGATGTGGTTGATGAAATAGTCGACGCCTTTGTTCTGAAGGCCCACGGCGTTGAGCATTCCCGAAGGGGTCTCGGCCATGCGGGGATACGCGTTGCCCTGTCGGGGAGCCAGGGTGGTGCCTTTCACTATTATGGCGCCGAGGCGGTCGAGGTCAACGATGTCGCCGAACTCGGGTCCGTAGCCGAAGGTGCCCGAGGCGGTCATTACCGGATTTTCTATGACGAGTCCTCTTCCGAGGTCGACGGAGAGGTTGATGTTTTCTTTTTCCATAATTACCATTTGAGGCGTTTAGTGTCGAATACGGGTCCCTCCTTGCAGACGCAGAGGTTACCCTCCTTTGTGTCTTCCACGCAGCAGAGGCAAGCTCCCACTCCGCAGGCCATCACGTTCTCGAGGCTCACCTGGCAGGGGATGTCTCTGCCGGCGGCTATCGAGGCTATGCTCTTCATCATCGGCAGCGGGCCGCAGCAGTAAATGTCGGTCCAGGGGCGTCCGAGAGCCGAATGTTGCGACACGAAACCCTTTTCGCCGAGCGACCCGTCGTCGGTGGAGATGAAGAGCTCACCGGCCTCGGCGAGTTCCCGGGTCAGAATCAGACGGTCGGCGCTGACGGCTCCTATCAGTATTCCGGGGCGTATTCCCGCCTTGTTCATCTCCTTGGCCGTAAGCAGCATCGGGGCTATGCCGACGCCGCCGGCTATGAGCAGCGGACGCTCGGGGCGGTGGGAGAAGTCGAAGCCGTTGCCGAGAGGCATCAGTATGCTGAATGTCTCGCCCACGGGAGCGCTGCAGAGGGCTGCCGTGGAGGGGCCTGCGTTCTTCACGTATAGATATAGGAGCGCGCGGTCGGCGTCAACGTCGCATATCGAGATGGGGCGGCGCAGGAAAGTGGAGTGCGAGCGCAGCACCTGAATGTTGACAAACTGTCCGGGACGGGCCTCGCCGAGGGCCTTGCGTCCTTTCACCGGGTCGGTCGCCTCAAGCACGAGCATGGCGTCGTCGGGCGACGAATGAGAGATTTCTTTAAGTCGGAAGTCGAGTAGATATTTCATGTCTTTGTGTTCTGTCTTATTGCAGGGGAGTGGTGTCGGCCGGAGAGTCGAATATGCGGTCCTGGTCTCTCTTGCCGAGAGCCTTGAGCAGTTGCTTCATCTCGTCGCGCACGCCCTCAAGTCGCCTGATGGTGTCCATCTCCCGGCTCAGCGCGCGCATGTTGGTTCTCAGCTGACGTCGGGCCGCGTCGATCTTCAGCCCCCTCACCTTCACGAGATAGTGCACGGCGCGGAGCTTCTCGATGTCGGCGCGGGTGTAGCGCCGGAAGTTGCCCGTGCCTCTGACTGGGCATATCTCCGGGAACTCCGACTCCCAGAAGCGGAGAGTAGACTGCGGCACGCCTATTATTTCGGCCACGTCCTTGATTTTATAAAACTGTTTGTCTATGTCGGTGTCCTTGTCGTGCATGGCGAAGCGGGTGATTAGTCCATTACGTGTCCGGCGTTTTCGGCCGTCCTTATCATCTGGGCATACACCTCGGGTGTGATGTCCATGAAGTAATAGTTTATTGGATTCTGGGGCTGGTCCTTGAACCTCACCTCATAGTGCAGGTGCGGGCCGGTGGATTTTCCTGTGGAGCCTACCTCCCCTATCTTTTCGCCCCGGCGCACCATCTGCCCTTCGTTGACTGTGATTTTGGAGAGATGAGCGTATCGGGTAGTGTAGTTGTAGCCGTGGTCGATGTCGATGCAGTTGCCGTAGCCCCCCTTCCAGTCGGCCACGGATATGCGGCCGTCGGCCGTCGCATATACGTTGGTGCCGTTTTTGGCGGCAAAGTCGAGCCCCTGGTGCATTGCCGTTGCTCCGTAGACGGGGTCGCGGCGGTAGCCGTAGCCTGATGCCACGGTGTAGTCGTCGATGTTCAGCGGCATCACCGAAGGGATATGGTCGATCTTGTCCTGCTGCTTCGAGGCCATTTCCCGGAGCTGGTCGAACGACAGCGACTGCGCGTAGAGGCATCGGTCGAAATAGTCGAGCCTCCGTGTCAGGTCTGTGATGAGCTTTCCGTCGGAGAGCGACTGCAGATCGCGGTAGCGCTGTTCGTTCTCGAGCCCCGCGAGGCGCTGACCGCGGCTGAGGGGGTCCATCTGCATCATCACGCGATAGAAGTTATCGTCGCGGTTCTGAATGTTGCCCATCACCTTTATTGAGTTTTCAAGCCGGCGGCTCAGTATGTTGTATTGTGTCTTCAGCTGACGGTTCTCGGCGCGCAGCGTCTGCTCGGTAGGGGTGTCGTAGCATAGAAACACCACCGCCACCGCCGCAGCCGCTATCACGAGGGCGAGCAGGGCCACCCGCGCGAAATCCGACAGGCGGTCTTTCAGCGTCGGATATATTCGCTCGTAGTTGTCGGTTTCGGGATTATATTTATAGTAGACGTTTTTCACCTTTCAGCATTGCCATGACTTTGCCTGTCGGCATGGAAATAGAGGGAGAAATGAGTTGCAAAGTTAGGTTTTTTTCTGTAATTTTGCAAATTGTAACAGGCGTGAGGAAATGTCCCTGCGCTTCGATATTACTATAAAGCTATGACATCCAAAGAGATACGCGACTCATTCAAAGAGTTTTTCAAAAGTAAGGCACACCGGGTGGTGCCTTCGGCGCCGATGGTGATCAAAGACGACCCGACGCTGATGTTTACCAACGCCGGCATGAATCAGTTTAAAGACATCATCCTGGGCAACCGCAAGGCCGAGTCGCCCCGTGTGGCCGACAGCCAGAAGTGCCTGCGCGTCAGCGGCAAGCACAACGACCTCGAGGAGGTGGGCCACGACACGTATCACCACACGATGTTCGAGATGCTTGGCAACTGGTCGTTCGGCGACTATTTCAAGAAAGAGGCCATCGACTGGGCGTGGGAGTTTCTGGTCGACGTGCTCGGCCTCGACCCCTCGCGCCTCTACGCCACCGTGTTCGAGGGCGACAAGGCCGACGGTCTTGAGCGCGACAATGAGGCGGGCGCCATCTGGGAGGCCCACCTTCCCGCCGATCATATCATCAACGGCAATAAACACGACAACTTCTGGGAGATGGGCGACATCGGCCCCTGCGGTCCCTGCTCCGAAATACATATCGACCTCCGCTCCGATGAGGAGCGCGCGCAGACAAGCGGCGCCTCGCTCGTCAATAAGGACAATCCGCTCGTGATCGAAATCTGGAACCTCGTGTTCATGCAGTTCGAGCGTCTGGCCGACGGCAAGCTCGTGCCCCTCCCGTTCAAGGTGATTGACACCGGCATGGGCTTCGAGCGCCTCTGCATGGCCATGCAGGGCAAGAAGTCGAACTACGACACCGACGTCTTCACCCCCCTCATCGCCAAAATATCTGAGCTCTCCGGCAAGCGCTACGGCGTCGACGAGAAGACCGACGTGGCGATGCGCGTAGTGGCCGACCACGTCCGCACAATCGCCTTCTCGATTGCCGACTCGCAGCTCCCCTCCAACGCCAAGGCCGGATACGTGATACGCCGCATCCTGCGCCGTGCCGTCAGATACGCCTACACGTTCCTCGACGCCAAGGAGGCGTTCATGTATCGTCTCGTCGACACCCTCGTCGACCAGATGAGCGGTGCGTATCCCGAACTCAAGGCTCAGGAAGAGCTTATCAAGCGCGTCATCAAGGAGGAGGAGGACTCTTTCCTGCGCACGCTCGACAACGGCATCCGTCTGCTCGACAACGTTATGGCCGCCGTCCGCAAGGAAGGGAAGAGCGTGGTCTCGGGCAAGGAGGCTTTCGTGCTCTACGACACTTACGGATTCCCTCTCGACCTCACGGAGCTGATTCTGCGTGAAAACGGCATGACGCTCGACCACAAGGGCTTCGACGAGGAGATGAAGCGCCAGAAAGACCGCGCCCGCAATGCCGCCGCCGTAGAGACCGGCGACTGGACGGTGGTGGGCGAAGGCTCGCAGGAGTTCGTGGGCTACGACCTCACCGAGACTCCGGCGCGCATACTCCGCTACCGCAAGGTGAAGCAGAAAAACAAGGAGTTTTACCAGATAATCCTCGACCGCACCCCCTTCTACGCCGAAATGGGCGGACAGGTGGGCGACCGCGGCACACTCACTTCGGCCGACGGCGAAGTGATTGAAATCTTCGACACCAAGCGTGAGAACAACATCGGCGTGCATCTCTCCAAAAAACTTCCGTCAGACCCTGCCGCCCTGTTCACCGCCCGCATCGACATCGAGGCACGCAAGGCCATATCGGCCAACCACTCCGCCACGCACCTCATCCACGAGGCACTGCGCGAGGTGCTCGGCTCGCACGTAGAGCAGAAAGGCTCGTTCGTATCGCCCGATATGCTCCGCTTTGACTTCTCTCATTTCCAGAAGGTAACGCCTGAGGAAATCCGCAAGGTGGAGCACCTCGTCAACAGTCGTGTGCGTGAGGCCATCCCCCTCGACGAGCGTCGCGACCTCCCCATAGCCGAAGCGAAGGAGATGGGCGCCATGGCTCTCTTCGGCGAGAAATACGGCGACAAGGTAAGAGTGGTTCGCTTCGGCGACTCCATCGAGCTTTGCGGTGGCACCCATGTGGCCAATACGGGCAACATCGGAATGGTGCGCATCGTAGGCGAAAGCTCAATCGCCGCAGGCATACGCCGCATCGAGGCTCTTTCGGGAGGCGCGGTAGAGAACATGCTCGACCAGCTTCAGGACACCATGCGCGACGTGGCTTCCTTCCTCGGCAATGCATCCGACATCCGTGCGGCTGTGGAGAAAGCCATCAAGGAGAACGCCGACCTCAAGCATCAGGTAGAAGGATTCTTTGAGGAGCGTGTGAAGAACCTCACCAAGGAATTGCTCGCCAACGGCAAGGAAATCAACGGCGTCAACGTATATGTCCAGACCGGCGTGATGCTTCCGGAGGTAGTGAAGAATCTTGCCTTCAACATCCGCAAGTCTTCGACAGACCACACAGTCTTCATCGGTGCCACCCAGGGAGCCGACAAACCGCTGCTCACTGTGGCGCTCTCTGACGACATGGTGAAGGAAGGCCACAACGCATCGGCAATTGTGCGCGAGGCGGCCAAGAAGATCAAGGGTGGAGGCGGCGGACAGCCCTTCTTCGCTCAGGCAGGTGGTAAGGACACCGACGGGCTCTCGGCTGCTCTCGACGTAATAATGGAGAAGCTTGGCGTCAAGCCTTGATTGCCGCGCAACTCAAAACGATACTATAAAATTAAGGGATACCTTCCGGACCGGAGGGTATCCCTTAATCTTAGTAATGGACCGCTGGCAATTGTGTATGGGTTCCTAATGATTTGAAGCGGCCTCATATTCAACCGATAGTCTCAGACGTTCACCTGTATCTCCGGGTTTATTTTCAGCAGTGCGGATATGAATCCGGTCCGGTCTTTCGGTGATATTTCCAGAGGGGCGGCGGATTTCAATACTTTGCGGTCTTTGAATCTGATGGCAATCCTGTCGGTGGATAAAGCCGCCGACGCCAGAATGCTGTTGACGTGCGTTATGCTCTCGATATTGTCAATCGGAAACCAGCTCCATCTGTAGAGGGTATTCACGCCAAACTCCCGGCCCCGGATGGCGTAACGGGTGGTGATGATGAGGCTGAGGATGAAAATGCAGAAAGGAACTGAAAGAAGAAAACCGAGCAGATATTCTGAACCGGTCAGTATCGGCCCGGCCATGCAGCAGAGAAACATGAAAGGTATGATGGCATACACCCACCATCCGACCTTTGGCTTGAAGCATACGGTTTCCATATCGCGAAATTAGCAAAAAACCGTCATCCAGGCAAACAGATGACGGTGAGTGTGATGCTGAATGCCTGAATCAGGCGTTGATATGCTTCCTGATGAATCCTGTCAGTGCGACCGGTCCGTCGCATCCGATTACGTATTGCCTCCCGTTTCTGAGTCTGATGAGGAAACAGTGGCTCCGGCTGCCGTAGTAGCCGAAATAGGTGCCGATCATGATGTCGCTGAAATATCCCCAGTAGCCGAAAGCGCCTCCGCTGCCGCATATTCTCAGCCCGCCGGCAGAGGGGTGGCAGGTGTCGACGAAGCTGATGTCGTCGTAGGCAAAGAATCGGGGACGCGACGTAAGCCTGCGTAGCGTGATGCCCGACTCTCCCGCCTCGACCGAGACGGGGCAATAATACAGTCCCATGACGATTGCCGTCCCCAGAATGACGCATAGCAGTATCAGCCTGTGAGTGTCGCCCCGGAGCGATACTGCTCCCGCCACGCACAGAACTACGATAGCCACAGTGAATATCAGTGAATAGGCACTGAACCTGACTCTCTCCTTCATATATAAGAAGTATTTAATCGGTGTCTTCAAGAATGAAAATGTTCTCTAAAGATTCTGAAGATCGCGGAGGGTGAATTTCTCAGGCAGAAGGTCGTGGTCGATGGGGTGGAAGTGTATCCGTTCGCGCAGACGGGTGAGAGCGTCGTGCAGGATTGTGTCGTGGTCGAAGGCAAGACTCGGCACGTCGCTGAGCGGGAACCATCGGGCGTCGGCCGCATCGTCGCCCCCTTCCACGTCGCGTATCTTCACCAGTGCCAGAAAGGCAATCGTAATTACTCGTTCGCGAGGGTCGCGGTCGGGGTCGGTATATGCCCTGAGCTGTTCCATGTATGCCTCTTCGAGTCCGGTCTCCTCGCGAAGTTCGCGCCGGGCGCCTTCCTCGGCCGACTCATCGGGATTAAGAAATCCGCCGGGGAGTGCCCAGTATCCTTTGTAGGGCTCGATGCCGCGCTCCACGAGCAGCACGTTGAGCTCGGAGCCGTCGAAGCCGAATATCACGCAGTCGGTTGTAACCGCCGGGTGAGGGTACCGGTAGCAATATCTTTTTTCTTCCATATCCGTTTTTTCAATTCTAAAACATACTCAGCAAAGGTAGGCATTATTCGCACATCGGCAAAAGTTTTCGCGTAAAAATTACGCAGGTGAATGGGCGGGAAAAAGAGAGCCCCTGCGCAGGCTCGTGGCATACGCAGGGGCTTATATGGCTGTATGGTAGGCGGGTGATTATTTCTCTTCGTCGTACCAGGTGCAGCTTACGAACTCGAACTTGGCTGTGTCTACTACGCGGTAGACGAGCACGTAGGGCGTGGTTACGCCCGTATAGGCCGAGAAGTTGATGGTGTAGAGGACCTCGATGCCGGGGATGGGACGTGCGTCGGGGTTGAGCTTGGCGAGTGCCTGCGGGAATACCTCCTTGCAGAAGCGGTCTTTCATTGTGGCAACCACTTCTTCGTCGGTCATTCCTTCGTAGCCGGCGGCATACTGGCCGCGGGCCGATGAGGCGCGGAGGTCTACATTGCCCTGGTAAGCCGAGGCACCGCAGTAGTAGTCGTTGTTGCCGTATTTTGTAACGTAGCCTACGCCCGAGGTGATGCTGGTTGAGCCCAGGGGCACGTCGATGTTTTCATATACCCAGTCGACGCAAGCCTGATAGTAGAGCATGCTCATGGGCTGGTTCTTGCCTGCCGGGAGGTTGATGGTAACGTTGGGGTCATAGATCCATTTGCCGCCGGTGCGCACAAACTGTTCGGTAACCACTTCGACGCCGTTGTTGGGAGTCCATTCACCGTTGTTGTAGAAATACTGGTCGCAGGTGAGCTTGGCTTTGTCGGCCGAGGTGCCGTAGTTGTAGACCACAAACACCGAGAAGCCGTCTTTGGCGTAGGGGTAGTTGATGCGGAGATATGTGGGGAGGTAGTCGGCGGGAGCGGAGAGGAAGTCGCGCGAGAATCCCATCTTGCGATAGTCGTCGGGATTGAGTGCCACCATTCCGGAGGGTGAGCTCCAGTTGGTGCCGTTGAAGACATAGACGCCGTTCATGTTAGTGGAAGGAACAGCAACGACTTTGCGACGAACCGATTTAGACGCGGGCTGCACGTCGGTAGCCACGAAGTTCACGTAGCGGCTGGCGGCGATGGCTATGAGATAGCCGGTAACGGTTACGTTTTCGCCGTCAACGAGTTTGGCCTTGATGTCGTCGGTGGCGTAGTATACGCCGCCCATGGCGTTCTCGGCACCCATGTCGATGTTGATGTTATTGCCCGAAACCTTCACGGTGCCCGAAATCTGGCCGTAGTAGGCAGGTTCGTTTTCGGTGCGCTTCGCGATTGCCTCGATGTCGGTTGCGGTGTAGACCTTCGGGGCAGGATAGGTGTAGCTTCCCTTGCCCTTCACCTCAAACACGGAGTTTGCGCCGGCGATCTGCAAACCCTTGTTGTAGGAGCTGATTACGGCCTCGCAAACGAGCTGAGTGCCGATCGAGTAGGTCGATGCGTCCATATCGGCGTTCATGAAGCAGAAGATAGATCCGCTCTTGTCGGTAAGGATGAATCCATTGGTCGATACACCGGTGATAATGCCGTTGATGTCGTAGGTGCCGCCCACTTCAACAGTGGAGATTACTTCCGACAGGGTGAATTCCTCGGGGGGATTCTGTCCGCCACCACCGCCGAATGTCGGGTCGATGTTGGAGTAGTTGTAGTTGACCACTACGTAGTCGCCCTCGGCAGCATCGGGAAACGCCTTGCGGAGCAGGCCGGGAATCGAGGTCGCGGGTGTGTGGCTCGGTGCGAAAGAGGGGGTGTAGTTGTCGGCGCTGCCCCAGACGTTCTGGTAGTCTTCGTCGCTCACGATATATTCCTTTGCTTCGGAGATACCCTTGATTTCGTCAGGCAGGTCGGTAGTCTGGTTGTAGGTTACCTTTACCGACGAGCCGTCGTTGAGCAGATAGTAAGGGAATTTGTCGCATGAGAGGAACGCAGGAATATACTTGCTTGCGGGAGCCTCGGGAGAGAACGCCATTCTCTTGCCAACCGCTTCAAGGGCGGCTTTATCGTCGCCTGCAAGAGCCAGATTGTCGGAAAGACCTGCGATAGTGGCGTAGTTGGCTTCCGTGAGGGTGTATTCCACCGAATTGACATCGGTGATTTCGGGATTGCCGTCGAAACCGTCGAGATGGTCGTTCCAGGCGTTTTCGCCGCAAGAGGCGAGAAGCCCGGACATCAGGCAGGCGGCAGCCAGTGATTTATATAGTTTCATAATAGATTTAGAAATTAGAATGTGAGTTTAAGGCGTACGGAGAACGTGCGGCCGAAAGAGTAGAACACGCGGAAAGCATTGTCCCAGGCGCCGACCATGTCGGTGCTGGTGTATGCGTCTTTCACGTAGTAATAGTCAAAGAGGTTGTAGACGTTGCCGTAGATTGTTGCGCCTACGCCTCCGATCTTGAAGCTATAGCTTGCCGAGAGGTCAAACTGGTTGCCCCAGGGTATTCTCCAGGGTTTGGCCACGTCGATAGTCGCGCCGTTGACAAACTTGTCGGCACTCACCTGATAGTCCGAATAGTTGTCGGCAGCCACAATCCAGTCTACGCCGAAGCGGAATCCCTTGAAAGGCTTGAAGTTGAGGCCGAGGGCAGCTGTGGTCTGAGCCGAGCCGCCCACCTTGCGGCCCTTCTGCTTGAGGATGGCCCAGGCGTGGTCTTCGGCGAGGATGCCCGTCGCGAGGTCGCCGCTGAGGTTCTTGAGGGGCTGGCCCTGGTCGTTGTAGAAGTAGCCCTTGGGGTTGGAGTCCCAGCGCCAGTCGCCTACCGACACCATTCCGTCGATGTCGAGCCAGTTGGTCGGGATATACTTGAAGTTGAGCTCAAGACCCATGTGGCGGGCGTTGACGCCGTTCATGGTCATTGTATAGTATTCGCCGGCGTGGGGCCCTGTCTTGATTTCGCCGCTGCGGGGCGTGGTCTTGTCGATCCATTTGGTGAAGTAGCCGTTGAAGGTCAGCGAGAACTGGCGCGAGTGGTAGCCGTAGCCGATTTCAATCGAGCCGATTTTCTCGTTGCGCGGGTCGGGGTTGAACACGAGCGAGGTCTCGGGCTTCAGGAATACGCCACCCGAGAAGTAGGGAGCGCGGCTGATGTAGCCGCCGTTGATGTAGACGTTGTTGTGGCGGTCGATGTTATAGTTCACGCCGCCCTTGATCGAGCCGGCGAAGAAGTTTTTGGTTTTCGACTTCTCGTGGTCCTTGTCGTAGTAGAAGCGGTTGACGCTCCAGTAGCCGGTGTTGCTCATCGAGCCTGCGAGGATAGCGGTGAGCGCGCCGTCGAGGGCCTTGTACTCGGCCTGAGCGTATACACCCTCCTGATGAACATGTCCGTCGTAGTCGCGGTAGACGATGTCGCCTACTCCGAGCTTCTCATATACCCATGCGGGATCGGAGGCTTTGGAGTTCTGAGCCATAGCAGCCGCCGTCATGCCGGTGCGCGCGGGGTCGATATAGTATTGGCCGCTGTAGAGGTCGATAATTTTGGTGTTGTGGTGGCCCACATAGTAGCGGAAGTCGATTCCGCCGGTGAATGTGAGGGTCTTGGGGATGAACTCGTTTTTATACGTTGATACGAGGCCGTACCATTCGTGGCTGTTGTTGCTCATGGCCATCACCATCTGCGATCCGGTGGTCGAGGCGGCGTTCATGTCCTGGATGAATCCATAGTCGAATGTTCCGTCGGGACGGCGGAGGTCCCAGTTGAGCTTGCCGTCGGTAGCGCCGTACCATGAGCTGCGGCTAATCTTCTTTCCTTCCCACTCATAGTTGCGTCCCTGTCCCGAGTAGCCGCCGCCGTTGGTGAGCGAGACGTAAGCGGCGGAGGAAAGCGACGAGCGCTCGTTGATCTGCCAGATATGGTTGAGCGAGATTACCGGCTTGTGGTACTGGTTGCGGTTCGAGGTGCGCTGGCGGCCTTCATTGTCGAAACCATAGACCGGATTGAACTTATACATGTTTTCGCCGTTCATGTAGTCTCTGACGCCCTGCCATCCCTCGATGCTGAGGCCGTTCTGGCTGCTGCGCTGGTTGTGCCACTGCGGAGCGCCGAAAGCCGTGAGCGAAAGCTGGTGGTTGTCGCCGAAACGCTTGGATACGTTTACGAAATAGTTGTAGGCGAGGAACTGGGTGCCCTGGATGTATCCGTCGCCCCATTTGCGCGAGGCAAGGATGGTAACGGCCCAGTCGTGCTTGAGCAGTCCGGTCGAGAGGGTGAATCCGACGTTGTTAAGGCCGTCGTTGCCCATTCCGTACCACACACGGCCGCCGCGCTTGGCGTCGAGGCCTTTGGTCGAGATGTTGATGGTTCCGCCGATTGAGGGGGAAGAGATGATGGCTGCGCCGAGACCGCGCTGGGTCTGCATGCTTGTGGTAACGTCGGCAAGGCCCGCGAAGTTCGACCAATAGATGCCGCCCCATTCCATGTCGTTCATGGGGATACCGTTGATGAGCACGGCAACGTTTGCGGCCTTGAAGCCACGCATGTTGATTTTGGCGTCGCCGTAGCCGCCTCCGTCGGGAGTGGCCCATACGCCGGGCGTGGTCTTAAGGATTTCGGGAAACTCCTGGTTGCCGAGCTTCGCCTCGATGTTGGCGGCGTTCACTTCGGAGATGGCCACGGGGGTTTCGCGAGTGCGTGCAATCGACTGCGTGACCACTACGTCCTGCAGAGTCTTCGAGTCGGGCTTCAGGGTGATGATGCCCATCTCGGCGGCAGGGGTGAGGTCTACCGTCTGATAGCCGATGTAGCTGATGCGGAGTGCCTTGGTAGATTTGGGCACCTTGATGGTAAACTTGCCGTCGATGTCGGTCTCAGTGGCGGTTGTAGTACCGGGTACTGCGACAGTGGCGCCGACAGCAGGCTCACCGAACTCGTCGATGACGGCACCGCGGCAAGCGATAGTCTGCGCGAGAGCCGTCGAGAACAGCGAGGCGATTGCAATCGCCAATGCCATGAGAGTCAGTCTCTTCATACGTTCATGTTTTAGGTTGTTATTGTTTAATTGTGTTGTAAGTCAAGCGTTCGGCCGGGAAGCGGAATGGAGGCGCGGCTTCCGGCGGATGCGTCTGAAAAAGGCATACCGATGCAGCCGTTGCCGTGTTGTTTCCCTAAATTAATGCAAAGTTAGTAATAATTTGATAAAAATGTATAATCAATGTTATTTATTTTTAATTTAGGAGTGGTTGCAGGGGAGAGCCGCATCTTTAGCGCGTGATTCTTGTCGGTTAAAGAATTTATAGCTAATTTTGCGTTCTTAAGTAAGTGCTTATCGTTTTAATTTGAATGCTTACTTAAAGGGATATACTATTTGTTTTCTGACCCAAACCGCTATGGATTTCAAAAAAATACTCGTAAGGAGTCTCTCCGGAATCATATATATCGGCGTGATAGTCGGCGCCATACTTTTCGAATACAGGGGAATAACCCTCCTCTCGATGCTATTCGCCGCCCTTGCCTCGATTGAATTTTCAAAAATCACGGTCGGGCTGCGCCGCGACAATATAGCGACGGTGATTGTCGACACGGCGGCCGCGTGCCTGCTGTCGCTTGCGTTTTTCGGTTTTCCGCTCGCCTTGTGGCTGGTCTGCATGATTGTCAGACTTGTGATGGAACTTTACACCGACAGGGCCGATCATCTGCGCCAGCTGGCTTTCTCGTTCATGACGCAGATCTACATCGGAGTGCCTCTCGCCCTGATGACCGGTTTTGCCGAATTCCTCGGTGCCCCGAGGCTCCTGCTCGCAATCTTCTGTTTCATCTGGATCAACGACACCGGTGCCTTTCTGGTGGGATGCACCCTCGGTAAGCACAAGCTTTTCCCCTCGATTTCTCCCAAAAAGACCTGGGAGGGATTCATCGGCGGACTCCTGCTCTGCATGGCTGCGGGAGTAGCGTTCGGCATGCTCTGGGCCGACTATTTCGGATTCCGTCTCGGATTCGTCGCCTGGACCGGCCTTGCCGCCGTGGTCTCTGTGTTCGCCACCTGGGGCGACCTCATAGAGTCGATGATAAAGCGCAACCTCAGCATCAAGGACTCGGGAAACATGATTCCCGGCCATGGAGGAATACTCGACCGCATCGATTCGCTTCTGCTCGTGATGCCGGCCTCGTTCATCTACGTTCTGCTTATTATGGCTCTCTGAGCCTCGGATATATAGATTCATGATTATGAAATACGTTTTCAGGGTTTACCAGTGGCTGATAGCCGGCCCGGTGCTGCTCGTGCTCACTATCCTCACGGCGGTGGTAACTATAATAGGCTCGGCGATAGGTTCGCGCGATTACTGGGGTTACTGGCCCGCCCACTGGTGGTCGAGATGCGTCTGCACCCTCTGGGGAGTGAGAGTCAAAGTAATGGGACGGGAAAACATCCGCAAAGGGGAGTCGTATGTCTTTGTTGCCAACCATCAGGGGGCGTTCGACATCTGGACCATCTACGGATACCTCAACCATAACTTCAAGTGGCTTATGAAGAAAGGGCTTGAAGACATTTTCCTCGTGGGCCACGCCTGCAAGAGCGCCGGCCATATCTTTGTCGACGACACAAAGCTGCAGAGCATCAAGGAGACCATAGCCGAGGCCGAGGAGACGCTGAAGGAGGGTATGTCGCTCGTGATATTTCCGGAAGGAAGCCGCACGTTCGACGGGCGCATGACTCCATTCAAGCGCGGAGCGTTCATGCTCGCTGCCGAGTTCCGCCTTCCCGTAGTGCCCATCACAATCGACGGCGCCTTCCGCGCCATGCCGCGCACCACCTACAACGTTACCCCCGGCACCATCACGATGACCATCCACAAACCAATCTATCCGGGTGAGAACGGCTTTAACACGCGCAGGCTGATGACGGAGTGCCGCGAGGCAATCAACTCGTCTCTTCCCCCCGAAGACCGGGATCCCGTGCCCGGGTCAGGGGCGTGAGATGCAGGCCCGTCGATTTGGTCTACACAGCTTTTTTTTGTAATTTTGCAATCCGTAGCGTCCGCCGCACGGAGGCCGCTGACGGCAACTCTTCTCAAAGCCCATGAACCTCATTAAAGTAATCGGACTTATAGTGCTGGCAGCCGTATGGATATGGCTTTGCTGCATGATAGTGGCAGGAGCCGGTTTCACTCTCCGCACTCTCTTCACTATCGTGGCATCCGGCATAATAATTTTCGTACCTCTGTGGAAAAAATACATAGCACCGGATCTGAACCGCAAAAAGAAGTGAGCGGCGCCGCGCAGGCGTCTGGCGAACGTGCTGCCGAAAAGCCACACGCCGCAACTTCGTTGCTCAGCTCCATCACGTATCCCTCCGACCTCCGCAAGCTGCCGGAGGAACAGCTGCCTCAGCTCTGCCGCGAGATTCGTGAATGCATCATATCCAATCTGTCTGTCAACCCGGGGCACTTCGCCTCGAGCATGGGAGCCGTGGAAATCACCGTGGCACTCCATTACGTGTTCGACACGCCCGACGACCGCATCGTGTGGGACGTCGGCCATCAGGCTTATGCCCACAAGATTCTCACCGGACGCCGCGAAAAATTCTCAACGCTGAGAAAACTCGGCGGACTCAGTGGTTTCCCGAATCCGCTCGAAAGCGAATACGACACCTTCATCAGCGGACACGCCTCCAACTCCATCTCGGCCGCGCTCGGAATGGCGATTGCCGACCTCAACACCCCGGGGCATGAGAACAGGAAGACCGTGGCAGTGGTGGGCGACGCCTCAATCAGCGGAGGCCTCGCCTTCGAAGGTCTCAACAACGCGGCCAACAACCCCAACAATCTGCTTATCATCCTGAATGACAATGATATGTCGATTGATGATAACGTCGGGGCCCTCCACCGCTACATGACCGAGATGACCACCTCGGCCGGCTACAACCGCTGGCGCCACAAGCTCTATCAGTTCTTCCGCCGCATAGGTCTCGTCAACGAGAAGCGGCGCGGCATGCTGCTGCGACTCAACAATTCGCTCAAAGCCTTCATATCGGCCCATCAAAACATATTCGAGGGGCTCAACATACGCTATTTCGGCCCCTTCGACGGGCACGACGTCCTCAAGATTGTGAAGGTGCTCCGCGAAATCAAGAATATGGAGGGTCCCCGCATCCTCCACCTGCGCACGCTCAAAGGCAAGGGATTCGAACAGGCGGAGAAAGACCCGACCACCTGGCACGCACCCGGCAAATTCGATCCGGAAACAGGCGAGAGAATAAAGAAACCCGGCGACGGTGTGCTCAACTGGCAGGAGGTGTTCGGACGCACGCTCGTGGAGCTGGCCGAAGCTGACGGGCGCGTATGCGGCGTTACGGCCGCCATGCCCAGCGGAACGTCGATGAACCTCATGCTTCATGCCTATCCGCGTCGCACGTTTGACGTCGGCATCTCCGAAGGGCATGCCGTAACCTTCGCCGGAGGCCTTGCCTCGGCCGGCAAGAGGCCGTTCGTGGCCATCTACAGCTCATTCCTGCAGCGTGCATACGACAACATTATCCACGACGTCTGCATCCAGGGCCTACCGGTCTGCTTCTGCATCGACAGGGCCGGAGTGGTAGGAGAGGATGGCGTAACTCACCACGGCATGTTCGACCCCGCCTATCTGCGCTGCATACCCGGACTGACCATCGGCGTCCCTTCCGACGAAGCTGCGCTCCGCGACATGATGTACACATATCTGCAGATGTCGTCGCCCATGGCCATACGCTATCCGCGAGGAAAGGCTTTCACCAGCGAATGGAAGACACCGATGCGCGAGATAAAGCCCGGTGTGTCGCGTCCCGTGGTCGAGAATCCCGAGGCCCGCATAGCGGTGCTTACCATGGGGCCGATAGTGGAGGAGGCGAAAACCGCCGCGAAGGAACTCGCCGACAAGGGCGTGAAGGTGGAAATCCACGATATGCTCTGGCTCAAACCCCTCGACACCGGTCTGCTCGAACGTCTGGCCCCGCGCATCGACACGTTTATCACAGTGGAAGACGCATCGGCCACCGGCGGACTCGGCTCGGCCGTAAGCGAATGGTGTGCCAACCGTAATGACGCGCCGCGCGTTGTAACTCTGGGAGCGCCGGATTCATGGGTTGCCCACGGCACCCCTGCCGAGCTCAAACGCATCTGCGGATATGATGCGGCAGGAATAGTGAAGGCCGCCCTCGAAGCAAAACCGAAAGACGAGAAATGAAGATTATAATAGTTGGCGCCGGCGAGGTGGGCACCCATCTGGCCAAGATGCTTTCAAACGAGAATCAAGACATAATCCTGCTCGACAACGACCAGGAGCGTCTCGACATAATCGACTCCAACTATAATCTGATGACGTGGAACGGATCGTCTTCGTCGTTCCACACCCTGCGCGACATAGGCGTGCAGGACTCTGACCTCTACATAGCCGTAACCCCTTACGAGACGCGCAACATATCGTCGTGTGCGATTGCCAAGAAGCTCGGTGCCACGAAAACCGTGGCGAGGATTGACAGCCACGAGTTTCAGGAGCCTCAGAACGAGGAGGTGCTGCGCTCGATGGGTGTGGACTTCCTGATTTATCCGGAGAACCTTGCAGCCGACGAAATCGACACCGCCCTGCAGCACAATTGGGCGAGATACTGGGGCGAGCTCCATGAGGGCAACCTGCTCCTCATCGGAGTGAAGATAAGGGGGGAATGCCCGCTGCTCAACTGCCAGCTCAAAGAGCTCCCCGTGGAGGGACACGACTTCCACGTGGCCGCCATCAAGCGCAACAACGAGACCATCATCCCTTCGGGCAACGACTACATACTTGCCGACGACATCGTCTATTTCATCACGACGCCTCCCTACGTGGTGCAGGTGAGAGACCTCTGCGGAAAGCGCAAGCGCAATATCCGCAAGGTGCTCATCATGGGCGGAAGCCCGATAGCCATGCGCTTCGCCCTCTCTTACCACGAGCGGTACCACATCAAGATAATCGACCTCGACCGCGAGCATTGCGAGCAGATGGCCATGATGCTTCCCGACTGCGAGATAATGCTCGGCGACGGACGCGACATCGAAGTGCTCCGCGAGAACAACGTTGGGCAGCACGACGCTTTTCTCGCACTCACCGACTCGGCCGAGACCAATATCCTTGCGTGTCTGACGGCCAAGGAGTTCGGAGTGCCTAAGACCATCGCCGGCGTCGAGAACATACAGTTTCTCTCGCAGGCCGAGAACCTCAACATCGGCACCACCATCAACAAGAAGCTGCTCGCATCGAGCCATATCTTCAAGATTCTGCTTGATGCCGACGAGTCGACGGCCAAATGCCTCGCCCTTGCCGATGCCGAAGTGGCCGAGCTGCTGGTGCGTCCCGGCTCGAAAATCACCAAAGCCCCGGTGAAAGACCTCAGACTTCCCAAGGGGATGACACTTGCCGCCCTGGTGCGCGACAACCGATTCGAGATGATCGGCGGCAACACGCAGATTCTGCCCGGCGACTTCGTGGTGGTGTTCTGCCTTTCGGGGTCAATTCACAAAATCGAAAAAATCTTCTCATAGAGAGCTTATACGGAAATGGCCTTCAAGAGCAAGTCGTATATCAATTTCCCCATGCTGCTGCGCGTCATCGGCTGGCTGCTCATGATTGAGGCGGCCTTCATGGTGGTGCCTCTTGTGGCGGGTCTGATATTCGACGAGCACGAGACCATGTCGTTTCTCATATCGCTCGGTATCACCCTTGCGGCCGGCGGCGGCCTGATGAGTCTGCGCCCCCGCAGCCGCGAGATGGGCAAGAGGGAGGCCATCATGCTCACGGGCATGACGTGGGTAATCCTCTCGCTCTTCGGAATGCTTCCGTTTCTGCTCTGCAAGACGCATCTGAACGTTACCGACGCGTTTTTCGAGACCATGAGCGGCTTCACGACAACGGGGGCGACAGTGCTCGACACGCTTGTCGGCGTCCCGTCGTCGATACTTCTCTGGCGATGCGTGATTCAGTGGATAGGAGGCCTCGGAATAATCCTGTTCACCCTCGCGGTGGTGCCGATGCTCAACTATCAGGGCGGCATGCAGCTCTTCAACGCCGAGGTAACCGGAATCACTCACGACAAGCTGCGGCCGAGGGTCAGCTATACGGCCAAAGGACTGTGGATGGTATATATATGCCTCACAGTGCTGCTGATAGCGCTCCTCAGCTTTTCGGAGATGAATTTATTTGATGCCGTATGCTACGGCCTTTCCACCATGTCGACCGGAGGATTCTCGTCGCACGACATGCCTCTCGGAAGCGACAATTCGCTATATGTGAAGATTGTGGTGGTCATTTTCATGTTTATGGGTGGCGTCAACTTCACGCTCATCTACCGTTCGGTAACGGGGCGGAGCCTGAAGCTGTGGAACAATACGGTGTTCCGTTGTTATGTGGTCATCACCCTCGTGTGCTATGCCCTGCTCTGTGTCAACCTCCTTTGCCGCGGACTCGTGCACAATGCGGCCGACGTTACCATCGACCCTCTTTTTCAGGCCGTCTCAATCATTTCGTCGACCGGTCTCACCGTGCCTGATTTTTCCGACTGGGGCCCGCTGGCCGTTGTGGTGCTGGTAATCATGATGTTCATGGGCGCCTGCGCGGGCAGCACTTCGGGAGGAGCCAAGATCGACCGCTTTGTGGTGCTCTTCAAGTTCCTGAAAAACGAGTTCTACAAAATGATGAATCCCAATGCCGTTACCACAGTGTGCATCAACGGCAAAGGGACTTCCTACGTGGTGGTTCAGAAGGTGCTTGCCTTCCTGTTCCTCTATGTGATAGTGATAGCCGCCGGGGGAATAATACTCATCCTGCTCGGCATGCCTTTGGTCGACAGTTTCTTCTGCGCCCTCTCGGCCATCTCCAACACGGGTCTCGGCACTGACATCACAGGAATGTCGGGCAATTATTCGCTCGTGCCCGACGGAGCCAAGTGGACGCTCGCTTTCATAATGCTCATCGGGCGTCTGGAGCTATACACCATCCTTCTCATTTTCTCACCGTCGTTCTGGTGTAAATGACGCGGTCTTACATTCCGGCGAGGGCTTTCTCGGCGGCCTCAAGGTCGGCGGGAGTGTCGATGCCTATTGTCGGATAGTCGCTCACGGCCACATTGACGGGTATGCCGGCCTGCAGCCATCTGAGCTGTTCGAGGCTTTCGGCTATCTCAAGCGACGAGCGTTCGAGCTTCGTGATTTCGAGCAGCGTCTCCCGCCGGTAGGCATAGATGCCTATGTGGGTGAAGAAGCAGTGAGCGTCGAGCCATTCTTTCCATTCGCGACCACGGATATAGGGTATGATGCTTCGCGAGAAGTAGAGGGCCTTCATCGTGTCGGAGAATGTAACCTTCACGAGGTTCGGGTCGAAGAGCGCGTCGAATCCGAGCGACTTGTCAAACGGGCGCACGAGGGTGGCTATCCTTGCCTCCGGATCGTCAGTGAAACATCGTTTGAGTTGCTCTATCTGCTCGGGGCGTATGAAAGGCTCGTCGCCCTGCACGTTGATTATCACGTCGGCATCGATGTCGAGTGCGGCTACTGCCTCGGCAAGGCGGTCGGTGCCGCTCTGACACTTTTCGGAGGTCATCACAGCCTTGAAGCCGTTGGCCTCGACGCATTGCATTATTCTTTCGTCGTCGGTGGCCACTATCACCGTCTCGGCGGCCTTGGCTGCCTGACGGGCCACGCGGACTATCATCTCTACTCCGCCTATCCGGGCGAGAGGTTTGCCCGGAAAGCGCGATGATGCGTATCGGGCAGGAATGATTACAGCGAATTTCATCGGTATCTGTCAGTTGTTGTTATTTTGTCCTGGTCTGTTCTGATGTCGCAGCGGAGCCGGCGTCAGGTTTTAAAGAATTGTATTTACCTAATGTCTTGCGGAGCCATCCCGGCACAATCACCGCGCCAATGGCGAGGTAAAGATAGTAGGATATGAGCCTCCAGAATATGGCGAGGATGAGGGCCATGCCGGCCGTAGACACAAGGTCGCCGTAGTATTCCGAGAAGAGCCATTCGCTCAGCCCCGATCCCCCTGGGGTAGGACTGACCATGAGCACCACCCATATCACGAGCTGGCGGGCGAATATCACCCACTGGTAAGGGTCGTCGGTAGGTATGAACGCGAGGAAGAGTGCGTTGACCACCAGATAGCGCGACATCCATGAGAGCGCTGTGCCGGTGAACACCTCGAGCCAGAAGCGGAACGGCTTGCTGCGGAGCTCCCGCGAAGTGGCTATCATGTTGTTGCCGAGTGTCTCGGCTCCCGGCTTCCATCGCCTGAGGAACTTGATGCTGCATATCCTCACGAGCATTCCGCGTATCCACAGGGGCTTCACTATGATGCCGAGGAAGAGGACGAGGGTCCAGAGGAAGAGCACGCCGTAGACGGTCCAGAATGTGAACTTTATGCCGTGGGAGAATGTGGTGCCTCCCGAGGCGAAGAGAACGTCGGAAGGAGTGAGGAGCGCTATTATCGGGCAGAAGACCACGAAGAAGAGCTCGTCGAGGAAGAGTGTGGTCATCATCAGTGTGGTGGCCCGCCCGAAGTTGACACCCTGCGACCAGAGAAACACCATGCCGAGCGAACTGCCTCCTACTGCCGACGGGGTAACGCACGACGTGAACTCGCAGAGCATGTCGGTCTTCCAGGCCGCCGTCCAGCGGAGCTGCCGGTCGGTCAGCGTGCGGAAGCGCCATGTGAGTCCGAAGTCGCGTCCGAACATGAAGAAGAAGGCCACAATGATGAATACCACCGTGCGGGGAGTGATTTGAATTGACTGCCATATCTCGAGCAGATTCTCCTTCTTGGCGTCGTGGATGAACATGGCTATGATAACGCCGAGGCCTATCACCACCGGGAGGATTATCTTCCATCTGGCGAAAGTCTTTTTCGACACCATCGGAGCGCCGCCCTGAGCGGAGGAGCCTCCGCTGCCGGCGACTCCTGTTTCGGCCGCCGGGCCGGGTTTGATATCGTCTGTCGGTTTCATGAGATGGTCAGGGCTTGAAGTTTTTAAGAATTACGCGGTAACGGTCGGCCACTTCTTCCACCACGTCGCTCCAGCTGCGGCCGAGGGTGCGGCGGGCACCGGCCCCCACGCGCCTTATCCTGTCGTGGTCGGCGGCGAGTTGCGAAATCAGCGAGGCATACGCAGCCGCATCGCGTGAGGTGAGAAATCCGTTGACCTCGTCGGTTATCACTTCCGAGGCCGTAGAACCGGAGGGAATCACCGAAGGGGTGCCGAGTGCGGCTGCCTCGCGCACTACCAGCGGAGCGTTGTCGTAGAGCGAGGGGAAGAGGAAAAGGTCGGCGGCCGCGTAAAATTTCTTAATCCGCTCTCGGTCGGAGACCACTCCGTTGATTTTCACCCTGTCGGCAATGCCATAGCTCTCAATAAGCCGGGCGAGCTCGCCCTGCGCATAGCCCGTCCCGACAAAGTTCATGCGAAACGGTGTCTTGCCGTCGATAAGCTTCAGAGCGTCGGCTATCACCCGTATACCTTTTTCCCAGATATGCTGGCCTACGAAAAGAAGAGAAATCTCATCGTCTGCAATCCCCATCTCGCTGCGTGCAGCCTTCTTGGCGCGGGCTACTTCTTCCGAGTCCATTCCGGTGAAGTCGATGCCGTTGTCGACCACAGTGAGCGGCCCCTGATAGCCGTATTCGCGCACGGTCTCCTCTACGGCTGCCTGGGGTATCCACACCTCGTCGCAGGCGTTGAAGAAGTCGAGTATCCTCTTCATGATTATCGGCACGCACCAGGGAGTGCTTCGGAAGGAATGTTGCAGGTCCGATTTATATTTTGAGTGGAATGTCCCTATGAGCGGAATCCGTTGACGCTTCTTGACGTAGACCGCCAGTCGTCCCGACGAAAAAGGGCAGTGGGAATGGGCGAGTCTGAAAGGGGTGGCCGCGAGCCGGCGCCAGATGAACGGGTCAATCTTCGGATAACCGTATCTGTAGGGACGCCTGGAAGGGATTGGAAGCGAAAAATAGCGGAGCACATCGCATCCACAGTCGACTTTCATCGGATTCCACGGCGTCACGACACATGGATTCAGGTTCATCTCTGCGAGATAGCGCACATAATTCTCCACCGTCAGCGTTACTCCGTCGATTATGGGGGGGAAGCTGTCGTTGAAGATTCCGATATGGGGCTGTTGATTCGTTTGTCTCCTTTGGGTCATTATAGTGGAAGATTTCAGAGGCATTGGTAGAGCGAGTGCGGAAGCACCTCTCTGTCAATAAAACAATCTTTTGCCGAAATAGTTAAAAGGAGGGGTATGCGGCAAGAGGAGTCAGAGACTGAAAACCATGAAATCCATGGTCAGCAGATCTATTCTCAGCAATCGGCCGGCAAGCGTCTCGCCGGCTCCGGTGATATGTTTTATGGCCTCGGCGGCCTGCATGGCTCCTACGATGCCCGGAAGCGGGCCGATCACTCCGGCCATGGAGCAGGGGAGCACAGTGGCATCTTTCTGCGGGCCGAAGAGTTCGTGGAAAGCGGTGTGTCCCGGAGTCCACGTTACGAGCTGCCCCTTGAATCCGGCTACTCCTCCGATGCAACACGCCTTTCGAAGACCGCAGCACACTTCGGAGGTCATGAACTTTGTGGCGGGATTGTCGCTTCCGTCGATTATGAAGTCGTAGTCCCTGAAGAGGCTCTCGGCATCGTCGCGTCTTATCATACGGTCGATTTCCACTACCTCCACATCAGGGTTCATAGCCCGCAGACGCCGGGCGAGAACAGCCGATTTGCGTTCGCCCACCTCCGGGGTGGTGTACATTATCTGTCGCTGCAGGTTGCTGATGTCGATAGTGTCGAAGTCGGCTATGGCAAGTCGACTGATTCCGGCTCCGCACAGGTAGGCTGAGGCGATATTTCCCAATGCCCCGCACCCCACTACGAGTACCGACGCCTGCCGGAGGCGAGCCTGCCCTTCGCGTCCGATTTCCTCAACCGCTATGGTGCGGGCATAGCGTATCAGTTCCTCCTTTCCGAGTGTGTCCATATCGTTTTAAAAAGAGAGTGTGTCATCTTCCTTTGAAAAAGATTTCAAGGAAAGATGACACACCGTTTGGGTTAAACTGAATTGTCAGGAGCGTTCATGCTCCTTGAAATTGCGTATCAGCCGCAGTGCCAGAACTTTCTTACGAGTTCGAGCATACCCTCGCGGTCTCCCTCGAGGCTGCTGCGGAGCGAAGCGTCGTCAAACGAGCGGAGCTTCTTGATGATGCCGTCGATCATCTGGGGCGAGAATACGTCGTAGCGTTCGAATGCCTCGCGCTTGGCCTCGAGGGCATCGGCCGAAGCCACGCAGCTGTCGGGCAGAGATTCGAGCGATTCGAGTTTCGCACGGTTCTCGTCGTTGTGGATGTTGACGCTGACATACATGTCTTCGGCTCTCTTGAGCGAGTCTTCCATTTCGAAGCCGATGCGGGCGGCCACCACCATAGCGGCGATAAGCTGATATACGTCGGCCGAGCCGTCGGCGCTGCGGAGCTCTACGGTCTGCTTCTGCGGAGCGGATGCCGACTCGTCTTTCTCAAGCGGGTTGGCCTGGCTGCACATGTCGTTCTCTCCGGTCCATCCCAGAGGCACGCGCACGAGCACGGAGCGGTTGCGGTCGCCCCAGCATACCGAAGTGGGAGCCTCCTGATGGGGCACGAGACGGAAGTAGCTGGTCGGAACCTTGTTGCCCATGGCAGTGATGGCGGGGGCGTAGCTGAGGATTCCGGCGATGGCTTTCTTGGCCACGTCGCTGAGCTTGCCGTCGATGCTCATCATGTTGCGGTCGCCGTCCATCACCTTGAAGTGGATATGGAGTCCGCTGCCTGCCTTTCCGGCTGTGATCTTGGGAGCGAAAGTTACGTCGTAACCCTTCTTCATGGCCAGAGTGCGGATGATCCATTTGGCAACCATCAGGTTGTCGGCAGCCTGCATTGCGGGGATGGGGAGGAATTCGATTTCGTTCTGCTCGAAGATCTTGCCGTCGATGGTGAAGTTGCCCACCTCGTTGTGGCCGTATTTGATCTGACCGCCGGCCTGGGCTATGAGAGCCATGCACTCGGCGCGGAAGTCGTTGAACTTTGCGTAGGGAGCCGACTCGTGGTAGCCCTTCTGGTCGGATGCGGGGAAGAGGCCCGAGTCTTCAGAGATAACATAGTATTCAAGCTCGCCCATGGCGTAGAAGTCGTAGCCTGTAACGTCGCGGAAAGCCTTGCATGCCTTGCGCAGTGTCTGCTCGGGGCTCGACTGCAGGGGAGTGCCCTCCTTGTCGAAGAAGGATGCGAGCATGGTCAGTGTCGGGATTTCGGCGAATGGATCGACGAAAGCAGTGGAGAAACGGGGAATCACGTAGAGGTCGCTGTTGCCGGCCTCGATAAAGGGGAAGAGGCTTGAGCCGTCGACGCGCTCGCCGTAGGTGAGAATCGAGTCGAGGTATTCCTCAGAGTTGATTACGAAATTGAGGGTTTTGAGACGGTTGTCGTCGGCCGGATACATGAAGTTGACCATCCTGATTCCATTCTCCTTGATGAAGCGGATGATGTCGGCCTTACGGAATTCTTCCGGCTGCTTGCCGAGGAACTGCACCACCTGATTAGGGCAGAGTGTAACTTTCGATTCCATTTTGATGAGGTATGTAGATTTTTTTCAGTATATGCGGAGAGGGACTGCAAAGGTACACCTTATTTGTTTAGCCGCCAAATAATTTTCCCCTTTTTTCATCCTCGACGGGCAGGAAACGGGTTATTCCTGTTTCACAACAGAAAACTACACGGCTGCGACCCCGGCGACCTCGGTTTTAATGGATGCGTCATAAGCTCTCAAACGGTCGGCCTGAGTAGTCTTCTATCCCTTTCACGATTTCGACTACGGCTTCGGCATCGGCGAGGGCATGGTGGTGATTGTCGAGCGAGTAGCCGCATCGGGCCGCTACGGTGGGGAGCTTGTGGTTGGGGAGCGAGCGGCCGAACACGCGTCGCGACGCCGTGCATGTGCAGAAGAAGCGATAGCCGGGATAGTCCATTCCGAAGCGGCTGAACGCGCTCCGCAGGCAGTTCTCGTCGAAGCGGCTGAAATGAGCCACGAGCGGCAGGCCGTCGATTTCGGGGGCGATGGATGCCCACACTTCGGGAAAGGTGTCTTCAGCCTCGGTGTCGTCCTTGCACAGCCCGTGCACCTGCATGTGGGCCGGCGAGTAATAGTTGGGGACGGGATGGATGAGCCGGTAGATTCTTCGGGCTACCTTGCCTGAGCGCACGATTACCACGCCCACGCTGCATACGCTGCACGGGTTGCCGTTGGCGGTCTCGAAATCAATGGCTGCGAAATCTGTCATGTAGTGTGTCGGATGGGATTCGGAAGTCGGGATGCGTAAGCGATTAGGAAGCGGGGATGCGTTGTGTCCTCTTCAGGAGATGTTTTATCTTCTTCCGAAGAGGCGGCCGAAGAAGCCGCGTTTCTCTTCGGGCTTGATGTGGACCCTGATGGTCTCGTCGTCTTTGCCGAGGAAAAGGATATGGTTGGGGAATACGAAGGCTATGATTTTGTCGAACTCAAGCACGGCAGTGAGACTGCGGATGAGAAACCGGCGAAAGGGGTTGAACTCCTCAAGACTGCCTATGATGACCTCGCCCGGCGGGACGACGGTTATCTCATGATGGCTTTTCAGAAGGTCTACAAAATAATCCAGATTCAAGTCTTCCTTTTTTCTGTTAGGCTTGTTGTATTTTTTGTATATTTCTCTTATTACTTCGTCGGTAATCATTGTGCGTGATACAGCCGAAGAGACGGATGCCCCTTCTGGGTATTTAACAAGTAATGTGTTAAAAGGTTCTGACGGTGTTCATTACTGTTCGGCCTGACTTGCGGCTCGGGCCGGACACGCGGAGTGGGGATTTGATAAAGAGGCAGACCTTGGCGGCCTGCCTCTTTTATGAAACGGTAAATTATTATCCGAGGAAGCTGAGCAGCACACCTGCGGCAACAGCCGAACCGATCACGCCGGCCACGTTGGGACCCATGGCGTGCATCAGCAGGTAGTTGTTGGGGTCGTACTCCAGACCTACGTTGTTCGAGATACGCGCCGCCATAGGCACAGCCGATACGCCGGCGTTGCCGATGAGCGGGTTGATCTTTTTGTCTTTTCTGAGGAAAAGGTTGAATATCTTGACCGAGAGCACACCTGCCGAGGAAGCGATGACAAACGCGCAGAATCCGAGGCCGAAGATGAGGAGCGTGTCGACGGTCAGGAACTTGTCGGCCTGAGTCGAGGCTCCCACGGTCATGCCGAGGAGGATGGTTACGATGTTGGTCATGGCGTTGGTGGCGGTGTTGGCGAGTCGGGCGGTAACGCCGCTCTCACGCAGCAGGTTGCCGAAGAAGAGCATGCCGAGCAGGGGAATGCCGGAGGGCACCACGAAGCAGGTGAGCATCAGACCCACGATGGGGAAGATGATTTTCTCGTTCTGCGACACTACGCGGGCGGGCTTCATCTTGATCATACGCTCCTTCTGGGTGGTGAAGAGGCGCATCAGCGGGGGCTGGATGAGCGGGATGAGGGCCATGTAGGAGTAGGCCGAGACGGCAACGGCTCCGAGCAGGTCGGGGTTGAGCTTCGATGTGGTGAAGATGGCTGTCGGGCCGTCGGCGCCACCGATGATGGCTACACATCCGGCCGAGAGGGGATCGAATCCGCAGAGCAGCGCGAGCATATAGGCTCCGAAGATACCGAACTGTGCGCAGGCACCGATGATCATCAGTTTCGGATTGGCGAGAAGGGCCGAGAAGTCGGTCATGGCGCCGATGCCGAGGAAGATGAGCGGAGGATACCAGCCACGTTCCACACCGTTGTAGAGTATATTTAGTACCGAGCCTTCCTCATAGATGCCGATTTCCATTCCGGGTTCAAACGGAATGTTGCCTATAAGCATGCCGAAGCCGATGGGCACCAGCAGAAGGGGCTCGAAGTTCTTTTTGATTGCAAGGTAGATAAAGAAGCATCCTACGGCGAGCATCACCAGATTGGTCCATTCGCAGTTGGCAAATCCGGTAAATTCCCAGAAAGCCGAGATGGTCTGGGTCATGAAGTCGCCGAAGCTATGCGTGGCAAGAAGTATCATGATTTGGAAATTCTTTTATTATGGATGGGGAATCGCAGATTATATCACTGTGGCTCTCCTGTGCGTCGGCGTCTGCGCGTCTGCGTTTCGGTACAAGCCTTTGGTGAGAATCATTCGATAATCATGATGTCGGCACCCTCGAGGACTGCGTCGCCCACGTTGGCGCAAATTTTTTTGACAACGCCGCCTTTCTGGGTGTGGATGTCGTTTTCCATCTTCATGGCTTCGAGCACACATACGGTATCGCCGGCTTTCACGGTGTCGCCGACGCTCACTTTGAAGCTCATGATAGTGCCGGGCAGCGGGCTCTTGACAGCTGAAGCCGAACCTGCGGGAGCGGCGGGCTTGTTGACCACTTTCTCGCCTGTCTCAGTGCGGGGAGCCGCCGAGGGACGCTTCACGGCAGCGGCGATGGCAGCGGCCTTGGGAGCCTGGCTTTCGTCAAGCTCTACGGTGTAGGACGTGCCGTTGACCTCCACCTTGACCTCATTGTTGACAATGTCGCCCACGCCGACGGTGAACTTCATGCCGTTGATTTTATATTTATATTCCTTGAATTTCATTGTTTTGAAGGGGTGTAAGACTGGGTGATTGAGTGTCGGTGCTGTCAGCGACGGTCTCCCCGGGGCGTTGTCGCGGGTGCTACCGTCTGGGCTTTTCGGCAGTCGACTTATTTCGTTTTGGGGTTACGGTGCAGTTCGGGCAGTTCGCGCAGGTTGTAGATTTTGGAGTTCCAGGGCGAGTATGCCTTCTTCATTCTGCGGATGGTGAGGATGGTGTCCTCGATGTCGTGGCGCTGTTCGAGATGCTGCGAGAGCGCGAGCGCGATGGCTGCGATGGCTTCGCCCGAATCCACGTCTTCGTGGTCGTGGGGAGCTTCCTCCTTGGTGATGCCGTGGGCTTCGAGTTTCTTGCGGCTGAGCAGCGTGGACGATACCTTGCCGAAAATCAGGAAGAGGATAGTGAGGACCACCAGGGCGCCGATCACGATAGTCATGGCGATGAGGGTAATCGCACCGCCCCATGAGTCGTTTTCAGCCGCGTTCTTAGCCTTCTCGGCCTGAGTCATTTTCCTGGCTATCTCGCTTTCCTCTACAGCTACGGTACCTCCGTTCTCGGGCCAGTCGGGATTGGTCATCTCTGTCTGGCCGTCGGGCAACGAAGCTACTGCCTCTGTGGCGGGCTGCTGCTCGGGAGCAGCCTCTGCCGGGGCGCTGAACCCCGGCAGAAAGGCTAAACTGAGAGCCGCAGTCAATAAATATTTTTTAAACATTTTAGATGCGGTTATAAAATGTGTGTCTACGGTACTGATCGTCGGAAAGGGATCAGAGAGGAATGTTTCCGTGCTTCTTGGCCGGGTTGGTCTCCTTCTTGGTGGCGAGCATCTGGAGGGCGCGGATTACGCGGAAGCGGGTGTTGCGCGGCTCGATGACGTCATCGATGTAGCCATATTTGGCTGCCTGGTAAGGATTGGCGAAGAGCTTGGTGTATTCGTCTTCTTTCTCTTTCTTGAGGGCTGCGGGATCGGCTGCTGCCTTGAGATCCTTGGCATAGAGCACGCCAACGGCTCCCTCTGCACCCATCACTGCGATCTCGGCGGTGGGCCATGCGTAGTTCATGTCGCCGCGGAGCTGCTTGCAGCTCATCACGATGTGGCTGCCGCCGTAGCTCTTGCGGAGGGTAACGGTTACCTTGGGCACTGTAGCCTCGCCGTAGGCGTAGAGCAGCTTGGCGCCGTGGAGGATCACACCGTTGTATTCCTGGCCTGTTCCGGGGAGGAAGCCGGGGACGTCGACGAGAGTTACCAGAGGAATGTTGAATGCGTCGCAGAAGCGTACGAAGCGTGCGCCCTTGCGCGAAGCGTTGGAGTCGAGCACGCCTGCGAGCACCTTCGGCTGGTTGGCTACCACGCCTACGGCCTGGCCGTTCATGCGGGCGAAGCCGATGATGATGTTCTTGGCATAGTCGCGCTGCACTTCGAGGAACTCGCCGTTGTCGACGATGGCGCTGATTACGTCATACATGTCGTAGCTGCGCTTCACGCTGTCGGGGATGATGCTGTTGAGCTCGTCGGCATAGCGGTCGATGGGGTCGTTGCATTCCTGAAGCGGAGTCTCCTCCAGGTTGTTCTGGGGGATGTAGCTCATGAGCTGACGGATGATCTTGAGGGCCTCTTCGCCGTCTTCGGCTGCGAAGTGGGTAACGCCGCTCTTGGTCGAGTGAACCGATGCGCCGCCGAGCTGCTCCTGCGTAACGTCTTCGCCGGTAACGGTCTTCACCACTGTCGGGCCGGTGAGGAACATATAGGAGATTCCCTTGGTCATGATGGTGAAGTCGGTGAGGGCGGGGCTATACACTGCGCCGCCTGCGCAGGGGCCGAGGATAGCGGAAATCTGGGGAACTACACCCGAAGCGAGGATGTTGCGCTCGAAGATTTCGGCATAACCGGCGAGGGCGTTGATACCCTCCTGAATGCGTGCGCCGCCCGAGTCGTTGAGGCCGATCACGGGAGCACCCATCTTCATGGCGAGGTCCATCACCTTGCAGATCTTCTGGGCCATGGTCTCGGAGAGCGAGCCGCCGAATACGGTGAAGTCCTGGGCGAATACATAGACGAGACGGCCGTCGATTGTGCCGTAGCCGGTTACGACGCCGTCGCCGAGGAAGTGCTTTTTATCCTGTCCGAAGTTGGTGCAACGGTGGGTGACGAACATGTCGAGCTCTTCGAAGCTGCCTTCGTCGAGAAGTTGTGCGATGCGCTCGCGAGCGGTGTATTTGCCGCGTGCGTGCTGCTTTTCGATGGCTTTTTCGCCGCCGCCGAGGCGAGCTTCAGCGCGCTTTTCAATAAGCTCCTGAATCTTTTCTTCTGCTTTGGTCATGATTTGGTATGTGTGTCTGTTGTTGTTTTAATCTGTTTTCGGGTCTGCGGGGGTCAATCAGCAGCCTTTCTTGGAGGGGTCTTCACAAAGTTCGGTCAGCACGGCCTCAGTGCTCTTGGGGTGGAGGAATGCGATCTGCAGTCCGTCGGCGCCTTTGCGGGGAGCCTTGTCGATGAGGCGGATGCCTTTCTCTTCAGCCTCGGCCAGAGCGTTGGCCACACCGTCTTCAACGGCGAATGCAAGGTGGTGCATGCCGCCGCGTCCGCCGTTCTTCTCGATGAATTTGGCGATGGTGCTTTCGGGGCAAGTGGGCTCGAGAAGCTCGATCTTGGTGTCGCCTACCTTGAAGAAAGCGGTGGTAACCTTCTGATCCTCTACGACCTCAGTCTTGTAGCACTTGAAGCCGAGTACGTTCTCGTAGTACTTGATAGCCTCTTCCAGATTGGGAACGGCTATGCCGATGTGTTCGATGTGTGAAATTTCCATTGTCTGTATTGATGTTTTAATATGGTTTTACGTTCAGAGTAGAGCCGCCGGGCCGGTTTTCACACCCGCCTGAACATGGCTCTCTGAAATTTCGCGCAAATTTACGCATTTTATCTTGATATATCAAGCGGAACGGCCTAAAACCTTGATAAAAAAGATATACATGCATTTTTAGGCCGGATTATATGGTAGTTCGCGAAAAAATACCGATATTTGCGCAAAATTTCAAAATCGTTAGATGAAACTATCTGCAAAGGAGTTGGCCGCCATGGTCAACGGCACTGTGGAAGGCGACCCCGGAGTGATGCTTGATGCGTTCGACAAGATCGAAGACGCAAAACCCGGAAGCCTCACATTCCTTGCCAACCCGAAATATACCCATTTCCTATATACGACACACGCCTCCGCTGTGCTTGTGGCGCGCGACTTTGTGGCCGAACAGCCGGCTCATCCCACCCTCATCCGCGTGGCCGACCCATACGCCACCATCGCCGAGCTGCTCAATATGATCCAGAGCACCGTGCGGCGTCCTCAGGGCATTGAAAGCCCCTGCTTCATAGCCGAAGGCGTCGAGGTGCCCGAAGGATGCTATGTAGGCGCGTTCAGCTATATCGGGCGGGGTGCGCGTATCGGCAAAAACGTATGCATCTATCCCCAGGCCTACATAGGCGACGGAGTAGAGGTAGGCGACGATACGGTGATTCGTCCCGGAGTGAAGGTCTACGAAGGATGCCGGATAGGCAAGAGGTGCATCCTCCACGCCGGAGTGGTGGTCGGAGCCGACGGATTCGGTTTCGCCCCGACTCCCGACGGATACGAGAAGATACCGCAGACCGGCATCGTGGAGATAGCCGACGATGTGGAAATAGGAGCCAACACCACGATAGACCGTGCCACTTTCGGAGCCACGCGCGTCGGCAAGGGCACGAAGCTCGACAATCTGATTCAGGTGGCTCACAATGTGGAAATCGGAGCCAACAACGTGTTTGCCTCCCAGACCGGCATAGCCGGGTCGACGAAGGTTGGCGACTGGAATATGGTGGGTGGCCAGGTAGGCTTTGCCGGACACATAAAGGTGGGTGACCGCAACGAGATAGGAGCTCAGACCGGCATCCACAAGAATATAGGCGACGGCGAGCGCCTCATGGGCTATCCTGCCGTACCCGCCCGCGAGTTCGCCCGCAACGCGGTCTATATCTCAAAGCTCCACACCCTTTTTAAAAACTGCGGAAAGTGATTCGGCCCAGGCCTGTCGCTTCCGCCCGGAAACAGAAATAAACAAAACAGAAGACATATATGAACCAACTTACTCTCAGGGAGTCGTTTACCGTAGAAGGGAAAGGACTTCACACCGGACTCAATATCACTGCTGTATTCAACCCGGCGCCTGAAAACCATGGATATAAGTTTCGTCGCGTTGACCTGCCGGGTCAGCCCGTCATCGACGCTGTGGCCGAGAATGTGGTCGACACGCGCCGCGGCACGGTGCTCGGCAAGAACGACGCGGTAGTAAGCACCGTGGAGCATGCCCTTGCAGCCCTTTACGCCGCCGGCGTCGACAACTGCCTGATCGACGTGTCGGCCCCCGAGCTTCCCATTCTCGACGGCAGCGCCAAGGTTTACGTGGAGCAGCTCGAGAAAGTTGGACTTAAGGAACAGAAAGCCGACAAGGACTTCTATATTATTAAGGAGAAGATGCGCGTCAGGGACGAGGAGACCGGTTCGGTAGTTACTATCTATCCCGACGACAGCTTCAGCGTGGAGGTGATGGTTGAATACAATTCACCGGTTATCCCCAACCAGTTCGCCATGCTCGACGATCTCGCCGACTTCAGCACCGACGTAGCGAGTGCCCGCACCTTCGTTTTCGTGCGCGAGATTGAGCAGCTGATGGACAACGGCCTGATACGCGGCGGCGACCTCGACAACGCCATCGTGATTTATGACCAGGAGATTTCGCAGGACAGCATCAACAAGATCTGCGACCTGATGAACGTGCCCCACATGAAGCTCGACCGCCTCGGCTACATCAATCCCACCCCCCTCAAGTGGGACAACGAGCCCGCACGCCACAAGCTCATGGACGTGATAGGCGACATGGCTCTCATCGGCCGTCCGCTCAAGGGAAGGGTAGTGGCCGAGCGTCCGGGACACTCCATCAACAACAAGTTCACCCGTATGCTCCGCAAGGCCGTGAAGCACACCGACGTGCAGTCGCCGGTCTATAACCCCAATGTCGAGCCCATAATCGACATCAACGGCATACGTCGCCTCATTCCCCACCGCTATCCGTTCCTGCTCATCGACAAGATCATCGAGCTCGACCGCAAGCATGCAGTGGCCGTGAAGAACGTTACTGTCAACGAGCCTTTCTTCCCCGGACACTTCCCGCAGGAACCCGTGATGCCCGGAGTGCTTCAGGTAGAGGCTATGGCGCAGGCCGCCGGCGTGCTCGTGCTCAACTATCTCGAAGACCCCGAAAAGTACTCGACCTACTTCCTCAAGATCGACAACGTGAAGTTCCGCCACAAAGTGGTGCCGGGCAACACGCTTCTGCTCTACGTGCAGCTCATGACCGAGATACGCCGCGGCTGCGCCGTGGTGAAGGGATATGCCTTCGTTGGCGAGAAAGTGGTATGCGAGGCCGAGTTCATGGCCCAGATAATTAAAAACAAGTAAGCCGTCCGTATGCCGGGGGCGTACGCTCCCGGCAGCGACTGCTCCTACTCCATAAAGACAGATGACCAAATTCATTAACGTACATCCGGGCGCGATAATAGGCAATAACGTCAGCATCGGCGATTTCACCACTATCCACGACGATGTGGAAATCGGGGACAACACCGTGATACACGGCAACGTAACCATTTTCCCCGGTGCGCGCATCGGCAACAATGTAACCATCTTCCCCGGCGCTGTGGTGGCCGGCATTCCTCAGGACCTCAAATTCAAGGGTGAGAAGACGCTCGCCATCGTAGGCGACGGCACCACGCTGCGCGAATGTACCACCGTCAACCGCGGAACGGCGGCCAAAGGTGAGACCGTGGTCGGCAAGAACTGCCTCATCATGGCCTATACCCACATCGCCCACGACTGCCGCATCGGCGACCGCGTGATTATCTCCAACGCCACCCAGCTGGCCGGCGAGGTGCAGATCGACGACTGCGCCGTGATAGGCGGAGGCAGCCTCGTGCATCAGTTCTGCCACCTCGGCAAGAACATCATGCTTCAGGGCGGCGCCCTCGTCAACAAAGACATTCCTCCCTTCGTGAAGGCTGCCCGCGAGCCCATCTCGTATGTAGGACTCAACACTATCGGACTCCACCGCAACGGATTCACGCAGGAGGAGATACAGCAGATAGCCGAGGTCTACCGCCTGCTTTATCTGAGCGACCTCAACGTAACCAACGCCGTAAAGCTGATAATGCAGACGCTTCCGCAGTCTGTATACCGCGACGAGATTGTCGACTTCGTGGTCAACAGCACACGCGGTGTAATCCGCTCGGCTGTGTAACACCCTGTTTTTGCACATATATACGAGACCCGGAACGGAGCAGTCCGTCCCGGGTCTTGAGCTTTCATCCTAACATGTGGTTTCTATCTGTTCCGTATCTGTTTTTGTTGGAGTTGTACTGGAATAAGCATCCGGCTATCAGAAGCACCACGGCTATTCCTCCGAGCCACCACGTGGCGGTTACGCTCGATATGAAGCATGAGATGATGAGGAGTATCGAGCCGATGACATAACATATAATGGATAGTGTTTTCATAGTTTGGTATTTTTAGTTTTCAATCAGTGTTTTAATATATAACAATTATGTCGGCTGCGTGTTTATCGCAGCCGGCATAAAACGGCAACACCTCCCGTCGGCGGCGGGAAGTGCTGTGAATGATTGCGTTTATGCTGAAGCGGGTCAGATCACGCCGCTTTTGGCGAGCTGCTCCTTCATCTCGTCGCGGAGCTGACGGGCCTTGACGGCAGCGGCTTCGGCGAAGTCTTCTCCGGCCGAGGCGTAGATGATGCCTCGCGAAGAATTGACGAGCAGTCCGCATTCAGGCGTCATTCCATAGCGGCACACCTCTTCGAGGCTTCCGCCCTGGGCGCCCACGCCCGGCACAAGGAGGAAATGCTCGGGCACGAGGCGGCGCACGTCGCCGATAAGCTCACCGCGTGTGGCGCCTACCACATACATCATCTCGTCGGCTCCGGCCCATTCCTTCGACGTGAGCAACACCTGCTCGAAGAGTCTTCTGCCGTTCTCAAACTGCATCATCTGGAAGTCGGCCGATCCCGGATTGGAGGTAAGCGCGAGCAGAATCACCCACTTTCCGGCCTCGCCGAGGAAAGGCTTGACGCTGTCACTGCCCATGTAGGGAGCCACGGTAACGGCATCCACGCCGTAGTGCGAGAAGAAAGAGCGGGCGTAGAGGGCCGACGTGTTGCCTATGTCGCCTCGTTTGGCGTCGGCAATGATGAAGATTTCGGGATAATTGGTGCGGATATATTCCACGGTTTTCTCGAAGGCTTCGGTGCCCTGTGTGCCCTCGGCCTCGAAAAAGGCGAGGTTGGGCTTATAGGCCACGGCGTAAGGGGCTGTGGCGTCGACGATGGCCTTGCAGAAGCTGAATATGGGCGAGGGCTCGCGGAGAAGGTGGGTGGGAATTTTCTTTATGTCGGGGTCGAGACCAACGCAGAGAAACGATTGTTTCTGGCGTATCTGCCCGGTGAGTTCTTGTCGTGTCATGGCTGGGAAATCTCTTTATGTAATATGGTGCAAAATTACAAAATTACGGCGGTATAAAAAAATCGAATCGGCAGATAGCAGATGATATTGTCCGAATCGGGTATTTTTTGTAATTTTGAATCCGAAAAGACACAGGCTAATGGATTCGATGTATTCCACCATAATGGATCTTCCCCTTTTCAAGGGAATCTCCAAAGACCATGTATCGGCGTTTCTCGAAAAGACCCATGTCAGTTTCGTCAACTACGGCAAGGGAGAGAGACTGCACGACCGCTGTCAGCCGTGCCGCGTTATGCGCTTCGTCATATCCGGCTCGGTGAGGGTGAGCCATACGCATATATCTGAGACCTGCACCATCAGCGAGGTGCTTACTCCGGGCAGCGTGATAGGGGCCGACCGCCTCTTCGGGATGAACACCGAGTATTCGAGCGACGCCGACGCCATCTCCACGGTGAGCGTCATGGAGTTTTCCAAAGAGCAGTATCTCAAGCTGCTTGCGTCAGACGAAATCTATCTTATCAACGTGCTCAACTTCCTCTCGCGCCGTGCCCAGATTCCCAAAGACTTCCTGACGCTGCTCTATTCGGGCTCGCTGCTGGGCAACCTTGCCTTCTGGGTGTCGACTCTGACGGAGATAAAGTCTCATTCCATCGAAATCCAGGCCACCATCCAGGCACTGTCGACGCTCACCAATATAAGCCAGGCGTCGATCCGCACCCAGCTCGCCGAACTCCGGGAGTCGGGACTTGCGGGATATGCGCCCGGCCGCATCAAGATACTGTCGAGGGCCGACATCATCAACGCCGCCATCGAACAAAACCTCAATTCATCGAAATGATTACCACCGAAGATAATCCCCTGCTGCGCCGTCTCGACGGCATCGACGCCCGGTTTGAGGAGACTGCCACGCTCATCACCGACCCCGACGTGATTGCCGACAGGGCGCGATATGCAAGACTCACAAAGGAATACAGCTCGCTCGAGCGTATTCTTAAGACCGTGAACCGCTACCGGGCAACCCTCGCCTCGGCCGACGAGGCCCGCGCCATGATGGCTTCAGAGAGTGATGCCGACATGCGCATGATGGCCAAAGAGGAGCTCGACAACGCCGAGGCCCTAATTCCGCAGCTTGAAGATGAGATTAAGCTGCTCCTCATTCCGGCTGACCCCGACGACGCTAAAAACGCGATAGTGGAGATTCGCGGCGGCACGGGGGGCGACGAGGCCGCCCTTTTCGCAGGCGACCTCTTCCGCATGTATCAGCGTTTCGCCGAGTCGAAAGGGTGGCAGCTGGCCGTGTCGAGTGTATCCGAAGGGGCGTCGGGAGGCTATAAGGAGATAATCTTCTCACTCACGGGCGACGGGGTCTACGGCGTGATGAAGTATGAGAGCGGCGTGCACCGCGTGCAGCGCGTGCCGGCCACCGAGACGCAGGGGCGCGTGCATACTTCGGCCGCTACGGTGGCCGTGCTCCCCGAAGCTGAGGAGTTTGAGGTGGAGATTCATGAAGGGGAGATAAAGTGGGACACCTTCCGCTCCGGAGGTGCCGGCGGGCAGAACGTCAACAAGGTGGAGTCGGGCGTGCGCCTCCGCTACAACTGGAAGAACCCGCTCACCGGCCAGACGGAAGAGATACTGATAGAATGTACGGAGACGCGCGACCAGCCCAAGAACAAGGAGCGTGCCCTCTCGCGTCTGCGCAGCTTCATCTACGACCGTGAGCACTCAAAGTATCTCGACGACATAGCCTCGAAACGCAAGACGATGGTCAGCACCGGCGACCGTTCGGCCAAAATCCGCACCTACAACTATCCGCAGGGGCGCATCACCGACCATCGCATCAACTATACGGTCTACAACCTGCCTGCCTTCATGAACGGCGACATACAGGACTGCATCGACCATCTGATAGTGGCTGAGAATGCCGAAAAGCTGAAATCATCCGAACTCTGACATGCCTTCCCGCCTGATATTCATACTTCTGCTTTCACTTCTCCTCTGAGGATGCTCCGGCAAGGGCAACGGCGGCGATGCCTCGCGCCGGGCCGAGCTGATAGCCGAAAGCAAGGTGCAATACCGGGAGGGAGACTTCAACGCAGCCCTGTATACGCTCCACCGGTTCCTGAGGATGGAATCGGAAGCCGACACGGCATCGAGCGCCGACGATACTGTCAACGCCTATCTGATGCTCGGAAACATACATCTCGCCTTCGGCGACTTCGTGCGCGCATACGCCTACTATGAGGAAGGTCTCGAGGCAAGCCGCAAGGCCGGGATGCCCGACAACGAGATAAAGTTCCTCAACGACCTCGCAATCGTGAGCTGCTATCAGGGCAACCGCGACAAGGCCGTGAAGTTTAATGAAATGCTTGCCGACGTGCCGGCCATCGATAAGCCGATGCAGCGCTATCTGCATCTCATCACGTCGGCCTACATAGAAAGACTTTCGGAAGCGCCGACGTCGCCCTTGCGAAGATGCGGCAGACGCTCTCCTTTATCGACTCGACGGGCATGGACAGGTAGATGAAGCTATCGGCTCTTTAGAGATGTCGGAGTATTTCGAGGAGACAAACCGGCTCGACTCGGCTCTCCGATACCTCGGCATTTACGATACCATAGCTTCCGAAGACAATGCCGTCGACATGATAGCCGACAATAAGCGTCGCTACATGAGGGTCTATACGAAGCTCGGCGACACAGAGAACGCCCCGCGCTATCAGGAGGAATATTTCGCCCATACCGATTCGGCTATGAATCCAAGGAGGTTTCTCAACGTCAGCAACAAGTTCCAGCAGGAGAACCAGAACAGGGCGGGAATGCTGATCAACGACCTGCGCAAGACCGTTGCCAATCAGAAGCTCGTGATAATAGCAATCGTGTTTCTGGCGGTTGTGGTCGCCCTGTGGCTCTTCTTCCGCCATAAGGAGAAGGTGGCCAACGTGCAGCTCTTCCGGCTCAATAAGGAGCTTGTTGAGATAGAGGAGAAGGTGAGGCGCATCGAGCATCTGCGCAGTGTGGAGACTCACGCCGATGTATCGGCTCCTTCCAGCTCAGTAGAGTCTGGCGGAAGCGGGACGGATGAGGACGCAGCCCGCAAGGACGACGGCCGGCAGCGTCAGTTCTTTGAGAGGATTCAGTCTTACATGGAGTCGTCGGAAGACTACTGCGATCCCGAGTTCAGCCTCAACCGTCTTGCCAAGGAGGAGGAGTCGAACACCAAGTATGTCTCTGCCGCCATCAACGAGCATACGGGCAAAAACTTCCGCACCTTCATCAATGAGTTCCGTATCCGCGAGGCACGCCGCCGTCTGCTCGATGCCGAAAACTATGGCAACGTAACCATACAATATCTTGCCGAAAGCTTCCGCAGCAGCACACAGGCGTGAGCGACGAGAAGCTCGGCGAAATGTATCTCACTTCTAAGGGGTATGAAGACAAGTGTGCCGGCAAGATGCGCGTGGAGTATGCCAAATATCTCGGCAAGCTCGAGAACGGAGTTATCTCGTTCCCGGCTGAGGCAATCGGCGTGAAGCTCCCGCAGTATTACAAGGACAATATCTGGTGGACCAACACGTCTGCCTGCTTCGGAGTGCGTCTGCCTCACGCAGGTGTCGACGAAGTGGAGTGTGTCCGGGAAGGGGAAGATGTCTACTACACGCTGCAGGGCGTCAGGACAGCTTCGCCTGTGAAAGGCAACATCTACGTCCGCGACAGAGACGGCAAGGCCGTAAGAATAGTTTATTGATGTAAGAGTCTGGCTTTTATGCTTAGGCTGATGAAAAATCGGGTCGGCGAGGAGCGTTCCTGCCGACCCGATTTTTCACGGTTATGAGTTAGTTGAGAATTTGCTGATGAGAGCGTGAGGGGAGAATTTGCTGATGTTGAACGTAAGGGGAGAAAGATGTGCGGGTTTATTTAAGCTGGAGCACCTGTCCGACCTTGATTTTGTCGGTCTGCTTCATGCCGTTGAGCTTGCGCAGCGTAGTGGCCGAGAGTCCGTAGGAGCGTGCGATTGAAGCAAGAGTGTCGCCCGATTTCACGGTGTAGGAAGTAGCCGTAGTCTCGGCGTTGTGGTAGGGGTTCGATTCCGATTTTGCCATTTCGCGCTTGGGCGAGAAGTTTCTCGGTTTTGTGTAGGTGCTTTTCGAGAAAGTATAGGTGTCGGTGTGTACCGTCTTGTTGGCGAAGTCGAATATAGCGGATGGATTGATGGCGTATCCCATGTAGCGGGTCTCGAAGTGGAGGTGCGGACCAGTGCTTCGTCCGGTGCTTCCGCCGAGTCCGATGGGCTGGCCTGCCTTTACCACCTGATTGGGCTTCACGAGGCTTTTGTTGAGGTGGCCGTATACGGTCTCGAGCTCGTTGGGGTGGCGGAGGATGATGTAGTTGCCATATCCGCGGGCCTCGTAGCTTGTGAGTCGCACTTTGCCGTCGTAGGCTGCGTAGATGGTATCGTTGCTGCGGATGCCGAGGTCGATGCCTTTATGCATGCGTCCGAACTTTGCTCGGTAGCCGTAGTTGGATGTTACGCGGATAGTGGAGTGGCCTACGGGCATCGCGTAGCCGGTAACGTTGAGCACTCTGGAATTGGGAACGTCAGCCTCGCGGAAAGGATTTACGCGTTTGCTGTTCCAACCCTCGGTGTAGATGTCGGGCTCAGGCTCGATGTCGTCGATAAGGTCGATGAAAGAGTTTTTCTCTATAAGACGAATCTGGTCTTTCCCTTTCGACTGGTTGGCGAGCAGCTTGCGGTGGGCGGCGGAATGTGATGAGTTTTTGGTGGTCTGCGCCGATGCTCCGAAGAAAAGCATCATCGCACAGGAGAGAGAAACAATAGCTTTAAAATTCATTACTTTCTGTTTTTTCGGAGGTCCGGCGTCTTGGCGGCGGAAGTTCCGTAGTCGGTATATATTATGGAGTATATTCTTTTTCGGAGCGGGAGAGAAGACGGTCGATTAATCCTTTAATAGGTTGATTCTGTCGGGTCCGGCAGGGGAGAAGAGGAGAGAAAGCCGGGCGGGAGATTACTGACGGAACTCGTCGTCGCCGTAGTAAAATTCCTTGTCGGCGGGCATCCAGTCGAATATTTCTTCGGGCTTGAAGAAGCGGGCCACTTCAATCTTGCCGTTCTCGGGCGTGTCGCTTGCGTGGACGATGTTGGCCTGGCCGCTCATGCAGAGGTCGCCGCGCAGTGTTCCGGGAGCGGCGTTGCGTCCGTTGGTTACGCCGGTCATCTCACGATAGACCTTCACGGCATCCACACCCTTGAGAGCCATCACCACTACGGGGGAGGCTGTCATCGATTTGACGATAGAGGGGAAAAACGGCTTGTCGACGAGATGCGCGTAGTGCTCTCGAAGTATTTTCTCGTCGAGCTGCATCATCTTCATTCCGGCAATGATGAGACCTTTTTTCTGTATTCTCGATATGATTTCGCCTACGAGGCAACGCTCGATGGCGGAGGGTTTCAATATGGCGAGTGTGAGTTCCATGTCGTGTCTAAATTAAATCTTTTTAAGATTTGGTCTGAGCCACAGTTCAAAGATAGAAATAAATGTGCTGATAGCCAAACGATTTGAGGATAAATTTTCGGAAAATTTGTTAATGTTGAGGATGTGGTTTCTGTAAATTGTTGAATCTTAGCATGTTGTGGCTGTATTAGAAAATTTTAGAGACTTTCCGATTTTTGCACACATATCAAAACGGTGTGCAGATACGGGATTAAATTAAATGTTAACTTTTGTTAATGCAAAAATAAGAATCGTCTTTTCAGCCGATTACCGTCTTCACCCTTTTCGGTGGCGGCGCTGCGGACCGGGCGTGAAATGAACATTGGCGAGGGGGAGGTTGTAATTCAGATAAGGATGTATCAATCCGCCCAAGGAAAGACTCCACTCAATAACTGTATCAACTCAATAAAAGAATAACGTCATGCTTCTCCACCTTCTGACCGCCATAGCGGCTCAAACGTCGAAAGTGGTGCCTCAGGTAGACCTCGGGCACAACGAGAGCACATACGCCATCGCGACATGGATCATGCGTCTCGTATATACCATACTCGACTTCTTCGAACTCGAACACTACTCTTCGCTCTTCACCTGGCTCTACGCCATACTGGTCTTTGTCATTGCCCTGGCAGTGGGATATGTGGTGAAATGGATCACTATGGGGTGCGTGCGCCTTCTCGGCAAGAAACTGAAGGGCGATTTCTATCAGAATCTCGCGGCCCAGAGGTTTTTCACCAAGTTCAGCCGTATCATCCCCGCGCTCGTATTCCTCATCTTCATCCAGTTCACCCTCTTCACCCGCGCCTCGCTGAGTTCGTGGCTCACGAGGCTGACGTGGATCTACATCGTCTTTATCACGGCCAACGCCCTCAATACCTTCATCGACGTGATCTGGCTCCATCTCGATACGCGCGACAACAAACGCAAGCTGCCGCTCAAAGGACTCGTGCAGCTCGTGAAGGGGATTATATGGATAGTGATGCTCATCATAAGCGTCGCCATCATCGTCGACAAGTCGCCGGCCACGCTGCTGGCAGGCATCGGAGCGTTTGCCACAGTGCTCATGCTGATTTTCAAAGACAGCATACTCGGAGTGGTGGCCGGCGTGCAGCTCTCGGAAAACGACTCACTGCATGTGGGCGACTGGATCAAGGTGCACGGCACGGATGCGAACGGCACTGTGGTCGAGGTGTCGCTTACGGCCGTCAAGATTCAGAACTGGGACAAGACTATAACCACCGTGCCCCCCTACAATCTCATAAGCGGTTCGTTTACCAACTATCGGTCGATGCAGGTGAGCGGCACGCGCAGGATAGACCGATGCTATATGATCGACGCCGACAGCGTGGTGCAGACCGACGACGCCATGCTCGCCCAGTATGCTAAGATTCCTCTTCTTGCCGACTGGATAAAGAAGAAAATCGAGCAGCGCGACGCCGGTAAGGAATGTAATGTCAACAATCCCGAAGGCCTTGTCGACGGATCGCTCGACACCAATCTCGGCATCTTCCGCGCCTATCTCAAACTCTATCTCGACAACCATCACCACATCTCGCACGCCGACGGCGACACATGCTTCATCTGCACCCAGCAGCAGACACCGGCCGGAATACCCCTGCAGCTCTATTGCTTCACCAACACTTCGGCCTGGACGCAATACGAGGCCATACAGAGCGCCATCTTCGAGCATGTGGCCGTGATGCTCTATCGCTTCAACCTCTATACTTTCGAGAATCCTACCGGACGCGACACGCTGCTCGACGGCTATATGAGTCCGGGCAAGAATCCCGACGTGCTCTTCGGAATGCCTTATCCCTTCTTCAACGCCTCCGGCTCTCCCGAGAATCCGGCGTATCCGCCCCAGAAATCGGCGATGCCCGAACCCTCGGCCATGGCACCCTCCAACGTGCCCAAGGAAATCGACATCCACGAATCAGCTTCGGGCAAGTCATCGCCTACATCGCCCGAAGTCGTGCCCGTACCCAAAGGAAAGTAACACTTCGCTCCAAAATACAAGAAGTCGCTCCGCCAGCCTATGCCGGGGGAGCGACTTCTTTATTTTGGTGTAGGGATGGGGGTCTATTTCATGTATTTTATCCGTTTCGTTTCCGAAGTGCGGACGGCGGGATTGCCGTAGACGATGATTTCGCCTGTGCCTCCGGCGCTTCCCTTGAAGCTGCGGGTGGCGGTGCAGTCGATGTCGCCGGTGCCCGATGTGGTGGCGTTCACTTCGGCGGCCGAGAACCGGCGTGCCTTGATGTCGCCGGTGCCGTAAGAGTATAGCTCGGCATAGCTGGCGGAGCCTTTCAGCTCGATGTCGCCGGTGCCTGACGTGGTGCCGGTCAGACGTTCGCATTTCGACGAGGTGAACTCGACGTCGCCCGTGCCGGAGCTCGTGATGCTTGCCGAATTTACGGATCCGTTGAAGTCGACGTCGCCTGTTCCGGTGGAGGTGATGTAAAGGTCGCTGGCAAGGAAGTCGGGCATGTCGATGTCGCCGGTACCCGAACTCGTAGCCTTGAAGTCGCCGGTCTTGAACTTGCCGGAGAACTTGATGTCGCCTGTTCCGGTGGTGGTAATGGCGTTGAGGGTCGGGACGGTAACCGTCATGTTGAACTTGTCGCCCGGATTATGAAACCTTTTACCTTTCTTTGCGTCAACGCGCAGCACTCCGTCTTCTACCTTCACGGTGATATAGTCTATGAGGTTTGACGGCGCGCGCAGCGAAAGTGATGTCTTGTTGCCCTGACTGATCTTGAAGTTGACCACGGTCGAGGTCTCGATGCTTTTGAAACTGCCTACTTTGAAAGTGCGGTCGACGAACTTGGCGTCGGCATCCGCGATGTCGGATTTCTCGGCCACTACGCTGCATGAGCAGAGCATGAGCGCCGGGGCGGCCGCGATAAGCCGGATGATGGATGATGTTTTCATAAGATGTTTTGTTGTTCGGTTAAAATTTGAAAGTGCCGGAGGCTTCCAAAGCCCCCGACACTTTATAAGACTGCGTTATGTCGGAATTGTTACACCCGGATTCAAAAAAAACTGTTTCCGGAGTGTCGGCCGGCCGGAATTACTTTCCGAGGGGCTCGAGTTTCACGGTGAAGTGGCGCATGAGCTCTGTCTCCCATACGATCTTCACGCCGCGGGTAATCTCGTGGCGACGGTCGTAAACGTTCTTGAGCGCAGCAGCAATCACGTCCATGTGGTTGTTGGTGTATGTGCGGCGGCAGATGCAGAGGCGGAGGAAGTCGTTGCCACCGAAGCGGTTCTCGCGGGTTACGGGATCACGGTCGGCGAGGATGTAGCCGATTTCGCAGCCGCGTACGCCGGCCTCGCGGTAGAGCTCGATGGTGAGCGTCTGGGCGGGGAACTCCTCTTTGGGGATGCGGTCGAGCACCTTGTCGGCGTCGATGAAGACGGCGTGGCCGCCTACAGGACGCTGATAGGGGATGCCATACTCGTCGAGCTTCTTGGCGAGGTATTCAACCTGCTTGATGCGGGTCTGGAGCATGTCGAACTCAGTGTTCTCATCGAGACCGACGGCGAGTGCGGCCATGTCGCGGCCGTTCATACCGCCGTAGGTGAGGAAGCCTTCGAAGGGGATGCAGTATTTCTTTGCGCCCTCATACCAGTCTTCCCAGCGGGTTGCGATGAATCCGCCCATGTTCACGAGGCCGTCTTTCTTAGCCGACATCGTCATGCCGTCGGCGAGAGCGAACATCTCGCGGCAGATTTCCTTGATGGTCTTGTCGGCATAGCCCTCTTCACGGGTCTTGATGAAGTAGGCGTTCTCGGCGAAACGTGCGGAGTCGAAAATCACACGCTTGCCGTATTTGTCGGCTATCTTGCGCACCTCGGCGAGGTTGGCCATGCTCACGGGCTGACCGCCGGCGGTGTTGTTGGTGATGGTAACGATGATGAAGGGAATCTTGTCGGCGTTCTCGGCGAGGCAGGCCTCAAGCTTCTTGGGGTCGACGTTGCCCTTGAAGGGAACTTCAAGCTGAGTGTTCTTGGCCTCATCGACAGTGCAGTCTACAGCGAAGGCCTTGCGGCTCTCGATGTGTCCCTTTGTGGTGTCGAAGTGCGAGTTGCCCGGCACGATGTCGCCGGCCTTCACGAGGTGGGAGAAGAGCACGTTTTCGGCGGCGCGTCCCTGGTGGGTGGGAATCACGTAGTCGAAGCCGGTGATTTTGGTGATGGTGTCTTTGAGCTCGAAGAATGAGCGTGCGCCGGCATAAGCCTCGTCACCGGTCATCATGGCGGCCCACTGACGGTCGCTCATGGCGCCTGTGCCCGAGTCGGTGATGCAGTCGATGAACACCTGCTCCGACTTCAGCATGAATACGTTGTAGTTTGCTTCTTTGAGCCACTGCTCACGCTCTTCGCGTGTGCTCTTGCGGATGGGCTCAACCATTTTGATTTTCCAGGATTCTGAAAACGGAAGTTCCATGATATTTTAATTTGTTTAGTTTGTGAAATGCGTTGTTATTTTCCGCGAAGATACAAAAAATGAATGAAACCGCATCGATTTTCATTCTTAAAAAATCGTTAAAAAATTGATATTTAGTCTATATGTTCAGAATATTGGAAATTTTTGTATAAATATAAATATATTATACATTTCTTCCGCCGCTTATAATCAAGGCTCCGCGACCGGAGTCGCAGAGCCTTGAACAGTAGAGTCGGCTGCGGAGCCTGCATCAGCGGCGGATGCCGTCGCGCTCCATGAGGGCGTCGACAGTAGGCTTCTTGCCGCGGAACTCGATGTAGAGGTCCATCGGGGGAACGGTGCCGCCCGAACGGAGCATCTTCTGGAACTTGCGGGCCGTATTCTTGTCGAAGATGCCGTGTTCCTTGAAGGCTGCGAAAGCGTCGGCGTCGAGCATCTCGGCCCATTTGTAGCCGTAGTAGCCCGAGGCATAGCCACCCGAGAAGATATGGCCGAACGAGGGGGAGGTCATGCAGCCTTCCACGGCGTCGAACACTCTGACGGGATTCTGGGCATTCTTCTCAAATTCCTCGATGTCGGCCGAAGCGCGGAGAGGTTCGGTGATGGTATAGTATGCCTTGTCGAGATATCCGAAGCCGAGCTGGCGCATGCAGGCGTAGGCGGCTCCATACTGGGAGGCGCGGATAAACTTGTCGATAAGCTCCTGGGGCATGGGCTTGCCGGTCTTATAGTGTTTGGCGAAGCCGTCGAGGAACTGCTTTTCGGTGAGATAGTTCTCGTTGAACTGCGAGAAGAGCTCCACAAAGTCGTGGTATACGTTGGTGCCGCTGAGCGAGGAATACTTCGTGTCGGCCGAAAGTCCGTGAAGGGCGTGGCCGAACTCGTGGAGGAAGGTTTCCACCTCGTAGGGGTTGAGCAGCACGGCGTTGTTGCCGACGGGCTTGGAGAAGTTGCACACGATGGAGATGATAGGTATCTCCTTGTTGCCTTTGTCGTCTTTCGATTCGGGGCGGAACTCGGTCATCCACGCGCCGGGAGCCTTGCCGGGACGATAGTAGAAGTCGGCGTAGAGGAGACCCATCAGCTTCTTGCCGTCGTAAACCTCGTAGGCCTTCACGTCGGGGTGGTAGACGGGAATGTTCTTGTTCTCCTTGAACTTATAGCCGTAGAGCTTCTCGGCGAGGCCGAATACACCCTTGATTGTGTGGTTGAGCTCGAAGTAGGGCTTCATGTCTTCGTCGCTGAATGCATAGCGCTCGTTTTTCAGTCTGTCCGACCAGTAGGAATAATCCCAGGGCATTAGGCGGAAGTCGGAGCCTTCGGTCTTTTGGGCGAACTCCTCGATTTCCTTCATCTCGGCCTTCATGGCGGGGGTATAAGCCTTGTTGAGCTGGTCGAGGAAATCCTCCATGGCTTTCTGCGAGCCTACCATCGTGCGCTGCAGCTGGTACTGGGCGAAATTCTCGAATCCGAGCAGCTTCGCCATTTCCAGGCGGACGTTGGCGATGTCTTTCAGAATCTGGGTGTTGTCAAATTCTCCTCCGATGTTGCGAGAGTTATAGAGGCGGTAGAGCTTCTCTCTGAGGTCCCGCTCCGACGAATATTTCATGAAAGGGCTGTAGGAGGGGGCGAACACGGTGAAGAGGTAGAGCGAACCGTTGTCCTGCTTACCCTGAGCCTCGAGGGCGTCTTTGGCGTCCTGACGGGCTGCGGCCACTATCGACTCGGGGAGACCGCCGAGCTGCGAGGCTTCGAGCCAGAGCTGGCGCGAGGGGTCTTTCATGCCGTTGGTGATGTTCTGGGCGAAGCGGAGCGAGAGGTCGGAGAGCTCCTTGTTGAGAGCCTTGTATTTGTCGCGGTCGGAGCCTTCGAGCGAGGCACCGGACTCTACGAAGTTGAGATAGGTCTCGGAGATGAGACGCTGGTCTTCGGGGGTGAGGTCGGTGCGCGACTGACGATTGTCGTAGACCTGCTTCACGCGCTTCCAGAGGGCATCGTTGAGCATGATGTCGGCCGAATGTTCGGAGAGCACGGGCGTTACCTTGGCCATGATGTTCATGAGCACGGTGTCGCCGACGGCATGCTCCACATTCGAGAGGGCGAGGGTGGCGCGGGTGAGGAGCGAGCCTGAACGGTCGAGAGCCACGATTGTGTTCTCGAAGCTGGGTGCCTCGGCAAGGTCGGTGATTGCCTTTATTTCATTGTTCTGCTCTCTGATGCCCTGCATCACGGCATTCTCATAGTCGATGGGCGTGATGAGATTGAAGGGCACTGCGCCAAACGGGGCCTTCGAGGGCTCCGTCAGCGGATTGCCGGCCGCCGCCGGGGTCGGCGAAGCGATCATGGAAAGTGTCATAGCAGTTAATGTGCTGATAAATAATTTCTTCATGATGTCGGGTTATGATGGTATTGGGTTTTAAGACTGTCTGATTGGCCGCAAGGCCTCTTTCAATGCGCGAAGATAGTCATTTTCACGGATATTCGGACCATGATGCGTAAGATAATTCTTCATGCGAGGCCGAGTTCCTGACGCAGGAAGCGTGCGGTGTGGGTATCGGTCATGGCTACCTCTTCGGGCGTGCCTTCGGCCACGATGCGTCCGCCGTCGCGTCCGCCGTCGGGACCGAGGTCGATGACGTGGTCGGCGCATTTGAGCACGTCGAGGTTATGCTCGATCACGACCATGGTGTTGCCCTTGTCGACTATCTTTTTTATCACACCGAGGAGCACCCTGATGTCTTCGAAGTGGAGCCCGGTGGTAGGCTCGTCGAGGATGAAGAGGGTGTTGCCGGTGTCTTTCTTCGATAGTTCGGCCGCGAGCTTCACGCGCTGGTTTTCGCCTCCGCTGAGGGTGCTCGACGGCTGGCCGAGCTTTATGTAGCCGAGGCCTATCTCCTGAAGCACCTTCACCTTTTTAAGTATGGCGGGGACGTTCTCGAAAAACTCCACCGCCTGGTTGACCGTCATCTCGAGCACATCGGCAATCGACTTGCCCTTGAACCTCACTTCCAGCGTCTCGCGGTTGTAGCGCTTGCCGTGGCACTCCTCGCAGGGCACGAGCACGTCGGGAAGGAAATTCATCTCTATCGTGCGGTAGCCGTTCCCCTTGCATGTCTCGCAGCGGCCGCCGGCCACGTTGAAGGAGAACCGCCCGGGCTTGTAGCCCCTCATCTTCGCGTCGGGGAGCGACACGAAGAGTTTGCGTATGTCGGCGAAGATGCCGGTATACGTGGCCGGATTCGACCTCGGCGAGCGTCCGAGAGGCGACTGGTCGACAGTTACCACCTTGTCGATATTCTCGAGTCCGCGCGCCTCGCGGAAGGGGAGAGGCTCTGCCAGCGAGCGGTAGAAGCGTTTGGATAGGAGAGGCTGCAGGGTGCCGTTGATGAGGCTCGACTTTCCTGAACCGCTCAGTCCTGAGACGCAGATGAATTTGCCGAGCGGCAATGTGAGGTCCACATCCTTGAGGTTGTTGCCGGTGGCGCCGAGTATTTCGAGTGTCTTCCCGGAGCCGGGTCTGCGTGAAGCCGGAATCTCGATGGCTTTCTCGCCCGAGAGGTAGTCGGACGTAAGGGTATGGGACGCGCGGAGTTCGGCCGGCGAACCCTGAAACATCACCTCGCCCCCCTTGCGGCCGGCGCCGGGTCCGATGTCGACGATATAGTCGGCTTCGTTCATGATGTCCTTGTCGTGCTCCACCACTATAATGGTGTTGCCTATGTCGCGCAGCTTCTTCAGCGAGTCGATAAGGCGCACGTTGTCGCGCTGGTGTAGTCCGATCGAAGGCTCGTCGAGGATATAGAGCACGTTGACGAGCTGCGATCCTATCTGGGTGGCGAGCCTGATGCGCTGGCTCTCTCCTCCGCTCAGCGAGGCCGACGAGCGGTTGAGCGAAAGGTATTCGAGACCCACGTCGAGCAGGAAGCCGAGGCGGCTTCGTATCTCTTTCAGCACCTCTTCGGCCACACGCCTCTTCTGCGGGTCGACGCGGTCTTCAAGTCCCTGCGTCCATTCGTATAGTTCCGAGAGGTCCATGCGGGCCAGGTCGGCGATGCTCTTGCCGTCGATGAAGTAATGGAGCGATACCTTGTTGAGGCGGTCGCCGTTACATTCCGGGCACACCGTGCGCGAGAAGAACTGACCGCTCCACTTGTTGGCTTCCGAGCCTGCGTCGAGGCTCTGCTGCATCTCGATGTATTTCACAAGACCCTCGTAAGGCACGTCGTAGCGGCTTGTCGACATGGTTTCGTTCTTGAGGTCGAGGCGCACGTCGGTGCCGGTGAGGATGTCGTTGAGAGCCTCATCGGGAAGTTCGCGGACGGGAGTCTTTATGTCGGCTCCGTGCATTCGGCATATTGCCTCGATCTGCCAGAATATGAGCGAGTTCTTATATTTGCCCAGCGGTACTATCGCCCCTTCGTGAATCGATTTTGTCTGGTCGGGGATTATCTTTTCCCTGTCGACGAGGTCTACGTAGCCGAGGCCCTTGCATCGGCGGCATGCGCCCTGGGGGGAGTTGAACGAGAAATTGTGGGGTGCGGGCTCGGGATAAGAGAGTCCGCTCTCGGGGTCCATCAGCATCTGGCTGTAATGGCGCACCTCGCCGGTCTCCATGTCGATGACCATGAGCTGGCGGTCGCCCTGCCTGAGCGCGTCTTCCACCGTCTGCCTGAGCCTGCTGAGGTCGGAGCTGTCCACGCGCAGCCGGTCCACCACCAGTTCCACCGAGTGGTTGCGGTATCGGTCGAGCTTGAGTCCGTAGACGAGTTCGCGCAGCTCTCCGTCGATTCTGACGTGGAGGTATCCCTTCTTGCGCAGGTTCTCGAAGAGCTCCTTGTAGTGTCCCTTGCGGTTTTTGACAAGAGGGGAGAGTATGTAGACCTTGCGGCCTTCGTATTTCTCTGCAATGAGGTCTACAATCTTGTCTTTGGTGTATTTCACCATCGGAAGTCCGCTTATGTAGCTGCGGGCCTCGCCGAGGCGCGCGTAAAGCAGACGGAAGAAGTCGTAGATTTCTGTAGTCGTTCCTATCGTCGACCTCGGATTGCGGTTCACTGTCTTCTGCTCGATACTGATCACGGGCGATAGACCGGTGATTTTATCTACGTCGGGGCGTTCGAGCGAGCCGAGCATATTGCGTGCGTAAGCCGAGAATGTCTCGATATAGCGGCGCTGGCCTTCGGCGAAGATGGTGTCGAAAGCAAGCGACGATTTTCCGCAGCCGCTGAGGCCGGTTATGACCGTCAGCGAGCCGTGCGGTATGCTGACGTCTATGTTTTTAAGATTGTGCACTCTGGCTCCATAGACCTCTACGGAGCTGGCCGGCACTATGGTTTCATTCTGCATTTCTGTTTTGTCGGTTATCCTGCGGCAGGGGTCATTCCGTGCTTCCCTGGTTTCCTTTCCTTCCCTTGAACCGCAGTATGTTGATGTCGCCGCTTCTCTTATAGTTCTTTCCGTCGGCGCCTTTGGCCTTTATCACATAATAATACACGCCGGGGGCCACGAGCTTACCCTTGTAGCGTCCGTCCCATCCGCCCGCCGGGTCTTTGAAATGGTACATCTGCGTGCCGTATCGGTCGAAAATCCAACATTCAAACTCCACGAGCGAACGGTAAGACACCTTCCATTCGTCGTTGACTCCCTCTGAGGCTCCGGGCGAGAAGGCGTTGGGGCATTTAAGCTCCGAAGCGCCGATGTCGACGGTATATGTCTCGCCGTAGGTCTCGCACGATCCGTCGGCGTTGCTGCCGAAGAACCGCACGTAGAAATGCCCTTCCTCCCTGAATGTGAAGTCGAGTTCCTGACCCGACAGGCGGTAGGTGATGTCGTCGAAAGTTGGGTCGGAGCTTATCTGCCATTCCTGATGGATCACGGCGTCGGTGATGTATGCCTCGAAGTGAATGTCAGCCGGAGCCGATCCGCCGAGTCCGTCGCCGCCTCCGTTGATTTCATTCGACCCCTCCTCCGTCTCGGCTTTCTCTTCCTGTGTGGCCGAGGTGCGGCAGTCGACCGCCTTGGGCTGATAGTTGCCGCTCGTGGCAGATGAAGATGTGCCCCACTGTTCCGAGAAGCGGTCGCCGCTGACGGTGAACGTTGTGGCGCAATACACGGGAGGAACCACCGGAATCTGTGATGTCAGCGCCGGAATGGTCTTGACGGTCTCCGTCTGCTGCCACTCCGATTTCTCGTCGTTCCATTCAAGGTTGTAGTATTCCACCTTTATTTCACGGTCGAGGGTGAACCGGCGTCCGTTGATGCCGTAATAATGTATTTCGGCTCCGGTGCCTTCGGTGAGCAATACGGTGCGGTCGCAGTCCGATTCATCCGACACGCTTACCGATGCGACTGAAAAGGGATAGTTGCGGTAGCCGACGAGCCAGAAGTAGTAGCGGCTGTCGCCGTCTTCCACTATGTAGCCCATGTCGAGTTCGGCCGCGGGTAGCGTCGAGGTGCTGCCCTCATAGACCACACCGTCGATTTCTTCGGCATATCCGCCACCGAGGTTGGAATACCTGTACCATTTCTGATTCGGGGAAGAGCCGGAGTATGTGATTTCTGCCGTGCCGGCGGCGTTGACCACGAGAATGGTGTTCAGGCCCGACTGTCGGTCGGCTTCGGCCTGTATGGCCTCGGTTCCGCTGCCGGTAGAGACTGAGGCAGCGAGACACGACAAGCCCGACGATGCAGCGAGAAGCATAGCCGGCAATATGGCGCAAAGAGGGAATCTCATGCTTTTTCTGTCAGTTTTAATATACGGCGGAGGCATCGATGCCCCTGCCTGCGTTTTCATATATAATAACGTCTGAGCAGGGGCGATTATTGCCTTGCCCGCCCTGGAGGACGGCAGATCTCCCTTAAATTTGGAAATGATTGATAATCAGATGGCTGAAAATTTTTTGTTCAAAATATGTGCTAAAAATAGCGTGAATATCGTGTAGAATGACTAACTTTGTATTGCCAAAAAGGGTCGAAGAGCAGAGGGAGGCGTGCAGTCGCCGCGGCTCACGCCTCAAAGCTTAATGAGAGAATGTTGAAACTTGAAGATTTTCTGCACACGATAGGGCTCCACAGGCCCGGCCGCATCGGAATTGCCCTTTCCGGTGGCGGAGCCAAAGGTTTTGCCCATATCGGCGTGCTCGAAGCTTTCGATCGTTTCGACATCAAGCCCGACATCCTCGCCGGCGTCTCGGCCGGGTCGATAGCGGCCGCCCTTTACGGTGCCGGACTCTCTCCGCGCGACATGCTCGACTGCTTCATGGCTTTCGAGAAGTTTACGGACTTCACCGAGTGGTCGATTCCGAAATCGGGATTCCTGAAGCTCGACAAGTTCGGGCGCATACTCAGCGAGTGGCTGCCGGTGGCAACCCTGGAGGAGATGAAGATTCCGACCATCATCTGCGCCGCCGATTTCGATCATGCGAAGTCTGTCGGATGGTCGTCGGGCGAGATTGTGCCGAGGGTGCTTGCCTCGTGCAGCATTCCGATAGTGTTCAGGCCGGTGATCATCAACGGCGTGCATTATGTGGACGGCGGCGTGCTGCGCAATCTCCCGGCATGGGCGATAAGGAAATACTGCGACACCCTTTTCGGCTGCAACTGCAGCCCGCTGCAGCGCCACTACAGGTTTAAGGCCTCGCTCCTCGACATAGCGATACGCACTTACAGGCTTACCAGCAAGGCCAACACCCTGCAGGATCTGCATCTTTGCGACTACATAATCCAGACTCCGCAGACGGCCGATATGAAGGTGTTTGACATCTCGCAGATGCGCAAAATCTCGCTCATCGGCTACGACGCCGCCTCGCGTGTGTTGGAAAAATACTTGAACGACAAGCGATAAATCTATTTGAATAAAGCATAAATGAAGACTGCCAACATCGACAACAGCCGACTCATAGTCTACCAGACCCTTCCGCGTCTCCTTTCCAACGACCGCGAGGGATGCGTCGCCTCCGGCAGTCTCGAAGCCAACGGAAGCGGAAAGCTTAACGACTACACTCCGCGTCTGCTCGACTCTATCAAGGAGCTGGGCGTGAACTGTATTTGGTTTACCGGCATTATCGAACACGCCACCAAGACCGATTTCCCCGGCATCCCGTCAGATAATCCCAACGTGGTGAAGGGCGAGGCCGGATCTCCGTATGCCATACGCGACTATTACGACGTGAATCCATGCCTGGCCGAGAACATCGGCCGGCGCATGGAGGAGTTCGAGGCTCTGGTCGGCAGGTGCCATTCGCGCGGACTCAAGGTGCTCATCGATTTCGTGCCCAACCATACGGCACGCGTGTATCATTCCGATTCAGCACCCGAAGGAACGGAGGATTTCGGAGCGCACGACGACATAGGAATGATGTTCGCTCCGATGAACAACTACTATTACCTCACCCGCCAGCAGTTCGCTCCCCATTTCCCCATCGACGGCTACGGACGCCCTTACCGGGAGTTCCCGGCGAAAGCCACCGGCAACGATTGCTTCTCGGCCTTCCCGGGAGTCAACGACTGGTATGAGACAGTGAAGCTGAACTACGGCCACGACTATCTCGACCACAGCGATCATTTCGACCCTGTGCCCGACACGTGGAATAAGATGCTCTCCATACTCGAATACTGGGCAGGGAAAGGTGTCGACGGATTCCGCTGCGACATGGTCTTCATGGTGCCGCTCGCTTTCTGGAACTGGGTGATTCCGCGCGTCAAGCGCAATCATCCCGACCTTATATTCATAGGTGAAATCTACGACGTTGGTCTCTACCGGCCTTTCCTCGATTATGGCTGCTTCGACTACCTCTACGACAAGGTGAATCTCTACGACACGCTTGTAGGCATAGAATGCCACAACACAAGCGCTGCGCGCCTCACAGGATGCTGGCAGACCGTGGACGGAATAGGGGAGCGGATGCTCAATTTCCTTGAGAACCACGACGAGGTGCGTTTCGGCTCCAGGGCGTACGCAGGAAATCCGGCTTACGTAATCCCGTCGCTTGTGGTCAGCTCGATGATGACGAGCGGGCCGATGATGATATATTTCGCGCAGGAGATAGGGGAGTCGGCCACCGACAATGAAGGATTTGCCGGCGACAACTGCCGCACCACCATCTTCGACTATTGGAGCTACGACACGATGAGGAGATGGAACAATTCGGGGCGCTGGGACGACACACTCCTGACCGAGCAGGAACGCTGGCTCCGAAAGGTATATGCCCGTGTGCTCACGCTCTGCAACAGCTGCAAGTCGCTTCGCGAGGGAGATTTCTTCGACCTCATGTATGTCAACCTGCGCAATCCCGGCCTCGACCCCAACAGCATCTTCGCCTTCATCCGCTACGTGAAGGGGGAGGAGGCCGTGCTCGTGGTGGCCAACTTCGGGCATGAGGACGCCGACGTGCGGGTAACGCTGCCGAGGCTTGTCTTCGATATGGCCGAGCTGCCCGAAGGCGACGTAAGGGGCGTAGACCTGCTTACCGACGACCCTGCCGCGCTGACACTCGCAGCCGACGGCGAGACGCTTGTGAGCGTAGGCGGAAAGAATGCCGTAGCCATCCGTTTTCAGCTCGCTGACCGACAGACCATGAAACAGAATACTGACAAAATCAATAACCAAATAAAACCCATTGCAAAATAAAATAGCCATGAGCAATTATCTACCGCCCATCAAGGTGTTTGCAGGTTCGAGAAGCCATTATCTCGGAGAGTCGATGTGTAAGGAACTTGGCATCGAACTCGGAAAAATGAACATCGAGCGTTTCGCCGACGGCGAGTTTGAAGTATGCTTCGAGGAGTCGATCCGCGGCGCGGAAGTCTATCTCGTACAGTCTACCTTCCCCAACTGCGACAACCTGATGGAGCTGCTGCTTATGATCGACGCCGCCAAGCGTGCGTCGGCAGCAACCATCGTAGCCGTGATTCCCTACTTCGGCTGGGCTCGTCAGGACCGCAAGGACAAACCCCGTGTTTCGATCGCCGCCAAGCTGGTAGCCGACCTTCTGAGCGTAGCCGGCATCGACCGTCTCATCACGATGGACCTTCACGCCGACCAGATCCAGGGATTCTTCGACGTTCCCGTCGACCATCTCTATGCTTCGTCGATCTTCATCCCCTACATCGAGAGCCTCCACCTCAAGGACATGGTGATCGCCTCCCCCGACGTAGGCGGTGCGAAGCGCGCCAACTCCTACGCCAAATACTTCAACGTGCCCCTCGTACTCTGCCACAAGGTGCGCGCCAAAGCCAACGTAGTGGAGAACATCACCGTCATCGGCGATGTGAAAGGCAAGAACGTGATTCTCGTCGACGACATCGTGGATACCGCCGGCACAATCACCAAGGCCGCCGACATGCTGCTCCAGTTCGGCGCAAATTCCGTCCGCGCCCTCTGCAGCCACGCAGTGATGAGCGATCCCGCCACCGAGCGCGTGCAGAAGTCGGGACTTACGGAGATTATCTTCACCGACTCGATTCCCTACGGCAGAGAGAACGACAAGGCCGTGATTCTTCCCGTGGCAAAACTTTTCGCCGACACCATCAGAAGAATCCACAACAACCAGTCGATTTCCTCTCAGTATCTCTTCAAGTAAATCATTCAGGGCGCGAAAGCGTCTGTCAAGCAATCTTATGGCTGCGGCGGAGACCCGTCCCGAATCGGGTCTCCGCCGTCGGCCGGATTATCAGACCTGCATAAAGTAACAAAGATGTCCGATTTCCGATTCACTCATCTTCACGTCCATTCGCAATACAGCCTGCTCGACGGCAAGGCATCCATCAAGGAACTCGTGGATGCGGCCGTGGCCGACGGTATGCGCGGACTTGCGCTTACCGACCATGGCAACATGTACGGCATCAAGGAGTTTTATAACTATGTGAACAAAGTGAACGGAGGGCTTGACGACGACAAGAAGATCAAGCCTATACTCGGATGCGAGATGTATGTGGCCCGCGAAAGCATGTCTGACCGCAAGGACCGCGGCTACCACCTCATAGTGCTGGCAAAAAACAGCAAGGGCTACCACAATCTGATAAAGCTCGTCAGCAAGGCGATGACCGACGGCTTCTATTATCATCCCCGCACCGACAAGGCCGAGCTGGAAAAGCACCGCGAGGGGCTGATAGTATGCTCCGCCTGCCTCGGAGGCGAGATTCCGCGTCTCATAGACGAGGGCAACCTCGAGGCCGCCGACGAGGCCGCCAAATGGTTCAAGAGCGTATTCGGCGATGACTATTACCTTGAGATGCAGCGCCACAAGACATTCAAGGAGAACGCCAACACCGAGACCTACGAGAAGCAGGAAAAGGTGAATACCGTGCTTCGCGACATGTCGAAGCGTCTGGGTATCAAACTTGTGGCTACCAACGACGTGCATTTCGCGCATGAAGACGATGCCGAAGCCCACGACCGCCTTATCTGCATCTCGATGCAGAAGCGCTACCATGAGCCGCGAATGCACTATACGAAGCAGGAATGGTTTAAGTCGACGGCCGAAATGAGCGAGGTGTTTGCCGACATTCCCGAAGCCCTGCACAACACGGCCGAGATTCTCGACAAAATCGAGACTTACTCCATCGACCACGAGCCTATCATGCCCAACTTCGAGATTCCGGCCGACTTCGGAACCGAAGAGGAATACCGCAGCCGCATCACGGAGCAGGAACTCTTCGATGAGTTCACGCGCGATGAGAACGGCAACGTAGTGCTGTCGCAGGAGGAGGCCGAAAAGAAGATAAAGCGCCTGGGAGGTTACGACAAGCTTTACAGGATCAAATTCGAGGCCGACTATCTCGAGAAGCTCACCATGGAGGGTGCGAGAAAGAGATACGGCGACCCGCTTCCCGACGATGTGAAGGAGCGTCTGAAATTCGAGCTCTACATCATGAAGACCATGGGATTTCCGGGCTACTTCCTCATCGTACAGGACTTCATCAATACCGGGCGCGAGAAGCTCGGCGTGAGCATAGGTCCCGGACGTGGCTCGGCTGCCGGCTCGGCTGCCGCCTACTGCCTCGGAATCACACAGATCGACCCCATCAAGTACGACCTCCTTTTCGAGCGTTTCCTCAATCCTGACCGAATTTCTCTCCCTGATATCGACGTGGACTTCGACGACGACGGCCGCTACGAAGTGCTCAAATACGTAACCAACAAATACGGAGCCGAGAAAGTGGCCCATATTATCACCTACGGCACCATGGCCACCAAGATGGCAATAAAGGATATGGTGAAGGTGATGGATCTTCCGCGTGCCGAAGGCGTGAGGATAGCCAAACTGGTCGATGCCCGCCTGCCGGAAGTGAACGGAAAGGTGCCCAAGACCAATTTCAAGAATCTCGCGCTCTACAGCCATGAGTTCGCGGCTGAGGTCAACAGTCCCGATCCCGCTATCCGCGACATGATGAAATATGCCGGACAGCTCGAGGGCAACGTCCGCAACACCGGAATCCACGCCTGCGGCGTGATTATCTGCCGCGACGACATCACCGACTGGGTGCCGGTGTCGGTGGCAACCGACACCGATGGCTCGAAGGTAATATCGACCCAGTATGAAGGGTCGGTAATCGAGGAGACCGGTCTTATCAAGATGGACTTCCTCGGACTCAAGACGCTCTCGATCATAATGGAGACCCTTGAGAACATCAAGATCTCGCGCGGCATAGACCTCGACATAGACAACATCCCCCTCGACGATCCGGCTACCTACAAACTATATTGCGAAGGCAATACTACGGCTACCTTCCAGTTTGAGTCGCCCGGAATGCAGACCCACCTCCGCGCGCTGCAGCCCTCGAAGTTCGAGGACCTCATCGCCATGAACGCCCTCTACCGTCCGGGCCCTATGGACTACATCCCCGAGTTCATCGCCCGCAAGCATGGCGACCACGAGGTAGTCTACGACATTCCTATTATGGAGAAATACCTGAAGGAGACCTACGGCGTTACGGTCTATCAGGAGCAGGTGATGCTTCTCTCGCGTCTGCTTGCCAACTTCACCCGAGGCGAGAGCGACATGCTCCGTAAGGCAATGGGTAAGAAGCAGATCGACAAGATGGCAAAGCTGAAAGTGAAGTTCATGGCCGAGGGGCAGAAAAACGGGCACGACGCCAAAGTGCTTGAAAAGATATGGGCCGACTGGGAGAAGTTCGCATCGTATGCCTTCAACAAAAGCCACGCCACCTGCTATAGCTGGGTGGCTTACCAGACAGGTTACCTCAAGGCCAACTATCCGGCGGAATACATGGCCGGAGTGATGTCGCGCAACCTATCCGACATATCGAAGATACGCAAGTTCATGGATGAATGTAAGCGTATGGGCATGGATGTGAAGGGCCCCGACGTCAACGAGAGCCGCTATAAGTTCTCGGTAGGCAAAAACGGCTCGGTGCGTTTCGGCCTCGCGGCCATCAAGGGTGTGGGGGTCAATGCCGTGAACGCAATAATACAGGAACGTGAGGCAAACGGTCCTTATAAAGACATTTACGACTTCGTGGAGCGCGTCAACAGCTCGGCCTGCAACCGCTCCGCTCTCGAAAGCCTTGCCCTGAGCGGTGCGCTCGACTGCCTCGACATTCCGCGTGAAGCTGTGGTGGCTCCCGTAGGCGACACCACTTATGCCGATATCCTCATAAAGTACGGACAGCGCATACAGCAAGACAAGAACTCGATGCAGGCAAGCCTCTTCGGAGACCTCGAACCTCTTGAAACCAACAAGCCGCCGATTCCCAAACACGACAAGTGGGACCGGTTCCGTCTGCTCGAAAGCGAGCGCGAGCTTGTATCCATCTATCTGAGCGGCCATCCGCTCGATCCATACTATATGGAGGTAATGTATGGAGTTACCACGCAGGCTGCCGCTTTCAACGACAGAATGAACCAGGAGGCGAAACTCACCCTTGCGGGGCTCGTAACCTCCGTGCAGGAACGAATGTCGCGCAAGGGCAATCCTTTCGGTATCGTCGAGATAGAAGACTACTCGGGAAAGACGGAGCTGAGGCTTTTCGGCAAGAACTTCGACGAGTACTACAGCCGTCTGCAGCCCGGCATGCCGGTGTTCGTGAGGGTGTCGTTCACCCCGAGCCGTTATCGTCCCGACGTGATTCAGTTCAACATCGACGAAATATCGCCGCTTGAGAACTATAAAGGTAAACTCGCCAACCGCGTGGACATAACCCTCGACGTTCATTCGCCCGACACCGGACTGGCCGGGGCGATTGAGAAAATCGAGGGCGAGCAGCGCGGCGGCGACCTCTATATCCGGCTGATAGACACCAAGTCGAAGCAGTCGGTAAGGGTTCATTCGCGCAGGAAGATACCCGTCAACAAGGAACTTGTGGAAGTGCTCGACTCCTTGCAGATACCCTATAAGATATCGGAGGGATAAGGCGCCACGCAATATAAGCAACAGAATTTTCAACCATATAAAACACTCAAAGAAATGGCAATCCAATTCACAGACCAGACTGCCCGCGAAGCAATCGAATCGGGCAAAGCAGTAGTTATCGACTTCTGGGCCACATGGTGCGGTCCCTGCATGAAGCTCGGCCCCGTGGTCGAGGAACTCGCCGAGAAGTATGGCGACAAGGCCGTAATCGGCAAGCTCAACGTCGATGAGAACGACGAGGTTTCGACCGAGCAGCGCGTTCGCAACATCCCGACCGTGCTCTTCTTCAAGGACGGAGAGCTCAAAAGCCGTTCGGTAGGCTTCGTAGGTCTCGACGAGCTTGAGAAGCACCTCCTCCCGCTCATCTGATAAAGCCGTATCCTGAAAATAAAATGAGGCTGTGTCGTCGACGCAGCCTCATTTTTATGGGGGTGATGCAGGGGTCAGTCCCACTCGAAGTGGCCGAGGGGGGAGTCGATGGTGAGTCCGCGATGCTCGTCGGCCACGACGCGTCCCACAACCTGAGCGTCGATGCCGAAACTCTTTGAGATTTCAATCACGCGGTCGGCATGCTCGGGTTTGAGATAGATTTCGAAGCGGTGGCCCATGTTGAAGACGCTGTACATCTCGCGCGGCTCGGCTCCGCTCTCTTTTCTGATAAGCTCGAAAAGCGGGGGTACGGGGAAGAGATTGTCTTTAATCACTCTCAGTCCGTCGCCGAGGAAATGGAGTATCTTTGTCTGAGCGCCTCCCGAGCAGTGAATCATGCCGTCGATATCCTTGCGCATCTCGCGAAGGATAGCGGCCACCACGGGCGCGTAAGTGCGTGTGGGGGAGAGCACGAGCTTTCCGGCGTCGATGGGTGAGCCCTCCACGCTGTCGGTGAGCTTTCTGCTTCCTGAATATTTAAGGTCGTCGGGCACCGCCGGGTCGCACGTTTCGGGATAGCGGTTGAGCAGGTACTTGTCGAAGACGTCGTGGCGTGCCGATGTGAGTCCGTTGCTTCCCATGCCGCCGTTGTATTCTGTCTCGTATGTTGCCTGTCCGAAGGAAGCAAGCCCTACTATCACGTCGCCGGCCTGGATGTTGGCGTTGTCAATCACCTCGTCGCGACGCATGCGGCATGTCACTGTGCTGTCGACGATGATGGTGCGCACCAAATCACCCACGTCGGCAGTCTCACCTCCTGTACTCACGATATTCACGCCGTTGCGGCCGAGCTCGTCGATAAGCTCCTGAGTGCCGTTGATCACGGCGGCAATCACTTCGCCGGGTATGAGGAGTTTGTTTCGTCCAATTGTCGACGAGAGGAGTATATTGTCGGTCGCTCCGCAGCAGAGCAGGTCGTCGATGTTCATGATAAGCGAATCCTGAGCTATACCTTTCCAGACGCTCATGTCGCCGGTCTCGCGCCAATAGGCGTAAGCGAGGCTCGACTTGGTGCCGGCTCCGTCGGCGTGCATTATGATGCAGTGCTCGGGCGAGCCGGTAAGCACGTCGGGTATGATTTTACAGAAAGCTTTGGGAAACAAGCCTTTATCGAGATTCTTGATAGCTGCGTGCACCTCTTCCTTACTCGAAGAGACACCTCTCATTCCATAACGGTTGGTATTCATCTGGGTTTTATCACTTTTGAGGCAGGCCGTCTGATTCCACGATTCCGAGGAGATTCAGAAGGGAGAGCGGCCTAAAACCGGTGCAAAGTTAGCTTAATTTCGGGAGAAAACAAAATGCGTCAGTCGTTAATGATGCCGTTCATAGCGGCATAGAGCGAAAGACCGGATATGGTGCGGATGCCGAGTTTTGACGAAATGTTTTTTCTATGTGTGGCGACGGTGTTGGCCGAGATGCAAAGCTTTTCTCCTATTTCTTTTATTGTCAGTCCTTTGGCTATGAGCCTCAGTACGTCGGTCTCTCTTGTGGAGAGGCGGCCGCCGTTGTCGTCGTCCTTAGATGCTGCTTTAATCACAGAATCAAACATTTCGCATATCTCCCGGTCGTCCATATCGGGGGTGAGGATGCTGAAAGGGGAGGACGCCGGTCGGTTGCGGCAAAACACCACTGTGGTTTCCTTGCGGGCCAGAAGATAGTCGATGTTGGCAGCGAGCACATCCGGAGTTACTATTCTCGCCTCGGCCGCTGAGTCGGCCGCTATATTCCTGACCGGAGTAATTTCGGCTTCTATGCCACCTTTGTTAAGAATCACGGTCAAGGCCAGACAATCGAAGCGGCTGAGCCCGGCAGCGGCTATTACGGGAATCCTCACGTCGTTGTCGGTCTGCACCATGTCAACCGGGATTATCGCAGGTTAAAGCTCCGGAAGCCTGCCGAAGGAGTTGCTGCCGGATCACGTTGTTGCGCTTTATGTCTTTCTCAAGAGCCATCAGCGAGGTAACCACCGCCATGCATAGATTCTGGTCGTATTCCCCCCTGAGGTGGATTACGAAGAACGATGTCAGATCGTCGACCTTGTCTTCGATGGCCTGGTCGCATTCCGGACATTCGGCAAGCTCGGCGCATGAATCGCCTGTAGGTGCGTCGGCCATGGCTGAGAGCAGCGGAAAGCGCTTCTCGTTGTCGTATCTGATGCGGGAATGAAGCTCCGTCTTCAACTCCTGGAAAAAGATCCAGAGAAACTCGAGATTGTTTTCGGCCACGCTCCTGTCGTGAAGGGCGCGGAAATGACGCTCGATGTTCGGAAGCGCGGTGTCGGCGTAGTAGTCGTTCGACGATTTGAGGTATTCGATAGTGGGCTTAATGAAATCCATACCGATACCGTCGGCCTGACGGCACGACGAACCGGTATAGATATTAAGCAGCGTGGTGAAGAAAGCGGTGTCGATACCCCGCTCCGCGCAGATGGCTCCGATGCTCTGGTCGCCGACGCCGAGGGTGATTCCGAACCGGTTGAGCAATGTGATGACCGTGTAGTCGCCGAAGATGACGTCGGCCAGACGAGTCGAAGCGGTGTACATGTTTCAGTGTCTGATTATGATGTGTTCCGACTCCGTGATTACAATGTCAACCGGGATGTCGTGGCTCTCGGTGGGCAGTGCGTCGAACAGTTGGAAGTCATATCCGACGCCGATTTTCACAGCTTTGGTAGTGCCGAGCAGACGGTCGTAGAATCCTTTGCCGCGTCCGAGGCGGTTGCCGTTGCGGTCGTAGGCCACGGCGGGCACCACTATCACCTCTATTTCAGCCGGATCCACGCAGTCGTCGCCGGTAGGCTCTTCGATATGGAACGAACCGAGCTCAAGGCGCGACTCGCTGTAAGGGAGGATATCGAGGTTCACACCGTTGACGCGGGGGAGGAAAAACCGCTTGCGTTGTCCCCACTTCTTGAGGAAGGCGTGAGTGGTGAGCTCGTCGGGCAGCGAGTGATACATCAGTATCTTTTCGGCCATGAGAAACGCCGCCGTCTTTTCAAGGCGTTCGAACACTCTGTCGGCCGCCGCCTGCTTCTCGGCATCCGACAGCATGGTGCGGAGCGACTTTATCTTCTTTCTGATTTCATGTTTTTCCATAACTGTTTTTGTATCTTTTCAGAGCCGTTCCCGTCAGGAAGGCACGGGTTTGCTATTTCTTTATCACTACCGGCGACTTCCCCTCGGTAAGCGCCTCCACGGCCTTGATAACCGTCGGGTCGCTCTGGTTGAGGCTGCGGATGAAATCGCTGTATCCGAGCACGTCGCGGGCTATCACCGACTTTATCTGCGACAGCAGTTGGTCGCGCGACATGTTGATGTAATACCAGCGGGCGGGAAGACCGTTGGCCGCGGCGTAGGCCACGAAGTTCTCGAGCAGGGTGTTGTCGCGCGGAATCACTCCGTTGAGCTGCTGGAGCGTCTTTACCCCTTTGAGCACCGGACGGTACTTCTCCACTACCTGAAAAGCGAATTTCTGAATCAGGCCGCTGTTGACGGCATTGATGTAGTATGAGGTGTAGCCGGTGGTGTCTTGCGCCACGAAGATGTCGGGCATGATTCCTCCGCCTCCGTAGACTGTGCGGCCGCCGACGGTGGTGAAGCGTTTGCTCTTGTCGAGGCGGATGCTGTCGGGATTGTAGAACTCTCCGTGGTTGTATCTGTCGACTATATCCATCTCGTATTTTCCGTCGGATCCACGCTTGTATTCCTTCTGGATGCATCTTCCGGAGGGGGTGAAGTAGCGGGCCACTGTCAGCCTTACGGCCGAGGAGTCGGGGAGCAGCGTCTGGTTCTGCACGAGTCCCTTGCCGAACGAACGGCGGCCTATCACGAGACCGCGATCGTTGTCCTGGATTGCGCCGGCGAAAATCTCGGATGCCGAAGCGCTGTATTCGTCGATGAGCACCACAAGCTCGGCGTCCTGGAAGGCACCGTTGCCGTCGGCTACTCCGACGCTTTCGTTGATAGGCAGGCGCCCTTTGCTGTAGACTATCATGCTTCCGCGGGGCAGAAACTCGTTGGCCATGAGTATGGCCTGGTCCATGTATCCGCCCGTGTTGCCGCGCAGGTCGACTATGAACCGTGAAGCCCCTTTCGATTTAAGGGAGTTGAGTGCGTTGAAGAACTCGTCGTAGGTGCCCGTACCGAACTTGCCTACCCTCAGATAGCCGACTCCGGGCGCGGCTGTATAGATGGCGTCGACGCTGTTGACGGGTATTTTCCCCCTCACCACGTCGAAGTCGAGCAGCTTGCGCGAATTCTGGCGCTTGACCTTCAGAAGCGCTTTGGTGCCCTCCTTGCCGCGGAGTGTGCGGTAGACCGAATCGGTGGTAACTTCCGGTCCTGCCAGCGAGATGCCGTTGGCGCTCACAATGCGGTCGCCGGCCATGATGCCGACTTTCTCAGCCGGTCCGCCCGGCACTACCTCGACCACTACTACTGAATCGCCCAGCATCTGAAACGAGATGCCGACTCCGCTGAAACTGTTGTCGAGTTCCTGATTGACCGATGTCAGTTCGCTTTTGGGGATATAGACCGAATGAGGGTCGAGGTGCGCGAAAAGGTCGGGCAGAGCCTCCTCGAGAAGACTGTCGACATTGATTTCGTCGACATATTCCTCGTCGATAAGTCCCAGCAGCGACATGAATTTCTCCTGCGCCGGAGAGAGTCTCTGGGTATTCATCACCTTGCCGATGAAGATGCCGGCCACCATTCCGGCCGTGAGCACGAACGGCAGGGACACCAGAGCGATGTTCTTCTTCTGCTTCATTCTTCAATAGTGATGTGGTCCACCTCCACGCCTGCCTTGCGGAGCAGGTCGATGCCGTCTGTGATGCGGTAGAGTTCGGAGAAGACCACTCTTCTGATCCCTGCCTGAATAATAAGTTTCGAACACTCCATGCAGGGGCTGGTAGTGACGTAGAGGGTGCTTCCGAGGCTCGAATTGTTGCTTTGCGCCACTTTGGTTATGGCGTTTGCTTCGGCGTGGAGCACGTAGGGGTAGGTGGTGCCCGACGGGTCTTCGCACACATTGTCGAAGCCCGCCGGGGTACCGTTGTATCCGTCGGAGATAATCATCTTGTCCTTGACCAGAAGCGCGCCTACGCGACGGCGCTCGCAATATGAGTTCTCTGCCCAGATGCGGGCCATGCGCAGATAGCGCCGGTCGAGGAGCAGCTGTTTCTCTCCGGAAATCATAGTTCGTCGGCTTTCATGAGGAATTTCTCGGCATCGAGCGCAGCGCGGCATCCGGTGCCGGCGGCGGCGATTGCCTGGCGGTAGATGGGGTCGGCGCAGTCGCCTGCGGCAAACACACCAACCACGTTGGTGGCCGTCGTGGGAGCCTTGGTGATGATGTAGCCTTCCTCGTCGAGGTCGATCTGGCCGCGGAAGATTTCGGTGTTGGGGTTGTGGCCGATGCCGAGGAAGAAGCCGTCGATTTCGATGTCGAAGTGCTCCTCTTCGGGCTTGCCGAGATGGCGGACAAGGTGGGCGCCTTCCACAGCTCCGTCGCCGAAGAGGCCTTCGGTGTTGCAGTTGAAGAGCACCTCGATGTTCTCACGCTCCATGACGCGCTTCTTCATCACGTCGGATGCACGGAGATAGTCCTTGCGCACGATCATATATACCTTCTTGGCGATGGTGGAGAGGTAGAGGGCTTCCTCGCAGGCGGTGTCGCCGCCGCCCACCACGGCCACGTTGCGCTTGCGATAGAAGAATCCGTCGCAGGTGGCGCAGGCGCTGACTCCCATGCCGCGGTATTTCTCTTCGTCGGGCAGGCCGAGATATTTGGCCGACGCACCTGTGCTGATGATGACCGTGTCGGCCACTACGATGTCGCCATGGTCGTCGACACATTCGAAAGGACGCTTCGAGAAGTCGACTTTCTTGATGATGCGCGAACGGATGTCGGCTCCGAAGCGTATTGCCTGCTTGCGGATGAGATCCATCATCTCGCTTCCCTGCACGCCCTCGGGGAATCCGGGGAAGTTTTCGATTTCAGAAGTCTGGGTGAGCTGTCCGCCGGGCTGATGGCCCTCGTAGACCACGGGGGCGAGATTGGCGCGCGATGCATAGATGCCGGCGGTGTAGCCTGCCGGGCCTGAACCGATGATAAGAACTCTGGTTTTTGTAGTCTCTGCCATGTGTATTGAAGTTGTGATGTGGTTTTATAAGGCGAGGCAGGGCGTCGGCCCTGAGTCTACCTTAAGTCTATAATCTTAATTTTGGGGTATTTGTTTTTGGGATAGGTGAAATTCGAGGCCGGGAGCGCTTTTCCTAGGGTGATGCGCCGGATGTTGACGCTCACCGTGCTTCCGTCGGTCGACTTCACCGTTATTCTTGAGGGGAGGAGTGTCTTGCCGTTAAGTTCCACCGTGGCGCTCCTGTATCCCTCCTTGCGGCTTTTGGGCGTAACGGTTATCACGCGCCGGACCTTGCTGTCGCCTTTGGCAAACGAGCAGTTGCCTCCGGCGGCTGACGATAGATAGAGGAGGGGATTGGTCTCGGCAAGCTCGGATGCGGAGGGATGCACGAGGGTGGTCTCCTTCGACGATACGGCGTATGTCCAGAGGTTGGTACCGTCGTACCATGCCGAGAAGCCGGGCGTCGATACCTTGAACTTCCGTCCGCTGGCCGTCAGCGATCCGGCGCCGTTGTGTCCCGCGCCTGAATACGTGAACTCGGCCGAGACGCTGCCCGACTTCATCACTTTGGCCGAAGCCCGCCTGAGTATCTGTGCGGCTGTCTGAGCCTGAACGGCCGAAACCGAAAGGACGAGCAGCAGCGATAGGAATATGAGTCTTAAATGTTTTTCCATATTATATGATTCAACGTAGAGCTGCGGGTGTATGTTGCATCCCTGCCTGCCGTTCACACCCCTTTCCCTTCAAGTATCTGTTCGAGCGAAACCATATCGACAAGCACGCTTCGCACTTTGCCGCCGGTGGCGGGGCCTACTATTCCGGCGCGTTCGAGCTGGTCCATGATGCGCCCGGCGCGGTTGTAGCCGATAGAGTAGAGGCGCTGTATGCTCGAGGTTGAGGCATTGTTGCCGTTCACCACCTTCCGGGCCACATCCTTGAAGAGGGGGTCGAGGTCGTCGGCGGGGCCGAATCCTCCGGCGGCTTCATCGGCAGGAGAGGCTTCCGGTTCGGGAAGGATGTACGGGCCGGGAGCGTGGGGCTGCGATGCGATATATTCGCATATCTCCTCCACTTCGGGGGTATCGATAAACGCACACTGTACGCGGGTGATTTCCGAATTGTTGCTCGCAAGCATGTCGCCGCGTCCTATCAGCTGCTGGGCACCGGTTGTGTCGAGAATCGTCTTGCTGTCGACGCCCGATGACACCTTGAAGGCTATGCGGGCGGGGAAGTTGGCTTTAATCACGCCGGTGATAACGTCGGTCGAGGGGCGCTGTGTGGCGATAATCACGTGGATGCCCACGGCACGCGCCTTCTGCGCCAGACGGGCGATGGGTTTCTCCACCTCCTTGCCTACTGTCATGAGAAGGTCGGCAAACTCGTCGACTATCACCACTATATAGGGGAGGTAACGGTGCCCGTCGAGGGAATTGAGTTTTCCTGAAAGCACCTTTTCGTTGTATTCTTCCACATTGCGCGAGTTCCCTTTCAGGAGCTGATAGCGTGCATCCATCTCCACGCATAGGGAGAGAAGCGTCTCGGCAGCCTTTTTCATGTCGGTGATGATGGCGTCTTCCTCACCGGGCAGTTTGGCGAGATAATGCTGCTCGATGGTGGCATACAGGCTGAACTCCACCATCTTGGGGTCTACCATCACGAATTTGAGCTCGTCGGGACGTTTGCGGTAAAGCAGCGAAGCTATTATCGCGTTAAGACCTACCGACTTACCCTGTCCAGTGGCACCGGCTACAAGCAGATGGGGCATCTTTGCGAGGTCTGCGATGTAGACCTCGTTGCTGATAGTGGAGCCGAGGGCAATCGGCAGCTTATAGCGGCAGTCGGCATACTTTCTGCTCTGGAGCACCGTGCGCATCGACACCACCTGAGGGTCTTTGTTGGCCACTTCTATACCCACTGTGCCTTTGCCAGGAATCGGGGCGATGATTCGCACGCCTTTCGCGGCCAGCGAGAGGGCGATGTCGTCGACGAGATTTCTTATACGGGCGATTTTCACACCTTTGTCGGGCACTATCTCATAGAGCGTTACGGTCGGACCGACCGTGGCGGTAATCTGCGTGATGGGTATTCCGAAGTCAAGCAGCGTCTTCCTGATGCGCTGCTGGTTTTCGTCCTGCTCCTCGCGGTCTACGCTCACTCTCGACTCACCCGGCCGTAGAAGCTCCGTGGGAGGGAAAGTATAGCCGTAGGATGTACGCTCCTTCACGGCCTTTCTCTCGGCCTCGGCGATGCTGTTGACGTTGACCACCATTTTATGTCCTGATTCCGGATCAGCTTCCGATGTCGGTTTATCGGAGACCGATGTCTTGCCGGCGGCATCTGCGTCAGCGGTTTCCTCAGCCGGGGCACAGGCGGCCGGATCATCCTCTATGGAATACTCAGGGTCAGCGTAAACGTGCTCATGACATTCATCCTCACCGTCGAAGCTGACCGGCGCGTCTTCGGTAGTCTCTTCCTCAGTCTGCACTTTATGTTCGCCGGCATTGGCGGCATCGATGCGCTCCTGCAGGGCCATCTCCTCTATTACGGCAAGGCGGCGGCGTTCCTCCTCTTTTGCCTCGCGTATCTCAGCCAGCCGGGCGTCTCTGCGGCGCTTGATCTTCATTGCCCACTTGATTATGTCGCGCAGGCAGATAGCCACAAACACCACTATCAGGAATAGACATACCATCACGGCGCCTGACCAGCCCACGAAGCTGATTATAAACTCGTTGACGTAGCGCCCATCGTATCCGCCCCAGTTGATGGGGCTACCGGAGGCTATCGTGGTGAGTCCTACGATCATTGATATAATCAGAAGAGCTACGATGCACTTGATGGTGAAATCGACGCTCTTGAATTTCGGGCGGCCGGCCAGCAACTTTAGGCTCATTGCCACAAGCCAGAAGATTATGACAAGCGAACCGAGTCCGAAACTCCGGTTTATGAGGAAGTCGGCAAGACGTGCGCCGCCTTCGCCCCCGGCATTCCTGATGCTTTTGGCTGCCCCTATGGTGGCCGATTCGATGGCCGCCATGTCGTTGATGCAGTTGTTGAAATAGGAGATGAAGGAGATGGAGAGATATACGCCGAACAGACCGAGGAATATGCCCACCACCAGACGGACGTTGAGCGATGTGGCTGCGGCCTTCACTCTCTCGGCGAATGACGGCGTGTTGTCACTCTTTTTCGGTTTGGCAGCGGGTTTTCTGGGCTTCTTGCCGTTCTTACCGCGCGGGGTAGGTTTCTGTCCGCCGCTGTTTTCAGTCTCGGCTACCGGGATGGCCCGACGTCCCTGAGCGGGGGATTCGGCGGGTTCTTCCCCATAGTATATTTCGGGATTATAATTATCGTAGTTTGTTGCCATTGTGGGAGTTGTAGATGCTACCGCTTTCTATGCCGCACCTTCTCGAAGCAAAGTCCGACCGGCGGCATTTCCGAAGCGACGGACCTTCTGTCCGGGCTTAGGGCAAAAGCAACTGCAAATTTAGATAAAAATCTTGAGATTTCCACACCGGCAGGATAAAAAAATC
>CAMCDS010000009.1 GCA_945873625.1 uncultured Porphyromonadaceae bacterium | reverse complement strand
CCCGTTTTGCGAGTGCAAAGTTACAACCGTTTTTCAGACCGTGCAAATTTTCCGATAACAAAATTTTGAAATTTTTGTTCATTTCTCCGTAAATCCTTATCCCCCACACAAATAGACAAGTGTTAAAAATTTGTTAAAATCCAGCCACTCCCCGCCTGCCCCGTTTTTTCGCCAAAAACCGCCCCCTCGACCTTATTCATTTTCTCAAAAAATTTCCTCAAAAAAAGCCCGGACTCCAAAGAATCCGGGCCGGCGAGCATGCCTGAGAGCCAATTTTAGCTCCTGACCTGCTCCAAATAATCACACTTTAACGCATAACCTGCTTTTTCACCTTGCCGTCGGCAGTGCGAACCACGTATACAGCACCCTTCACGGGGTTGGCTACACGCAGGCCGTTGAGGTCGTAGTAAACGGCAGCGCCTTCAGCGGCGGTTTCCACGGACTCCACACCAGTGGAGTTTTCACTACGCGAAATCTTCACGCGCTGCACCATGAGGCTGTAGGGGTCGTAGTCGTGTTCGTACGCAGGGTCGGTAGATATTTCGATTCTTCCGCGTCCTTTCGCAGGCACGGTCAGCACGGCCGAATAGTCGGCATAGCTGTTGTTGCCATTGAGTTCGAAGGCCTTGACGGGCTCGGGCGAGACAGCGTCGGCGTCATCATAGCGCACGCCGAGACGCACAGGGAATCCCTCCTCAGCACCCTTGGCGCGGACGAGCACGTCGTAGTCGCCGGGCTCAAGGTTGAAGGGAGGCGTAAGAAGGGCGTCGTCGTTAAAGCCGCCTTCAGAGTTGAGACGCAGCGTGAATGCATTGGAACCTACCGACCATTTATATGAGTCTTCGTTACGGTTTTCAATCAGCCACAAAGCGCTGACTTCATCAGTGGAGGGTGCGTCGGAGAAGTTAAGGTCGTAGGGGAGCTGACGGAGAATATCGCCTACCCATCCGGTCTTCACCACCATAGGTTTGCCCTCAGGCACGGCATCGCCCATATAGGGGATTACAGAATAGCTGTAGACACCGCCCTCGGCCGGGGTATCTGTATAAGTTACGGCAGCGCCGGCAGCGAGGGGTTCGGTAACAGTGGCTATCACTACGCCATCGCGCAGCACTTCGGTCTTTGTGAGGCCTTCGAGAGGCTGTCCGACGTTGTTGACAGCGGGATTCGTCCATGAGAGTACCACAGAGCCACCATCGACGGCAACGGCAAGGTCAGCCACGGCTGAGGGGAGTATCTGAGCCTCATCGATGGTGAAGCTGTAGAAGTCGATTTCCTTCGCCGAGCCGGCCTCTTCGCGGCAGGCATGGAGGGCGATATAAGCCTCACAGGGTTCCTTTACTTCAAAAGCCACATATACGTCGCCTGCGGATGTCGGTATCGAAGTAATCGAACCTAATTTTTCGGTAAGCGCCTCGATGGTCTTTCCGCTGCCCATCATCACGTCGAAGAGGGGAGCCACACCAGTTTCAGAATACTTTGCGTTGACCAGCACACGGTATACGCCCGGCTTGGCAAACTTCACCTTGGGCATCACGAGCCAGTCGTCCTCGCGTTTTGAATAGCTTCTGGGATAGAAGCGTACGTAGCCCGAGCGGAATTCCCATCCGTAGGAGGAGCTTACAGTCGACTTCTCGCCCTTGATTACAGTAAACATCTCGGAGAACGACAGCTCGTCGAGCGACGACATGTTGACCGTCCATGGCACGTCGTAGACTACGGCCGGACCGATATAGGGAGACTCGGCCTCGACGACGGCACTCTTCACACCGTTGACCGTAACGTAGACGCCGTAGGTGTGGCGTCCGGCCACGAGGCCGTCGGCTTCGGTGTCGGTCCACTGCGTGGCAGCTCCGGCGAGCGTAGTCACGAGCTTACCGTCGCGCCATACCTCCACGTTGTCGAATACCACATTCTCCGGGAACGGAGCTCCGTCGGAATCAACGGAGGGCAGCGTCCAGCTGACCGACGCCGTGAGGGCACCGTCGGCATCAGGCACAATCATGAGGCCGGTGGCGGGAGCCGGCACAAAAACATTCTCCTTCACTCCGAAGCCGGTAAGAACGATACCGTTGCGGTCGGCGTCAGAGTAGGCATGGAAGGCGAAATAGAAATCGCCGGTAGCGGCGGGCTTCACCACGCGGCTCACCTTGTTCCAGTCGGTAGTAGCTCCGTCGTAGTCATACAGGAGAGCTTCGGGAGCGGAGAGGGAGACGACCGTGGTGTCGCCGGCCATCGAGAGAGAGTATTTCTCAAGATCACTGTATGCCACTCCCCGGAAATACACTTTGTATTCCTTTCCGGCCTCCAGATGCACGGCAGGCGAGATAAGCCAGTCGTCGGCGGCATACTGCCTGTCGTAGGAATAGAGCACACCCTCTTCGTAGCCGCTACCACGGAAATCGAAGTAGTCGTTGGAGTATTCCCAGGTCTTTGAGTCGGGATTGATGTTGCGGATAGTCCAGGCCGCATCCTGATAGAGACTGGTCTCGTAAGGCACCGTCAGCGCCTGCGAGAAACCCTGAGCCGCCAAAGCGGCTCCGATAAGCGTCAATAAAGATTTTCTCATCGTAAAGGTAAGTTATTAATAAAGTTTGACTTGAATGTTATTGGTTCGTCTGACAAGCAGTCATCGAAAAAGGCGAGACCGGGGAGGACCGTCTGATGCGGCCTCCCCGGAAATCACAGTTCAATAGACAATCTTGCGGGTTTTGCCCTCAGAATCGCGCACTACGTAGATGGCACCCTTCTGGGGGTTGGCCACACGGAAACCGTTGAGGTCGTAGTATTCTTCGCAGGTGACACCGTCGATACCGATACCTTCGACACCTTCGAATTTATCATCCTTGATGCGGAGATTGTCGACATAGAGGGGATGACGGGCGTCGGAAGCGCCGAGCACGCGCACGGAGATATAAGGATATGCCATGAAATCCTTGAGGTCGACGCCATATTCGCGCCAGCCTTCCTCGCCGTCGAGGTCAGCGAAACGAATGGGCGCCATCTGCTGCCAGCCGTCGCGGAAGCCCTTGTTGACCTCCGGCATGATGGTGATGTTCTGGCCGGGATATGCGTAGTAGCTGAAGATGAGCTTCGGCTCCTTTGCATTTGCCATCGACACCTTACCGAGGCAGAAATAGCTCATGTCGCCGTCGGCGGCGGGAGTGAAGCGCATGGAGCCTCCGTCGTTGTCGGCAGCCTTGTCGACGGTGGGCAACCAGCCGTCGGCACCGCTGTTCATGCGATACCACATCGAATACTGCGCCTCGCCCTTTGCCCAGCTTTCCACGAAGGGATAGGTGTAGGGCGTGCCGAGGATAATCTCGGTAGACGAAGCGATGGGACTTTCACCGACAGATGACTGAGCCGATACGCCGTAGGTGAGCAGTTCCTGGTCCTTATTATAGTAGGAGGGATGCTGTGCCACCTCAAACTCAGTACCAACGATACCGTTCTTGTACTCTACGGCATAGCCGTTTGACACCTCATAGACATTGTAGACGAGGTTGCCTGCGTCGATATATCCGCCGTTGGCACCTTTCTCGGGAGCCTTCCAGGTAAGTTTCACACCACCCTTGCCATTGTCGGAAAGGACAATGTCGAGGGGACGGCCGGGGATGTCAAGACCGAGATAAACGCTGATTTCGGAGCGCACGCCGACGCCATGTTCGTTGTAAGCGACTACGGTGTAGGTAGTGAGGCCTTTGGCACCTTTGTTGTCGACGAGCGACATCTTCTTGCCGGTCTTGGTCTCCTCCTTGCTTGCGACGAACTCGCTCTGGTTGCGCCAGAGTTCCACTTTGGTGATGGCGTCGAGCTTGCCTCCTGCTGCGGTTTCGGTCGGAGTGGTGAACGTAAGAGTGACGGGTGCTGTGCCCTGAGAGGTCTTGACAGTAAGGTTCTTCACAGCGGCGGGTGCATTTTCGTTTGCGAGCACGTCGACGTGGAAGTCATCGAGATTCATGGCGAGGCCCTTGATGGCGTCGCTGACGGCGTGGAAGCCGAAGTGGTAGTAGCCGTCTTCCTTGGGATAGACTATGATATCGTAGCGGCGCTCTTCATTGGGGTCGTAGCGGAAGGTCTCCTGCACCACCTCATACTTCGAGGGGTCTACACCGAGTCCGAATGCCACTTCGAGATGGTCGAAGAAGCGGTTGCCACCGAGATTCTTCGAGGTCTTATAAGTGAGCTGGTAGCGGTTGCCGGCCTTCATGTCGATGCCGGGAGTGATGAGCCAGTCGTCCTGAGGCTTTACATTGTCGGTACCGGTGAAGATATAAGCGGTCTTACCGTTATACTGCGACCACTCCCATGTATGACCGTCGTTGTTGCCGTCGATGGTATAGAACAGGTTGAGCGATTCGGGAGTATCGAAGCTGTTGTCGTAGGGCACCTCGAATCCGCGTCCGTAGGGATGATGGTTTGAAACGCCGGGTTCGGATTCGCGCCAGTCGTTGCACGCATACACCTCATACCAGCAGTCGACCGGAGTCTGGGGCTGCTCGATGGTCTCGGTGAAGGATGTGGCGGTGAGACCCTTCGCAGCCTCGCGCTTGCCGGGATAGGCAATCACCTTGTAGGTAACCTTGGCGGGGTCTACATATCCGTTGTCTTCGCCGGCGGTAACGGGATTCCAGGTAAGGTCGACCTTACCGGTCTTCTCGTTGATCTCGAACTTCACGCCAGTCGGAGCCAGGGGATAGCCATCGCCGATCCAACGGGTGATGACGGCAGCGGGACCGTCGCCTTCGGCATTGGAGCAGACAGCGCTGACCTTTACCGAACCAACGGGGAGAATCAGGGTCTCCGACACTTTTGCTCCGGCCTGAGCCTTGCCGCTCTTGAGTTCGTTGCCGTTGGCTAAGAGTTTCCAGCTCACTTCACCTGTGAGGGGGTTGCCCATGAAGGTGTATTCAGGCACAGTGAAAGAGATCGTGGCTGTGGTCGAAGCCTTGTCGGCCTCCACCTTGAGATTTGTCGGATAGCCCGGAGCGTCGTCGGCGTATTCGGCCGGCATCACGCCGAGACCCATTATTTCCTCCTGGTCGGAGAAAACGGTGATGAGGGTTGTCTTTGCAGTGGCGGTATCCACCTTGTAGAGCACCGACGAGGCTTTGCCGGCATCAGTGTAGCTTGCCCAGTAGAGGTCGCCTGTCTTGAAGTCGAACGTCATGCTCTGGGAATACTTCGGAGTAACGCCGGTAGCGCCGATTTTAGTAGCAGCGCCGTTGTTCTTGTCCACCTTATATAATATGCCGCCGTTGTCTATTCCGTAAAGCTGGCCTGCGGCATCACAGGCGAGTCCGTAGTAAGTGCCGCAGTTTCCGACGGGAGTAACGGTCTGCTGCTCGTAGTCGACGATGCAGAGCTTGCGGGCGCCGTCGATTTCATACTGGCCGTATATCTTTTTGGTAACGGGATCCCAGGTCTTGTCGGAAGTGGACGCCAGCTCGCTCGATACGACGCCGTAAGCGTTGGCCTGGCCGGTAACCACGTTGAACGAATAGAGCTGGGAAATATCGGTGCCGCTCTCACCGGTCGGGTCGGTCTGGCGCCAGATATACCAGTAAGTGTCGCCGGCGAGCACGGCACCGCCGTTGCAGTGTGAGCTTGCCTTTCCGATGACGCCGAATTCCTGCGGCTGTGCGCCCGGAGTTACACCGATGGTATATACACCCATGGGCGTCGTGGTCTCAAGGTCGTTCCAAGACTCGGCATAATAGACGAAACCCGTGAGGGTCGTCTCGTAGGATGCGTGTCCGGGTGCGGAAGCGGGCTTTTTCATCAGCACTTTCCCGGGACGGACACCGGCCTTGACTTCTTTCACCGGCTCGCCGGCGAAGACAGCTGCCGATGCGAGCATCGAAGCTGACACAAAGGCCAATTTCAATCTGTTGGTTATCATAATCGTTGAAAAATGTTGTTTTTTAGAGTATGTTTGAGTTTAACTTCTATTCACTTGAAGAGGATTTTTTGAGATGATTCCGCAAGTCGAAGAGGGAGCGATGCGGGCATCGTGACCGATGAGGCTTGGCGAAATCAGCCAAAAAAGACCTTCAAGGGGATAGAAAGACTTTTTTCGGAGTATGTTCAAATCAATTCGTGTTAAATTCAAACATACTCTTAGTCTGGTTGACGCGATGTTATCGGATGGTGTTGAAGGGCGACCCTCACGGGCAGCCCGTCCAACTGTTATCACTTTTCACAATAATTCATCTTTTCATTTGAATCACTTCACTTCATTTTCAATCAGAGATCATATACGTGATAATATCACCATCGCTAAATTCACTGAATTAAACTTTTACATCACAATCTTAACTATCTTCGAACCAGTGGCAAACCTTGCGCGAACCAGATATACTCCGGCTTCGAGCGCGCTGAGGTCGAGAGTGTCGTCCCTGACGAGCACGATGAGCGAACCGTCGGCCGAGTAGACAGCAATCTCTTCGGCTCCGGCAGCCTCCAGACGGTTTCCGGAGAGCACGATGCCGCTGCCTGCATTCTCTATCGCCTCCACACCGTCGGTGGCATCGATGAAGAGCTGCGAACGCTCGTCGATAGCATTGCCGTCGGCATCAGTGAGGCGGGCCACATAACTGTCGGCTCTCTCGAGTGCGGGGAGTTTCTCTTCAAATACCACCTCGGCCTCGGCTCCGCGAGCCACGTCAAGGGCCTTCTCGGCAAAGGCGTGTTTCACTTCGCCGTCGAGCAGGAGTTCCAGACGGAGGTTGCCGTTGAAGCGGAAACCGGAGTTCTTTATAATATAGGTGAACGTCGCGTTGGCGCCACTCTTAAGGGGTTCGGGAGCAATGGTCAGTCTGTCGACTGCAAGATGGCTTTCGTCGGCCGTGAAGGTGAGACCTTCGCGCGTACCGATTTCAGTGCGTGCGCTGTCGAGAAGAGCCACAGTATAGTCGCTTGCGGTGGGGAGTTCGAAAATCTCTGTGAAGTCTACAAGGGCGTCGGTCTCTCCGCGCGCGATGCTGACATTGACGGGCTTCGACTTGTGGAGCGTGTCCTCGCCACGGCGCACCTCGAACGTGAGGGGACCGTTGTAGGCGAATCCGGCATTGCTTACGGTGAACTGTACGTCGGTCTCCTCGCCGGCCATAACCTTTTCAGGGCTGAAGGTAACATCGTCGAGCGTGAGTGCGTGCACCTTCTCCACAGGAGCTCCTACAGTAGCCTGGACAGTAACATGATATGAAGGAACCATGGCTTCGTTCTCAATCGGGTCGTAGAGGGTGAGGTCGTATTTCTTTCCTTCAACCGCCGACTCGGGGAACTCGCCGCCGGTGAAGTTGACCCACTGCTCGCTCTCGCCCTCGATGGTAACAGGGTCGAACACGATGTATCCGAGCGGATCACGGGTATAAACGTCGGGATCCCATACTGCCATGCGCACTTCGCCGGTCCATTCGCCGCCCTCGTTTTCGATAAGGGCCTTGAGACCTACGTCGTTGCGGGGCACTACACCTCCCTTGGCGGTGGTGAGTATCATGTCGTCCGACACGTAAAGCACCGGAGGAAGGGCGGGGCCGATGATGGTGAAGCCCTCTTTCGAGCAGAGGTTGCGTGCCGCCTGATGATTGCCTTCTTCGTTGGACATACCTTCGTTGCCCCAGAGACGGAACACGTAGTTGGAGCTTCCGGGCACGTCGATTCTTTCCTCAAACTCAATTTCAGATTCGGAATTGGCGGGGATGCTGACGAATATGGGCTTTTTGGGAATGTCGGTGCGTCCGAACACTTTTTCCTTACCCTTGATGAAGAGGCGGAGCTGAACGGGACCATGGAATTCGCCGCCGTCGTTGCGGAGCTTGACGGTGAATTTCGAACGGACGCCGCTGACGATTGAATCGGTGTCGGTAACCACGTCGAGCATCGTGAGGGCGAATGCTCCGTCGGTGGTATAGACGATGTTCTTCTCGGTAACCTCGGCGGTATAGCGGTCGGAGCGTCCGGTGGGGAGCATGATGAAGTGGTCGGAGGCATATCCTTCCGACTCAAGCTGATAGGCGGGACGGACTGTGTAGCGTCCGGGAGTGATGTTGTCGGGGATAAGGAACGCGCACGAAACCTCGTCCTCGCCGTAGGCCACACCGTAGTCTGTCTCTTTCTTCACCCACTGGCGATAGACCACGTTGCCAAGCGAGTCGACAAGCACGAATCCGAGGTTTGCCTTGCAGGCGGTGGCGGAATTGTTCCACACCTCGTTGGCCTTGAGAGTGGCCGTGCCCTGACGTCCGACAGTCTTCTCGAACTTGGTCAGATAGTCAGACGTGAAGCTCACCTGCTCCTTCGAGCCTTCGACGGGCTTCTGTATGCCTACGATCATGTTCTGTCCGTAGTGGAAGGCAGTACCGCTGTCGGCGCCGCCGATACCCTGCGAACCGGGCTCGAGAAGGGAAAGCAGATAGTATCCGTCTTCCATGCCGCTCCATCCCCAGTTTACGTGGAAGTATCCGTCTTCGTTCACGCCGTCGAGCACGAAGAAGTGTCCTTCCCATTTCTTGGTCAGGCCTCCGTAGGCCACGGGGCGGCGGTTTTCAAACTCCGTGAAGAGACGGTCGGTCCATTCCTGCTCGGAGTAGAAGTCGCGGATGAGGTAGCTTACGCCGTTGTCGTAGCTGAAATACTTTTTGAGAGCCGGGGCCACCGATACGTCGGTAGCGCCGGTAGAAGCGCCGTAGACCGACTCGAAAGCCGCTCCTACATGATAGAGGAGCGTCGACACCTCGTTGACGGCATCGTCGGGCGAGGTAGCCGTAAGGGTGGGAAGCATCTTGCCCCAGTCGTATTTATGGCCTTCGAAATTCACGCTGACGCTGACAGTGTCGTCCTCCCCTTTCGAGGTATAGCTCACCGAGCCTTTTCCTGTCTCGGGCCACTGGTGGTAATACATGATCTGGCCGAGAGCGGTGGCCACGCATCCCGTGGCTGCCGGACCCTTGCCGGCGGCGTCGCCCCACTCGTCGTACTGCGTAACGCTGGGGCATTTGCGGTTGTAGGGGTCGCCCTGGTCCCACATGATTTCACCAAGCAGGGGGGCAATAGCCTTTTCAGGCTTGCGGGGCGCGAGCGCGCGGGCTTCGGGGTGAGCGAGGAGCCAGGCGATCTGGGCGTCCCACGAACGGATCATACCTTTCATGTTGTCGGGCACCGAAGCATAGTCGAACGAACCCGTCGAGGAGAATCCTATCACTTCGGGAAGACGGTCGTCGCCGGCCACAAGCACATATCCGGCGTTACGTCCCCGATTGAACACATAGTAGAGAGCATCGCCCGATTCGGCGGCCTTCTGCGTATGGGCCAGTGTCAGACGTGCGTCGGCCGGAGCCTTCTGCATGGTCCGGGAGCTTACGGCCCTTCCGGCAAACTCGCCGGCGATTTTCATCGCACGCTCGGGCGATACAGGCGCGGCATACATCCCGCCACAGGCAATGATGGCGGAAAGCATCGCTAAGTAAAATCTGTTGTTCATAAAAAAATTGTTATTTAGTGGTATTGATTCGAGGGTTGTCTCAGCAAGAGTTTTTCTGACCGCTAAATTATAAACTCCATGAAACTCGGCAAAAAAATCAGGTGCAAGGTTCGTTCCATATCATGAATCAGCACCCGAAACGCATTACAGAACACGCTGACACAAAGCGTCCGACCGGCGTAATCGCCTGGTCGGACGCAAATTAATCTTAAAAAACTATTCGGTGGCCGTCGCCGCGCTTGCTCACTGTCTTACGGAGGCGGAGCCGTCGCTGCGCGCGTTGCGCTGGAACTCGGAGGGTGAAATGCCCACTATCGATTTGAACGTAACCGAAAAATTGCTCCTCGACTGAAAGCCGACGCTCTGCGCTATGTGTTCGATTGTATAGTTGCCGTAATTGTTCTGGTCGAGCAGACGGAGGCATGCCTCCTTCACCCGGTATTCCGAAAGGAGCGTCTTGAAGTTCTTTCCGAGACGGTCGTTGATGGCCTGCGACACGGCCTTGTAGGAATAGCCGACGGCGTCGGAAAGCTGCTGCAGCGAGAAATGCGGGTCGCAGATAAGGGCGGTGTCCTGCATGGTGTCTTCGATACGCGCCACTATCTCGCGGCCCTCTTCCTCGGAGAGGGCCGAGTTGCGGTATTTCACCTTTTCCTCCGACGCGTCCGAAGCGCCGGTCGAGGCGGCACGGTCGCGTTCGCGTTCGGCCTCGAGAGCCCTGCGCTGCTCCCGTTCGCGTCTTTCGGACTGAAGCAGCTCTACGTTGCGCAGATAGATTTCGCGTGAATAGGACCTCAGGCGCCGACGGCTCCTGACCAGATAGACGATTAAGACGAGCAGAAGGAGCGAGAACCCCGCCACCACCGACGAGATAATCACCACGCGGCGCTTCTTCTCGCGCTCGCGGCTGATTTCGGCCGTCATCTTCCCCACCTGGTTGGTGAGCGGGAGGCTTCCTATGCCGGCCACCTCGCGCTCGGTGATGATCGAGTCTTTCTTCGCGTAGTAGCGAAACAGGTATTCCTTCTGCCTGCCGGCGTCGCCGAGGCGTCCATATTGTTCGGAAAGCGTATGGTAGGCTTTGGCCATATCGTCGGAGAGGTTGGCCGCCGAAGCCACATCAAGCAGGGCGTGGGTGTGGGCCGAGGCCTCCTCGAGCCGGCCGAGCTCTTCAAGCACTCCGGCTATCGCCGCATGGGCGATAACCCTATAGCGCGGCTCGAGCATCTCGCCCTTCTCCACAAGGGAGGGAAGCGTGGAGTAGACTTCGAGCGCCTTCTCTCTGTCGCCACGCGAATAAGCCTCGGTGCCGGCAATCAGCGCGAGGTAGAACCGCGACATCCTGACGTCGGAAGGCATTGAGGCAGCACGCACCTTGGCGGCCATGCGTGCGAAGCGCTCGCTCTGCGGGTCGTCGCGGAAGATAATGCACACGTTGGTCATGCAGGCAAGGGCCGCCTCCCATTGTCTGGAGGCCAGAGAGGCATCAAGCCCTTTCTCCGAGCAGTCCCATATCTCTTCCTGAAACAGCTTGCGGCCGAATATCTGATTGCATGAAAGGTAGACTCCCCCCATGTTGAGCCACGTATATGCCAGATTGGCCGCATAGCCCGCCTCTTCCGACACCTCGGCCGAGTTGAGGAATAGCGAGAGGGCGCGGATATAGTCGAAATACCACGAGGCATAGACGAAGCCGAGATTGTTGAGGGCGCGGGCATAGAGCCGCTTCTCGGCATCGGTGCGTCTGTCGGTCGCGGCAAGACGGTCGGCCACGATTGAATAGCACACCAACGCGCTGTCGGGTGCGTTGGCATAATCGAACTTCTCCCCCATTTTCATAAGACGCGGGGAATCGTCAGACTTCCATTTCTCGTAGAGCGACACGGCGTCGATCATGGCCTGCAGCGGAATGAAGCAGATGAGGCTCACGAGCGGAATAAGCAGTAGTTTTCTCATGGCTGGCTGTGCGTGATGTAAGGGTGAGTCAGGGTCAGTCGGGGAGTAAGGCCCGGAGGGAGGGGATGATGTCGGGATGGGTCTGCGCGTCTTCGTCGGCCGTCCACCCTTTCCCTTTTATCCACGCCACCCGGCAGCCGAGGCTTTCGGCCGGCACTATGTCTTTCTTATAGCTGTCGCCCACCACGAGCACCTCCTGCGGACGCAGCCCGAGCGCCTCTACCCCGAGGGCGAAAATCTTAGGGTCGGGCTTGCGCACCCCGACCACGGCGCTCTCCACGATGGTGCGGAAATACCGGCGCAGGTCGAAGTCTTCGAGCACTGCCTCTACGTTGCCGTAGAAGTTGGAGACGAGCACCAGCGGATATTCCGCAGCAAGCGCCTCAATCACGGGGCGGGCACGCTCCACGCTTGCCCGGGCGGCATCGTAGCAGCGCCGGGCGAGCGGACCGGCGAGACGCCCGGCGTCGGCTTCGGATATGAGCCGGCGGGCCACGAGGTCCGACAGCTCAATGCGCATCTTTATAAGGAGAAGGTCGTGGAAATTATGCTCCGGAAGGATATGGCGCGTACGGGCGAGTTCGCGTTCGGCGAATACGTATGCGTCGCGAAACTGCTCTTTTGTAACGCCGACACCCTCGGCCTCGTATGCCTTCCATATCACTTCGCTCCAGTGGTCGCCGCCGGTGTCGATGGTGCCGCCGTAGTCGAAGATTATCCCTTTTATATCCTTGAGGTATCTGTTCATGATTCTTTTTCGAGTTTAAGCGCGAACGAGCGGCAGATGCGTTCGTGGCGCGCCATCATATATATAAGGAGGAAGTTGAGCACCGTAAGCTCGAAGGCGAAATAGAGCCAGGGCATCCTGAAGATGAGCACGGCGGCGAAGAGGGCGAACGTGCGCGTATTGAACGAGAGGATGTTGGTGTATTTCATCAGGGGCTTCGACTTCGCGCGGAAGGCGTCGCGGAAGCTCTGCGGAATCCGGCCTCCATATGCCGACGCGAGGACGCGGCGCAGGCGCTGCATCCAGGGGGTGCGCTTCTCCTGCCCTGCGGTGTAGTTGGTGTAGAACATGAGGGTGAACTTCTGGAAGAAGTCTTTGCGCCAGGAGAGGGAATGAAATTTCTTCCGGAGTTCGGAGGCGGTGTCGAGTTCTGAGCCTTCCTCCCCTTTGAGGAAATAGAGGTGGAACTGACGGTAGTAGTCGGCCATGGCAGCCTGCACGGCGTGGCAGAGGCCTGTGGCGACGGCTACGGCCCATATCACCCACGTGTGGGACGAGAAGAAGCCCGGAGTGGCGTTCTCACGCAGGCAGATGGCCACATAGATGGCCGCGAACCAGATGTCGCCGCTCACACCGTCGAGTATGCGACCGATGCGCGAATACTGCTTGGTCATGCGCGCGAGCTGACCGTCGGCCGAGTCAAACGAGTCGGCGAGCATCAGCAGCAGGCATGCGGCGAGGTTGAGCCAGATGTTTTGGAAATAGAAAAGCACGCCTGACGCCACGCCGATGAAAATCGAGGCGATGGTGATGGCGTTGGGGGTGATGCCGAGGCGACGGGCTATCAGCGCCCAGCGGAATCCGATGGGACGGTAGAACACGAGGTCGAACCATTCCTCGGTGTCGCCCGATTTCAGCGAATTTTTGTATTCTTCAGAACGATTGTTGTTATTGCTCATGAAAATCGTTGACTATGTTATTTTTAGGCACGCGCAGGGACCGTAGGGTCAGAGCGTGTCTTTGATTGACTTCATCACACACTTGGCGATGAAGGGCGCGGCCTCCTTGCGGCAGGGGGCGAACGAGGGCCAGTCGTTGAAGTCGATGATGCGGATCGAGCCGTCGGGAGCCACTATGCAGTCGCCGCCGTAGACCTTCACTTCAAGCACGTCGGAGGCCTTCTGGCATATCTCGCGCAGATACTCTTCGGAGAAGGGGATGCCCTGGCTCTTGCCGTTGACGGCCTCGTAGCCGTATTTGGAATGCCCCATGTCGAAGGGATAGAACCAGTAGAAGAACGGCTGTCCGCTGACGCCGTAGAACTTGATGAGGTCGCCCTCGAGGTGGCGGTTGATGACGGCACGGCGTATTCCGCGCAGCCAGTATTCCTGAAGCATGTCTTGCGCCTCCTCGGTGTGGCGGCAATAGCTGACGTCTTCCTTGTGCATGGCGTGGAAGTCGCCGCGCTTGATCCAGCACGACGAGAACCCGGCCTCGCTGAGCTGGCGCACCACCGACTCGTCGGTATTGACTATGAGCGAGTCGGGATAGGGGATGCCGTGACTCAGAAGCAGGCGCGTCATGCGCTCACGCGTGCAGTTTTCGATTCCGTAGCCGGAATTGATCACTAAGGTGCCGTCGTCCTCGAGCTTCTGGAGCTTGGCTATCGAGGCCTGCTCGCGACACATGTTGAGAATCACGCGCGCGTCGATGTCGGAGGCGATGAAATCCTCTTCGCTGAATATGTCGACCACGCAACCGCGCTTGCGAAGCTCGTCGGCCGTGGCGTTGAAGATGGCGGCATCGTTGCCGATATGATTGGGAGAGTAGGCTCCGGCACGCATGATGCCGGCTATACGAATCTCAGACATAAATAGCTGACAGATAATAGTTTTTCAGGAGTTAATAAACTTCTCGGCCACTTCGATGTCGGCTGCGTGGTCCACGTCGATTATCTTACCCATGGGGAAGCCTTTGAGCCTCAGGCCGCCGGCCACAAGGGCGCGCTGATAGTTGCGCATCCGGCTTACTCCCTGGCTCATGCAGTCTTCGAGGATGCCTATGGCAGGTTCGGAGAGGCCATAGATGCCGCCCGAGATATAGCGCACGCCGGCCCAGGGGTTGTCGCGGAAGTCGAGGATGTTGAAGTCGGCGTCTACGTCGATGTAGAGCGGCTTCTCGTCGTCGACGAAATCGGTCATGGCCATCATGCCGTCGGTGTCAGCGCCGGCAGCTTCGAAAGCATCCACGTAGCGCGCGAAGTCGGCGGCGCGGAAGATGGTGTCGACGGTGGTGAGGATGAAGCGGCCTTTGCCGCGCATCAGTCGCGAAAGCTCATAGAATGAATGCATGGAGCTGGGCGTCGACTTCACGATAACGCTCACGGGCACCGGGAGCGTGGGGACGAGAGCGTCGAGAAACTGCTGCACGTCGGTCATCTGCTCGTTGACGATGATGCTGACCGACTCTGCTCCGCACTCTATGAAGAGGCGGATGAGGCGCTCGATCATCGGAGTGCCGTTGAGGCTGACCAGAGGCTTCGGGCGGTCGACCCCTTCCTGTCTGAGCCGGGATCCCTCGCCGGCAGCTATAATTCCGTAATGCATCTTGATGTATGGGGTATGGCTTATGTTTTCAGATTTCAGTTTTCGGTCTCTCCGGCAGGGGCGGTGTCGGCTACGGGCTCCTCGGCGGCGGGCTGTTCGGGTGCCTGCTTCGGCATATCCTTGCGTCGCGGCGGGCGCTGCTGGTCCTTCACCCTGCGCTCGGCGACATTCGGCTCGGGCTTCTCCTCTGAGCGGCGGGGCTTCTCCTTGTCGCCCTTGCGGGTGTCGGTCTGGCGCGCGAGAGGATTGGCCGAGGCGGACTCGAACACGCGTCGGCGGCGGAAGATGTCGATGGCCTGATAGATGGCCTCTCGCATCGACACGGGGTCGGCCACGCCCTTGCCGGCGATGTCGTAGGCCGTGCCGTGGTCGGGCGAGGTGCGCACGAACGGGAGTCCGGCGGTGAAGTTCACTCCCCGGTCGCGGGCCAATGCCTTGAAGGGGGCGAGGCCCTGGTCGTGGTACATGGCCACCACGCCGTCGAAGGCATGGATTCCCTCGCCTGCGAAGAAGCCGTCGGCGCTGTAGGGGCCGAAAGCGAGGATGCCTTCGTTGAGACACTCCTCGATGGCCGGGGCTATCACGTCTTTCTCCTCATGGCCGAGCAGGCCGTTGTCGCCGCAGTGGGGGTTGAGCGAGAGCACCGCTATCTTGGGACGCTCGCAGGCGAAGTCGGCGCGGAGCGAGGCGTCGAAAAGCTTGACAGTCTCCACGATGCGCTCCTTCGAGATGGCGGCCGACACCTCGGAGATGGGGAGATGAGTCGTAACGAGCGCCACGCGCAGCGCGTCGGCAAAGAGAATCATCAGCGAGCGGCTGCCTTCGCCGGCCTTCTCACGCAGATACTCGGTATGGCCCGCGAAGCGGAACCTGTCGCTCTGGATAGTGTGTTTGTCGATGGGGGCGGTAACGAGCACGTCGACATCACCGGCCATAACGGCCTCCACCCCCTTCTCGAGCGAAAGGAGAGCCGCCGCGCCCCCTTCGGGCGAGGGCTGACCGGGCGTTACCTTGAAGTCTTCGTTGCTGATGTTGACCACGTTTATCTCGCCGTCGGCCACGTTTTCGGCCGACGCTATCTGGCGGTAATAGAAGTCGTTGATGCCAAGCTGCTTCCGATAAAACGAGAAGAGCTTGGGGGAGCCGAACACCACCGGCGTGCAAAGATCGGTGAATGTCTCGTCGGCAAGGGCTTTCATGATGATTTCGTAGCCGATGCCGTTTATGTCGCCGTGGGTGATACCCACTCTTACTGGTCGGTTCATAATTCAGAAAATAGGGGATGAAGCGATGCCTGCGGGAAGCGAACCGGGGTCAGGAACCCTTTTTGGTTGAGAGCATTCCGCAGGCCGCCATTATGTCTTCGCCGCGGGAGGCGCGTATGGTGGCTATGATGCCGTGGTTGTTGAGATAGTTGCGGAGCATGATCATCCTCTCTTCGCTCGACGGCCTGAGGTCGACGCCCGGGATGGCGTGGAAGCGGATGAGGTTGACGCGGCACTTCACGGAGCCGATGAGCTTGACGAGCATCTCGGCATGGGCGATGTCGTCGTTGACGCCGCGCCACACGATGTATTCGAGCGAGAGGCGACGCTGATGCGAGAAGTCGTAGCCCGAGAGGAGCTTCATCACCGCCGAGACGGGAAAGGCCTTCTGGGCGGGCATCAGCTGCGCGCGCTGCACGGCGTCGGCCGTATGCACGGAGACGGCGATGTGGACCGAGGTGGCGTCGAGCAGCTCCTTGAGCTCGGGGAGCTTCCCGACGGTCGACACCGTGATTCGCTTCGGGCTCCATGCGAATCCCCAGGGAGCGGTGAGGATTTCAATCACCTTCATCACCTCGCGAAGGTTGTCGAGGGGCTCGCCCATACCCATGAAGACTACGTTGGTCAGCTCCGAGAGGCCGTCGGCGGGTCCGGCCGAGAGAATCTGGTTGATGATCTGCGCGGCCGTGAGCTGGGCCTTGAATCCCATCTTGCCGGTGGCGCAGAAATAGCAGTTCATCTTGCAGCCCACCTGCGACGACACGCACAGCGTGGCTCTCTCGCGGTCGGGGATATAGACCGTCTCGACGGCCCTTCCCTCGCCTGTCGGGAAGAGATACTTCACGGTGCCGTCGGCCGAGCGGGTGCGCGTCGAGGGAGCGTAGCGGCCTATCGAATAGTGTTCGGCGAGCCATTCGCGGTTGCGCTTCGAGATGTTGGCCATTTGGTCGAACGAGTCGACACGCTTGTCGTAGAGCCACTGTGCGAGCTGCTTTCCTACGAACTTGGGCATCTTGCCCGAGAGGGCCACTTCCTCAAGCTGGCCGAGGGTCATTCCAATCAGGGGTGGGAGCATATTGATGTTGCGGATTTCTTTATTGACGGTATGCCGGGACTGTCCGGCCTGAGATAAAACCAAACCGACGGGCCTTGCGGGCGATCGCCCTCGGCCCGTCGGTGAGTGTCTGTCGGAGACGAGTGTCGGCTATCAGTCGCCGGCCTCGAACTTATAGATATTGTTTTGCAGCTTACGGTCGCCGCGCATCATCTTCTGAAGGTCGGGGTTCACGAGCTGATAGTACTGCTGCGAGTAGTTGTCGGAATTGAAGGGGAAGTTCTCCGTCTTGGCGCTCTTCACGCGATAGACATAGACGCCGTCCTTACCCTTCACCACGTATACCTTGGCGCCGGGCTTGGTGCCTGCGATGCGGCCTACCACTACCGGATCCTGCACGTTGAACATGCGGCCGAAGCGGAAGCTCGGCGTGGCGGTGGGCTGCACTCCCATGGCGGCCGCTGCCGAAGCTACCGACGAGGCCTTGGGCTGATACTGCTTCACCATGGCGTCGCCGGCCTTGGAGGCGCGGATCTCGCCGGCGAGCACTTCCCTCACCTTCGAGTTGCCGACGGGCACGAAGTCCTCATATTCGCTGTTGACTGCCACTGCGTAGAGCATCGGCTGGTTGGCGTCTTTCGACTCGTAGATGTGGCTCACCTCTCCGGGCTTGCCCTCGATCATCACCCAGCGCACCACCTGGCGGCTGTCGGGATAATACTGGTTCATGCCGGCGAAGCGGGGCACTGCGGGGGTCGACTGGGTAAGGTCGAAGTCCTGACGCTGATAGCCGGCCTTGGCGGCGTTGGCGTTGAACTTGGCGGCGGTATTGTTGGCGGCGAGGAATTTCTCGAACTTGGCACGCTCGTCGGCCACGGTCTGCACGCTGGGCTTGACGTCGTAGTTCACCTCCTCGTATTCATATACCTCGACGGGAGCCTTGCGCTCGGCCACCTGGGCGAAGAGGGCGCCCTCGTCGGTCTTCATGAGTTCGACGTATCTGCCGCCGGCGTTCATGAGAGTGTCAAGCTGGTCTTTGGGAAGAGCGTTGGTCGGACCCTCGGCGGTGAAGAGGGGAATCCACTGCTTCGACTGCACGTTGACGCTGTCGCCCTTGAAGACGGAAGCCACAGAGTCGATGTCGAGACCGGCGTTGAGGCTTGCGAGCACCTTGGCGGGAAGGTTCTTGCCTGCTACGCTCACGATGTTGAGCTGCACGGAGTCAACCTCGGCGCGGCGGTTGCCCATCTTCACGATGGTGAAGCCCTGGGCCGACTCGCTTATCACAGATACGGAATCGACGGGAGCCGAAGCCACATACTGACGGATAGAGGGGTTGGAGATGTCGGAAGCGCGGAGCTGACGGCGTTCCACCACGAGACCCTGACGGCGCATTTCCTTGCCGAGGGTGCTGTCGCGGAGAGCCTTGACGGTGTTGGCGGCGAGAGTCTTGGAGTTCTTGATGTCGGCAGCCGAAGGAGATACGGCAACAGCGATAAACGAAACCTCCTTGGTCGGCTCCTGCACGGCGAAGCGATAGCGCTCCTTCTTATACTTGTCGACGATTTCGGCGTCGCTGACGGGGTATTTCTTCTCGTCGAGCACGCCGTAAGGCTTAAAGGCGAGGTCTACGTCGAGAGTCTGCACATAGTCGGCGTGCATCTGCTTCTTGTCGAGCTCGTTGGCCTGAACCGACGAGAAGGCGAGGCGCTGGTAGGTCTGACGCTCGATGAGCTTCTTGGTCTCTTCCTCGGCGGCGATCCACGCACGCTGGAAGGGAGCCACCTGCGCGTCGGTGAGTCCGTTGCGCTTGGGGTTGAAAATCACATCGTAGGCCTGTGCGGGAGTCTGCACCGCAATCTGGCTGGCCTGAAGCTGGCTCATGATCTGCTGCACCTTGGGGTTGATGGGATTCTCGATCATGTAGTAGCGGAGCTGATTGCCTGTGGCACGTATGCCGGCCTTCTCCACAGCCTGGTCGAGAAGCTTCTCGGTCACGAGCTGCTCGAGAGCCATCTCAGAGAGAATCTGAGTGTCGAAATTAGCGTATTGCATCGGGTTCTGCTTGCGTGCCTCCTCAAGCTGGTTGTTGAGTTCCTGACGCTTCTGCTGATACTCAGTGTAATCGATTTTCTCATTTCCGATCTTGGCTACAGTCGTCTGGTTGCCAAAAAGCTTACTGCCATTGGTGAGCGCGTCGCCAACGATGAAAGCAAGCAGGGCCACGCCGATCACGACGATCAGGAAGACCGACTTACTTCTGATTTTCTGTAATGTTGCCATTCTAAATTATAGCTGATATTAGTTAATTCAAAAAACATGAGCATCGGAGACCCGCCGCATCAACCTGAGCGACAAGAGGTTGCACCGGCCGAATATATAATGCCGGACAAGGGCGCCGGCCTTTCGGCCGCCTCCCCGACGCTTTTTAGCACGCAAAGATAACACTTTATCGACAACCAGACAAGTAAATTGCGGATTTTTCGCAATTTTTAAGCGAAAAAACTTCGGGGCGGAGGATCAGCGTCCTCCGCCCCGATTGCATTTCACGCCCGCCGGAACGCGCCCGGCCGACGCCATTTCTTAGAGTATGTCTTAGAGAAGCTCCTTGGCGAACGTCTCCTTCATGTCGAGCTCCTCCCAGGGGAAGAGCTTGACGGTCATGCGTATCGGCTGGCCGTTGTCGTAGCGCGAGCAGAACTCCTTTTCCACGGTCTCGGGCTTGCGTCCCATGTGGCCGTAGGCGGCTGTCTCCCTATAAATAGGTGCGCGCAGTCCGAGGCGCTCCTCGATGGCTTTCGGGCGCATGTCGACGAGCTTGCCGATGCGCTCGGCTATCTCGGAGTCGGAATAGCGAGAATGCGACGTACCGTAGGTATTGACAAAGATGTTGACGGGCTCGGCCACGCCGATGGCATACGACACCTGGATGAGCACCTCGTCGGCCACGCCGGCGGCAACGAGGTTCTTGGCGATGTGGCGCGCGGCGTATGCTGCCGAACGGTCTACCTTGGAGGGATCTTTGCCCGAGAAGGCGCCGCCGCCGTGGGCACCGCGGCCGCCGTAGGTGTCGACTATGATCTTGCGGCCGGTGAGACCCGTATCGGCATGCGGGCCGCCGAGCACGAACTTGCCGGTCGGGTTGACGTGGAGGATAAGCTTGTCGTCGAAGAGGGCACGGTCTTTCTCGGGTAGCTTTGCGATGACGCGCGGCAGAAGCACCTCGCGCACGTCTTTCTCAATCTGCTCGAGCATCTGACGGTCGGCCGCCTTCTGGGCCTCGGGGGTGTCGTTGAGAGGCTCCACAAACTCGTCGTGCTGCGTCGAGAGCACGATGGTATGGATGCGGGCGGGCTTTCCGTCGTCGCCGTATTCCACCGTGGTCTGGCTCTTGGCGTCGGGGCGCAGATAGGTTACGAGCTTACCCTTGCGGTAATAGTTCATATCCTTCCCCTCGCGGCGGATGGCCGCCAGCTCGCGCAGAAGCGCGTGGGAGATATAAAGCGAGAGGGGGATGTAGTCTTCGGTCTCGGAAGTGGCATAGCCGAACATCATGCCCTGGTCGCCGGCGCCCTGCTCTTCGGCTCCGTCCACACCGCGGTGGATGTCGGGGCTCTGCTCATGGATAGTGCTGAGGATGCCGCAGCTGTCGCCGTCGAAGCGGTAGGCGCCACGGCTGTAGCCGATTTCGTTGATGAGTTTGCGCGTTACGGCCGGTATGTCCACGTAAGCCTCGCTGGTAACCTCGCCGGCCACAACTACCTGGCCCGTGGTGCAGAGAGTCTCGATGGCGACCTTCGACTGCGGGTCGCGTGCCAGAAATTCGTCGAGAAGCGTATCGCTGATCTGATCGGCCACCTTGTCGGGATGACCTTCGGAAACTGATTCCGATGTAAATAAGTAGCTCATATAAATCTGTTTTTAAGTCAATAAGGAAGAGGAGCGGAGAAAACAGACGCGACAAAAAATCGGCATCCGAGGGCCGCAGCGTTCCGCCCTTGAATGCCAAATCCGTAAAGACTCATTTAGAGCCGGCCTCAGGGCCGGAGTCAGGAGATTGAGCCTGTGCAGTTTTAGCATTTTTTTGAGTGGTTGCAAGCAGCCAAATTTTTCCACTGCTGACGCAGCCGCCGGGGCGGCCCGCCAAATTCACTGCAAAATTACTCCTTTTTATCCATACTAACAAATAAAACTCGCCAAAAGATTATCCGCCCTCACCGTTTCATCCGGCGGCGGGGAGTCATCACGGGTATGCGGGGCTCATAGGCCTTGAGGCCCTCGTCGCCTGTAAATATCTCGACAGGGTAGGCGGCATAGCAGTTCGCCACATCCACAATCATGGCGTCTCCGAGTGATTGACCCGACAAAGCGGTCGCCCTCCACCTGCCAAGCATAGACTTCAACGCGTCTCCGGCAAGCAGTCCCGACTGTTGCGTGAACGCCGCCCATGGCGTCTTGCCATCGATCGCATCTTCAAGATGCCGAGCGAACTCCTCTACCAAGCCGTACCTGCCGCCGGCCGACTGGGCTATATGGTTCCGGTCTCTATTATTGTGGCAAGAGGCATGATGAGAGTAGAACCGCATGCAACCTCCTCTTCGATTTTATCGCGAACCCGGTCGTAGGTCCAGCGTGAACCGTCGGGGCCGCAAGTCTCCTTTCCCGGCACCCGCAGCCACACGCACAGGATGCTTGTATCGATAATGACTACTTTCTTCATTTCATATCGGATGTAAGGATTCCACGTGTCATCATCCCTCCGGGGGTATATTTCGCAAGAAGCCTGAAGAGGTCAGGCACCTCTTCGAGCAGATGAATCTCACTCGCCCCCGTGGCCTGCGAACGCGATACAAAACTAATAAAAGGCACCATTTCGGGACCGAGCGCGTCAATCAGCACCGGATTGTGGGTGGTACATATCACGTCGAGATTTCTCTCACTTCCCAGAGTCTTCAATGCCACCACGAGTTCTCCGGCACGCGAAGGGTGAAGACCGTTGTCCACCTCTTCTATCACGATGGTAGAACCCTGCTCGGCTGTAAGCAACGCGGTTACTATCGCAATAAACCTGAGTGTACCGTCCGACATCAGACGCGCGTCAAACTCCTGCCGATCGCCGTCGATCCACTCTTCTGCACAATAAAGCATCGCATCCGACTTAAACAGACCGACCGGCTCAGCCCAGATGCGCTTGAGGTCTCTTTCAGGCAGGGGACGCACATAGTCGGTGAGCTTCGCCTCGAACTCCTCTTTTTTCTCTTTGGGAAGACCGGCTATAACGCCCGCTATGTTGGCACCGTCGGGGGTCAAGTCTGTCGGCAAGAGGAGTATATCCCCTCATTCGGTCGGGTCTCGGATCAAGCACAAACACTTTGCGCAGAGCCTTAGCCATTACCTCACCTTTCTCTTTGATTTCCTTAATGACGTTAAGATTCGACAGCTGCGACAGGATTGTAACATCCCTACGCAGCTCCACTCCTTTCCGGGGACCTTTCTTGTCTTTCAGAAACCGTGCCGTTATATTGTTTGGGTTTCCTACTATAGCGTCGGTATAGAAAAACACCTTCTCCTTTCCGCTTGCCGATGTATGGCTCAGCTTCTCCCCTTTCAGAAGCAACTCCTTCCCTTCGTACTGAAACGACACCTCATAGACAAACTCATCCTTTTCGGAGGATACCTCTACCCTTATCGTCGCCGAATCCGAATTTCTCCTTATTATCCCTTCCGAGCCACCTCTTATTTCAGAATCGGGAAAATAGCTCATATCGCTCAGTTTTACAATCTGAAATCAGCATGTTGATCTTGCGAAACTTAAATTAATAAAAAGGCTATCTACGAGCCTATTTGCAAGTCCCGAAGACTGCCAAAGTTTTAATAAGTTGGTTCTATCATGCTGAATATAGTTAAAATCCATATAAATGGGGATTGTGCAGTATCGATAAAAGCTATACCTTTGCAGCGTAAAAACAAACCAAGGCAAAAAGAAATGAAATTGAAGTTTACATTATTAATGATGTTATTTTGCCCGTTTAGTGTCTTTGCTGACGAGATAGAAGAGGAGACAGATACGACGGTGGCCCGCTATGTAGATATGGAAGGTGTGGAAGTGATAGGCTTCAAACAAGATGCTCCCAGACGCGAAGCGATCTCGGAAACCGTTCTTTCCAGTTTTTTTGTGCGTCAGACGGAGATGACTAGTATAAAGGATCTAGGATACACGGTGCCAAATTTCTATATACCGGAATACGGTAGCCGACAGACATCGCCCGTATTTGTGCGTGGCATAGGATCGAAGACCAATGGTCCCACCGTGGGATTTTATGTGGATGGCGTGCCTCACATGGAGCGCTCTGCTTTCGATGACGACCTGTTTGACTTGTCGTCTCTGGAGGTGTTGCGTGGACCGCAGGGCACACTTTACGGACGTAATTGTATCGGTGGTATCATCAATGCCTATACCCACTCGCCATTCGATTATCAGGGTACACGGGTGAAGCTTGGCTATGGTCGTTACAACGATGCTGTTGTGAATGCCTATCATTATAATAAGGTAAGCGACAAGTTTGGATTTGCCGTGAACGGCAGCTATCATCATAACGATGGTTTCTTCCGCAATGCGTTCGATGGTAGTAAGGTTGACAAGTTCAACGAGGGCTATCTGCGTGGCAGAGTGTTTTGGAGACCTGCCCAGCGTTGGCAGATTACTGCTGACATCAGCTATCGTAACAGCGATCAGGGTGGTTATCCTTATGCCATTTATGATGCAGAGACTGGTGAGACTGGTGAGATCAACTACAACCGCTACAGCTCCTATTTGCGCCAGATTACCACCGCGGGTCTGAATGCCTGCTATACGGGCAACGGATTTAGCCTGAACAGTCAGACTGCCTATCAGTATATAGATGATCAGATGGGTATCGACCAGGATTTCTCGCCGAAGGATCTCTATTGGGTGAAACAGGGTGTGCGTCAGAATATCTTTAGTGAAGAACTGACCCTGAAATCGACAAGCGAAAGTCGTTATCAGTGGATGGTGGGTGCCTTCTTCTTCAGCGACAGCTATAAAAAGAATCTCAGTACGACCTACATTGCTCAGGATTACTGCACCCCGAAGTTCTACGACTCGCCTACCACGGGTGTGTCAGTCTATCACCAGTCGTCATTAAGAATCGTAGGCGGATTGAAAGCTCGTGTGGGTCTGCGTTTCGACTACGAACATGCCAAGGAGGACTATCAGGCCTATCGCACTGCTGCCTGGGCTACGACATTGGGTAATCTTGAGGATACTTATAATAGCAAGCTTAACTTTACGCAGCTGACACCGAAGTTCTCGATAGAATACCTGACCACCGAAGAACAACTCTTCTACGTCTCGGTGACAAGAGGTTATAAGACGGGTGGCTTTAATTCCACTTTCCTTCAGGATGATGAGCGCACCTATGACCCGGAGTACAACTGGAATTACGAGGTGGGTACCAAGACATCGTTCTTCGACCATGCCCTGCAGATGGAACTGACACTCTTCTACGTAGATTGGCGCCATCAACAGATCACTCAGACCGTACCAGGCGTAGGCAATATCACCCGCAATGCAGGTCACTCCGACAGTAAGGGCGTGGAATTGTCGTTGATAGCCCGTCCAGTACAACCGTTGACGCTGAGACTGAGCTATGGCTATACTTATGCCCGCTTCTTGGATTATCAGAAGAGCGAGACCGTGAGTTACACAGGTAACATGCTGCCGCTTGTGCCGCGACACACGTTGTCGTTGAACGGCAGTTATACCATCACGCCGCGTCAGGGCATCATGGACCGTTTGGTACTGAGTGTCGGTCTGAACGGTATGGGAAAGATCTACTGGAATGAGGACAATCTGGTAAGCCAGCGCTTCTATGCCTTGTTGAACGCCAAGGCGAGTGCCACCTTCGGCCCTGTGACATGGGAGTTGTGGGGCAAGAACCTGACAGATACCGACTACCTGACCTATTACTTCAAGGCTAGTGATGCCTATGGTAATAAAGGACGTCCTGTCTCTTTCGGAACTTCTCTGATATTTGATATATAAATAAGGTATGCAACAAGGAAACCAAGAAAACAACCATATCAGTCGTGACGGCAGAGGCATTGGATTACCGATGTTCTTCTGCCTTTATATTGCCCAAAGTCTCCCTTCCAGCTTCTTCGCTACCGCCTTACAGGTGATGATGCGTGAGGCTCATTATTCGCTGGCCACCATCGGACTGTTGCAGCTGGTGAAGTTGCCTTGGGTCCTGAAATTCCTCTGGTCACCCATCGTCGATCGTCGTTGTCTGACGGGACGTGACTTCCGCCGCTGTATCATCGGCAGCGAGTGTGTCTATGCCCTGTTTATCATCTTGGCAGGCCTATTGGATATCGGCGACAACCTGTATCTGATCATTGCCTTAGTGTGCCTGTCGCTGGTGGCATCTGCTACTCAGGATATCGCTACTGATGCCTTGGCCATCCTGATGCATTGCGGAAGGGATAAGAGTATGGTGAACAGTATGCAGTCGATGGGTAGTTTCGGGGGTGCCTTGGTGGGTAGCGGTCTATTGCTGGTGGTACTCCATGAGTATGGCTGGCAGACGGTGACGATGTGCTTGGGTGTATTTGTGTTACTGATGTTGGTGCCGCTTATCATGAGGCGTGATACCGGGATGATAGTCAAGAACCCTCAAGAACGGGCGCGGCTGACGGACTTTGCCTCGTTTTTCACGCAGCGCAGTATCTGGAGACAGATCGGCTTCCTGTTGCTCTATTATGCCAGTATCGTGGGTATCTTGTCGATGATGCGCCCCTGGCTGGTTGACCTGGGCTATTCCATGAAGGAGATTGGTGTGATGAGTGGCATCGTGGGCACTTCTGCGGCATTCTGCGCCTCCTTTGGTGCCGGATTCATTGTGCGCCGTATCGGCATCTACACAGCCCGACTGCTCTTCGCCTGCTTTGTCCTGTTGACAACCGTCTATTTCCTCACCATGTCCTATCTCGAGCAGCCTTCAACACTGTTGCTCTACTTGGGCATCGTGCTGATGTGGGCCAGCTACGGTATGGCCACCATCGTGGTCTATACCTCAGCGATGGAGTGCGTGCGTAAGGGGCGCGAAGGTACCGACTTCACCATCCAGACCGTACTGACCCACCTGAGTGGTATCATCATGGCAGCTGTCAGCGGCAGCATGGCCGACCACTTCGGCTATCATGGCCTTTTCCTCACAGAATGCTTTATCGCAGCCCTGTCGCTGCTTTATATATTAACCGTTTTCAGAAAGAAAAATGCAGCCTGAGATTATTCAAAAATACAACCGTCCAGTACCGCGATACACGAGTTATCCGCCAGCCAACTATTTTGGCGAGTTTTCCGAAACCGATTATCTGTGTGCCGTCAACGCATCGGATTCGGCCCGTCAGAATCAGATATCGTTTTATCTGCATATTCCCTTCTGTCGTCACCTGTGTCATTACTGTGGCTGTAACTCCTATCCTGCTGCTAAGCCAGAGACGGTGGAGGCCTATGTGGGGGCGCTGCATCGGGAGATCGACCTGGTGGCCCGTCATATTGACAACAGTCGGCAGATCTCACAGATACACTATGGTGGTGGCAGTCCGACGTCGATTCCCATTCCGATGCTCAAGGAACTCAACGATCATCTGCTCAGTATTGCACCCACGATAGCAAGTCCTGAGATTGCGATTGAGTGCCATCCGGGCTATCTGTCCGAGCACGACTGGCAACAGCTCACCGCATGCGGATTTACCCGCTATAGCATTGGTATTCAGGATATGAAAGAAGAGGTGCTGAAAGCAGTCAACCGTCGTCCGTCACTGTTGCCATTACAAGAGATCCTCCAGATTCTGAGGGCCTCGGGAGCGACTGTCAACTTTGACTTTATCTATGGATTGCCATTACAGAGCGTGGACTCCTTCCGAAAGACCATCGAACAGGCTTCAGCGTTGCGCCCTGACCGTCTGGTCACATTCTCCTATGCCCATCTACCCAAACTCTTCCCCCGTCAGCAGATACTCGACCGTATGGGCTTGCCTGCGACGGAAGAGAAAAACCGGATGTATGAGACAGCCTCGGAGATATTAAGGCAGGCAGGCTATCAGACCATCGGACTGGATCACTTCGTGCTGCCGGATGATGAACTCTACACAGCCCTGCAGACGGGAAGGCTGCATCGTAACTTCCAGGGCTACTGCACCCGTCGCACCACAGCGCAGGTCTATGCCTTCGGCGTGACCGCCATTAGTCAGCTCGACGATGCCTATGCCCAGAACGGACGCGAAATCAAAGCCTATATCGAAACGATTGGCAAGGACCGTCTCTACACTAGTCGTGGCTACCAGCTCTCAGCAGAGCAGAAGCTGATCCGTGAAGTGGTGGAGACGCTGATGTGTAACTACACTCTCGACTGGAATGATGTGGCAGAGCGGACGGGCACATCCGTCGCCCAGCTGCGCCAGACCTGTCATTACGACGAGGAACGTCTGAGGAAAATGGCATCCGACGGTATTCTGGTGTTTGACGACCATCACATCACCGTCAATACCGACGGCCGTCCGTTTGTGCGCTGTGTGGCTGCCGCCCTCGACCCGTTGATGCAGCATACAGACAAACATTTTTCTAATCCCATTTAAAAAAGCTATTAATCATGCAGAATCGAGGAATTGTCATTATAGGAGCCGGTCTGACAGGACTCAGCACGGCCCACAACCTGAAGAAAAAAGGCCACGATGTCGTGATTGTCGAAAAAGAAAGTAGGATCGGAGGCCAGATCCGAACTTATCAGGAGGATGGCTTTGTGTATGAGAGCGGCCCCAATACGGGTGTGGTATCCTTCCCTGAGGTCGTGGAACTGTTCAATGATCTGGCTGGTGACTGTGAACTGGAGATTGCCAGGGAATCCTCGAAACGGCGTCTTATCTGGAAGGGCAACCAGTTTCATGCGCTGCCGTCGGGTCCGTTGAGTGCCATCACCACACCGCTGTTCCGTCTATCCGACAAATTCCGAATCCTTGGAGAGCCTTGGCGCAAACGAGGCACTGATCCTGATGAACCGGTAGGTGCCTTGGCGCAACGTCGTCTGGGTAAGTCGTTCTACGAATATGCCGTCGATCCGTTTGTGTCAGGTGTCTATGCTGGCGATCCGATGAAGCTCACCACCCGTTATGCCCTGCCGAAACTCTATAATCTCGAAGCCAACTACGGCAGTTTCATCCGTGGTGCGATGGCGAAGGCCAAAGAGCCCAAGACGGATCGCGACAGACTGGCCACCAAGAAGGTGTTCTCGGCTGTGGGCGGCTTGAGTCAGATGGTAGATGCGATGGCCAAAGGACTTGATATCATCCTCGATGCCAATAATGTAAAAATACGGCCTGCAGATGGGGGAGAGTGGTCTGTCACCTTCAACGGCTCGGAGGAAATCAGATGCCAGCGCGTGGTCACCACCGTGGGCTCCTATGCCCTGCCGGCATTGCTGCCATTTATCCCTGCTGAGCGACTCAAACCATTCACCCAGTTGTTCTATGCGCCCATTATTCAGGTCTGTGTCGGCATCCGTGATGCCAGGGGCTTGGACTTCCCCGCTTTCGGTGGTCTGGTACCCAGCAAGGAACAGAAACGTGTGCTTGGAATCCTCTTCCCGTCATCATGCTTCGAAGACCGTGCGCCAGAGGGCGGAGCACTTTACTCATACTTCATCGGAGGTGCCCGTCATACCGACTATTTGCAGAAGAGCGACGACGAGATTCGTCAGATCGTATTGGAAGCCTTCCACTCGATGCTGAAATATCCGTCAGATGTACAACCCGACTTCATCCGGATCTTCCGTCACCAACATGCCATTCCCCAGTACTGGAGCGACAGTGGAGAACGGTTCAGACTGATCGAGGAACTACAAAACCAATACAAGGGACTGGTGTTGGCTGGTAACATGCGCGACGGTATTGGTATGGGTAACCGCATCCATCAAGGCGCTGCGATTGCTGAAACATGGAAATAAGATCTAACCAAAAGAATAAAATATACCTCAGTTCGGGATAAGAAATAGTCAGCAAAAAAGTTGGTAGTCTCACAAATATTTATGACATTGATGTTTTCAGAGCAGAATTGACAAATACGTTTTAGAGGAATGATAACAAATATTTCCGACCGCAGATAATCAATAGTTTTGACACCACCATGTATTTTAATCCATAATGATGCATCCCGGCGTCAGCGGGGGAGGAGGAAGCGGAGGGGGCGGGCGACGCGGGCGGCCCAGTAGCGCTCTTCGTGGCCGGCGCCGGAGTCGACGTAGCTCTCGAAGCGGCTGCCGGCGTAGCCCAGCCGGCGGGCAAGGTCTATCATGCGGCGGTCGGCGGGGCCGTAGAGGCTGTCGAGCGAGGCGGTGCCGCGGTCGAGGTAGAGGCGGTGGCGGCCGTCGCGGGGCAGACGGTCTGAAAGGTATTCATACATGGCATCGGCGAAGGTAGGGTCGCCGTCGACGGTGCCTACCCAGTGGGTGGAGAGGCAGGCGGCGGCGCCAAACACTTCGGGGTATTCCGACATGGCATAGACCGACATCAGGCCGCCCATGCTGGAGCCCATCACGAATGTTGAATCTGCCGATTCGGCCAGATTATACAGCGCGTTCATCTCCGGGCGGAGGGTATTGACGAGAAAGGTGGCGTAGGCGTTGCCGCGCAGCTTCGAGGCGGTCAGAAACCCTTGCAGCTCCTTCCCTCCCCTGCCCCTGACGTAATCCTTCACATTTTCGGGCATGAGGTCGCCGACACGGGTTGACGCCACGCTGTGGACGCCGACTATCACCGGCGCGCATATCTCCCCCTTATCTATAAGGAGTGAGGCCACTGAATCCATCTCCCACGCCTGTCCGTTCCACGTGGTCGAGGCGTCGAATAGGTTTTGGCCGTCGTGCATGTATATCACCGGGTAGCGATGAGCCGAGGCGGAGTAGCCTTCGGGGGTCCAGACGTCGACGGTGATTGTGTCGCCCATTTCGGGCGAATAGACGTAATGACGGTCCACCTTTCCCGACGAGGCTTTCTGCACCTGCGGATGCGAGGCGGCGACCACGGCCAGCGCCGGGAGGGCGAGCGACATGAGTATGCTTCTGAGTTTCATGAAAGTAATTTTCGCAAAGTTAACAAAAATCTCCGTAACGGGCAAGCGCCGGGCGCGTCACAATGAAGGCCGGAGACCCGCCAACGCGCGTCTCCGGCCCCGAATATCAAGAATGATGATGCCTTATTACTTGCCGAGCTTCTGCATCAGGCGCTTCACGGCACCCACGAGCTGGGCGTCGTGGCCGCGGAGCTCGTCGGCGGGCTGGTTGTAGATAAGCACGTCGGGGTTGAGCTGCACGTTCTCGAGCGGGCGTCCGTTCATGTCGGCGTTGGTAACCTGGGGTATGCCGAAGGTTATTTCGGGATCAATCTGGTTCTCCCACCATACGGCCGTCATGGTGCCGGGGATGGGCGCGCCTACAAGCTCGCCGATGCCGAGAGTCTTATAGGTGTAGGGGCTGCCGTGGGCGTCGGAGTAGTTGCTCTCGTTGACGAGCATCACCGACGGCTTGTGCCACTGCGAGAAGGGTTCGGAGCCGATGTAGCGTCCGCGGGGCATGAACTGCACGTATTCCTTGCCGCTGAGGAGCACTGCGAGGTCGTTGTGGAGCCAACCGCCGCCATTGAAGCGGGTGTCGACGATGGCGGCGTCGCGGTTGCGGTATTTGCCGAGCAGCTGGTCGTAGACGGTGCGGTAGCTGGGCGAGTTCATTCCCTGCACGTGGACGTAGGCGATGCGGCCTCCGCTGACGGAGTCGACGATGGCCTGGTTGCGTTCCACCCAGCGCTGATAGAGCATATCGTTGACGGCTCCGGCCGAGACGGGCTTCACCGTGGTGGTTACGGTCTTGCCGTCGGCTTTCTTCACCTCGAGGCGCACCTTGCGTCCGGCCTTGCCTTCGAGCAGGGTGTTGTAGTCCTTTCCGGCCTCGATCTTGTGGCCGTCGATCGAAAGGATGATGTCGCCGGCCTTCACTCCCGCTTTCTTCGAGGCGAGGGGGCTGCGCTTGAGCACCTCGCTCACCTTGAGTCCGTCGCCGGTGTAGCTCTCGTCGAAGAAGGCTGCGAGGCTTGCGGTCGGGAGCTGGGCATATCCGGCAGCCGCCGAGCCGCCGGTGTGGGAGGCGTTGAGCTCGCCGAGAATCTCGCTGAGCAGGATGGCGAAGTCGCGGTTGTTGTCGATATAGGGGAGGAACTCGCGATAGTGCTTGCCGTAGTAGTCCCAGTCCACGCCGTGGAGGTTGGCGTCGTAGAACTTGTCGTTCACCTGGCGGAGCATGTGGTCGAACATGTATTCGCGTTCGAGCGAGGGCTTGCGGTCGTATTCGGCCTCAAACTCCACGCTTTCGATATCGCCCTTGGCAAGGTTGATTTTCTGCACGCCCTTGCCTGATATCACGAAGAGGTTCTCTCCCTTCTTGTCGGAAGCGATACCGCCGCTGACGCCTTTGAGGAGCACCTTGGTGTCGCCCTTCTTGGTGTCGCGCACGAGGAGGTTGTTGCCTCCCTCGGTGGCGGCTGCCACGTAGTAGAACTTGTCGCCCTTGGGAGCCATGAAGTAGTCGCCTACGAAGGCCGAGCTGCCCGTGAGGCGCGCCACGCGGTATTTACGGTTGTCGAGGTCGAACTCGAGGGGTTTCACCTCGTCTTTCTTGGCCTCGGCCTCCTTCTTGTCTTTCTTGCCGCCTTTCTTACCCTTGGCGTCTTTCTTGGCGTCATTGTCCTTGGCGTCGTCTTTCTTCTGCTTCTCGGCTATTTCAGCCTCCTCTTCGGTCATGCGGAAGTTGTCCCATGCTTCGGGGTCGAGGGCCATGAGCACGATGTCGTCCTGGTTGCCCCACGAGCCCTGGCTCTTCATGCCGTATTTGGCGGTGGAATAGGTGATGGCGCCTCCATCGAGCGCCCATTTGGGGTTGCTGTCGGTGAATCCGCTCTCGGTAAGGTCTACCACCTTCGAGCCGTCGGCGGCCACGAGCGCGATGTCGGTGTTGTTCCAGCCTCCGTCGCCTATATAAGAGGCGAGGAGCCAGCGGCTGTCGGGGCTCCATTCGAAGCTGACGTCGCCGTCGGTGTACGAATAATTGTATTTTCCGTCGAGGGCGGTATTGACTTTCTTGGTCTTGACGTCGATCACCTTAAGTTCGGTGCGGTTTTCAAGGAAAGCCACCTTCTTGCCGTCGGGCGAGAAAGCGGGCTGCTGGGCGGCAGTCGCGCATTTGTAGAGGGGTTCCTCCACGATGTCGGTGGCGTAGGCGAAGCGCTTCTCGTCCTTGTCTTTGATAGTGGCGGTGAAGAGCTGCCAGTAGCCGTTGCGGTCGCTGTCGTAGACGAGGGTGCGTCCGTCGGGCGAGAACGACACGCAACGCTCCTGGGCGGGAGTGTCGGTGATGCGCTTCGTGGTCTTATACTTGGTGTCGGTAACGTAGACGTCGCCACGGAGCACGATTGCCACCTCCTCGCCCGAGGGGGATACGGCCATCGACGTGGCGCCGGAGCTGACGTATTTCTTCACTAGGTCGCTGTCGTATTCATCGGCTATTATCTCCACGCCGAGCTTCACGGGGCGTGAGCCTTCGCGCATGGTGTAGATGTCGCCGTCCCAGCTGAAGGCGAGGGTGCCGTCGGCGGCAGCCGAGAGGGAACGCACGGGGTGCTTCTCGAAGTCGGTGAGGCGAGTCTTGCTCTTGCCGTCGGCCGAGCTCTTATATACGTTGAGCGTGCCGTCTTCCTCGCTGATGAAGAAGAAGCCGCTGCCGTCGGCCGCCCATACGGGGTTGAGGTCGTGGCCGTTGAAGTCAGTGAGCTTGGTAAACTTGCCGGCGTCGTAGAGCCAGATGTCGGCCGTACCCGACGAGCGTTCGTGCTTGCGATACTGGTTTTCGAATCCTTTGCGGTCCTGATAAAGCATGCGGCCCTTTGCGTCGACGCTTGCTGCCGACATGGGCACGGAGAGGTAGAGCTGCGGACGGGCGTTCTCTACGTCGACGTTCACCACGTAGGTCTGCGTCAGCCAGGGTCCGCGGCTCGTCTGCTGCGAGGGCATTCCCGAGGTGATGAAGAGCAGGCGCGAGTTGTCGGCGAAGGCGATGGGGGTCTCGTGGGTGCTGGCCGTGGTTATTCGGCGGGGCGTACCCCCTTTGGCGTCGACCACGAAGATGTCGTCGGAGCCTTCGCGGTTGCTGCGGAAGGCGAGGCGCTGTCCGTCGGGGCTCCACACGGGAGCCGACTCGTAGGCGGGGTTCGACGTGAGCTGGCGCGCGCTGCCACCGGCCACGGGCACTGTGAAGATGTCGCCCTTATAGGTGAAGGCCACAGTCTTTCCGTCAGGCGATATTGCCACGTCGCGCAGCCATCGGGGCGAGCCCGGGGCGTCGGCCGAGGCCGAAAGGCATACGGCTGCCATTCCGAACACGCCCGCCAGGGCTTTAAGGTTCAAATTTTTCATGATGCGGTATATTATTTATCGATAAAAATTTTCCGAGGCACAAAATTAGTCAATAATCCCCTAATCAGCAAATCTGACCAACGCTTTTTATCACCTTCGGGTCAATCTGCCGACGCCCGTTTGCAGCGCCGCCTCTTTCGCGCCTCTCCGCCCGAAGCCCCGCCTGCATGGCGCGACAAAGGGATTGAGACGCAAAAAACTGATTATGCTTCGTTTGGTTTTATTCACATTTTTAGATGTTATTTGGTGTTGAATTAACCTATTTTAACTAAATATTACCATTCTAAATATTTATTAACAGGGGGTCGATAAAGTTTTTTTGAAAAATGTTTTGTCAATTGCAAAAAAGTGTCTACTTTTGAGCCGAATTTCGCCCCGGCCTCCCGTCGGGGTGCGATTTCCGGGCTCCCGACTCGCGCCGCATCTCTCATCGGCGTCGCCGGCCGGAGCGGCCTGAAAACAACAACCGACAATAAAAAAGTAAATTAGAACATTAAGAAAATGGCAACTCCAACTGCTAAAAAGCCTAATGGCAAGTTAGGTGTTCTCGTGGTAGGCCTCGGCGCCGTTACCACTACTTTCATGACCGGTGTCTTCATGACACGCAAAGGCCTCGCCAAACCCGTCGGCTCCATGACCCAGTACGACAAAATCCGTGTGGGTCGCGGCGCCGAAAAGAAATACCTCCACTATAAAGACATCGTGCCTCTGGCTTCGCTCGACGACATCGTGTTCGGCGCATGGGACGTATTCCCTGCCAACGCCTACGAGTCGGCCATCAACGCCGAGGTGCTCAAAGAGAAAGACATCGAGCCGGTGAAGGATGAGCTCATCGCCATCAAGCCGATGAAGGCCGCCTTCGACCACAACTACGCAAAGCGCCTCAACGGCGACAACATCATGGGCGACATCACCCGCTGGGAGATGACCGAGCGCCTGCGCGAAGACATCCGCCGCTTCAAGGCCGAGACCGGCGTGGAGCGCGTCGTTGTCCTCTGGGCTGCCTCCACTGAGGTTTACGTTCCCGTCGACGAGAAGATCCACGGCACCCTCGCCGCTCTCGAAGAGGCCATGAAGGCCGACGACAAGGAGCACGTTGCCCCCTCGATGTGCTATGCCTACGCCGCCCTCAGCGAAGGATGCCCCTTCATCATGGGCGCACCCAACACCACTGTCGACATCCCCGCAATGTGGGAGCTCTCCGAGAAGACCCGCATGCCCATCGCAGGCAAGGACTTCAAGACCGGTCAGACCCTCGTGAAGTCGGGCTTCGCCCCCATCATCGGCACCCGTTGCCTCGGCCTCAGCGGATGGTTCTCGACCAACATCCTCGGCAACCGCGACGGCCTCGTGCTCGACGAGCCCGCCAACTTCCGCACCAAGGAGGTCAGCAAGCTCTCCACGCTTGAGTCGATTCTCGTGCCCGAAAACCAGCCCGACCTCTATGGCCACGGCAACGACGAAGACACCCAGTACTACCACAAGGTGCGCATCAACTACTATCCCCCGCGCAACGACAACAAGGAGGGCTGGGACAACATCGACATCTTCGGCTGGATGAACTATCCCATGCAGATCAAGATCAACTTCCTCTGCCGCGACTCGATCCTCGCCGCTCCCCTCTGCCTCGACCTCGTGCTCCTAAGCGACCTCGCAGCCCGCGACGGACGCTACGGCATCCAGCGCTTCCTGAGCTTCTTCCTCAAGAGCCCGATGCACGACTACACCGAGGGCGAAGTGCCCGTCAACCACCTCTTCCAGCAGTACGTGATGCTGAAGAACGCCATCCGCGAGATGGGCGGCTACGAGGCTGACGAAGAAATCGACTGATTCCAAACACCTACACCTCCATAACAAAAGCGGCTGCTTCCCTTTCATCAGGCGAAGCAGCCGCTCCTTTTATTTATATACTCCCCTCGCGAGCTCCTTATTTAGATATTTCCCTCGCGGGTTCCGGGGCGCAAGCCGTCCGGCTCCAGCGGCGCGCTTCAGCGTGCCCCGCGGCGACTGTTGCCGCCCCCACAGATGCGCCGAAAGGGAACCCTCCTGAGGAAGGTTCCCTTTCGTGTACCCCCCAACCGTGCCGTATTAGAACCGATTTTGGCCGACCTCGACCGATTGTGGGAAATGCGTCATTGGATTCCGAACCCAGGCGAACCCAGAATTAGTAGAACTTAACAGATTAGTCAAATAGCGATAGATAAGATTTGCAAACGTATAATCTGTTTCTGCTTTGGCCTGTGACTTCCAACAATAAATTATCTTTTGTCATCATTTTAACAAGAGTATTAGCTGAATTATACGTTATACCACAAATGGAAGCGGCGGTGTCAACGGTTATGTATGGGTTTTGCATAAGCCGATGAAGTAATCTGATAGCATTTGTAGAGCGACTACGATAAGAGGACCTTATTAAATCCTCAGCCTCACTTTTGAAACGCAATATTGAAGATAATGTTTCAACTGCTTTAGTTGCGGTCTGCTCTATACCAACAAGAAAGTATTTAATCCATTGTGTCATATCATTCTTTGTACGAATCGAAGAAAGATTATCGTAATAAAGGTCTTTGGGATTCTCGAAGAATGTTGATAGGTATAGCAATGGCATGTCCAATACATTTTCTTTAACGAGAAAGAGAGTAATCAACAAGCGACCGATACGTCCATTGCCATCTAAGAATGGGTGTATCGTTTCAAATTGATAATGCGCAATGGCTATCTTTAGCAAGGATGGGAGATGAATTTGATCATTGTTTAGGAATTTCTCAAGATCACTCATCAAATCTCCAATAAGTTGATGAGTAGGCGGAATAAACTTGGCATCAGCAAGAGATTTACCGCCAATCCAATTCTGACTTGTTCGGAACTCTCCAGGAAGTTTGTGTTCGCCCCGAACACTATTCAACAAAAGCTTGTGAGTATTGCGAATCAGTCTGCTTGAAATAGGGAAGATTTCTAAACTTTTGATGGCTTCATTAATCGCTTTAATATAGTTTTGAACTTCTTTCCAGTCATCTCTTCTTTCCAATTGAATCTCTGTTTCGGGAAGTAGAGCTTCATCCATTCTTGTTTGGGTGCCTTCAATGCGACTTGAAACGACAGCTTCTTTTGTTACATGCAATTGTATGAATAAATCTATGTTTGGAACAAGTTTGGAAAAAGAGTTTAGTTCACCTAATTTCAAGGCTGCTTTTTCCAATAAATGGTTGATTGTGGAATCGTTCCATGTCCATTCTTGATTGATATGATTAGGTACAAAGTACTTATAGCCATATCCATCTTCGTAATGCCCTGCATTAAATGTCTCCAAATTTATCATATCGCAAATTTTTCACAAAATTACAATAAAAAAATCGTTATCTCAAATTTTTGCAAAAAAATTAGATACCAGATTTTCTATCTCAAATTTTAGAGATAACAAACAATAAGCACCTTAGAACCAACTCATGCAACAAGGTACTGGAGCTTATCTATGAGCAGACCAGTAAGTTAAGAGGGGCAGGTAAAAGAAAAGAGGACTCCCAAAACGAGAATCCTCAGTTCAGTACCCTGAGCCGGGGTCGAACCGGCACGGATTGCTCCATCGGTGTTTGAGACCGACGCGTCTACCGATTCCGCCATCAGGGCTTATCCGTCGGCTGCCTTCAGGCTGCCGCGCGCGGACTTCTTTGCGTCTGCAAAGGTAATTCTTTTTTTCGGTTTGTCAAAATTTATTTGCTGCCGCAAGTCATTCCTCGCCGGCGCGGCCGCCCGGCTCTGCCTCTGCAAGCCATGCGTCTATCATCCGGCGCGCTATCGAGGGGGGACCGGGAATGAGGGGCAGAGCGTCGCGGCTGAAGAATCCTCCCGAGGTCAGCTCGCCGTCGGCAAAGCGCAGCTCGCCGCCGGCATAGTCGGCCGTGAAGCCTACCATCAGCTGGGCGGGGAAGGGCCATGTCTGCGAACCGAAATAGCGGATGTTGCGTATCTCGAGGTTAGTCTCCTCCTTCACTTCGCGCACCACCGTCTCCTCAATGCTCTCGCCCGTCTCCACAAATCCGGCTACAAGGCCGTAGAAGGGGCGTGAGAAGGTCTTGGCGTGGACCAGCAGGGCCTCGTCGCCCCGACGCACGAGCACGATGGCCGCGGGCGAGAGCGAGGGCCATATCTCGCGGCCGCAGGCGGTGCAGAGCTTGCTTATCTCGGTGTTGCGGCGCATGGGGGCTCCGCACGAGCCGCAGAAGCGTGTGGTGGAGTCCCAGTGCATCAGCTCAGCGCTCTTGGCGGCGGCGGTGTAGTGGGCGGAGGGGAGCATCACCGACGTCTCGCGCAGGGGCACGAGACGGAAGCTGTTTCCGTCGACGGCTTCGGCCTCCTCGTCGCTGAGCATGAGGGCCTCGGCCGACAGGGGACGGTCGAAACGGAAAAGGGATTCGGCCGCCCGTTCGGCCAGCGCCACTTCCCCGGGGCGCACGAGGCGCCACGCCCCTTCGCCATCGGGGGCTATGAGCACACGTCCCTTATGGAACGCTACCAGGAAATCGGCCTCACTTCTCATCTTCTTCGTCGGCAGGCGAGGGTTCCGGGGGAAGGAGCGCGAGCATCTGGCGGGCAGTCAGTCCGCTTACGGGGTGCTTCCACTGCGGGGCTATCTCCATGAGGGGAGTGAGGAAGAAGCGACGCTCGGGCAGACCCGGATGGGGCACTTTGAGCGTAGGCGTGTCTATCACCCGGTCGTCGACGGCAATCATGTCGATGTCGATCAGGCGATCGCGATAGCTGCCGTCGGGATTGCGGTGCGAGTCGGGCGAGATGGCCCGCTCTATCTTCTGAAGACGCTCGAGCACCTCCTGCGGTTCGAGGTCGCTCTGGAAGAGCATCGAGAGGTTGAGGAACTTATGGGCCGACTCGAATCCGAAGGGAGCCGACTCCACGGCGTGAGACATCTCGAAGTCGCCGAACTCCATCCCCACCGCACGCATGGCGCGCGAGAGGTTGAGGCGACGGTCGCCGAGGTTCGAGCCTATGTTGATTATGTAGTAAGCCATTGCGGTAATCTACTGTATGTATGCGAATTGAGACCGGATTGAATAAGGCGGACACGGGAATCCGTGCCCGCCTTAGTCCGGGAATATGTTTCTTTATCTGCTCGGGAGGGTCAGAGGGTCTTCTTGACAGCCACTTCCTCGTAGGCCTCGATGATGTCGCCTTCACGCACATCGTTGTAGCCCTGGATCGAGAGGCCGCAGTCGTAGCCCGACACCACCTCCTTGACGTCGTCCTTGAAGCGCTTGAGAGAGCCGAGCTCTCCGGAATAGACCACGATGCCGTCGCGGATGAGGCGCACCTTGCTCGTGCGCTTGATCTTTCCGTCGCGCACGATTGCACCGGCGATGGTGCCGACCTTCGAGATATGATAGGTCTGGAGCACTTCGGCGTTGCCTGTGATTTCCTCCCTGATTTCGGGGGCGAGCATACCTTCCATGGCGTCTTTCACCTCCTCTATAGCCTTGTAGATCACAGAATAGAGGCGGATTTCCACGCCCTCCTTCTCGGCCTCCTTGCGGGCAGCGCCCGAGGGGCGCACCTGGAAGCCGATGATGATGGCGTTGGATGCCGCGGCGAGGGTAACGTCGCTCTCCGAGATGGCGCCGACGCCCTTGTGGAGCACGTTGACCTGCACCTCGGGGGTCGAGAGCTTGATGAGCGAGTCGGAAAGAGCCTCGATCGAGCCGTCGACGTCGCCCTTGACCACGAGGTTGAGCTCGTGGAAGTCGTCGAGCGCGCGGCGGCGTCCGAGTTCCTCGAGCCCGACGCGCTTCTTGGTGCGCAGACCCATCTCGCGCTGCAGCTGCTCGCGCTTGCCGGCGATCTCGCGGGCCTCCTGCTCGGTCTCGAGCACATTGAAGGTGTCGCCGGCCGTCGGTGCGCCGTTGAGGCCGAGGATGAGCACCGGGGTGGAGGGACCGGCCTCCTTGACGCGCTGGTTGCGCTCATTGAACATCGCCTTTATCTTGCCGTAGTGGGTACCGGCGAGCACCACGTCGCCCACCTTGAGCGTGCCGTTCTGCACGAGCACGGTGGCCACGTAGCCGCGTCCCTTGTCGAGGCTCGACTCGATAACCGAGCCTATGGCGGCGCGGTTGGGGTTGGCCTTGAGGTCGAGCATCTCGGCCTCGAGGAGCACCTTCTCCATCAGTTCGTCGACACCGATGCCCTTCTTGGCGGAGATGTCCTGCGACTGGTATTTGCCGCCCCATTCCTCCACGAGGTAGTTCATGCCGGCCAGCTCCTCCTTGATCTTGTCGGGGTTGGCGGTAGGCTTATCTATCTTGTTGATTGCAAACACGATGGGCACTCCGGCGGCCGAGGCGTGGTTGATAGCCTCGATGGTCTGGGGCATCACGTCGTCGTCGGCGGCCACAATGATGATCGCAAGGTCGGTAACCTTGGCTCCGCGGGCACGCATGGCGGTGAAGGCCTCATGGCCCGGAGTGTCGAGGAACGTGATGTGGCGTCCGTCGGCCAGCTTCACGTTGTAGGCACCGATGTGCTGCGTGATGCCACCGGCCTCGCCGGCGATCACGTTTGCCTTGCGGATATAGTCGAGCAGCGAGGTCTTGCCGTGGTCCACGTGTCCCATTACGGTAACGATCGGCGGACGGCTCTCGAGGTCTTCCTCCGAATCCTCGACAGTGGCGATGGCCTCCGATACGTCGGCGCTCACATACTCGGTGGAGAATCCGAACTCTTCGGCCACGATGTTGATGGTCTCGGCATCGAGACGCTGGTTGATCGACACCATCACGCCAAGGTTCATGCAGGTGGCGATGATGTTGTTGACAGGCACGTCCATGAGCTGGGCGAGGTCGTTGGCCGTAACGAACTCGGTTATCTTGATTATGCGGCTTTCGGCGGCTTCGCGCTCGGCGTTGACCATCTCGCGGTGGTGCATCTCCTCGCGCTTCTCCTTGCGCCATTTCACGCTCTTCTTGGTAGTCTTGTTGGTGAGGCGGGCAAGCGTCTCCTTTACCTGACGCTGCACGTCCTCGCTGTTGATCTCAGCCTTCACGGGGCGCTTTGCTCCGCGCTTTGCTCCGCGGTCGTTGCCGGGACGGTCGTTGCGGTCACGACGCTGATTGCGGTCGCCCGGCTTGCCCTGACCCTGAGGCTGCTGGGCATTGCGTCCGTCGCCACCCTTGGCTGCCTGAGCGCCGGCCTTCTCGATGTCGATCTTCTCCTTGCCTATGCGTTTGCGCTTCTTGCGGTCGGCCGATGCGCCGGCTGCTGCGCCGGCACCTGCCGCACCGGGCGCGGCAGCGGCTCCGCTGCGTCCGTTGCGCTCGCGGCGACGCTCCTCCTTGCTCTTCTTCTTCGGGCGGGTGTTCTGGTTGAGGGCCGAAAGGTCGATTTTGTCTACCACTTTCAGCTTAATGCCGCTCGAAGGGGCATTGAGACGGAACACTCCGTCGCCGGCAGCCTCAGGCTCCTCGGCCGGCTCCTCGGCCGGCTTTTGTGTCTCGGCCTCGGGCTCAGGTTTGGGCTCTGCCTTGGGTTCCGGCTTGGGCTCAGGCTTGGGCTCAGGCTTCGGTTCTGCCTTGGGCTCAGGTTTCGGTTCGGGCTTCGGTTCTGCCTTGGGCTCGGGTTTCGGTTCCGGCTTGGATTCCGGTTTCGGTTCCGGTTTCGGCTCGGGTTTCGGCTCGGGTTTCGGCTCAGGCTTCGGCTCGGGTTTGGGTTCCGGATTGGGTGCGGGCTTCGGCTCTTCTACCGGCTTTCCGGTGGCGAGGTCGATCTTGCCGAGCACTTTCAGTCCGACGGCACCGGGGGCTTCGGTCTTCACCTCCTCATGCTTGGGCTTAGCCTCAGTCTTGGTGCGCTGCTTGCCTGCGTTGCGGGTGTTGGTAAAGATGTCGGCACCGGCCTTCATGTCTTTGTCTTTGCTGTATTCTTTGCGAAGCAGGTCGACGGCTTCATCCGCGATACGCGCGTTGGGGTTGTCGTCTACCTCGAAGTTATGCTTGCGCAGAAATTCGGCGGCGGTGCTGACCCCGACATTGAGCTCTTTTGCTATTTTATTTATCTTGATTGGCATAGATTGATTTTCAAATTCTTGTGTTGAGGGTAGTTTGAATATCTGGAACCACCCTCTCTTCTTCTGTCAGGCGGATGGCCCTGCTTGCAGGCTGCCGGAACAAGTCCGGCGGCGGTCAGTCGTCGAATTCGGCGCGGAGCACGTCCATTACGTGCTGTAAGGTGGCATCTTCGAGGTCGGCCTGTTCGAGAAGTTCCGGACTGGCGTTGAGCACGGCCTTTGCGGTGCTGAGGCCGAGGTTCTTGAGGGCCTCCACCACCCAGTCGTCGATTTCGTCGCGGAACTCGTCGAGGTAGATGTCTTCCTCGCCTTCAGGTATGTCGCGGTAGACGTCGATGGTATATCCGGTGAGCATCGTGGCCAGGCGTATGTTGAGGCCGCCCTTGCCGATGGCGAGCGACACCTCGTCGGGATGCAGGAACACCTCGGCCTTGCGCTCCTCCTCGTTGAGACGGATAGAGCTTACCTTGGCGGGACTGAGGGCACGCTGGATGAAGAGCTGCTGGTTGTTGGTGAAGGGGATTACGTCGATATTCTCGTTCTTGAGCTCGCGCACGATGCCGTGGATGCGGCTTCCCTTCACGCCTACGCAGGCGCCTACGGGGTCGATGCGGTCGTCGTAGCTCTCCACGGCTATTTTGGCGCGCTCGCCCGGCACGCGGGCCACTGCGCGGATGGTGATGAGGCCGTCGTGAATCTCAGGCACCTCCTGCTCGAAGAGGCGGCGCAGGAAGCGCTCGTCGGTGCGGCTGACAATCACCTTCGGGTTGTTGTTGGTGTTGTCGACGCGTTTCACGACGGCACGCACCAGGTCGCCCTTATGGAAGAAGTCGCTGGGTATCTGCTCCTCCTTCGGCATGAGGAGTTCGTTCTGGTCGTCGTCGAGAAGAAGCATCTCGCGCTTCCATATCTGATGCACCTCGCCGGTGATGATTTCGCCTTCGAGCTCCTTGAATTTCGAATATATTGCGTCTTTCTGCAGGTCGAGAATCTTCGACTGCAGCGTCTGGCGAAGGTTGAGGATTGCGCGGCGTCCGAATTTCTCGAAGTAGATGCGCTTGGCCACATCCTCGCCTATCTCACATTCCGGGTCGATCTCGCGCGCCTCGATGAGTCCGATTTCCTTATCCTTGTTGTCCACATCGCCGTCGGCCACCACCTCGAGGTTCTGATAAATCTCGCAGTCGCCTTTGTCGGGGTTCATGATGACGTCGAAGTTCTCGTCGCTGCCGAACATCTTGGCCAGAACGTTGCGAAACGACTCTTCGAGCACGCTTATCATTGTGGTCTTGTCGATATTCTTGAGCTCCTTGAACTCAGCGAACCGGTCGACCATGTTTACTGTCTCCGCTTTTTTTGCCATATCTTATATGTAAGCCGCCGTCCCTGGGGAGGCGGACCTGGTTTCTGTTTGGGTTTTGAGCAAGTGTTCAGATTGAACAGCAGTTCAAAAGCCACTTACTCCTTTTAAGTTGAATATTTACCTGTCGGTTCGTCCGGGCGGCACCGGGCCGGGCCTCAGAACTTCAGATCATACCTGCAATATTTCACATCGGAATATCCGAACCGCTCGTCGACCTGCTCCACCACCGGACGCTTCGCCCCTTCGGGCTTCACCTTCCGCTCGGTGCGCAGCGTGAAGCCGTCGGCATCGGCTGCCAGCAGCACGCCGTAGAGCTTGCGCCCGTCGGCCGTCAGCACCTCCATGTCCTGACCCAGATACTTCTGATACTGCATCGGCACCTTCAGCGGCGACGTCAGCCCCGCCGAGCCTACCTCCAGCTCATAGTCTTCCTTATCACGGTCAAACTCCCCCTCCAAGGCGCGCGTAAGAGCCACGCAGAGGTCGATGTCGACGGGATCGAGACTGTCGATTTCCACTGTTATATGATTGTCGGGAGTTACTTTCAAATCAGTAAGAAAGCAACCCCGCTCTTCGAGCCAGCCCGTGATGAACGAGCCCAGCGTTTCGCGGTCTATCATCTGATATTCTATGCAAAAAGAGGGAGGAGACTTGCGTCCCCTCCGGAATTCTTTTGCAAAGATACATAATATTTCGCGGCCGCGCACTAATGAACATCCCCCACTGCCCGGATTTGAAGTAAAATTAACCTAAATTCGCATTATTTAAATATTTTTAACTCAGCGCAACCGGTTTTCATCGCTCTTTATTCTTACATTTGCACACCACTAAAATTCTGCATCATGCGACACACCACCCGATTCAAAGTCCTCTCCCACGCTGCCATTATCCTCATCCTCGCATCGGGATGCGGACAGGGGAGACAGGACGCCGCACAGGCCGACTCCGACTCGATAGCCGAAGCCGTGCCCGAAGCCGAAACGTTTTCCACCCCCGACCTCGTATGGAAAGACCTCAAGGGGAACGTGGAAAGCGTCGCGACGGTCTACACCTCCGACGAAGACCCGGCAAACGTCAACTCCGACAGCATTCGGTTCAACCCCGAGGGCCGCATCAGCGCATATTATTCATACTACACGCTCGACGGGAAACGCATCCTTGCCGAGGGAGCAGAGTTCGCCTACAACGCCAAGGGTGAGAACCTCCCGGCCAAGGCCACGGGCGAAGCCGACTACATACTCAGAATAGAACGCGACGACCAGGGACGCATCACGGCCTACTCCCGCACCCATCCGCAGATGACCGACAGCGACACCGACTATCGGGAGACATACGTCTGGGACGAGCAGGGACGCATCCATTCGCAGGAGATTAGCGGATGGGAGGCGCAGAGCTACACCGTGAACCATTACGGCCCCGACGGCGAGCTTGTGAAGAGCGTTACCACCTCGTCGGAACCGGGCTACGAATCGACCGCCACCTCGACCTACGAATACACCGCACGCGACAGCCACGGCAACTGGACGGAGCGCATAGCCACCGACACCATCGAAGCCACCGACGAAGGGCAAAAGAGAAACCACACAGTCAGACGCACCGAGCGCCGCTCCATCCGCTACCGCGCCTGATATTTATCTCATCCCGGTCCGCAACACAATCAGTAAGAATCACCAGAAGTGCGCTGACCCTGCGACAACCGCATCCAATAAAAATCCCCGGGCTTCGTGAGCGAAGCCCGGGGATTTTTATTGTCGGTAAACCGGTGGTTTATTTCTTTACGGAAAGGCGGGGTTTCTTGGCAATCTTGGATTTTTGGGGTGCCTGCATTTCGTCGCCGTCCACAAGCAGACCCTTGAACTCGCCGGTGATGGTCTTGCCGTTGTCGTCCTTGAGGTTGAAGACAATCTTGCGGAGATCGCCTTCGGTGGAGACGGTGAACGTACCTTCGGTTACGGGAGCCACTACGGTAGCTACGCCCTCCTGGGCGGTGTTCATGTCGGCAAACCACGAGCCGCAGATGTCGCCGCCGTAGCCGAGCCATCCGGGAAGGATGGTATTGTCGGCAAACGTGGTGGCCACGGTATAGGTGCCGTCGGCGATATTGTCGGCCGAGGTCATGAACTGGAACTGGAAGTAGTCGCCTTTGTCCATGTCGAGGTCGGTGATCCAGAGGGTGTAGGTGTTGAGGTTCTCCACGATGGAGGGATCATCCCTGAAGTAGATGCCGGCGGTGTTGGCCGTGAAGTTGAGCTTATAGTTTTCGGTGAGGGTCGACCAGGGGCGCTTCACTTCCGACTTGTCGTTGTCGCAGAAGTTGAAGAGGGCGGGTTTGCCCTTGAAGGTAACCTTCACGTCGAGACCGGCTTCCGATTTGCCTTCAAGCACCACCGTTACGCTCTGGGCCGAAGCGCCGAGGCAACCGAGTGCCAGGGCTGCGGAAAGCAGTTTGTAGTTTTTTTTATAAAAGTATTAATAGTCAGTGAATCTCCGATAAAGATGATGAATAAGCGGGCCATTCATCGCCAATAGCGCGTTAGGGTGCAACATTGCGAAATATTCGGAACTTTTCCAAATATTTTAATAAATTTTATATAAAAATAAGTAAAATCGAGGCTTATACAGACCCCGTTCCTTAAAATCACGCCTTCGGTTCGGACTGCGTCTGCACCCTCACCGATTCGGCATGGATGGTCTGGAAAAGCTCCCTGAGGAAGCCGGCCGAGAGACCCTGCGCCTCTCCCTGGGCCACGCGTTCCTCCATCAGGGCCTTGTAGCGTTTCTCCTGCACTACGGGCATGGCGTGTAGCCGCTTGTAGTCGCCGATTTCGAGCGAGGCGTCCATGCGCCGGCGGAGCAGGGCGAGAAGCTGCGTGTCGATGGCGTCGATGCCGGCGCGCAGCATGTCGAGCTTCTCCGACGGGGCGTCGCCGCGCCGGGGCACGAGCGAGGAGAGCAGACTGGCGAGGTCGGCGGGGAGAAGCTGCTGGCCGGCGTCGCTCCAGGCGCAAGCCGGATTGCAGTGGCTCTCTATCATCAGTCCGCTGAAATGGAGGTCGAGGGCTTCCTGCGCGAGAGGAGCCACAAGCTCCCGCGAGCCGCCGATGTGGGAGGGGTCGACCAGAATGGGGAGGCCGGGGAGGCGGCGGTGAAGCTCGATGGGGATGCGCCATTCCGGCTCGTTGCGATAGGGTGAGGGGCCGAAACGGCTGAAGCCCCGGTGCACGGCCGCGAGGCGCGTGATACCGGCGGCTGCGAGGCGCTGCAGGGCGCCGATCCATGCCTCGAGGTCGGGTCCCACGGGGTTCTTGACGAGCACGGGGGTATCCGGTGCGGATTTCAGGGCGGCGGCTATCTCGTCGACGGCGAACGGGTTGCCTGTGGTGCGCGCCCCGATCCACAGATAGTCGACTCCGGCGCGGAGGGCGGCGGCCACGTGGGCGCGAGTGGCCACCTCGGTGGCGGTCTTCATCCCTGTGGCGGCCTTCACCTTGCGGAGCCACGCGAGTCCGCGCGCTCCGACCCCCTCGAAGTTGCCGGGCTTGGTGCGCGGTTTCCATATTCCGGCGCGGAAGATGCCTACTCCGGCGTCGGCGAGCTGGCGCGCGGTCGACATCACCTGCTCCTCGGTCTCGGCACTGCACGGGCCGGCTATCACCACTCCCCTTCCGGAATCGGCGTCAGGGAAGGGATTGCGGAGCATCTCTGAGAGTTGGCTGTCAGTCATATATATCCGTTGTTTCGGGTGTGATCATCCCTGGGTGTTCAGTCCGCCAGCGGGCCACGGCTTCGGCCGCGAGGCGCGCATGGGCCACGGCCGGAGCCGAACCGGCGAGAAGCGGCCGGTGGGCGCAGAGGCGGGCAAGCGCAACGCCCTCGCGGAGCAGACGGCGCCCTGCCTCCGGGATGAATGTCTCGCAGAATTTCTCGAAAATGTATTCCTCCGCCTCGGCCGAGGGGTGCACCATGTCGGCGGCGTAGAAGCGATAGTCGCGGAGGTCGTCGGTCATAATCTCGAACGCCGGGAAGTAGGCGCAGCGTTCAGTGGCCCCCTCTATCATTTCGGCGGCGAGGAGAAGCTCGGCTTTTGAACGGGCGTTGCGTGCGAATCCGTCCTTCACGTGGCGCACGGGGCTGACGGTAATCACCACGTCGAGGTCGGGATTCACCTCCCTTATCCGCTCTATCAGGCTTATCCATATCCGGGCTGTCTCCGCGGCCGGCACCCTGCGGGTTTCGAAAAGGCGGGCCGGCTGCTTATGGCAGTTGGCCACGACGCGGCCCGGCTGCGAGGCGAGAGTGTAGATTATAGAGGTGCCGAAAGTGGCCACGAGGAGCCGGGAGCGCGTGAGGGCTTCGCGCAGGGCATCGACCGCCCGGAGACACTTCTCGCGACAACCCTCGACTGAAGTGTCGGCAAACTGCGTCGGGAAGTCCCAGCTCCTCCATATCCCGTCGGCGTCGGGCCAGGGAGCCGAGGGCACTGCGTCGCCGAGGGCGAAACCTACGGCCGCAGCCATCGAAAGGGGATTGAAGAGCGTGCCGCAGGGATTGACCGTGGCATCCCACAGGCTGCGGCGCATCCTTCGCCCGACATTGTCGGCAAAGCATGAGCCGAGGAGCAGCGCGGGGCGTTGCGGGTCAAGCTCCAGGCTACTGATCGCGGGACGGTATTCGGTGCGGAAATTCACAACAACTGTCTATACGTTAAATAACTCGCGAAAGTCAGCAAAGCTCGGCGTCGAGCACATCCATCAGATGGCTGAGCGGAGCGTTTTCGGTTACAGCCTTTGTCAGAAACTCACGGGGCGTGAGCTGCCTGTGTGAGCTGTCGGCCTCCATCAGATTCACCTTCAGCACGAACGAGCTGTTGTGCAGGCGCTCGCGCATGAAGCCGACGAGCTGCGGCATCACGGCGTCAAACTGGCGCCGCTGCCCCTCGTTGGCCACATGGATGGCGTAGACTCCCCCTTCCACACATTCGGGCACGGCGGATGTCATCGTGTTGACCACAATCTTGTGTTCGGGATGGCTGACGGTAAACTGCGTCCAGGCCTCCATGAGCGAGTCCCGGGTGATGGGACGTTCGGCAGCGGCGGCCGGCTTATCCTGCCGGGCAGGGCCGGGGGCATCGCCCTCCCCCTCGGGAGCGTCGTCGTGGAGGCGCACACCGAGAGCCGGAGCCACGGGTCCACCTGCCGACGCGCGGGGAGCAGCTGTCGCGGGGCGTGCCGCCGCACGCGGAGCCACGGCGCGCGGAGCCGTGCGCGGAGCTGCCTGCTGATGAGCCTGCGGCTGCGGAGCCGAAGGACGCGGCTGCGGAGAAGACTGCGGCGCGGGCTGAGGACGTGCCGGCTGCGACTGCTGAGGCGCGGCGGGACGCGATTCGGGCTTGGGCGCCGGCGCGGCCGACGGGGGCGGAGGAGCCATCGGCTCGCGCATGGCGGCGTTGCGCAGAGCGCATATCTTCACGAGAGCCAGCTCCACGACGAGCTGCTTGCTGGCCGTGGTGCGATAGTTCACGTCGCATTCGTTGAGGATGTTGAGGGCATGGTAGTACCACGCCGGGCTGAACAGTGCGGCCTGCCGGCAATAGCGTTCGGCCACGCTCTTGCTCGCCTCGAGGAGCTGCACGGTGCGCTGGTCGGCGGCCACCATGAGGTCGCGCAGGTGGCGGGCCAGGCCTCCGACGAAGAAGAGGGAGTCGAACCCCTTGTCGCGCACCTCGTTGTAGATGAGCAGCGCGCTCCCCACGTCGCCTGCCTCGAAAGCGTCGGCAAGGCGGAAATAATAGTCGTAGTCGAGCACATTGAGGTTGGCGATGGCACCGGCGTAGGTGATGTGGCCCATGCACGAGGCCGCCACCTGGTCGAAAATGGAGAGGGCATCGCGCATGGCGCCGTCGGCCTTCTGGGCTATCACGTCGAGCGCCTCGTCTTCGGCCTCGATACCCTCGGCGGCGGCCACGGAGCGGAGATGCTCCACCATGTCGTCGACAGTGATACGCTTGAAGTCGTACACCTGGCAACGGCTGAGGATAGTAGGCAGAATCTTGTGCTTTTCGGTAGTCGCGAGGATGAAGACCACGTGCTTGGGCGGCTCCTCAAGAGTTTTGAGGAATGCGTTGAAAGCCGCCGACGAGAGCATGTGGACCTCGTCGATGATAAACACGCGGTAGCGTCCTTTCTGCGGCGGCACGTTCACCTGGTCGGTGATGTCGCGGATGTCGTTCACCGAGTTGTTTGACGCCGCGTCGAGTTCAAGCAGATTGAACGAGTTGCCACGGTCGGCGGCGCGGCAGGCCTCGCACTCGCCACACGCCTCGCCGTCGGGGGTGAGATTGAGGCAGTTGAGGGTCTTTGCAAAGATGCGGGCACACGAAGTCTTGCCGACTCCGCGCGGACCGCAGAAGAGGTAAGCCTGAGCCACGCGGCCCGAGGAGCAGGCATTCTTGAGGGTCGATGTCAGGGCCTTCTGTCCGACCACGGAGGCGAAAGTCGCCGGCCGGTACTTCCGCGCCGAGACGATATATGGCTTGTTGTCGTCCATTAATTTGATATACTTGTCGGGCGTCAGGCCCGAAATGTCGTAGCAAATTGCAAAGTTAAGCAAAAAACGCCGCTTTCGCAAATCACGAGAAAGGCATTGTTAGCAAACTGGTATGAAAAAACCTGTGATTTGAGATGATTTATTTAAAAGTTATCTGTTTTTGTACATAATATTTGGATAATTCGACTAATTGACTTATCTTTGCGCCATATAACAGCCCACGCCTCAAAACGCGTACAACGTTAACCTGTAGAAGTTACGACTGAAAAACTAATGAGATGAAGACAACCATTAAAATCATAATCGCAACAATATTGATTGCGTTGGGAGCGTGTTCTTGCAACTCGACCCATGAGTTGGAATCGAAAATTCCGGAAATAGTCGATGTGGTTCATTCAGGTTGCAGGGGTGAATGGCCGGCAAGCTCAGCCACACGTTCTGATGAAGAGGCAGATAAGACTGTGCTGACGTTCGCATTGTCGGGCAATATGCTGGCATTTGACATTAACGACATAATGCTCAATTGCGGCTTCAGGGACATCGAAGTGAAGATAGAATGTGAAGGCAGTGACCTGACGTTCACACTCGTCCAGACAGCATACGCTGCGGATTGCTATTGCCGTGCAGACGTCAGCGCAAAGATTGACAACTTCAAGGAGGGTGCATACAATGTGTGTATTAAAAAATTGACGCCTTACATAAATCCTTATGAAGAGGAGGTTGACTACGATTTCTCGACAACCACCGTATTTAACCGGGAAGTTGTGATTAAGGAAGAGAAACCGACTGTAATAGAAATCACACCCCCTATATTATATTGATGCAGACATTGAGGAGACTCTAAATAGACAATCTCAGATTACTCACTCATCTTTTATAACGCTTTATGAAAGAACTGCAAAAGAAACTGGTTGCATCCGCAATATGCATTGTGGCGGCATTGGCGGTGGCATGCTCGAAGGATGACCCGGGCAACGAAACCGGTGCTGCTCTCGACTCCTTTGAATATGAGTATTTCAGCCCGAAAGAACCGGATTATGACTTCCTGAGAAAATGGGTTGCTGTCGATTATTCAGCCGATAACGGCTTTATGTCGGTCAGACTGGACTATGCGGACGAGTATGATTTAGGACATCTGAGAGGATTTGCCATTGAGGAAAATGACGTGATTTCAATCGGTTACTCAGTTCCTGTATTGCACGCATTGCCTGACTGCGTACCGAGGACAAGTATGACATGGACTTTGTATGTGAAAGGCCATGGGAAACGGTCAATCGAGATCTATAATCTTGGTTACAACAATCATCTGCCTGTGGGGACGCAGTTTATGAAAGGCCGTATGCTGACCACAATTGAGGTAGACCTTGACAAAGATTTCTCAAAGATATTCGAGATTACCGAATAAGACCTTAAGGACGCGCTCTAAACCATTAACGAACGCCGTCATGAACGACGCCTCGGGAAACAGACATTCCTGAGGGTCGAGGTCAGTGCTTTCTTCCCGTCGACCGAATCGAAAGTCGGCGGAGCGGGGGAATTTACGCGGGGCGGAGGGAGCATTTATGAGGTGAGTAATTTTGCCGAATCGGAATAAATTACTAATTTTGAGGCGTATTGACGCGAGACCATGTTCCCGCGCCTCTGATTATATACGCAAACTAACATCATAACAGATACTTACCTTTATGAAAACGAAACATCTGGCGCTCGCAGCCGCCATCGCAGCCGCCATGGCCGCTCCGCACGCCGACGCCTGCACCAACCTTATCGCCGGTAAAAAAGCCACCACCGACGGCTCGGTGATGGTAACCTACGCCGCCGACAGCCACAACCTCTACGGAATGCTTACCCACACGCCTGCTGCAAAGCATGCTCCTGGAGAGATGCGTAAAGTGATAGAATGGGACACCAACAAGCCTCTCGGTGAGATTCCCCAGACGGCAGAGACCTATAACGTAGTGGGCAACATCAACGAGCATCAGGTGGCCATCGGCGAATCGACCTGGGGCGGACACAAGGAGCTGGTCGACACTACCGGCAACAGCATCATCGACTACGGCTCGCTCATCCAGATAGCCCTCGAGCGCTCGAAGACCGCCCGCGAGGCTATCGACGTGATGACCTCGCTCGTCGACAAATACGGCTACGCCAGCTCGGGCGAGTCGTTCTCCATCGCCGACCCCAACGAGGTGTGGGTGCTCGAGATGATCGGCAAAGGCGCCGAGAAGGGTGCCGTGTGGGTTGCCGTGCGCATCCCCGACGACGCCATCTCAGGCCATGCCAACGAGCCCCGTATCCGCAAGGTGAACTTCAAGGACAAGAAGAACGTGCTCCATTCTAAGGACGTGATCTCCTTCGCCCGCAAGCGCGGGTACTTCAACGGCAAGGACGAGGACTTCTCGTTTGCCGACGCCTACGAGAAGCACGACCCCGCCACGCGCCGCGGATGCGACGCCCGCGTGTGGAGCTTCTTCCGCCGCTTCGCCCCCGACACCGAGAAATACTACGCATGGTGCGCCGGAACCTCCGACGAGCCGATGCCCCTCTACGTGATTCCCGAAAAGAAAGTGAGCCTCAAAGACATGCAGTGGCGTATGCGCGACCACTACGAGGACACCCCCTTCAACATGACCTCCGACCCGGGCGCAGGCCCCTACCACGTGCCCTACCGCTGGCGCCCCATGAGCTATGAGGTGGACGGCAAGGAATACGTGATGGAACGCGCCATTGCCACGCAGCAGACCGGCTGGAGCTTCGTGAGCCAGAGCCGCGCCGACCTCCCCGACCCCGTAGGCGGAGTGCTCTGGTTCGGAACCGACGACACCAACACATCGGTCTACATGCCCTTCTACTGCTCGATGACCGAAGTGCCCGCCCAGCTCGGCCACGGCGACATCAACACATTCGACATGAACTCCAACTTCTGGATGAACAACTGGGTGGCCAACACCGCCTACGAGCGCTACGACTACATGATTCCCGACATCCGCAAGGTGCAGTCGAATCTTGAAGACAAATTCCAGCAGACCCGCCCCGCAGTGGAGGCCGAGCTCGCAGCCCTCGCAAAGGCCGGCGACATGGCGGCCCTCACCGCTGCCGTCAACAAGGAGGGTGCCGAAATCGCCAAGGAGGCTACCGACGCCTACCGCGACCTCGCCATCTACCTCATGGTGAAATACATGGACGGCAACCGCAAGAAGACCGACGAAAACGGCAAGTTCATCTATACGGAATACGACATCCCCGCCAGCCCCGAGTTCCCCGGATACGCCGACAAGAGCTACTACGAGAACATCGTGAAGGCTACCGGAAACCATTTCCTCGCCAACCCCGAGAAAAAATAAGCCGGCGGAGGCACACGACACAGCCCATACCTTGAAATCCGACCTCATACCATGACCAACAAACGACCCAACCCCTCGTACATGCGCCGCATCGAGAAAGACATGCGTCTGCTTGAGCTCCTCTCGCAGACGTTCGGCAATATCTCGGCGGCCGGCACCGAGATAATCAACCTCGAGGCCATCCTCAACCTGCCGAAAGGCACGGAGCACTTCGTGGCCGACATCCACGGTGAGCACGAGGCTTTCGCCCACATCCTCAAGAACGCGTCGGGCAACATCAAGCGCAAGGTAACGGACCTCTTCGGCACCACTATGCGTGCCGACGAGATCCGTCAGCTCTGCTCCCTGATCTATTACCCCGAGAAGAAGCTCGAATACATCCGCGCCTCCGAGGAGAACCTCGACGACTTCTACGGCATCACGCTCCACCGCCTCGTGAAGGTGCTGCAGGTGGTGTCGGCCAAATACACCCGCTCGAAGGTGCGCAAGGCTCTCCCCAAAGAGTTTGCCTACATCATCGAGGAGCTGCTCCACGAAGTCCCCTCCGAGAAGAAGGCCGCCTACTACAACCGCGTGATCGAGACCATCATCTCGACCGACCAGGCCGACAGCTTCATCATTGCCATCTGCAACGTAATCCAGCGGCTGAGCATCGACCGCCTGCACATACTCGGCGACGTCTACGACCGCGGACAGGGTGCCCACATCATTATGGACAGCCTGCTCAAATACAAGGACTACGACATACAGTGGGGCAACCACGACGCCCTCTGGATGGGTGCCGCCGCCGGCAACGACTGCTGCATAGCCAACGTGCTCCGCATCTCGCTGCGCTACGACAACATGAACACCCTCGAGGATGGCTACGGCATCAACCTCGTGCCCCTCGCCACGTTCGCCATCGAGACCTACGGCGACGACCCCTGCCCCATCTTCGAGCCGAAGGTGCCCTCGGGCGACTCGTCGCTCTCGCTCAAGAACCGCCGCATCATCGCCAAGATGCACAAGGCTATCTCCGTGATACAGTGGAAGCTCGAGGCAGCGCTCATCGACCGCCATCCCGAATGGAAGATGGACGACCGCAAGCTGCTCCACCACATCGACTTCGAGAAAGGCACCGTAACCATCGACGGACGCGAGTTCGAGATGCCCGACCTCAACTTCCCCACCATCGACCCGGCGAATCCCTACGCCCTCTCGGAAGATGAAGCCGAGCTGATCGAGAAGCTGGTGCACTCCTTCAAGATTTCCGACAAGCTGAAGCGCCACATCGGCATCTTCTTCTCCCACGGATGCATGTACAACGTCTGCAACGGCAACCTCCTCTTCCACGCCTCCATCCCCATGAACGCCGACGGCACCCTCAAGGAGGTGGAAGTGCTCGGAAAGAAATACAAAGGCAAGGAACTGCTCCATGAGGTGGGCATGCTGATGCGCTCGGCCTTCAACTCCGATACCCCGGCCGAGACGCGCGACTATGCCACCGACTATTACTTCTACATCTGGTGCGGCCCCGACTCGCCGCTCTTCGACAAGTCGAAGATGGCCACGTTCGAGCGTTACTTCCTCACCGACAAGGCCGTGCGCCACGAGGAGAAAGGCCACTACTACCGTCTGCGCGAGGATCCGGCCGTGTGCGACATGATTCTCGACTCTTTCGACGTGAAGGGTAAACACCGCCATATCATCAACGGACACGTGCCCGTGAAGGCCGGATCGGGCGAGAACCCGGTGAAGGCCGGAGGCAAGCTGATGGTGATCGACGGAGGATTCTCAAAAGCCTACCACGACACCACCGGCATCGCGGGCTATACGCTTGTGTATCATTCGCGCGGCCTGCAGCTCGTGCAGCACGAGCCCTTCACATCGGCCGAAGACGCCGCCCGCAACGGCTCCGACATCAAGAGCACCACTCAGATCGTGGAGCTGAACGCCGACCCCGTCAACGTGCGCGACACCGACATAGGCGTCGAACTCCAGGGACAGATCGACGAGCTCATGGAGCTTCTCTACGCCTATCGCCACGGCATCATCAAGGAACGCAAATAACCGCCGTCCCAAGCATCCGCATATCGGCCGCCGCAGGGTCTTCGCACCCGGCAGCGGCCGATTCACTTTCTGATTCGTGAATCAGAAAAACCAAATCGCAGTTTTTCTTGCGTATATCGGATTTATTGCCTACCTTTGCCCCGACTACCGACAACCATTTGGATTCATCTTATCAAAAACTATACATCACCTTTATGAAAAAATCTCTACTTATAGGCGCGGTCCTTCTGGCCGCCGGCACCGCCGCAGCGCAGTCTGGTGCAGCATTCTCAGCCTATCAGGGACCGATGCCCGAACAGGCTGCCGTAGCCGGCACCCGCGCATCCGGCTCCTTCACATTCGGATATTCCGGAGAACCGCAGTCGGCCCTCTCGCTCAACAACGTAACCGCCGGAACTACTGTCGTGTATGTTGCCACGGAAATCCGCAGCGAGGATGTAAAGATGCTTGCAGGCAACAAGATTACCGCCCTCAACATCTATGGAGGCACCAAAGCAGGCACCGCCAACTACTTTAACCCCGTTACCCGCGTCAATGCCTTCATCACAAAGGATCTCTCGAAGGATCCCGTCGCCATCCAGGAGAAGTTCAAGATGGGAGCTACCGCTTTCGGCATGAATACCGTTACGTTCGATACTCCTTATGAAATCTCGGCTTCCGACGATAAGCTCTACATCGGCTATAGCTTCACCGTGCCCACCGGCACTGCCTACTATATCCCCATCGATATGGTAACTGCCAATGCCAACAACCTGATTTTCGGCTATATCAACGGTCAGGGCCTGCCTTCGCAGTGGAACTTTGCCGGTGAAGACGGCTATGGCTCGCTCTGCATCAGCATGAATGTGGAAGGCGACAACCTGCCGGAAAACAAGGCTTCCATCCTTGGCCTTACTCTTCCCGAAATAGCTAAACTCGGCTCTCAGGCCAGCGCCACTCTCAGCGTGCGCAACTGTGCCGCCAACGCCATCGAGTCGCTTGAAGTAAGCGCTACCGTAGGCAGCGCAGAGCCTTACGTGCAGACCATCACCCCCACCGCTCCCATTGCTGTCAACAGCTCTGCCGAGATTACTGTCGACGGTATTCGTTTCGACGCTGAAGGCCTCCACACCGTAACTCTTGCCATCACCAAGATAAATGGAGTGGCTGTCTCCCCCGCCATTTCGGCATCGGGTTCGGTTATCGTGCTTGAAAAAGGTTATGACCGCAACATCGTAGTGGAGGAAGGCACCGGCACATGGTGCGGATGGTGTCCCGCCGGAGCCGTGATGCTCGAGTACATGGCACGCACATATCCCGAACGCATGATCGGCATCGCCTGCCATGGCGACGACGCAATGGAGATTTCCGAATACGGCACATTCATGAACGTCTACTTCGGCGGTTCCTATCCCAACTCTGTAACCAACCGCAAGGTGCAGCACAGCCCCGGCAGCAGCCAGGGTCCTCAGGTGAACTACGACTTCATCGACGAGATGTATAAGCACTATACCTCCAGCCCCGCATATTGCGAGATAAAGATCGTGCCGACTGTCGACGAATCGACCAAGACCGTGAAGATCGACGCCACCGCCGAGTTCGCAATCGACACCGACATAAAGCACTACCTCTCGTTCGTAATCACCGAGAACGCCGTAGGCCCCTACCCCCAGGCAAACTTCTATGCCGGCGGAGGCAACGGTCCGATGGCCGGCTGGGAAAACCTTGAAAGCACCGCCAAGAACATCTATTTCAACGATGTGGCCCGCGCTTATAAAGCATATCCCGGCATCGAAGGCAGTCTCCCCGACAAAATCGAGGCACGCAAGCCCTACACTTTCTCGACCTCCATGTCGATGAGCAAGGTCAAAGGTCCCCACTACGCCATCATCGGCCTCATCACCAACGCCGAGACCGGCGAAATCGTCAACGCCACCCGCTATGCCACATATCAGGTTGGCGTCGAGGGAATCGAGGCTGACGACACAGAGAACATCAAGGTGATGGCCGCCAACGGAAGCATCCGCGTAACCGGCGCCCGGAATGTAGCAGTCTACACACTCGACGGACGCATGACCGGCACCGACGGACTCGCCAACGGACTCTACATCGTAGTGGCCGACGGCAAGAGCTTCAAGGTGATGATGCGCTGATAATCCGCCTACCCGCATACTCTATCGGCCCGAGGAGTTCCTTCGGGCCGATTTTTACCTTCCGGAGCCTCAACATTTCGGGGCTCCGGAAGGTTACCTCTATACGGAGCGGACACCCGCCCATACAAATACACCTCATCTTGACCTGAAATGCAGAACTTCGCCTCTATCTACGAAAAAAGCTTTATCGAAAACTGGACGCTGCCGGCCCTGACCGAATACACGACCGGACGCACGCTGACTTACTGCGACCTGGCGCGCGACATCGCCATGACCCACCTGCTCTTCGAGTCGGCTGGCATCAGGCCGGGCGACAAGATAGCCGTATGCGGCCGCGACTCCATAAGCTGGGTTACCGCCTATATGGCCACCGTAACCTACGGAGCGGTAATAGTCCCCGTGCTGGCCGATTTCAATCCGGTCGACATAACCCATATCCTCAACCATTCGGAGGCAGAGATGCTTTTCGTCGGCGAAAGCATCTGGGAGCATATCGAGCCCGAATCGCTCATCTCGCTCAAGGCGGCCATCTCCCTCGAGAAGGGGACGCTCCTCTACGAGAGCGCCGGCACCGAGATGTCGCGCCACCTGCGCCTGCTGCGCCGCCGCTTCCGCCGCCGCTATCCGGAGGGTTATGGCTCGGACTGCGTCAAGTATGCGCGGCGCGACAACGACGAGGTGGCCGAAATCAACTATACGTCGGGCACCACCGGCTTTTCGAAGGGCGTGATGCTGACCGGAGGCAACCTTGCGGGCAACGTGCTCTTCGGCATGAAGACCGTGCTCCATTTCCGCTCGTCGAGGGCTCTGGCCTTCCTTCCCCTGGCCCACGCCTACGGATGCGCGTTCGACATGCTGACGCCGCTGGCCGTCGGATCCCACATCACGCTGCTCGGCAAGACCCCGTCGCCGCGGGTGCTGCTCAAGGCTCTGGCCGAAGTGAGGCCGCATCTGGTGATATGCGTGCCGCTCATACTCGAGAAAATCTACAAGAACCAGATTCTGCCGATGATCTCGAAGGGCACCATGCGCTGGACGCTCGCCGTGCCTTTCCTCGACACACTCATCTACTCCAAGATACGCAAGAAGCTGGTCGACGCCTTCGGCGGCGAGTTTGAGGAAGTGATAGTAGGGGGCGCCCCGCTCAACCACGAGGTGGAGGAATTTCTTCACAAGATAAAGTTCCCGTTCACCGTCGGCTACGGCATGACGGAGTGCGGGCCGCTCATCTCCTACACTCCCTGGCGCGAGTTCGTGCCCGGCAGCTCTGGGCATGTGCTCCCCGGCATGGAGGCCATAGTGAAGAGTGAGAACCCGGCCGAAGTTCCGGGCGAGATATGCGTCAGGGGCACCAACGTGATGAAGGGCTACTATAAGAATCCGGCAGCCACGGAGACCGTGCTCGACGCCGAAGGATGGCTCCGCACCGGCGACATGGGCACCATGTCGCCCGACGGGACGCTCTTCCTGCGCGGACGCTCGAAGACGATGATTCTCAGCGCGTCGGGACAGAACATCTATCCCGAGGAGATTGAAGCCAAGCTCAACAACATGCCTTTCGTGGCCGAGAGCCTCGTGGTGGAGCGCGACGGGCGGCTCGTGGCCCTCGTCTATCCCGACTACGACGCCGTCGACCGCCTGGGGGTGGCTGCCGCCGACCTCGACGACGCCATGGAGAACGTGCGCCGCGAGCTCAACACCCTCGTGGCCCCTTACGAGCGGATTTCGCGGATACAGCTTGTGCCCAACGAGTTTGAGAAGACACCCAAGCGGTCGATCAAGCGCTTCCTCTATTCCTCATAGGCAATATCGGGAAGCCGCCCGCGTTATTTCTGTATGAACCGCAAGGCTTTCCGACTCTTCATCATATCGATGGCGGGCTTCATCATGCTGGCTTTGGCCGGCGGATGCAAGTCGGCCAAGCTTTCCGTCGCCGACGAGCAGATGGACCGGGGCGAATTTTTCGATGCCTCAAAGACTTACCGCAAAGTCTACAACAAGCTCACCAAGCGCGAGGACCGTCCCCTGCGCGGCGAGGTGGCCTACAAGATGGCCACCTGCTACCGCCGTCTCAACCAGGCCGCGTCGGCCGCGTCGGCTTATCAGAATGCCATACGCTACGGCTATCCCGACTCGCTGGTATATTACTACCTCGGACGCTCGCTTCAGGCCGACGGCAAATACGCCAAGGCCATCGACGCCTACCGCACCTACCTCGAATACAGCCCCGACGACGTCCTCGCCAAGGAGGGCGCGCGGGGATGCCGCCTTGCCCTGCAGCAGAAAAACGCGCCCAAGAGCCGCTACATAGTGAAAAACGCCAAGCTCTTCAACTCGCGCCGCGCCGACTTCGCCCCGATGTATCTCGACAAGAACTACGACCAGCTGTTTCTGACATCGACCAACGAGAAGGCCATGGGCGAGAACAAGTCGGAAATCACCGGCATGAAGAAAGGCGACATCTACGTCAGCCGCAAGAACGAGCGGGGCGAATGGCAGCGGCCCGAGCCTGTGGAGGGTGAGCTCAACACCGACATGGACGAAGGGATAGTCAGCTTCTCGCCCGACGGGCAGACCATGTATCTGACCAAGGCACGCCGCTCGCCTACGGCCAACACCTCTGTGGAAATCTACACCTCGCGACGCAGCGACGCCACATGGAGCGCGGCGCAGAAATACGAAATCACGGCCGACACCCTTTCGGCCGTGGGTCATCCGGCCGTGTCGCCCGACGGCAAATACCTCTATTTCACCTCCGACATGCCCGGCGGATACGGAGGCAAGGATATATGGCGCGTGGCTGTAGGCGAACGCATAGGCTCGCTCGAGAACCTCGGCCCGCAGATCAACACTCCGGGCGACGAGATGTTTCCATACGTGCGCACCGACTCGACGCTCTATTTCTCGTCTGACGGCCATCCCGGTTTCGGCGGCCTCGACCTCTTCAAGGCTTCGCTCAACTCCACGGGCGACCGCTGGAGCGTGGAGAACATGGGACTGCCCATGAACTCGGCCGGCGACGACTTCGGCATCACCTACGGCCCGGGCGAGACGGGCTTCTTCAGCTCAAACCGCGGAGACCGCCGCGGCTACGACCACATCTATTCCTTCGAGCTCCCCGAGCTTAAGGTTACCATCTCGGGCTGGGTGATGGACAAAGACGAGGAGCCGGTGCCCAAGGCCGTGATACGCATCGTGGGCGACGACGGCAGCAACCAGAAGGAGGTGGCGCGCGACGACGGCTCATTCTCGTTCAACCTTCAGCGCGGCGTGAAATACGTGATGATGGCCGGCGCCAAGGGGTATCTCAACGTTAAGCAGGAGTTTGAGTCGGACACGGCCGAGGAAGACGCCGACTATGCCGTCGACTTCATCCTCGCGTCGATAAGCAAGCCTCAGGTGGTGGAAAACATCTTCTACGACTTCGACAAGGCTACGCTCCGCCCCGAATCGAAAGAGGCTCTCGACGAGATGGCCCAGATGCTGCGCGAAAATCCCAACGTAACCATCGAGATGGGTTCGCACACCGACCGCCACGGCTCCGACGCCTACAACGAGAATCTGTCGGACCGCCGCGCCAAGAGTGTGATCGACTATCTGATAGGCGCCGGCATAGCCGCCGACCGTCTCAAATGGCAGGGCTACGGCGAGAGCCGCCCGAAGACCGTAACGAAGCGCATCAACCGTGAGTTCCCTCAGTTTCCCGAGGGCACGGTGCTCAACGAGGAGTATGTGCAGACTCTCTCCGAGGCCGACCAGGAGGCCGCCGACCAGATCAACCGCCGCACGGAGTTTCAGGTTACCTCCATCGACTACGAGATGTATTGAGCCGTATATTCGCCACCGTCCGACACTTTCCGCCTCCAGATTGTTATATATATAGGTATCAACCCTGTTCACAATGAAGAAAGTAGTTATCATGGGCGCATCCTCGGGCATAGGCCTGGCGGTGGCCAAGGCATTCGCCTCGCGAGGCGTGAAGGTGGGGCTTGCCGCCCGCCGCACCGAGACGCTTGCCGACCTCAGGAAGACATATCCCGGCTTCGTGGAGTTTGAATCGATCGACATCACCAGGCCCGACGCTCCGGCGAAGCTCAATTCGCTCATCGGCCGCCTCGGCGGAATGGACATCTACGTGCACGTGGCCGGAATCGGCTACGAGAACCTTACCCTCGAGCCCGAGCGCGAGGTGAAAATCATCGAGACCAACGCCGGAGGCTTCGCCCGGATGACATGCGCCGCCTACCGCTATTTCCGCGCCGAGGGACGCAAGGGCAGCATAGTGGCCGTAACGTCGGTGGCCGGCACCAACGGCATCGGTCGCCTGTCGGCATATTCGTCGAGCAAGAAGTGCGCGCAGACCTATCTCGTGGCCCTCGAGCAGCTCGCCCGCGCCGAGAAGGCCGACGTCAGCTTCACCGACATCCGTCCGGGATGGATACGCACCCCTCTGCTTCTGCCCGACACGAAGTATCCGATGGAAATGGATCTCGACTACGCCCTCCCGCTCATCATCAAGGCTATAGTGCGCCGTCCGCGCGTGGCCTACATCGACGCCCGCTGGCAGGCACTCGCCGAGGTATGGAAGCGGCTCCCCAACCCCGTATGGACCCGGCTCCGTTTCAAGATCTCGCATCCCGACGCCAAGCTCCCCGGAAGAGCCGGAATAGCCAACTCACTGCGCCAGGAAAATTCCTGACGTGCCCTCAGCATGAATACGGGGGGAGCCGCATCCGGCGGCCGGCTCCCCCCGCGATGTCGTCTAAAAAATTTCGCCAAGTCAAAAATTATTCTTAATTTTGCATCCGAATGAGGCGAAAGTCTTTGCGCGAGGCGGCAGGTCAAGTCGTAGCGATGCGCCGCGTCTGTCCGACACTCAATGCAAACCACTGAGCCTCAATATTATGACTACCCAAACGTGTCTGAATTTAAGAAGAGCCATCCATCTGCCAAGTCCGGACACCCCTTTGGATTCGTTTTGACATTTACCACAATTTTTATAACTGTTTAACTCAAAATCTTCCCTCACTCGAAGCAAAACTAACACATCAAGACCTCATTGGTTTGTAAAAGTTGTAGTTTTCTTATCCACGCTGTCTGTATCGCTTTTGCCTCGGCTCTTTGAGCCGCTCGGACAGAATAAAGTATGAAAAACTTCGACCGCCTAAAGCAGTGATGCTTTTCGAGGAACAGAGAACAAACGCTAAAGCCATGGATTCAGAAAAAAAACCGAAACGACCGAGAATCGGCATCGCTCCGGAAGCGAGTGTCGACAAGGCTGACACCAGCCGCTACGAAAAGGTGAACTATCCCGAGCCGGGTACAGCTCGCGACGAGAACTCGCCCCGCCCCCGCACATTCACCGACCGCCCCTACCAGCAGCGCTCCTATTCACAGGACCGCGAGGGCGGATACAACCAGAACCGTCAGGGATACCAGCCCCGACAGACCGGCTACAGCCAGAACCGCCAGCAGGGCGGATACGGACGCCAGCAGTATCCTTACAACCAGGGATACAATCAGGGCTACCGTCAGCAGCACAACCCTTACCAGCAGAACGCCGACTCCAACGCTGAATCCAAGACTGCGGAAAACAAAGCTGAAGAAATGCAGCATTCGGAAGGACGTCCTACCGGATACAACCAGAACCGTCAGGGCGGTTACAATCAGAACCGTCAGGGCGGATACAACCAGAACCGTCAGAGCGGCTACAACCAGAACCGTCAGAGCGGATACAACCAGAACCGTCAGGGCGGATACAACCAGAACCGTCAGGGCGGATATAACCAGAACCGTCAGGGCGGTTACAACCAGAACCGTCAGGGCGGTTACAACCAGAACCGCCAGGGCGGATACAACCAGAACCGCCAGAGCGGATACAACCAGAACCGCCAGGGCGGATACAACCAGAACCGCCAGGGCGGATACAACAATCAGGGCGGATACAACAACCAGGGCGGCTACAACCAGAACCGTCAGGGCAAGGGCGGCTACCAGCAGAACCGTCAGGGCGGATATCAGCAGAACCGTCAGAACAACCGCAACCAGCAGGGATTCCGCAACAACAAGCAGAAACCCAACCTGCGCTTCACGCCCCGTCCGAAGCAGATCGACTATGTGCTCGAAGACATCGACCCCAACGAACAGATCCGTCTGAACAAGTACATGGCCAACGCCGGACTCTGCTCGCGCCGCGAAGCCGACGAATACATTCAGGGCGGCAAGATTACCGTCAACGGCACTGTGGTTACAGAGCTGGGCACCAAGATCTCGCGCTCCGACGTAGTGGAGTTCGACGGCAAGGTGGTTACCCCCGAGCGCAAGTGCTACGTGCTCCTCAATAAGCCCAAAGACTGCGTTACCACCAGCGACGACCCCAACGGCCGCACCACCGTGCTCGACCTCGTGAAGGGTGCCTGCCAGGAACGCATCTACCCCGTAGGCCGCCTCGACCGCAACACCACCGGCGTGCTGCTCCTCACCAACGACGGCGACCTCGCTTCCAAGCTCACCCACCCCAAGTTTGTGAAGAAGAAGATCTATCAGGTCTGGACCGACAAAGACATCACCGAGGAAGACATGCAGCGCATCGCCGACGGCATCGAGCTTGAAGACGGCGAGATCCACGCCGACGCCATCAGCTACGTCTCGGAGACCGACCGCAACCAGGCCGGCATCGAGATCCATTCGGGCCGCAACCGCATCGTGCGCCGCATATTCGAGCATCTCGGATACCGCGTAACCAAGCTTGACCGCGTCTACTTCGCAGGCCTCACGAAGAAGAACCTGCCCCGCGGTCGCTGGCGCTACCTCACTCAAGACGAAGTCAACTTCCTGAGAATGGGAGCTTTCGAATAATCCAACAAAGAGCATCAAGAGACTCATATACAAATGAAAAGCATCAGAAGAGCTTTGATCGCCGACATCCTCCGCCAGCCCGACGCCTTCGTCGGCAAGGAAGTGGATGTGAAAGGCTGGGTCCGTACCCGCCGAGGCAATAAGAACGTACAGTTTGTAGCCCTCAACGACGGCTCGACAATCAAGAACCTGCAGATAGTATTCGATCTGAGCCGGTTTACCGACGACGACCTGAAGGCTATCTCCACCGGCGCGTCGATCCACGTGCAGGGCGAGCTCGTGGCTTCGCAGGGCAAGGGACAGACAGTGGAGGTGCAGGCCGCCGAGCTGGAAGTCTACGGCTCCGCCAACCCCGAGAAATACCCCCTCCAGAAGAAAGGCCACACTCTCGAATTTCTTCGAGAGATAGCCCACCTCCGCCCGCGCACCAACACGTTCGGCGCTGTGCTCCGCATTCGCCACGCGCTGGCCTTTGCCGTGCATAAATTCTTCAACGACAAGGGATTCTACTATTTCCACACCCCCCTCATCACGGCCTCCGACTGTGAGGGTGCCGGCGCGATGTTCCAGGTTACGACGCTCGACGTCAACGAGCCGCCACGCCGCGAGGACGGAACCGTCGACTATTCGCAGGACTTCTTCGGCAAGCAGGCCAGCCTCACCGTCTCCGGACAGCTCGAAGGTGAGCTCGGCGCCACTGCCCTCGGATGCATCTATACGTTCGGACCCACGTTCCGCGCCGAAAACTCCAACACTCCCCGCCATCTCTCGGAGTTCTGGATGATTGAGCCGGAAATGGCATTCTACGAGATCGAGGACAACATGGACCTCGCCGAGGAATTCATCAAATACTGCATCACGTATGCCCTCGAGCACTGCGGCGACGACATCGACTTCCTCGCCGAGCACTACGACAAGGACCTCAAGGAGCGTCTCGACTTCGTGGTCCACAACGACTTCGTGCGTCTCCCCTACTCCGAAGGCGTGCGCATCCTCGAAGAGAGCGGCAGGAAGTTTGAGTTCCCCGTCTACTGGGGCGTGGACCTCGCTTCGGAGCATGAGCGCTACCTCGTGGAGGAGCACTTCAAGAAACCCGTGATCCTCACCGACTATCCGAAGGAAATCAAGGCCTTCTACATGAAGCTCAACGACGACGGCAAGACCGTGCGCGCCATGGACGTGCTCTTCCCGAAGATCGGCGAAATCATCGGCGGCTCGCAGCGTGAGGAAAGCCTCGAGAAGCTCGAGAAGCGCGTCGAGGAGCTCGGTCTCACCGGCATGGACTGGTATCTCGACACGCGCCGCTTCGGCACCGTGCCCCACTCCGGCTTCGGACTGGGCTTCGAGCGCCTCGTGCTCTTCGTTACCGGAATGCAGAACATCCGCGACGTGATTCCCTTCCCCCGCTACCCGAACAACTGCGAATATTGATTCCGGCCCACCCGGACAATACCCATACTCAAGGCTCCGCACGCCCCGACGCACGCGGAGCCTTCCCTTTTCTCCCCATCCACAATCCGTCCGGTCGCTTTTAGGAGGAGGAGGCGGTGCTCTGTCAGAAAAAAGTTGTACCTTTGCCGTATGAACGTCAAGACGCTACTGCGCATACTGGCCGCCGGCGTGCTCGCGCTGCTCTGCGCCGCCCCGGCAGCCGCCGTCTCCCCTGCCCGGGAGACGGGCGACTCCATTCGCATCAGCCTCATCACCTGCTGGCCCGGCCGCGAGGTGTATGAGCTTTGCGGACACGAGGCTGTGAGGGTGCGTACCACCGGCACAGACTCGGTGTGGAACTACGGGACGTTCGATTTCAACGCGCCCAATTTCGTCTATCGCTTTGTGAAGGGTGAGACCGACTATATGCTTTCATCATACCCCTTCGCATGGTTCATGCCCGAATATATCGGAGCGGGACGCCGGGTGGTGGAGCAGGAGCTGAACCTCACGCCGGACGAGGCGCGCCGGTTTCTCGACCTTCTCAGAAAAGAGGCGCTTCCCGCCAACCGCACCTACCGCTACAACTATGTGCGCGACAACTGCGCCACGCGCATCGTGGAGCGTCTCGACGAGGCGCTCGGCGAGAAAGCCGTCTATACCGACAGCATCCACTACGGCACTTTCCGCCGGGAGATGCGCGCCTTCCACGGCGACTATCCCTGGTATCAGTTCGGCATCGACCTCGCCCTCGGCTCCGGTCTCGACAGGCCTCTGCGCGGGCGGGAGGAGATGTTCGTGCCGCTCGACATGATGCGGCGCGTGGCTTCGGCACGACGCTCCGACGGACGCCCCCTCTGCTCGAAGACCACCGTGCTCAACGAGGGAGTGGCCGACGCCACAGCCGGGCCAACACCCCGGCTGCTCACCCCGATGGCCGTGGCTCTCGCCGCGCTTGCACTCACGATTATCCTCTGCGTGGCAGAGCTGCGCAGACGCCGGGCCATAACATGGTGGCGAGTGGTCTATTTCACTATGTGCGGACTGGCCGGATGCCTGCTCTGCTTCCTCGTGTTCGTCTCAGAGCATGAGGCCACTTCGCCCAACATACTGATAATATGGCTCAATCCGCTGCAGCTCATCACGGCCATAGCCTTCACGACGAGGCGCATGCAGCCCGTGCGCACCGCCATGAGTTTCTATAACGTCGTGGCCGTCGGCGCGCTCCTGCTCGTCTGGCCCTTCCAGCCGCAGAGCGCCAACCCGGCTTTCTTCCCGCTGATGGGATGCGCGGTGGCGCTCGGAGCCTCGTATGCAATAATCCGCGGCCGCGCGGGTTATAATAATAGCGGCAGACGCACGGTGGCGGCCAAGCCGCGCGGCGCCAATCCTCGCAGTCCCCGCAAGGCTGTCGGCAAGTCGAAATGAAACAACAGCCCGTCCCTACCATAAGATGAAGAAGATACTCACCACCGTAATCTGTTCGCTCGTAGGCATCAACACGATGCTTATGGCCGAGTCGGCACGCCCGCGCCTCGTGGTCGGAATCGTAGTCGACCAGCTGCGCACCGACTATATCGAGTATCTGCGCCGCCACTTCGGCGAGCGAGGCTTCAACCTGCTGATGCAGAAGGGCGCCTATATGCGCGACGTGGATTTCTCCACTCCCGGCATCGACGCCGCCTCGGCCACGGCAGTGGCCATGACCGGCAGCGACCCCGCTCTCAGCGGTGTGCCTTCGGCCGAGACCTACGACCGCCAGACCCGGTCGTCGCGCCCCGTGCTGCTCGCCGGCACGCAGGGACGACGCAACTATACCCCCGAAAACCTGCTGCTGTCGACCGTCAGCGACGAGATAGCCATCGACGGCATTGGCCTCGGCGGCATCTATTCGATAGCCACCGATCCGCAGCTCGCCGTGCTCCTGGCCGGACACGCGGGCACTTCGGCCGTATGGCTCGACACGGAGACCGGACGCTGGGCCACCTCCGACTGGTACAAGAGCCTCCCCATGCCCGTGGCGCTGCTCAACCGCACCGGGTCGCCGGCCGCCAAGCTCGACACCATGAAGTGGGAGCCGGCCATGAAGCTCGACCTCTACCCCGGCATCCCGGCGCAGAAGAGGTACTACCCCTTCCGCTATACTTTCCCGACCAACGACCGCGACGCCTACTCGCGATGGGCAGCCTCGCCGCCGGCCAACAAGGAGGTTACCGACATAGCCGTCGACTATATCAACCAGCTGAAGCTCGGCTCGCGCGGCGACGGAATCGACATGCTCGGAGTGGCGTATTCGGCCGCCCCGTTCAAATACGTCAAGGACGGAGACTACCGCCTTGAGCTTGAAGACACCTATATCCGCCTCGACCGTCAGCTCGAACGCCTCTTCGACGCCATCGACAAGGGGCCGGGTATGGACAACACAGTGGTTTACCTCACGTCGACAGGGTATTACGACGACGCCAACCCCGACGACCCGAAATACCGCATCCCCGGCGGCAGATTCTCAAAGAAGCGCGCCGTGTCGCTGCTCAACGCCATGCTCTCGGCCAGCTACGGCAACGGCGACTACGTGGAGGGATTCCACGGCAACCAGATATACCTCGACCGCCGCACCCTCGAAAGCAAACGCCTCGACGCGACAGACGTAGCACGCGCCGCACGCGACTTCCTGAGCAAGATGAGCGGCATCGGAAGCGTCTACACCTATTCCGACATCATCTCGGGCACTTCGGCCAAGGCCGAAAGCCTGCGCCGCGCCCTCCCGGCAGCCGGATGCGGCGACCTCTACATAGATTTCCAGCCGGGATGGACAGTCAGCGACGACACCTCCTACCCGGTCAAAGACAAGCCCACGCGCAGCTCCATGGTCTCCACCCCGGCCTTCATCCTGGCACCCGAGGTGGCGCCCCGCACCATCGACTCTCCTGTCGACGCCCGCAGGCTCGCGCCTACCGTAACGCAGATACTGCGCATCCGCTCTCCCAACGGCGCGCAGCTCCGCCCTCTGGCGCTCTGACCGGGCGCCCCCTGCCGAGGCACCCGCTTTGTCAGTTTACAGTCAGCAGTTTGTGGGCGGCAAATAGTGGATAAATCAATAATATTTCTTAACTTTGCGTCGGAATTCCGGACCTGCCTCGCCGCAGGCCCGATTCACGCACATTTCTCAAACATCGAACATCTACCTATTTATATGGGAATCAGTAATATAATGAAAAAGATCTTCGGCGACCAAAGCGAACGCGCGGTGCGCCCGCTCTGGCAGCGTCTCAACAAGGAGATCAATCCTGTCAGCGCCGAGATCAAAGAAATATCCAACGATGAGCTGCGAGGCCGCATCGAGAAAATCAAAGGCGACATCCGCGGAGAGGCCAAGGGCTACAAAGACCGCATGGACGAGATACGCGCCGAAATCGAAACCCTCGACTACGACAAGCGCGAGCCCCTCTGGAAGCAGATCGACGACCTGCGCGAAGAATGCTTCACGATGTATGCCCGCAAGCTCGACGAGGTGCTCCCCGAGGTGTTTGCCATCGTCAAGGAGACGGCACGCCGCTTCGCCGGCAACGACACCATCGAGGTAACGGCCACCGACGCCGACCGCGAGCTCGCAGCCGCCGGCAAAGACTTCGTAACCATCGAAGGCGACAAGGCAATCTATAAGAACGAATGGATAGCCGGAGGCAACCTCATGAAGTGGGACATGGTGCACTACGACGTGCAGCTCATCGGCGGCATGGTGCTCCACGGCATAATGCAGGGCGACAAGGCCAGCAACAATATAGCCGAGATGGCCACCGGTGAGGGCAAGACCCTCGTGGCCACGCTCCCGGTGTTCCTCAACGCCCTCACGGGAGAAGGCGTGCATGTCGTTACGGTCAACGACTATCTCGCCAAGCGCGACTCGGAATGGATGGGTCCGCTCTATCAGTTCCACGGCCTCACCGTAGACTGCATCGACAAGACCGAGCCCAACTCAGAGGAGCGTCGCCGCGCCTACCAGTGCGACATCACGTTCGGCACCAACAATGAGTTCGGCTTCGACTATCTGCGCGACAACATGGCTACGCTGCCGAGCGACCTCGTGCAGCGCGACCAGCACTATTACGCAATCGTCGACGAGGTCGACTCGGTGCTCATCGACGACGCCCGCACGCCGCTCATCATCTCCGGCCCGGTGCCCAAGGGCGACGACCAGATGTTCAACGAGTTCAAGGGGAATGTGGAGAAGGTGGTCAACGCCCAGCGCAAGCTCGCGCAGAACCTCCTGCTCGAAGCCAAAGGGAAGATAGCCGCCGCAATGAGCGGCGACGCCGAGAAGATCGCCCAGTATGACCACAACCGCGACGAGGCCGGACACAAGCCCCTCACCGCCGACAAGCTCCTCGAAGACGGCGGACTCGCCCTCTTCCGCGTCTACAAGGCTCTCCCCAAGCACGGCCCGCTCATCCGCTTCCTCAGCGAGGAGGGAATGAAGCAGCTCCTGCTCAAGGTGGAGGCAAAATACATAGCCGACAACAACCGCGAGATGCCCAAGGCCGTCGAGCCCCTCTATTTCGTCATCGACGAGAAGAACCACAGCATCGAGCTTACCGACAAGGGTATCGAGGTGCTCACCGACACCACGCAGGACCCCGAGTTCTTCGTGCTTCCCGACATCGCCGCCCAGCTCTCGCAGGTCGACAACGAGACCGACCTCGACGCCGACGGCAAGACCGAGAAGAAAGACCGCCTGCTTCAGGAATACTCCGTGAAGGCCGAGCGAGTGCACACCGTCAACCAGCTGCTCAAGGCATACACCCTTTTCGACAAGGATGTGGAATACGTGATCGACGACAACAAGATCAAGATCGTCGACGAGCAGACCGGACGTATCATGGAAGGCCGCCGCTATAGCGACGGACTCCATCAGGCCATCGAGGCCAAAGAGGGAGTGAAGGTGGAGGCCGCCACTCAGACCTACGCCACCATCACGCTCCAGAACTACTTCAGAATGTATCGCAAGCTCGCCGGCATGACCGGTACGGCAATGACCGAGGCAGGCGAGTTCTACGACATCTATAAGCTCGAGGTGGTCGAGATTCCGACCAACCGCCCCGTAATCCGCAACGACCAGAACGACCGCGTCTACCGCACCAAGAAGGAGAAATACGCCGCCGTCATCGACGAGGTGCAGCTCATGGTGGAGCAGGGACGCCCCGTGCTCGTCGGCACCACGTCGGTCGAGATTTCGGAACTCCTCTCCAAGATGCTCCAGCTCCGCAAGATACCCCACCAGGTGCTCAACGCGAAGCTGCATCAGAAGGAGGCCGACATCGTGGCCCAGGCCGGTAAGAAAGGCACCGTAACCATCGCCACCAACATGGCAGGCCGAGGCACCGACATCAAGCTCCCGCAGGAGGTGAAAGACGCCGGAGGCCTCGCCATCATCGGCACCGAGCGCCACGAGAGCCGTCGTGTGGACCGCCAGCTCCGCGGCCGCGCCGGACGTCAGGGCGACCCGGGAAGCTCGGTGTTCTTCGTGTCGTTTGAAGACACCGTCATGCGCCTCTTCGCCAACGAGCGCCTCGTCAAGACCCTCGACAAACTCGGATTTGAGGAGGGCGACATGATTGAGTCGAAGATGGTAACCCGCGGCATCGAGAACGCCCAGAAGCGTGTGGAGGAAAACAACTTCGGCATACGTAAGCGTCTCGTGGAATACGACGACGTGATGAATGCCCAGCGCCGCGGCGTCTACGGCCGCCGCCAGAACGCCCTCAAGGGTGAGCGCATCGGCACCGACATCGCCAACATGATATATGAGGTGGCGCAGGAAATCGCCTCGCGCAGCTACGAGGGCGGATTCGAGCAGTTCGACGAAGAGGTGCGCAAGGCCCTCGCCATCGAGTCGCCCGTCTCGGCCGAGGAGTTTGCGAAGATCGACTCCGGCAGCCTCACCGAGCGTCTGGCCGAAGAGGCAATGGCCACCCTTTCGCGCAAAGGCGAGAAGATGATGCAGGGCGTGGCTCCCTATATAAAGGAGTTTGTGGAAGAGCGCGGAGCCAAGGGTCTCATCGGAGTGCCCGTAACCGACGGCCGCCGTATGTTCAACATCCGCGTCGACATCGACGAAGCTTACGCCCATGAGTCGAAGCCTGTCGTAAAGGCATGGCAGAAGGCAGTGCTCCTCTCCTCAATCGACAAGGCATGGCAGGAACAGCTGCGCGAGATGGACGAGCTCCGCAAGTCGGTGCAGAACGCCTCCTACGAGCAGAAAGACCCGCTCGTGATCTATAAGCTCGAAGCTTATGAGCTCTGGAAGAAGATGCTCTGGGACATGAACTCGAAGGCTGTGGCCACGCTGATGCGCGGCAAGCTCGCCGTGCCCGACTACGAGGAGGCCAAGGCGGCCGCCGAGGAGGAACGTCGCCGCCAGGAGGCAGCACGCCAGGCGCAGGCCACGATCACCCGCGAATACTCGGCGGCTCCCGACGTGAACCCCTACGCCAACTATTCGACCACGCGCGACACCTACGAGGGGGAATCGGCCCAGCGTGAGGCTGCCCAGAACGCCGGACGCTCCGCCAGCCCCCAGCGTCAGCCGGCCAAGGCCGGACCGAAGATCGGCCGCAACGACCCCTGTCCCTGCGGCTCCGGAAAGAAATACAAGAACTGCCACGGCAAGGGGCTCTGAGCCCCCTGCCGCCCGGCATCAGAGACACCATAAAGATAAAATCTAATACAAAACCATAAAATTTAATATAGTAGTGGGCAAAAAACTGCAAATCAGAGATTTGACTCTGCGCGACGGACAACAGTCCCTGTTCGCGACTCGTTTGAAGCAGGAGAATGTCGACAAGCTTCTCCCGCTGTATCGTGATGCACGATTCTACATTATGGAAGTATGGGGCGGCGCTGTGCCCGACTCCGTGATGCGTTACCTCGGCGAAAGCCCCTGGGACCGTCTGCGCGCATGCTCGAAGGCCATGAAGGGCATATCCCTCCTCTCGGCTCTCTCGCGCGGCCGCAACCTCTTCGGCTATGTGCCTTACCCCGACAGCGTGCTCGAAGGCTTCTATCGCGAAGCTGTGAAAAACGGCCTCAACGTGATGCGTATCTTTGATGCCCTCAACGACATCGACAACGTAAGAAGCTCCATCCGCATGATCAACGAGCTCGACGGCTACAACGGCAACACCGCTATCGCCGACACCGCCGTCTGCTACACCATCGACCCCAAGGGAACGCCCGAAGATGAAAAGGTGTTCACCGACGAATACTTCGTCAACAAGGCCGTCGAGATGGAGAAGCTCGGTGCCAAGATGGTTACCCTCAAGGACATGGCCGGCCTCGTAAGCCCCTCGCGCATCTACTCGCTGATGCCGAAGCTCAAGAAGGCCCTCAAGGTGCCCGTAGACTTCCACACTCACTGCACCCCCGGCTACGGCCTTGCCGCCGTGCTCACAGCCATCATTCAGGGCGTCGACATCGTCGACACCAACATCTGGTGGTTCGGAGGCGGCTCCGCAGCTCCCTCTATCGAGCTCATCGACATCTTCTGCCGCAAGTTGGGCGTAGAGGTTGAAGTCAACATGGAGGCTGTGAAAGAGATCCGCAAGGAGCTCAAGAACGCCCGCAAGGCTCTCGCCGAGTTCGACCTCAACAAAGACAAATGGCCCAAAGACTTCGACGAGGCTTATGCCGCAATGCCGGCTGAGATCGACGCCGAGTTCGACCGCGCCATCGAGGCTGCAAAAGCCAACAAGGAAGAGGAGCTCCTCGACGCCTGCCACAAGATCGAGGCTTACTTCGGTCTTCCCAAGCCCAACCTGCTCGTCAAAGAGGCTGAGGTGCCCGGCGGCATGTACACCAACATGGTGGCCAACCTCCGCTCGCTCGGCGCTGAAGACGTGCTCGAAGAGGCAATGGCCCTCATCCCGAAGGTGCGCCGCGACGCAGGTCTCGTGCCCCTCGTTACCCCGACCAGCCAGATCGTGGGCAGCCAGGCCGTGAACCTCGCCATGGACCGCCGCAAAGGCAACCCCGACTATACTCAGAAGAACAACCAGTTCGTAGGTCTCGTGAAGGGCGAATACGGCCACACTCCCGTAGCCATAGATCCCAAGTTCCGCGAGCAGATCACAGGCAACGCCGAGGAGAAGCCCTACGACGTTAGCGCTCACAAGGATCCCGAGAACCCCGTGCTCGACAAGTTCGGCGGCGTGAAACTCGCCCAGAACGAAGAGGAATACCTCCTTCTTGAGCTCCTCCCCGCCGTGGCCAAGACCTTCCTGCAGAACAAGCGCAAAGCCGAATACAAGGCCAACGCTCCCCAGGCAGCCGAGGCTCCCAAGGCAGCTGCAGCAGCCGCTGCCGGCAACGGCCCCGTCTTCTGCGCTCCGATGGGCGGCACCGTGATGGACATCCGCGTTAAGCCCGGCGACACCGTGAAGCCCGGCGACACCGTGCTCGTTTACGAAGCCATGAAGATGGAAAACGACCTCGCCTGCACTATGGGTGGCGTTGTTAAGCAGATCCTCGTCGGCGAAGGCGACGTGATGGCCACCGACCAGCCCCTCATCGAGTTCGTGACTGAAGGCGCAGCAGCTCCCGCCGCTCCCGCCGCAGCAGGTCCCGTAGAGGTGATGGTAGCCCCCATGGGCGGCACCGTGATGGACATCAAGGTTAAGCCCGGCGACGCCGTGAAGCCCGGCGACACCCTCCTCGTTTACGAAGCCATGAAGATGGAAAACAACCTCATCAGCGACCGCGCAGGCGTGGTAAGCCGTCTCCTCATCGAGGAAGGCGACGTAATGGCCACCGACCAGCCGATTATCGAGTTTGGCGCAGCCGCAGCCGCCAAGGCCGAGGCTCCCAAGCCCGTAGCCGCTCCCAAGCCTGTAGCTGCTCCGAAACCCGCTGCCGCTCCCAAGGCCGAGGCAGCCGCTCCCGTTGCTCCCGTTCAGCCCTACGACACCAGCCGTGCCCTTTCGCCCGCCGAGGGTGGCACAGCCCGTCAGGCTGTCCTCCCCAACGCCAACCGTCGCAAAGGCGCTTCCGAGCTCCGTCTCGCCGCCGGCACAACTCTCGAAATCGACGTTCGTCCCGACGGAGGCATCTCGATCTACATCACTGCCGGCAAGTAATCACCCCTGCCGACACATCCCATAAACCGGTGAGGCTGCGCTGGGCGCAGCCTCACCTTATTTTTTTCGTCTAACACCCCTAAATAATAGACGATGTCGACGCGACCTTCACTTACACAAAAACGCTTTTACTCAATCTATTAAGCAATTATATAACAAGTATTTATGAACCTTCCCTAAAAATAAAGGTTTTCAACGCTTGTAGTCTTAGATTATTTTACTAATTTTGCAACCGGATATAGCAATAGGCTGTATCCGCTTCATATTTGAACGAATAGCGTTTAATGCTAATGTCTTAACTTAGAAAACTGGTACTTTTCAAACGGATAAAGGCAATAAGCACTAAACGCCCACTGATTAGCCATACCCTGTCGGGTATGGTCAATGGTGGGCTTAGTGTTTATATATCCGTTGGGTAAACCAGTACCTCTAAGTTATATGAACGCAAAAGCCCACCACTTTTTTGTGGTGGCACTAACCAAGGCGATATTGCCATATAACACAAAACCATATAGAATGAAGAATCCTAAAGCTTTGCGGGTTTGCAGCCCCCCTTTAAATAGGTGGCATTGTCGTTGTTTTCATTATGTCAGCAATTTACGGCTTCATAATTACATTATACGAAAACAGCTTCAATGAACAAGTATTGCAAAATACTGAATAGTATATAAACAAGCCAACTAATTGGTATGCAATAGCAATAAACTGCAACAGATATCTTTGTGAGCCAATATTAATTAATTTGAAAAAATGGGATTTATAATTACAATAATAGTTCTCTTCTTGATATGTGTATTAGTAGCTGTTTCTAATGAAAAAGAACAACAAGCACAAGCAAATTACAAATCCTTAAAGGATGCTTTAACTGCCAAGTATGGAGAGCCGACTAAAGTAATAGATGATTATGCTATGGGGGATAATGAGACAGTCTATGTCTTTGAACAGCCTCAGGTCATAGTAATCAAAGGGAAAGAATATAGTTTTGATTCCTTGCTTGATTTCTCTGTAAATGGAGGACAATCCTATAAAGTATCAACATCAACTGGCAGTGCTTTAGGAAGAGGAATTGTAGGAGGGGTTCTGTTCGGTGGAATTGGAGCATTGGCTGGTGCTAGCACAGCCTCAAAGAAAGCAAACCCTAATGGCAAAGATTATCAAATCTGTATTACAACAAGAGACTTAGCAAATCCTATGATTGAATATAGGACTAAGCATGATACAAGAGCAAATGAACTGGTATCGGTGTTAAAGATTATTCTTGATTCACAGAAGAAACATTATACAGGCGTTAGCGACATTAAGAAATCTACAACAGTCTCTTCAGATTCAGTTAATCCAAATAGCGCACTCATTAGCCTAGATAACAATGAGATAACCGAAGACGAGATTGAACAGATGTGCCCTGACTATAACGTACCAGATCTTCCGTCTAAAAAGGCTTATAACAATAAAAAATGGATGGTCTTGTTTAGTATCGCAACGTTATTAGTATTCGGAATTGCTATATATTTATCTAAAGGAGATTACGCTTCTAATAATACTAGCCAATCCCCCAAATCTGAAAGTACAGATTCAAATCCGGCTACATATATTCAATCCAATAATAGCAATAAAGCGGATAGAAGCAATGATGATGAGTATTGGAATAGTGTGTCTCGTCAAAAAGCATTGGAACAAATGGGATATGAAGGGGCTGCTAATATGGAAAGAAACGCAAGGATAGAATATATGCGTGGTGGAGGATATCATGCACCTGATGGAACTCCTCAAGTTAATTTTCAGGGTAGCAGAGAACAAGCTGAGCAACTTAAACAGATGGATGATTTAGGATGGTAAAACATTGATTGTAGATTAATTACGGAATCCCAAATTAGTCCTATTCTACTTTCTTATGTATAGTACGCATTACTATTAATCTTAATTAGATAGGTAAAATAAGGTGAGGCTGCCCCCAACGCAGCCTCACCTTATTTTTTCGCCTCCCCATCCTCGGACTCTTTGGAATAAGAAATTACTTTCCACGAACCGCCTCCAAACCAAAAACCGAAGCTCAGGAAATTTAGGTACATTTTGCCGGAAAACTCAGAGGAATATCTACCGAACTATAAATAAGCTGCTCCATAATCTTGTGGGTTGTGGTACCACAAAATTATGGAGCAAGTATGCGGTGCGAAAAGACGCTAAATTAGTAATCAACTAAATATAATCCACCCCAGATAGATAATCCTGCCATTATCCAAGAACATACTGATGGCAAAATTGAAAAATATGGTGGGATTTTACTATAAAGTTTTATAGAAATTATAAATCCCAAAATAAACCAGAGAGAGTATGAGTTTATGATTAACCAAGCAATTGGAACTAAGTCATCATGCTTTACATGATCCATAAAGAGAGAAGCAAATAAAACAAGAGGTGCACCAATTATAGGCAGAGTAAAAATGTAAGTACTCCAAAAATACCATCTTGCTACATTATATTTTTTCGATAGCTGTTTACCACAAAAATATATCCCAACAATCAATCCAATTACGATTAGCGCAATTATTGAATATTGATAAATAAAAACAATAATTTCTTTGAAAGTAAATGTTGCCATACCGCAAAGTTACGGATAATTTGCGAC
>CAMCDS010000008.1 GCA_945873625.1 uncultured Porphyromonadaceae bacterium | reverse complement strand
CATCGGAGAATTGGTCAAGTGAAATACGCTTTAATTTAATTCATCCAACAGGTTATGGTTATATTAGTACCTATAATTCAAAGGCGTAAAATTATAAAATGCAATATATCAATCGTTTCTGATTTTTAGGTACAAATTATAGGAAAACTCAGAAGATTCAATAACCAATTCATAAAATCTGAAAAAATGAGAATTGGGTCTGAAAGCCACATCCAACATTGAATTGACAATGGGTGGAAACGCAACAGACAAATGAGCAAGACAAAGCCCCATCTGCAGGGACGGGGCTTTGCTATTTCAAGTTGAATGGTAAATCTTATGTCAGTTTCAATAAACCTGTAGGTTCACCAATTCCGACCATGTATACGAGTTGACGAGCACGTGTAATAGCGACATAAAGGAGTGAACGCTTAGATGACAGGAATTCTTTTTGTGCTACTTTATCCATGCCAGAGAATGGATAACCTTCAGTCGCTTTTGAAGGAAGATTTCGTTCGTTGATTCCCATAAGAATAATGACTCTGTATTCAAGTCCTTTCAATGAATGGAGGGTACACAAAGCAACACCATCGCTACATCCTTGCTTCTGGGTTCCTTTGAGAACTATATAATCTGTGCCATCATGATGGAGTCTACTTTGAACGTCTTTGAGCAAATTCATGCTTGGCGCAGCAATGCAAATTTCCGATAATTTTATGTCGGAACTCTGGCACTCTTTCATCCAATCAATGACTTGCTGAACTTCAGCATTTGCATCATCGACAATGCGATATTGAGGCGCTTCTCCTTCATGAATGAGAGAAACATATCCATTGGTATTCTCTTTACCGCCCTCCATATCATCAAACTCCACGCCTTTAACTACACCTATGGCAACGCGTTTAATAGGCTCTGTAGTTCTGTAGTTAATCTTCAATTTCTTACTTCTTACGCCACGTACATTGATGCCGGCAGCACTGAAGTTGATTTTGCGTCCAGTGTAGATTCTCTGAATGGGGTCACCCGTCAGGAACAGGTCATTACATCCCTCGGCAACGAGAGCACGAAGGAATTTCAATTCCGGATTTGAGAAATCCTGGAACTCATCAGCAATGACATTCGTGTATGGATGTATGTTATTCTCATTGAGATACGCCGTTGTTTCATTAAACAATTCAAGACGATCAACCACACGACGCTCCTGCTTCAAAGCAACATACTTCTCCACCAGTTTCCATATTTCTAAGCGTTGCTTACGGCTGAGTGCCTTGGTTCGGCCGACACGTGGCTGCATCATATACTGCTTAGCGTCCTTATTGCCGAAGTAAACGATGACATCTATGTATTCGTCATACAGGAACTGTTCGTCAAACTCTGTCACTTCGGTCTCAAGAACCTCACGCCATAGCTTCAGGGATTCTTCATCACCGCTATAGTCAAGGACCTTATAGCCATCCTTAACCTTATATTTTTCAGCTACATCAAGAAGAACCTTGTCAATGTTGCTTAGTGTATATCTCTGCTTTGGTACGCCCAGTTTCTCTATCGACGCAGCAAGGTTTTCGCAAAGTGTTCTGGTATATGTTGTGAAAAGCACGTTGACACAGTTTTCTCTGTGATAAGTCTCGCAAAGGTGCTTAAGACGGTGTATGGCGGCAATGGTCTTTCCAGTTCCGGCTCCGCCACTGACCTTCATCGTTCCTTTATACTCTGCATACACAAGTTTTCTCTGTGATGGATGAAGGAATATCTGCCACTTATCCATGCCTTGCTCAATGATTTGCTGCAGAGCATCATCGTCAGTCAATTCCACGAACCGACGCTTGTTGTTATCGCTCAGAAGTTCGTCCTCATTGGCATGAGCCTGACCTTCTTCAATAGTAGTGATGACGGCATCGATATTTTCACCATCCATGATATTGAAGATATTCTCGTAAGCATCAACAGGAAGTATTGGCTCCAGAGCATCAAGATCATCGAGGTTCTTTATTTTCAAGACTCTGGATATCATCCCTTGAGGAATGCCAATCTTAAGAAGTTTCTCATTCGGCACTCCTGCAAAGTATGGAGATTCCTGCGAGGACGTTTGGGATGTCACGGCAGGCTGTTCTTCTGTTTCCGTAATGGTAACCAACTGGCAAGCCTGGGTATGTTCATTCCATACGAATCGTTTGTTCATACTCCAGCGATATGCTTCCTCATGGGCAGCAACATACAATAGTGAGTAGTTGTCACCATTGAGAACGCCAACAACTATGCGGTAGTTGTCATCCACTCTCGCCGTTCTCAGCGCGTTATTCTTAAACTGAGCGATAGGCTCAAGATGGATGCCTAAGGTAGTGGGATCCTCGCGGAACTTTTTCTGGAAAGCCACCACTTTCTCCTGAGTCTTCTTTGGAAGTTTGAAAACTGCATCAAAGAATGTTTCTGAAAGGAATAGTCTCATATTGATGTTATTTTACGAGTTCAACATTAAATTCTTCTTGTGATATAGTCTTGTATCCCTTTTCTTGGAATACTGCCTTGTCATTTTCGTCAAATGGATCAATGGCAATCTTGGGATTATCGATAATCATTGCCGCACTTGCTATGACAGCATTGTCTTCGTCTGTCAGCTCAAACACACCTTCATGGCTGAACGGTACGTTATTGTCAAGCAGGATATCAACGATAGACCCCATTCCTGGGTATAGCTCTTTAATCTCATTCCGGTTAATTTCGATAACAGGTTCGGATGTGGCAGTCGCATCATCTACTGCTCCAGTGAAGAACTGGATGATATTGTACCTACGCCAGAAGCCCACCCATTCATCCTTGTCCGCATTCCGGAGCCCAGGATGAATCTTCAGGTCAAATTTAATGCCTTTTCCGAAAGCTTCTTCTACTTCCGCATCAGTTGAATCATCAGTCAGGTTTTCATCGCATTGTATGTCGATGTCAACGAATCCTTCATACAGACCGCCTCCATTATTGAGGAAGTCAGGCGTATCATTGATGCACCAGAAGCAGGTTTCCTTGATACTGCCAAGTTGTGGATTCTCCAACAACTGACCAAGACGTGTCACAGAATTGTTACCAAGTTCATCTTCCTTCTCTGATTCGAACAGTTGTATATCCTCCCATGTCAAAGTCCATGAGAACATGCGTTGCGGTTTGGCATGCTTTATACCTTCACGCTTTTCCCAGTCGCTGTAGAAACGCATATTGGGTTCGCAAGCATGGAACTTATAACCATCAAGGTAGATAGACCACCATGGAATACGCATCAAGTCATCTATCTCCTCACCATATACCTTAGCATAGGTACACATGATTTGGAAGTCTGGAATCGTTGTATGCTTAACACCGTAGGCAACAGTTAATTCAAACTGAGGTCTGATGGTGTACTTCAATTCGGTGTCATTGCCTTCATCGTTGATATGAATCTCATAATGATAGGAATCGTCGTCCGGAACTTTCTCGAAGGTCCATCCCTTATTGCAGGACAGAGTCTGCATGGCTCGGACGAACTTCAATTCAAGTTCGCTGTCTTCGGCGGCACCATTCTGTGAAATTGTGCCTACAGACCCTTCGATTCGTTCCCAAGACTTTGCTCCACCTACGAGTTTGCCGAAAAGGATTTCTGCCTGTTCTCTGCTGAACGAGTCACGGCTGTACTGATTGCCATAGGTCAGGATGCAGTGATAGCACCCATCCTTTCCCTCCAGTTGGCAGGTACAATCCTTGATTTTATCGTAGGCAAAGGTCAGCATCTTGGAGAACTCTTCCGTATTGTAGAGTTTTGCCAGATAGCCGGTACCGCCAGGGATTGTGTCGTACATCACAAGGTAATAATCCTTCTGCTGAGTTGCCTGGTTTACCTCTGTATAAGAGTCTATGCGGATATGCTCTGGTGAGGAGTGGTAATACTCCTTCATACCAAGTTCAATGCCTGCCTTAAACATCTCAACAGCAGCTTTTGCATCCATGATCTGAATAGGCAGAAGAATCTTGATTGCTTCTGTCTGCATGTGTCGGTACAGATACATCTGCTCGAACACTTCACCTTTGGTGTCATCGGCAAAGTTGACATTCTTATGATTACAGAACCTGTAGTGCTGTTCTACAGGCTTGTGCTCTCTATTCAGTTTAGAAAGCAATGGCGTAGATTTGCCACAATACCGGCAGGTTACGAAACCATTTTCTGGAATGATGCTCTCGCTATTCACCTCGACCTTGGTACCAGACTGCATCTGCATACCGTAGTTGGCTTCAAAGAGATCCATGTTGTTACAGAACTCCATACCGAAGCCGATACTTTTCATGGCGTAAGAAGAGGTTATTCCCTTGTGGTGGAACATAAAGTGCTTCTTGACAATAAACTGCTCCTTGGTTCTCTCTTCATTGGAGTCATCGAGTGCCGCTTCCGTCTTGAACATCGCACTTCGTGCGCTCGTGAATTTCAGGTAGTGATGCTGGTTGACTCCCCATGAAGGGTCACCACACTTCGGACAGGCAGCTACTGAGAACTCTGGTGTTCCTTTCTCTGCGAGGCTGTCACACTTTGAGCAGTATCTCATTGTGACAAGATTGTCCTTCCAGTCGAAGGTAGGGATACCACTGACTTCCAATGCGAACTTCTGTGTGTAGAAACGATTGCCTGGAGCCAGTTCCTTAATGCCCTGTGAGGCAGAGCGTGTCAGTTCGATGACCTTGGGTTCTGCCACATTATTCTTCTTGTCTTCCTTCTCGCGTGATGAATATACACTTGCTTGAAGTTTGACGCCAGTCTCGGGGAATGCATAGTTTGGCAGGAGTCCACAGTTAGTCATGAACTCAATAAGGCTTTCTCCCTGTATATTGGCATACTGAGCCTTACATGCTTTTATCAAGTCCTTCAATGCCTCCTTCGCTGGGTCGTTTGGCTGGAGGTGTGATTCCTGCTCCTTGTATTCATTGAGTTCTTCCACAAGGGCAAACAGCCTGTCAGTCAAAGCATGGAACTCCTTCAGTATATTTTGATAGAAGCTTTCGTCATCCAACGAATCTGCAAGGATTTTCAGTGTAGGTTGGACTTTCTCCTCATATTGAGCAGCAAATTTTGCTTTCAGGGTGTTCTTGTTCTCCTTTATGAAGGCTATTATTCGGTTAATAATAAAGCCCTCAGAAGCCAATGCATTCTCTGTAAGTTTGATGTCTCGGATTGATGCTGGCATCACATGGTTTGGACTTGCACTGATCCAAGTGTCTATGCAATAGGCGAAGAAATGTCTTCTCAATATATCCTTTGCTTCGAGGAAACAACCGGGTGTAGTCACTTCGCCCTCCATCATCTCATCTGGATATGTAAAGTAATACATATCATGTGGTTCACCGGAATGTGCATAATTCAGCACAAGGGCTGCACCTTCCTTACGTCCTGCACGTCCTACACGCTGCAGGAAATTGCCAGGCTTCGGCGCGATGTTGACATTGCCCATTACGTTCAAGTCGCCAATATCGATACCCATTTCAAGGGTTGATGTAGCAGCAAGGACATTGACAGAATTGGAATGTGGATGTTCCTTGAAATCTTTTTCCAATTTCTCACGGTCAGAGCGCTCCAACAGACCGGTGTGCTCTCGAGCATATACACGAGGAGACAGTGAGCGGTTATATACTTGCTGGTAGTAATTCAGCTCAGGATTTATCTCTTCTGAATATGTGCCAGAGCATTTGTAATCCAAGCAAAGCGTATCTTCTGCAAGATAATCGCTCTTGGCAACGTACAATGTGGATTGGCAGTTACTGCACTTTATATGCCTGACATCCTTGCTTACCCAAATATGATCTGGATTGATGGCATAGTTACCACCACCCTGAGGTGCTTTATTGACGAGTCCCACCTCTTCCATCTTTTCAAACAAAGCTTTGACGAAATCGTTGAATAATGTCATGTTCCGCTCTATCGGCCAGTTGAAATGACGCCAGAAATAGTTGGTAAACCAGTTGGGCTTTTCTCTTTTCAAGGCTGCCACATCAAGCATGTCACCATTTTTGTCCAAATAGTTAATGCCTATCAGTTTCGGGAAGCGTACACTTCCGCCAAACATTCTGTTCAAGAAATGACGACCATCCCATTGCCAGTTCAAGGCATAAAGCGTAAGCGCTGCGTTTCTGTATTTATACAGGTATGGATGATCGACCGCACCATGCTGTCTCATTCTTTGGAGGATGCCATAGACGAAGTGGCAGAATGTCTGCTCGTTCTCAGCAACATACCCCAACTGATTCTCTGCAAGGAAGTCCTTCATAAGGTCATATACCTTGTGTATTTCCTCGCTCTTGAAGAAAGTTGCAGAAGAACCGGTTTTCTCCAAGGTACGACCGAGTTGTGAGGTCAAGCCGAACTCGCTGACGATTTCCCAATCAACACGAAGGTCAAACTCATCCTTAAAAGTCTGCATGTATCCACTGCCTTCACGGTAGTTGCAGCGCAAGTCAATATGAGAAGCTAAATCTGCTGGAAGAAATCGGTTATAATAGTCATCCTCAGAGAGTTTTGTTTTCCAATACTCTTTGAATCCTTTCTGCAACTCTGCAATATTGACAGGTTTGTCCAGACTGTTGATGTATTGCTGCATGGACTGACGGAACAGAAAACGGAATGTTCTAGCTTCGTAGAATCCAGCCTGATGAGCAGCGTCTTGCACACTATTTGTGAATACGAGAATCTTTCTGTCCTTTTCTTCTGCGTGGTCAAAGTCACTTGACAACACTTGACTTATGGCGACACTTGACAGTGTGGACGTACGACCGCCAATCTCACAAATAGAGTCACTGTTACACTCTGGGCAATAGGAAGCAAAACGCTGGTTGCCGCCGCGAGTGGAAGTTGTCTTGCTGCAAACTCGCACTCGCAGCGTGTCGCTGTCACTCACGCTTGCCTCGCGCATATCCTTGATATTGACATAATGAGTCACATTGATGGCATTTTCGTTGACGTATTCATCCACTGCTTCATGTTTCTTCGACTCGACATTGAGAAGAACCACCTCCTTCTCTCTGTCCATGAACGCCTTGTTGATGGTGGCAACGTCTGAACAATAGCTATCATCAGTAGCCAGACGGCGAGATAGCCAACCACTTGCACCACACTCACGGCAGAAATACATCGGAAGGGCAATACGGTCATCCGTATTCTTCAGGCTATGTCTCCATATGAACTCTGGATCCTTCTGAAAATACCTTAGGATACCACTCAGCTCTCTTTGCCAAAGCTGAACTTGCAGATATAGCATCGGGATGAGTTTCCCCGTATCATTGAGAGGACGTTTTGCATAGGCTATGAGTGCCAGAAGATTTTCAAGCACAATCATGCAGACCTTTTCGCCGTCTTGCAGATACAGTCTGCGATAGTTTACATCCTGGTCAATGAGTTTCTTCTGAATATCTTCTAAGGACAGGATTCCCTTGCTGAGTATCTCCAACAGGGACTTGACAATGCCCATGTTTCTGAGGTAGTTGCCTGCATCAATCTGTGATATAGCAGGATTCTTTAGCCATATCTTGCAGAGTCTTTTCATGTAAGACTCCACTGTATCGTTGGCACCGAAAATACAACTCTTGATGAGTTTGGTGTCAGGAAGGTTTGTGATGCCATCTGTTACATACTCCGAAACTGGAATGCGGTGTTCCTCAATCACATTGGCTTCATCGAAACGCTCTCCGAACACATCAGAAGCATATTCGCACAGACGAGATTTGCTGTCAGGACCATTGCCAATAGTTGCTGATGTTCCTATAGGGCAAAGAGTTCCCTTTGGAAAGTTGAGTTTAAGTTTCAAACGTCGGATAAGGTTGGCAACATCTGTTCCTTGTGCGCCGTCGTAGGTATGCAACTCATCAAGAACAATGAACTTCAGTGCCTTATTATCCGTATCGATATTGCCCTTCCACAATGTGCTGAAACGCTGGCGCATCAATCCGTAGTCGAGCATTTTGAAGTTGGTAAGCAAGATGTCCGGCACAGTGTCAAGGATGGCATCGCGGTTCTCTATAATATGGTCTTCACCCATATCACGAGGATAGTCCTTAGGGTCGGTACCTTCTCCAACAAACAATCCCGCAGTTACCTTTCCTTTGAGACGAGAATCCTTCCAAATTGTCTCTGCCAAACGCTTGGCTTGGTCACTGGCAAGAGCGTTCATAGGATACATGATGATTACCTTTACGCCCACTTGACGCTCATACTTGTTGCAATTATAGCAGTAGTCAAGTATTGGATAGAGGAAACACTCTGTTTTTCCTGAGCCTGTACCAGTTGTCAGCAGCGTAGGCTTTGGACTATTTCCGTTCTGCATTGAGAGTTGCCGGAAAGCCTGCAACTGGTGAAAGTATGGAGGAAAGTCTGGTGCTATCTCCAAAGGTATATTCTTGCTTTCTTCCTCTGTCGCGGAAACAAAAGGAGTCTTCAAGGAGATATAAGGTCCCTTGAAGAGACCGTCTTCCTTACTCTCGATGAAGCGATAGAAAGCATCGCTGACATCCTTCTCCTTAAACTTGAAGGTTGCCTTGATGTACTCTATTATGGAATCACGTACTTCGCGTGCTTGTTGAAGTGGTAGCATATTACGACACCAAATTAATATTGAACTCCTTGTCTGAAATAACCTTGTATCCAGCCCTTACGAAAACCTTTCAGGAGTTTTCGTCAACCGGGTTTATTGCTATTTTCTTATCTGTTAATAGCATTTCGGCAGATGCAATAACGACTTCGTCTTTATCGCATAGATCTGCTTCGCCATCATGACTAAATGGCACACCATTATCTAAAAGCATATCAACTATATTCTCAAGACCTGGATATACAGCCTTTATACTGTTCCGGTCTAAAATCTTCTTCAAATTATTATACTTATCATCGCGCATTCTCACATCGGTTCGTCCAAGAGACTTGCTTCTTCCGATAAAAGTTGCCACATTTGGCGATATGGAGTGTAAATTAGTTAAGGGAATATCAGAGATGATCAGAGTAGTGCTTCTTGAACGACTTGTCGCAACATTAAAGCGTCTTTCGTCTAATGCAAATCCTGGATTTCTCCCAGGCACATACAATATGGCATAGTCCACAGTCATGCCTTGAATTCTATCTATTGTCTCGATTGTCAGATTCTCAAAAGCAGTATCTGTCAAAAAGGACTTCTGCAGTTGTTTAACGGTGTCCTTGAATGGTGAAATTATGGCTAAGGATGATTTAGGATAATTACCACTTACGCTTTGGATTATATTATCTATGATTCCAAGCCCAGTACCAGAAACCACACCATTGGTATAATCTGCTGTATAATAATATAGTACACCGCCTTCTTTGGGGAAGTAATTTGAAGGACACGAACTGAAATCTATGGCGTTTTTTTGGACTGAGGTAAAATGGTTATTATAAAATATACCGGTCAGCTTAGCACTTGCAGCCGTTAAACGGAAAGATGTAACTATACGATAAGATTTGACATCTGTACCGAGTGCAAATGTTTTTAATCCTTCTATTTGTGTGTTGGCATTCCAAGACCTATAAATGCTTTTGTTGGGATTGGAGATAATTGGTGGCAACTGCATTGGGTCACCAACAATTAAGCACTTTAAACCTAGTTTCTTGAAAGCAATAATCGATGCGAGAAAGGCTTGTGAAGCCTCCTCTATTATAACTAAATCGTAAGTAGGCAAACTGCCTTCTGCAATGTTATCAGAACTATAGGCATGAGACAAGACATAGTTGGTGGAGCACAACAACTCCCCATTAGGAATTACAAAACCTTTTTTGGCGGGCTTTAATCCCTTTACCTCCCTTCTTTCATCGGCTGATAAGTTGGTTTTGGAAATTCTGCCTTCTTCCAAAAATTTGATCAAAGGTGGTTGTTGAATAAGTTCAATAAGACCTTTGTTGGCCATAGTAGTCACACAAACCGTCTTATTGTCATTGAGATACTTCGCTATAATGTGAGCGATAGTATAGCTTTTTCCAGTACCAGGGGGACCTTGTAGTACGCAACAGTCTTCTTCTTCCAAGGTCTGCATTATTGTATCTGGAATTGCCGTCTTATTAGTTGGATTGTACGAAAGTTCTTCTGGATGCCAATCCTCATATGCGATTTTAGGTTCAACTAACTGCTCTGGAAGTTCATGGAAAACCTCCAGAAAGTTCACCAGATTGTTGTAATAGTCTACAGGTGGGAATGGAGTAAAAAGAAAAATTGTCAAAGACTTGCCTGATGCTACCGAGTTCTTAAACAGGTCAAACAGAGCAACACTTATACCTGTACATCCCACATAGTCGTATGTGGAGTCCCCTTTCTTTGTGTAGTACAGGGGAACTATGTCTGAGGTTGTTGAATGGTATTCTGTTTTCTTGCAGAAGTCAAGGAAAGAGCAAGTCCACTCGGAAATTCTTTGTCCAAGGTCTGCTTTAGCCCCTTTCTTTACTACCATTATCGACTTTTGCACCTTCAGACGTGGAGTTTTTTCCTTGGGAAATTTAAGCACAACGTGGCCAGTCTTCTCATTGACATGGTCCACATAGCCAATGAGGATTTCTTCTTTCTTGACTAACTGATTTATGGGTGCTTTTACTAGAGTCCTTTGTTCCAGTTCGGCTTCCTTCACTTGGTCTGAGAAGAAGTATTGATAGTTCTGTATCTTCTTGTTAATACTCATCTTCGTTTTCCTCAGTTTCGTTAATGTCATTGTTAGACAATGGAGCGAAAACAGAATTATACTTTTCATTAGAGTTGATTCTAATCAAAGTATATGCGGTTCCCTTTACTCCATTGAGAACGCCAGAATACAATTTTTCGACTACGTCAGCTTTCTCTTCGCCAGTCAGTTTAATCACTATATCATCTTCTCCAATCCAATCGAGAATTTCATCAATGGAGTTGAAGTACATAAACTCATTTGACTTCGCTCCAAGATATACACATACAACACATCTATCATCAGCAATTTTATTCCAAATAGACGGAGACAGATACATAATACCACCAGCAGCACTACATTTATGTATGTATTTGCCACCGTGAAGTGTATGCTCGTTCTTTAAGTGGGCATTGCGCACGAAATCATCCTTGCTTTCTTCAGGAGTCATTCCTTTCTTAACAAGATTGTTATACAAACGCAACTGCGCCAAATAATTCTGATCAGCGACCTGTGCAGAAGTTAGGTCTTCACCCAGGATTCGATTTATTTCTTCTACTTCGCTGGTCGTTGGTTCAAGAACATCCAAAGTTCTAGTAACTCCATGCGAACCGAAATTACGAACATCCTCGGGAGAGAAAGGTTTTGGAGTAGGCGTATATTCTCCTCTTAAACCTTCCCATCCTGACATGTCAGAATAATCGCGAGTATTTCCTGTGTTGCCATGACCAGTACCAGTTCTTGGTTTTCTCTCACGAGGTTCTCTTTCTGATGGATAATCGTGGCTGGAACCTTTGTCTGAACGAGGTTTCCTATCTGTAGGACCAGAACCTTCAGAAGGAGAGCTAGACAGAGAACTAGAATCAGGACCTTCATCAGTATCTTCGTCATCGTCATCAGAACCGTCAGGTTCAGAATCTTCTTCAATGCCATCCTCTTCACGATTGGTATCCTTGGTCGTAAAAGTGGGACGATAAGTTACATCTTCGTCATCTTCATTCTCATCTACTTCGTTACCGGAAAGTTCACGCTTGATACCAGGAATGAGATTGTTCAGCTCATCTTTGAATTTTTCGTCCAGCATAAGATTATTCTGCTCTTTTACAATCTCTATAGCATTCTCTCTGCTGTCCATTATATCTTCAATTACGTCTTCTGCAATTTCATCGGTGTCAATACCCAAGAAATTTACGAATTCCTCCACAAAAGACTTAAACACTCGTTTGCCATCAAGAGAGTCAACAAAATAGAAGTTGCAGTCTTTCTCTTTGCGATAGAACTTTTTCAAAGACTGATTGATGTCCTCGTCATCCTTATAGGTTATCAAAATAGACTTGCATTTATGAAGAACCAGTTCATCTAACTTTTGGCAGTATCCTTTATAAAGTTCGTGCCAATTATCCGCATCAGTCATTCCTGCGATAACAAGAACATATATCTTATGGTCAACATCACGAGCATGGTAAATGGAATCGTTAATAGGTTCCATCTTAAGATCGTCTGATGTTATAGTCTTGATACCAAGTATATCACATGCTTCCTTAAAGGAATCTCCAGCAGGGAAATAAGCTTTATTTATTATTCGAGGATTTGAGCCAAAGTATTGGTCTAAGGTCTTTGTCCAATAATCCAAAGCGTACAAATTCTTTATTTGCACGTCCTCATTTTTATTGTTCTTCCATAATGCATGCTCGTCATTACGATACTCTTCAATCTTCTCGTCATAGGACTCGTTATAACTGTCTATCATCCAATTGAGCAACTGAGTTCGGCGTTCCTGACCGAGTACAGAAATAAGCGCATACAGTGCATCAAGAAAGTCTAGAGACTCCTTGAATGGTAATTTGCTGAACAATGTGGTGTCATCTGTCAATTTGATTTCCGGCAATGAAGAAAGTGGAATCTTATTCTCCCAGTCTTCGATTGCTTTCACATATCTCGACACTTCATTTCCATAGTATAGTTCACTTGGCTTTTTCATATAATCCTTCGTCGGAATACACTCAAGCTCATCTAAAAGGTTATCGTTGACCATATCCTTAATTCTACTGATGGAAGCATCCTTCGTGGTAAGGTATGTTTGCCAGAAATAAATAGAACACTCACGTTCTTCAAGAAGCTTAACATCACCCTCCTGAAAATCGCAGTGGACTTTCAGTGCTCTGAAGAGTTTGCCGACATATTCAGAACACTTTGTGTCATAAGAATTACTGACATAGTCAAGGCTTTCAATACCGCATTTTTCGAAATCGAAGAATGGATGATATACTGAACCCATGGTCAATGTGGATGCGTCACAAAACTCCCCATACTTATTCAGAAGAAGAATCTCTTCGATGCCTTCTATTTCTTTTAGACTATCTCGGTCGTCATTTCTGATTATTGACAGGTCGTTGATGAACTGATAATGGAAAGAACGAACAGAGTCTTTGTCCTCTTCTTGCATAGAGAGATAACAATCAAGTTTGCGCTGTTGCCACTCACTGAGCGTTCCGACACAGTCTCCATCAACTTCGTCGATAATATCTTTAATTAAGCGACGTTCTTCTGCTGACGGATATGAAATTTGATTAGGTAACTTAATGTACGGGAATGGTTCATCCTTTTCACAGTCTATATATATAGCTTCATTGATAGGATAGAACTCGCCATCGTGTCCTTTCACGCGAAGTTCTGACAATTGAGCGACAAGTCCGTCTTCTTCATACTGCTTTTCAAGCGACTCCCTGTTTTCCGCAAGAAGACAAGGTAGATGTTCGTCATCAATATTGGCCAATTTTGGTATAACAGTGTCAACTAGAATATCTACGATTTCGAATTTGACACCAATGAGAGTCCAGAATTTTTTCCATTCTTTGACGTTATCGTCCTCCTCAATATAATCTGGACTGATGAACAGTGCTTGATCATCATACTTTTGAACAAGGTGTTCTATGCCAGCGCCATTCATATACTCATCGGAGAAGTAAACGGCATCAGAACTGTTGTCTATTGAGCCGTCTTTTAGCAATACGGGGAAAGCAGGCATTTCTGACAGATGACTCTCTAATGAGTTCTTCTTCATCCAACGCCAGAACTTTACGTTAAGTCCTTCGTCTTGTAAAGTGTCACAGAAAGTATCTGCATTATCTTTTAACCATGTAAAGAAGTGGCTAACAGTATATTTAGTATTTCCAAGTCTTGTTTCCCAGTATTCTAAGTTTTCTTCTGTCTTGTAATCAGGGTCAATTATATCGAGGTCAGAAAACTCTACAAGTCCCATATCAAACAACTCCTTAGCGGTAGAACTTAGGATTTTATGACCGCCGGAGGTGCCAGTTGCTTCGTCTTTCCCATACAAGAAAACTGAAGCACCAAGCATCTTTTCAAGTTGCTTAGAAGTAAGGTCGCTGATATGGCCAATGACAAAATTATGGAATGCTATGCTTTGTTCCTTCCTACTTATACCATTGTTTATATCCTCAATGCAGTCTGCCAAAACGTCATCGTAAAATTCACCGAATTTTAACGTCTTAACACCAATAGCAGATAGAGCATTGGATTTCCCATAGTCTGGATGGCACAGTGACACCAAATCCTCAGGGAACCAATCTTCGTCGATAATTGACTTTAGTTCTTCATCATAAATGTATAAATTTGAAGCATCGACGTCAATATCTGAAACGCTGTCTGTTACAATTACAAGACCAGAGAAAGAATCGCTATCTTTCTCTTCTACAAATATAAGGTTATAATTGTCATCTAGATAGTGGATAAAGTCTAAATTTTTATGTCCATCTCCATCATTGTTCCCACAGATAGTCTTGAAAAAATCTGATTTTAAGTGATGCTTAACAATATCTGTATAGAAATTCTTTTGAGAAAGTTCCTCTACCCAGAAAGCCTTCTTAACGAAATCTTTCAAGTCCGAAGGAGAAGCAACTCCTTCCATGTAGCTTCCATCAAAAGCATACATCCAGTCATAGTTGACCCATTCTTTTGCAGCAAAGTCATCGTACAGGTCTGATTGGAAATACACATGGTCTTCAGTCAAGCACCAAGCTTCATCTCCATCACCATCGAACGTGTGAAGCGAATAGTTCCGCAAGGAACCAGACTCAAAATAATCTTTCTGAGAGAAGCAATACAAGACGAAAGATTTACTAATGGCAAAATCCTCATTGATGCCATCACTTATGTCATTGTGATAATCGTCCGACAAGATGATGTCCTTGACTATAATTTCATCAGAAAATGTCTGAACACCGAAATTGTCTTTGAGATATTCTTTCGTAGCTTTTGTATAATCCTCAGATACAAACGCTACAGCTATAGAGGACATCCATTCTGACTCGCAAACTTTGTGCCCTTTTTCGGACGTAAAGAATAAGAATTTATCTTCAAAATCATCTACGACAGTTTCATCATCAGCAATAAACGGCAGTGATGTGAAATCATCATCAAACTCCACATTCTCTGCAAGGAACTTAAAGAAGTGAATAGAGGTATCCTTGTCCTTAAGACTTTCAATTGTACTTGCTTTGTTTGTATATGAAAGTAATTCGTTATTAACGAAGTCATCGCAATCGAACTCGGCAAACTTCCCATCTATGGCATCAATCCACTTTTTATTATCCTTGAAGAACTCTCTTGTCTTTGGCGACAGGAAATAAATATAATTGGTAAATGCTAGCAAATCAACGAGGTACTTGTCAACATCATAGTAGAGTGCCTCAGCCTTTTGCAAAGAGCCTTCATCTTCCAAGAATATCTCTTCGTCCATGAAGTCCTCCAGCATATCATTGTCAAGAAGGAACTTAATGAACTTGTTATTATTGTCCTGAACCTTAAGCCAAGTCTGGAATTCTTCGTTATCTATCATATCATGAAGTTTGTCTTCGTCAAACTTCATGTCTTCATCCGCATAGCGTTTTAAGAAGGATAAGAAATTCTTGTCCTTACGCAGTAATGGCAATGGAAGATAACCGTTGTCCAGTCCAGAGAACTTAAGGATTTCATCATCAGTCATCACGCCTGCTGTGGTGAGTCCAATTGTGTCATAGACAACACTCTTAACATTCGCAATCCCTTTGGTCACAGGCACGATTTGTTCTGTTTCAACACATTCATTGAATTCGTCTTCAAACTGGGCGATAAAGTCATCGTAGTAATCATGTTCCTTCTTGCATTTTTTGAAATCAGGAACAAGTGAAAATACCGAACCAAGATGATACTTACAAGACATCAAAAGATCCTTCAGCCAGTCAAATAACTTACGACCAGCAATCGCAGCAAGGACTTCGTTGAAGTTCGTTTCGTCTTCGTCCAGGAGCTTAACCTCTGTTTCTATGTCATTGCGATCACCTTTGGGTATCATGTCGGTATTCATGAGGAAGGGGAATCCCCACGAAGCCTTAGTTGGCAAATAGCAGTATAGGGTAGCCTTATCTACTGGCTTAATGATAGCCCCCTCATGCTTACATGCGAATGATACTTTAGTGCAGTCGAAATCCTTGTATTTTTCCGGAATACGACTATTGCCTTTGTCTATAGTCTTATTTACAAGAGCTTGGATGTTAAGATCAATGTCTTCCTCGTAGTCTCCTACAATCCATTCGTCATTGTTTCGGTAGCAGACTCTTTCTTCCTTCCCGTCTATGATGACACGAACCGAATTTATGTTAGGAATGAAGAGAATGATGTTTGAATCTGCAAAAACCTCCTTAAAGAGATTGGCGTACGAGTTTCGTCCCAGATGAAGCATCTTCTTGTCATCAGGGCGCAAGGCAATCTTTACACGGAACTTCTTGTCTACAGTGTCAAATACACTATTGACTTCTGCTGCAACTTCTTCGTGGCTTGTCCATACCGGCAAAATAGGCCAGGGGGCTTCAAGACGTTTAATCTTTTTTGCTTTTTGGTCAAATCTAAAAGAGTACTTTCCCGTACGCAAGTATACGTAGTGGTTGTTTAGGAACACGGTTTTGAAACCGATACCTTTATATCCAATAGTCTTCTTGTTCGCTACCTTTTCTTTCTCGTTTATACCGCAGATTCCAGAAATGTTGCGTACATTGAACTTGTCACCAGAGTGGATGAAAAGTATATAGTTGTCAGTAACATGGAACTCAACATCCACACTTTGACCTTCCACTGGATAGTCATTGGCATTTTGTAGCAGCTCATACACGAAGGTAGACTCCTTGGCGCTGAGTTGTTTACTTAGAGTGTCAAGGAAGTTCGTTGCAGAACCAAAATTCTTTGATTTATCATTGTGGCGATCATCAAAGAGCGTGTCAATAAACCATTTAGGCTCAATCGGCTTAGGCTGGTTCTCGAAATCTATATAAATCTCATAAGGATTAAATTTGTTGCGATGAGAAAGCTTCCATGTAAACAAATAGTAATCATTAAGCTTTATGCCTCTAATCTCATGTGGATACGTAATCTTAATAGGACGCTTTTCCGTATCACCAGGGTAATACGGAATATGGTCAAAATTAGGTTTGCGAAGGTCATCAACAATGTAGGTTTCACTCTCTTCATCATAGTGATAGAAACCGATACATTCACAGTTGTCTACTCCCCACATATCAAAGAGATCTTGCTCCTTAGAATCCTTCGAACTCACCATAATCTCCGGTTGGGATATAGAATCTATGGCACTAAGGGTGCTTCCAAGAAGATTGACAATGTATTTTGTCTCATCTTGTTTGTAAGCAGCAAGATTAAATCTGCATTTGAAAGAACAAGGTCCTTCCGGAATAGGCTTACTGGACGTGGGCACATTTAAGAACGTGGGAGCAATATTGGTCGGTCGCCCTTCCAGTTTAATATCAGATATACTGCCCTTATAAAAATCTGTATTCTTGCTACGGACCTCGGAAGAATATATGCCTTCAAAGGTGGTTTCTGCAAAGAATCGCTCAATTTCTTCGGCTGAAGCTTTAAGCAACTGCTTTCTGTTGATGTATTTTGCCATGAAATTTACTTGTATGTGGTATCAAATCCAATTTGCATATAGGAATTCTACTTACAGAATTTATCAAAGAGTTTTTTCCAATTCTTGCAATCTTCTTTTGAAAATACCTTCTTCAACATCGATGATTTAACCTTTTTTGCCAGTTCGACTTTCCAACCTTTGGAAAGGGTAACATTGTAATCGTGTGCGAACTTTTCGATTTGAGGGACAATAGGTTCTCCTTCAGTGTATACATCTTCGAAATCATCATCTAAATCGTGAGGCAATATCTTAGAAATCTGCTTGCAGATAATATCCGCAGGGATGAAATCCTCGACCTCGGAATTATCCATTCCTGTGTAATCTTTAATCTCCAAGATTTTGCCATTATCGCCAGAATACAAGTCACCGCTGAGTAACTTTTTCTTTGCGTCAAGGCCACTTTTGTCTGAGTCGACAATTACTATAGGAGTTTCACCATTCTTGCCAGATATGATGCTAACAACGCCAGGTATTCCCTTAACTCCGCCACTTGGAAGAAATACGATTTCATCTTTCGGGGAAAAAATATTGTTTCCTATAAGTATCTGTTTTATCGTATTGAGATATATCTGATCAGAAGGACCTTCAACAATAACTGGCTTGCATCCTTGGAGAAGAATATCTGATACGCTGAGTCCAAGAGCAGCATGAACAGCATATATGGATTTTTCGTTAAGCTTATCATTGCTTTGACGAAGATCATCTGAGGCTACAGTTAAACCATCAGAGTCCATGTATACGACTTTACATCTATCAATATTGTTTGTATCTACGATAAATGGGGAGTGAGTTGTATTAATAATTTGGTTCGTAAGAGACAACTTATTGAAGAACTTAGATAAGTCCTTCTGTGCTAATGGATGCAAAGTCAAACCTGCTTCGTCAAGAAGCAGAATCGCATTTTTATGATTTTCTTGACTTTCGACTAAAAAAATCAAATAGAAACTCAAGAACCACTGCAACCCAGTACTTCTCAGTTCCAAGCTAACTTCTGCTGGTCTCTTTGAATCTGACACCCAAATTCTAAAGTAGTCGCCATCGGCATCAAATCTAAATTTGTATTCTCCCTGATTCCACCAGTCTTTAAATTCTTTTGTTAGTCTAGTCGATGCAGATTGAAGAAGAATACTCCTCTTCTCTTTGTCCGCATCAGTCTTGTCAATATCGTTTTGTGTTGGTGTGCGACCATTTCTACGGACTTCGGCTGTTGTATCCTTTCCTAGATTTAGTATTTCCTGAGGTTGAAGATTTACAAAACTGAAAAGGACGCGGAGTGTCCGAACCTGATCCTCGTTTATATCAATACCAGGAATGGCTTCACCATTAAGCCACTTCATGACATTCGGCAAATATATACGAGTCGATAAATTACCATAATTCGAGTAGTATACGAATTTTGGTAAGTGTGAAATAATGGCATTATCTAAATCCTCCTTTAGGTATTCTTTAGACACGGTCTTCTCCTTGTCATCACCTTCTGGAGTTTTTTCCTTGATTGTTTCCTGAAGTGTGGTCTGTGGAACAATCCCATGAAGGTCAACATCGTGTCTGCCATCATAGTAACGTGACACGGAAACCTTCGAAACATCAGACATGTTGCAACCAACTTCTTCTCCAATAACTGTTCTCGTTTCTTCAGTAATTGAAAATTCCGCTTCAATAAAGGTCGTTTCTGAAGTATGATTGCGCATTTCAGCCAATTTGTCAACTGGCATATCGTGCAAAATGTCGATGTCTCCGCCACTTGCCGGATTTAATTTCCATAAAGCAAGAAGAAGATTAGATTTGCCGGCTTCATTTATGCCGACTAATGTTGTCACATCGTTGCAATTAATCCATCCAGAATCTTTAACTGAACGGAAATTTGTTACTTTATATCTTGTTAGTTTCATATAAATATTTCTTACATGTTCAGTATCTTACCAAAGTGTGCCCAGGCGCGGCGGTAGTCGTCGATGCGGTTGTAGTCATCATTTTCCTCACAAAATCGCTCTTACCTGCAATGCCCACTCAACAACAGAAGGAAATCCTTGGCTTTCAAGCGCAACTCGTATTTCATCGTCTGTCAGTTGATTGTACGATTCTATCTGTTTCATGATTTCATATCTCATCTGCCTAAGACTTTCATGCCCAAGGTTGAAACGCTCAATTGTGAATGTTGCACGCTTGGAATCCTGCTTGTCAATATCTGTCCTTGCCATGATTTGTCCGTCGGGCAGATAGGTCATCAGTCGCTCAGGGTGTTCAGATACAGGATTAAGTAGAAGATCATAGTCTGCCATGTCCGAAGTGTGAGTGTCCTTATAACAAGCTCCATAATTTGGATTACGGTCTTCGACGATGAAGTTATCCCACTCCCAGGTGACATCTTGTGGCCAGTTCATACCCTTTTTCTTAAAGTGGTCAATGTGCAAATCCGTTTGTGTGTTCCATAGCGGACGTTCAGTATATCCGCCAAGCACATTTTGTTCATTGAGCAGTATGTGCTCCCGACATTTTTTGCCGAGGCCAGGATGACGTTTGGAATGATGAATATCATCCCAATTGGTAGGATGTTCGTTCTGGACGAAATCTGTAAAGTCACCTAATGGCGCACCTTTAACTATGTGTATCATTACGCTAACCCTTTTTTAATAAGTGCAATCTGTAATTTGATCTGTGCATAAACAGGATCGCTGGCATCTACGTGATTCTTCAGCCAATCATACTCATCAAGAAATCTTTGTGATTCATAATCCTGATGTTTCAGACACGTCCAAAGAACATCAATATGAGATTGTACTACAGGATTACGCATGCTGTCCATTTGGAATATTTCAGACAGAACACGATCAGCTTCCAGGCCATACTGATTGCTACTAATTTCACTGGCGACTCCATTAAGTATTGTTACCAATTTGTCGCCGTCAGCGACATTTACACATGAAACGATATGTGGAGAATGAGTTGTTATCAAGAATTGGCAATTGATGAAAATCTTTTGCAGGCGTTCTATAACATCTCTTTGCCACGTAGGATGAAGATGCAGGTCTATTTCGTCGATGAGCACAACACCATCGCCATCAAGCGGGTGATCCAGTGTCGGATGCGTCATCGCCATCTTTCTTGCAATGTCAAGTACTAAAGATATATAAGATTTTTCGCCATCTGACAGTTGGTTGAAGTTCAGTTGCAGACCTTTCTTGTTTATAATGAAGGCACGCGGATTGCGCTGCACCTTTAGGTCAGAGTATCCATCCAGCAAGCCTGTAATTGCATTGCGCACAGCGTCCAATTTCTTATCGTGAACAAGCACTCCGCTATTGCGCATCGACTCATTCTCAATATCTTCAATCTCCCTGAACCAGATAAAGAAATCATGGAAATTAACACTGTTAGACATGCTTACAGAGAGCGCATCAAGAGAACTGAGTTTATGGGTCTTGCGTACTCGCATAGGTGTGTCTTCGACAACGCGATTAACTCCATAAGCGTCGATAAGAGGGATGTCTGTAGTCTCAGGATGAGCAGCAACGGCCTCTGCGATGCTGTTTGCAAGACTCATCATATCAACCATTGATGTCTTATAAAGATTATCTGCATCAATAGGTCTTCTAATGCTTGAGCGTTTTTTGTATATCTGCCAACTGATGCCATTGTAGAGGCATATTTTCATGAAACAAAAATCGTGCCCTTTCGTGATATCACGATCAAGAATGTTGATGCCACGCCCTTTGGCATTCTTGATTCTTGCGACAAGCCACGACAGTAGAATTCGAATGGCTAAGAGAATTGAAGTCTTTCCTGCACCATTTATTCCGGCTACAACGTTAAGATTTGACAAGTTGTCAATCTCAAAATCATTTATACCACGGAAATTCTTAATCTGTATATATTTTATTTTCATAATATAAATATAAGTTTATTTGTTGAATATTTTATCGAAATGTGCCCAGGCGCGGCGGTAGTCGGCTATGCGGTCGCAGCGGGTATAGGGGGCATGGTAGGTGACTTGCTGTCCGCCGTAGAGTTCGCTCTTGGCAGGGTCGATGGTGTGGGTATGGGTTGGGGCGATGCCGGCATAGGTGTTTTCATCTATCTGCTCACCACGGATGTCTTCCCATCCGAGCATGCCGGTCTTGTTGTTGCGCTTGCGGTCGAGACCTACACCGGTGAGACCCTTGGAGCAGGTGAAGACGATGTTGCCCTTCTGGTCATACCATGTGTCGTTCTCGTTCTGCTGGAGCACGGGGAACTGGATGGTGTAAATCATATCCAAGTCTTCTAAGCTCAAGCCTAATGCCATGGTGGCTATCACGTCAATCTCTACCAAAGCCTGACGACGCTCGAAGTAGTTGCGCAAGGGGATGTCCCATGCCCAGTCTTCGTGCAAGGTGTCGAAAGGCTTCAACCTTGGGTCGGCAATCGACCACGTTTCCTGCTTGTATTCCTCTCGCCAACATTCGTTCCACAGGTCGGCATAGTGCTTGGTGAGGCAGTTGAGGAGAAGGGCGCGAGAACGCATCGCATTATTGTATTTTTCATCAACACCAAGAGGGAAACCTTGCATTCTTACAGACGTCAGGTTTTGCGCTGCTATAGTCTTCATAAAGAAGTCCATTGGTATCGATGCACAAAGCGCAGCCATATCCACGGTGTCATCTCCTCTGACGAAGGAAGAGGAGATGACACCGTTGATATGTGCTGTCCTGCGTGGCAGGACAGCACATATCAACGAGCGTTCGCTCGGAAGACTTATCATTTTTCTGAATCCTACCTTATAGTGGTCAATCCAATCGTCATATATATCCTCCCCGTCTGCATTCTGTCCAATAAAGAAACCTTGTACTTGTTTTTTGTATTCGAACAATGGCATAATAGGTCTATAGTTAGACCTTGCGATATAATCGTTAGAAATGGAAGACAAGTCAATAGTGTCGTAGTCAGCCTTATTGACGCATACTGTTCTTGGAGTCTTATAACTTGGATTACCAACATATATTTGAGGACCATTATACACCATCTCGTAATTATCAACGATTGGATAATAAGTTTCTCGTTTTATTATTCCAACATTTACAGCTCCTGTTTCATCTAAATCAACTGTAATGTTCGCATTGAAATCCCCCACATGTTTAGGGAAATCTGCAAACGCTTCCAATACATTCATGATTTGCTTTGCATGAATGCTTACCAATTTTGCAGATTGAGGGTCAGCACCTTGTTCAAAAGTGTCAGCCATCACTTTCAATTCTTTTTCCGTAATATGTACTATTCGGTCGTGATGACCAGCTGTATTCCAATTTCCATTCTCATCTTTCATTCCTCCACATGGCCCATTACCTGTGTGTACATAACATACATCAATCGTATTTGGATGATATAGATTACTTATACTTACAAAGTCTATATTATCTTTTTTACGTCCATAGATGTTTGAACTATACATTGTCCAATGTAATATTTCGGTAAATAGCTTCAATGTGTTCTGATATTGATAGTGGTATATCAATCGACGGTATATTTCCTTTCTCAAGATTTGTCCCTTTGGATCATCATAAACACCTTCAGGATGCAATAATCCCATAAATCCATTATCAGAAAGCAGAGAAAAACCATTCTCAAGGATGCATTTATAGAGATTTGTTTGCTGTCCTTCGAGCAAAGGATAGTTACACTTTGCATTCAGAAATACAGCAGTTCCAGCATTCTCCAATTCTTCATCCCGATATAATTGTTGCAAAAGCGGAGAAGAAGCGAAAAATGAATCACGCATGTTGCGTGCCTGCGGAGCACTAACATTGCGTATTGCTATTTCCGGATATTTTTCCGAAATAATACCTTGCTCATCAAACTCTAACTTCAACCACGGCGGATTACCGCATATAATATCAAATCCATCCCTTAGCCAGAACACCTCAATGAACTCCAGCATAGGGTGGAAGAAGCGGTAACGCTCTGACAGTCGGCAGACAATCTTCAGGCGAAGAGGGTCGTCGTCAGAGAAGAGCGAGGTCATGCCATGAGCAGCGGTAAGCAATTCTTCCTGTGTCTTTGCGACAATCTGCGACTCATCTTCACTGAGACGGGTAAATTCGGGATTTTCCTCAGATACCCTACCGGCACGTTCAAGAGCCTGGCGAGTGCGATTGTCAAGCTTGTCATTATCCACATCAAGGAGCGCCTCGATGTCTGCCCAATACTCCTGACGGGTAGGCAGACTGTCAGCATTCTTGTATTCCCAGAACCAGAGCGAGCACCAATAGTCCATCGCCAGCTTGAGCTTGCGATAGGCATTGTTGTGTCCGTAGCGTGTATCGAAAAGTGCCTGCTTGCGAGCGTATGACTCCGCTTGCTCCTCGTTTTTGAACAGAGAGTCGGTGGCAGAGTGGTCAATGCCATCCCATATCTCACGGCGGTTGTTGGTATATTTCTCTATGGAAATCTGGTCCGTGAAGTAATCCTTCAGCAAAATATCTATCTTTGCCGACAGACGTAGAAGGGTCTGGAACTCATAAGCACCTATTGGCGCAGTCCAGTCTTTGAGGATTCCAGCCATACGTCTATCCTCTGCAGGATGCGCCTTCTTCTGCTCCTTGATGCTGCGCACTCCAAGCATGTTGGCATCAGGAAGCAGGAAATGATATATCTCATTGACGGAGCGATTGACGCGATTAGAGAAGAATTTCACCTTGTGAGGAGCCTTCTCCCACCATTTGTTGGGTTTCAGCTTCGCACCATAACGCTCAGTAATGCCATAGAAATCATTCTTGCCATACACTTTCAGCCATGCCCCAATGACAGCGTTGCCCACGCAGATTCGGTTGGCAAAGAACGGCGTTTCCATATCCTTGTGGATGACATTCAGCCACAATGACAGTTTTCCCAGTTCGATGGCTGTAGGATTCAGGTCCACGCCATATACATTGTGCGTAGCAATATAAGCCTTAACCTTCTGCAACTCGTCACGATATCTGTCTGGCGATATACGCCAGTTGTGCAACCCGTTCTCACGCTGCTGACGCTGCTGCTCCGCAAGATATGCCTCCGCCAACTGATTGATAACCTCATTTTGGAAAGCAGCTGCACCCATGGCAGGCTCCAAAATCTTCAGTTCAAGCAGTTCGGTTGCCTTACGCTTGTTGTTGCGCACCTCGTCAATGATAGATTTCAGGGTGTATTTCACTGTGCTGCGCGTCAGCACTTCGGGAGTATAATAACTGGCTGACTTCTGTCGGTCGCGTCCGTTCAGACGATATACGAAAGTACCCTTAGGCAAGATGATAGGCTCACCTGTCTCTTGATTGGTGAGCACTTCGCTGATGTCAAAATCACCCATGCGGCTGTATGGCACGAGGAACGTACCGTCCTGAGGTTCATTGGCCTTATGCACCTCTATGTAGTCTTCCTCGGCATAGAAGCCACGGAAGGCAAGCAGACTCTCATAGACACTGCCCAACTGGTTGACTCCCAAGTTGGCATAGCTGATTCGTCCGCAGTAGTTCTTCTTCTTTGACAGAGACAAAGCCTTGATAATCTCCTGCCACTTGATGTTGCGGATTCTCACGTCACCAAGATAGTGGAGATTCTTGTCATTGAAGAGCGGTGAGTCGATAGGACGGACACGAAAACTCTTGATATATCCACTTTCTATTGTGGCATTATGACCATCAGAAAGCAGGTGGAAGAGATGGTGGATGCTATCGTCGAAGAAATAGCCTTCACGACTGGCTTGCGAGTTGAGACGCACCATTTCGAGGTCGCGCAGAGACTCCAGCGAATAGCCTAACCTATATACTTCATCGTCCACAGGAAGGATTTCGAGTTCATCACGACTTTCAGCGTAGAAGAGAAAGAGCAAGCGGTAGATGATAGTCAGACAGTCATCCTTCACAAGTCCTTCAAAAGTATCGTCGGTATAGTCGCTGACAGGGATGTTGTTGTTCTGCTTCCACCAGAAGAGAGCCTCGTTGGCAAGCGTCTCCACGGCAAGGATGACACCTTCCTTCAAGTCCTTGGTTACCTCATAGGCATTCTTGTAACTCTCCTCTATGATGCTGTCCATCAGCACCATCTCACCGTCGGCAGCAAGGGTCTGTTTGCTGACGAGCATGTGGAAGAGCGCATAGTAGTTGCGGAAAGCACTCAGACTGGCCTGAGCAAAGAGCTCGTCAAGAGAGAACTCCAGATAACTGCCCTTAGCCCACTTGTCCTTGTCGAAAAGGAATATGGTGTTGCCGGCCAGCATCAGGATGAAATGCGGACGGCGCTCCTCTGGCAGAAGGAAGATATGTGTAATCGCCTTGTTGATGATGGCTGGCGAAATCTTGTACTTCTCCGTGTCAAGATTGAAGACAAAACGCCACTGGCGGGCAGAATACTTCTGCTCCTTGGTGTTCGGCTCGCTCTCATACTGCTGCTCGAAGAGGCCGGCGGGTTCCTTGTCATCAATGGTAATGAGGTTCTGCATCTCCATGATGAGCATCTTGGTCTGCTGCCCCTGGCGGATGATGTGGCGTACAGGAATCATCTCAATGGGCGTGGTGTCCTCATTGACGATGCAGTGCTCCTGATAGGCATGATCGGTGTCATAGCCAAGGATACGGAGCAGGCTGGTGTGGAAGTCATAAGTCTTCTTGATGGCATCCTCCGGACGCGGAGAGTCGTTGATAATGAAGTTCTTGTAGTCGTTGTACTCCTGGCGCAGACGCACGAAAGGAGTGCAGAGTTCCTTCATCTCATCATTGGATATGCCGGCACACTTCTGAACCTTGTCCAGAAAATCGTCGCTGAAATATCCCGAAGGGAAATAGTCACCGACATTCTGTATGAAACGATATTTTATATTGTCAGCCATAGCGTTATGCTTACTTTTATCGGTTAGAAATTATAGAAGACAGCCAAGAGACGCATATAAGGCTCTGCCTTGTCGAGCGAGAACATATCCTGATAGAACTGGCTCGACTGGTCGCTGATCTTCTGAATCTCTTCTATCTCTTTGTCCTTGTTGCGACGGGTAACGTGAATGTCTTCACTTTCGTTCAGGCCATCGAACAAGGTGGCTTGTCCATCGTTCACCCATTTCTCCAGTTTGGACTTGTACTGATTGAGTTCTATCTCCATCTTCAGCGCCACGTCGAACTGTTTTTCCTTCATGTAGAGTTCGGAACCGAAGTTGACGGCACTGTTCAAATTATTCTGGAGCAAGGCTACGTCTTCGTCCTGTACACCTTGGAGGAATCCTTCCATAACATGATACTCGGCAAGGAAGTCAAAGAGAGACTGCGGTTTGCTGCGCAGCGCTCCTTCCTTGTCGAGAGGTACGACAAAGAACTTACTGACGAGATTCTGACCGAGTCCATTGGCATGACTGCCATAGAACAGGTAGTAACTCATTCCCTTTGGTATCTGTTCGCCCTTGACGACGAAGGCCTGGTTCTTAGGCACGGATGCCGTGAACTTGGTGAGCAGGTATTGGATGATAGGATGTAGGTCATACAGCGGAAGGAACTTGCTCCAGTCGCCATTCTTGCTCTTGCGTGAATCAGCGATTGACTTGTTGAGCGTAGCCTTGTCCATGCACAGACGGAAGATGTTGTCGGAAGGAATAGCCTCACGCGGAATGTCGAACAACACGTCACTGAGTTCTGCATTGTTCTTCACCTCCACGTATGGCACAGTGCCATTCTGCCAGCGCACATCACCATGGTGTATTGACTCGCTGGCTTCAAGTTCGTTGAAGAGGTCCTTGTAGAAATCTTCATCGGACTTGTAGAGAGACAACTTAGGCTCAAATATCTTCTCGGATAGATGTTCCTTGGCAGGTGTCGTAGTCACAACATCAGGACGTTTGAAGCCGCCACGCTGACGGCGGCGCTGGGTTGCTGACGGGTCAAGATAATGGTCATCGCCCGTTTGGAGAGCCTTGGCAACCTCATCTTCCTCCTTCTTGCTGTTGTAGAGTTCCATCACGCTCATGGCATCGCCAAGCACGTCATGCACCTCCTGCTCCTTGTCCTTCAACTTGTCGAGGATGCGGAAGTCGGTGCGCAGGTCTTCGTCCTGTCCCTGGGCTACAAGATAATATATAATAGGTGTCTGCCTCTGACCATATCGGTCGATACGACCATTGCGCTGCTCCAGGGTGATAAGACTCCAGGGGATATCATAGTTGAACATGATATGACAGAAGTAATGGAGGTTCACACCCTGAGAACCGGAGTCGCTGGAAATGAACACACGTATCTTGCTGTCTTCCTTGGCGAAGTCGCTCACCATCTCTTCCTGCTCAGTGTCGGACATAGAGCCGTCAAAGCGCTTGACCTGTTCCTCGTTCAATTTGAACTCTTTTTTGATATTCTCTTCGAGGAACTTCATTGTGGCAATACGCTCGGTGAAGATTACGATGCGCTCCTTAGGATTCTTCTTCCAGATTTCCTTCAACTTGTCTCTGAAGGCAACATATCTGGTATCTATTCCCAAAGAGATGTTTGTGTTTACCAAATCGAGCAGTTCCTTCACTTCGACGCTGTCATCTTTTTTGCTTCGCTCTTCAAGTGAAGCTTGGGCGGCATAGGGAGATGAAAGATAACTTTTGAATAGAGAAAGAGCAAAGAGCGGGTCTGAGCTATCTGCCTTGTTGACCGACTGGAAGCGTGTGTGCTGCACCTTCAGAAATTTTTCTTCCTCGGGATGCAGGTTGACAGGTATGCTAATGATTTTGCGATTCTGGAACTGTCCACGAATGTGTTCGTCCTCAATATCCTTTTTGAATCGACGCACATAATATGGCTTCACGTCATCTTGTGTGTACTCGCCATTTCTCGGGATGGAAATGGGGTCGAGCATACGCATGAGATTGGCAAATGACTCGGCGTTTCCATTGTGAGGAGTGGCAGAGGTAAGAATCAACGAGTCGCACTTTTGGGCAAGGAACTGAGCGAGGTCACCACGGAGACTTGCCTCGTTGGACACCTTGTGACACTCATCTATAACGATGATGTCCCAGTGGGTCTTCTCCAACCATGCACGGAAACGACCGTTGTTCTTCAGTGTATCGATACTGATGATAGTCTTGTCGTAATAGTCGAAAGGATTCTTGTTGAGAGGTATCTCACTTTGGATGCGTGCTACGCCAACGCTGTCAAGACGAACAAGGGGAATGGCAAAGCGATTCCATATTTCCTCCTGGAACTGAGCAAGAATACTCTTCAGCGCACAGACAAGGATACGCTTGCCTCGTCCGCGACGAATCATCTCACTCAGGAAAATACCGACCTCGATGGTCTTACCCAAGCCGACACCATCGGCAATGAGCAAACGGGGACGCGGAAGTTCCAAAGCCTTCAACGTTGGCTCCATCTGATATTCCGCAATATCGTAGGCTCCGCCTTGTGCAACGGTAATCTTCTGTGAGAAGAAGGCATTGTTACGGATGGCTGTTTCAACCAGAAGTCTTGTCTTGCGCCAACGAGGATCCTTGTCGGCTACCAACTGTGTGTTGATTGGGCTGACAATTTCCATGCTGGTATCAATGCTTGTGTCGAAGATGAAATGATGATTCTTTACAAGTTCACTGATACCGATGACGTGCAACAGGTAGTTGCCATTGACGTCTGGCTCTATGTTGGTAATAAGGAAGTCTTCTCCTCTTACCGTTATTCTTTGTCCGGCAGCGTAGTTTGCCATATTGGAATTGTTCTTTTCGGATTACTGTTCTGTCTTCTTTTCTATAACGACCTCCTCTGGACGGATAAGATCATTGACATCCACTTCAAGCAACTTGGAAATCTTTATAAGCATCTCCAAATTGGGCTGGGAGAAATTAGTCACCCATTTGGAAACAGTCGCCTGACTGACCCCCAAATTTTCAGATAGCCACATGTTGAAGAGATCCTTCTCTGCCATGACTACGCGTAACCGATTTAATTTTTTGTTCTCCATACGTACCAAAATATGGTGCAAATATACAAAATAGAATCGAAAGAAATTTCTTTTTCCGAAAGAATTTAAATAAAATGGTGGGGCCAAGCCCGTTTCATCCGGAAACGAAAAGAGTCCGGCACGAGGCCGGACTCCTTGAAAAACCGGATGGATAATGTTCAAGAGTGTTTATCTGTTGACGAAGACAAGGTCGTCTCCTTCGCGGTCGATGGTGATGGGATGCTCGCGGTTCACCTTCTGGGCGAGGATGTCTTTCGAGAGCTGATTGAGCACCATGCGCTGGATGGTACGCTTCACGGGGCGTGCGCCGAACTCGGGGTCGTAGCCGTCTTCGGCGAGAAGCTCGAGCGCACCCTCGGTGATGTTGAGCTGAATGCCGTTGGCGGCGAGCATCTTGCGGACGCTCTTCACCTGCAGGTCCACGATTTCCTGAATCTCCTTCTTGTTGAGCGGCGTGAACATCACTATCTCGTCGATACGGTTGAGGAACTCGGGCCGGATGGTCTGCTTGAGCAGGTCGAGCACATCCTGCTTCGTGCGTTCGATGGTCTCCTGACGGTTGTCGTCGGTCATCTTGGCGAAGTTGTCGCGTATCATCGGCGATCCCATGTTGGAGGTCATGATTATGATGGTGTTCTTGAAGTTGATGAAACGCCCCTTGTTGTCGGTGAGACGTCCGTCGTCGAGCACCTGCAGCAGTATGTTGAATACGTCGGGGTTGGCTTTCTCGATCTCGTCGAAGAGCACCACGCTGTAAGGCTTGCGGCGCACGGCTTCGGTGAGCTGACCGCCCTCGTCGTAGCCTACGTATCCCGGAGGCGCGCCTACCAGACGGCTGACTGAATGTTTCTCCATATATTCGCTCATGTCGATTCGCGTCATGGCGTCTTCGCTGTCGAAGAGGTATTCGGCGAGAGCCTTTGCCAGCTCCGTCTTTCCGACGCCCGTGGTGCCGAGGAAGAGGAACGAGCCTATGGGACGGCGCGGGTCGTTGAGTCCGGCGCGCGAGCGGCGCACGGCGTCGGCCACGGCCTTGATTGCGTCTTCCTGACCCACTACCCTTTTGTGGAGCTCCTCCTCGAGGTGGAGCAGCTTCTCCTTGTCGCTCTGGGCCATTTTCTTTACGGGGATACCGGTCCAGCGGCTTACGACCTCGGCGATGTCGTCGGCGTCTACCTCCTCCTTGATCATGGCGCCCTCGCCCTGCAGCGACTTCAGGCGCTCCTGGATGGCGGTGTTCTCGTCTTCCTTCTCCTTGATGCGGGAATAGCGTATTTCGGCCACTTTCGCGTAGTCGCCTTCGCGCTCGGCGCGTTCGGCCTCGAGCTTCAGCTGCTCGATGTCGATCTTGTTCTGCTGAATCTTGTTGATTTCGGTCTTCTCGGCCTGCCACTTGGCCTTGAGCTCCTTCTCCGTGTCGCGCAGATTGGCGAGGTCTTCGTCGATTTCCTTGAGCTTGAAGCCGTTGCCTTCACGCTTGAGGGCCTCGCGTTCGATCTCGAGCTGCTTTATCTTGCGCGAAGCCTCGTCGAGGGCCTGCGGCATGGAGTCCATCTCCAGACGCAGCTTCGAGGCGGCCTCGTCGATGAGGTCGATGGCCTTGTCGGGGAGGAAGCGGTCGGTGATATAGCGCACCGAGAGCTGCACGGCGGCCACGATGGCCTCGTCTTTGATGCGCACCTTGTGGTGGTTCTCATACCTCTCCTTCAGTCCGCGGAGAATAGAGATTGCGCTGAGTTCGTCGGGCTCGTCGACCATTACCTTCTGGAAGCGGCGTTCCAGAGCCTTGTCTTTCTCAAAGTATTTCTGATACTCGTCGAGAGTGGTGGCGCCGATCGAACGGAGCTCGCCTCGCGCAAGGGCCGGCTTGAGGATATTGGCGGCGTCCATCGCCCCCTCACCCTTTCCGGCGCCGACGAGGGTATGGATCTCGTCGATGAAGAGGATAATCTCGCCGTCGCTCTGCGTAACCTCGTTGACGATGGCTTTCAGACGCTCCTCAAACTCACCTTTGTATTTGGCTCCGGCCACGAGCGCACCCATGTCGAGCGAGAAAATCTGCTTGCTGCGCAGGTTCTCGGGCACGTCGCCGCGCACTATCCTGTGGGCCAGGCCCTCGGCGATGGCTGTCTTGCCTGTGCCGGGCTCGCCTACGAGCATCGGGTTGTTCTTCGTGCGGCGCGAGAGTATCTGGAGCACACGGCGTATCTCCTCGTCGCGTCCGATCACCGGGTCGAGCTTGCCGTCGCGGGCGCGGTCGTTGAGGTTGACGGCATACTTTGCCAAAGCCTGATAGCTTTCCTCGGCGCTCTGTCCCGTAACCTTGTTGCCCTTGCGCAGCTCCCTGATGGCGGCTTCAAGTCCCTTCTCGGTAATGCCGAAATCCTTGAGAATCTGCGACGCCTTGCAGCGCGTGCGCAGGACGCCCATGAGGATGGCCTCGACCGAGACGTATTCATCGCCCATCGACTTCGAGAAATCGATGGCTTTCTGAAGGGCGTCGTTCGAGTCGCGGCTAAGGAACACTTCTCCGCCCGAGACCTTCGGCAGAGCTGCTATCTCACGGTCGACAGCCGCAGCCACCGGGGCCACGCTGCTACCTGATTTCTGAAACACGAAGTTGACTATCGACTCGCTTTCAGAAAAGATCGCTTTCAGGATGTGGAGCGGCTCAATCTGCTGCTGGCCGGCCTGGCGCGTGAGTTCGAGCGCCTTCTGCACCACTTCCTGCGACTTGATTGTGAAATTGTTGAAGTTCATATTAAGGTGTGTATGCGTTTTCCGCTTTGATTTATTAACAAACAACCGCCCCGATTGTTGAATCGCACGCCCCGAAGGAGCCTCCGACGCAATATTTTCGGTAAGGGTGTAGTTATTTAGGGGTACGGTCTGTCTAACACATAAAACATCAACCATTGCGGACTGACCGCCCAAACAACAAGACATGAAAAAGATATTACTCATCGTATGCGGCCTGCTTATGTGGGCGTCGGCCACCCAGGCCCAGATTTTCTACAAAGTGAGCGGCAACGGACTCGAAAAGCCCTCCTACATCTTCGGCACCCACCACATCGCACCCCTGTCGGTAATCGACTCTGTGGCCGGCGCACGCAAGGCTCTCGCCGACGCCGACCGGATTGTAGGCGAAATCGACATGACAATGGGCCAGATGCAGCTCGCGGCCGCCCTCCAGCCCTTCATGATGGCTCCGACCGACTCAACACTGCGCGACCTCATCGCCCCCGCCGACTACGAGCGCATATCGGAGAAATTCAAGGAGTACGCCCCCATGCCCGGACTCACGCTCGACGCCCTTAGCATGATGCGCCCGATGGTGGCCCAGTCGATAGTGTCGCTCTCGTCCCTCTCCAAAGACCTCCCCGGATATAATCCGCAGGAGCAGCTCGACGGTTATTTCCAGACCGAAGGGAAGAAGGCCGGCAAGGAGGTTATCGGCCTCGAGACGCCGGAGATGCAGGGACGCCTCCTCTACACCTTTACCCCCATCACCCGTCAGGCCGCCGACCTCGTGGAGATGCTCGACCACCCCGAGAAAATCACCGAGCAGTCGAAAAAGCTCAACGCCAGCTATCTTGCCCAGGACCTTGACGCCCTGCTCAAGCTCACAGAGGTAGACGACAGCCATTCGGAGTTCGTGACCGCCCTGCTCGACCGACGCAACGCCGACTGGCTCACCAAGCTCCCCGCAATCCTCAGCGAAGGCAGCTGCTTCGTGGCCGTCGGAGCGCTCCACCTCGCCGGGCCGAAAGGGATAGTCGAAGGTCTGCGCTCGCTCGGATACACCGTAGAGCCGATGATGAAGAAATAACCGGCACCGTAACATCTCATCCCACCTGAAGCCCCGATTCGCCCTCATGGCGAGTGAGTGCACAGGGAGTGCCTCGGGAGAGGTCGGGCGGACGCAGGCGATACCTCCGGAGGAGGTTACATCTTCACTAACCCCACGTTGACAAGCGATAGCGAGTCTACGTGGGGGTACTTATATACCCACACCTAAACCCCCCGGAGGCGGGTTGCATCCGTCAGCAAAGAATCAGCCGGGCCGGTAGATGCAACCGCCCTCCGGGGGTTGTTTTTACCCTGTGCTGTTTATCCCCATGTACCTCACTGCGTTCGTTAACATGGGGCTATTGAAAAGGCAACCTCCTCCGGAGGTAATTTGGCCGAAATCCGCGACCCCTGCTTTAACATTTTTTGTTGGAAAGAGGCTTAGTATGGATTAAAAGGATTACCTTTGCATCCGAGATAGCGCATCCCTGCAGTGTGGAAATTCATCCTTCACTATATTCATTCATTTCATCTATGAACTTCAAACATCTACTAATCGCCATCTCCCTTATCATGGCTTACGGGGCGCGGCTCTTCGCCGCCGATCCCGCGCTGCCGTTCGAGGGGAGCGGCACAGCGGCCTCGCCCTATCTGCTGAAGACGGCGGCCGACATCAAGACGCTCGCCGACGCCTGCGCAGGCGAGAGCGGAGCCACAAGCGGCATGAACGCCGGCCACTATCAGGGCGTGCATTTCGCCATCACCGCCGACATCGACATGAGCGGAATCAAGGACTTCTACGGCATCGGTTCCGCACCGGCCGGCTCGGCTTCGGGCATATCGTGGTACTTCGCCGGAATAATCGACGGACGTGGCCACACGGTCAGCAACATGCATATCGACGGTCTTAAAACGATGAAAACGGCAAGACGCTCACCTCCGGAAAGACCGGCTCGCGTAGCTACGTGGGCTTCATCGGCACACTCAAGAACAGCGGCGGAGTGCAGAACCTGCATTTCGACTCCTCGTGTACCGTCAAAGGCTACACCGTCTCCGGCACCGTGGCCGGACAGGCCGAGGCCGGATGCATGATCCGCGAATGTTCGTCGTCCGCCACGGTAGAGAACATCTACCGCTATTCGGGCGGAATAGTCGGCTACCTCAAAGAATCGTCGGCCACCAAAGGATTTATCTACGGCTGTGTCTTCTCAGGCACAGTGCGCGAGTGTTATGAGCAGACCGGCGGAATAGCCGGACGCAACGAGCGCGGAGTGATAAGCAAATGCGTCAACCTCGGCAAGGTGGAGGCACAGTCGTTCGACTCCCTGCGCGAACCCGACAAGCAGTCGACGGGAGCCGGTATCGCAGGCTACAACTATTTCGGCACAGTCGAAAACTGCATGAATGCCGGCCACGTCTACGTCTCTTATCAGAAAGCCGGCGGCATCGTGGGCTATAACTCTAACGCCGACTGCGACGTGCACGGATGCATCAACACCGGGCGCATCGACACGCCCGACAAGCGATATGTCGGCGCCATCGTGGCCCACAACTTCCGAAGCGGCACCGCGCCCAACTTCAAATACGCCACCGTGGCCGACTGCTACTACGACTCGCAGCTGCGCGGCGACCCGGAGATGATAGCCGGATACCAGATTCCCGAATCGGGACAGACGGCGCTGCCCACCCTCTCCTTCACTTCGGGCGAGACGCTTGCCGGAATCCCGGCCGAGCACTAGACCTACACCAAGGGTTTCTATCCCCGCGTCAGCGTCTCCTCTATGGCCGAAGCCGTAAAGGAAGCGGCTGCGGCCTACGTGGTGTTCCCGGCCGGAACCACGGCCTCCGACTTCTCAGGCTCGGCCGTTATCAGCACTGCCATGCCCGGCATCAAGGCGTCAATGGCCGCAGGGGAATGGTTCAGCATAGCCGACGGTAGAATCACAGCCGGAAATCCTCCGGCAGCCGTGAGCAACACCATCCTGCTCGCCCAGAGCCTCTACTCCACCGCCATCCCCGTGATGCGCGTGCCGGTGCTCTTCGAAGGCGAGGGCACGGAGGCTTCACCCTACCTCATCACTAACAAGGCGCAGCTCAAGGAGCTGCGCCGCCCGTTGCAACGGCGAGCGCATCGAGCACTTCGAGGGTGTATGGTTCCGTCAGACAGCCGACATCGACATGGCCGGAACTTCCGGATTCGACGGCATAGCATCGAAGGCCACCAACGCCTTCAACAGCGAACTGACCTACTACTTCGCGGGCCATTACGACGGCGGAGGATTCGCGATACGCAACCTCAGGATAGCCGGAGTGCTCTTTGACGCCAACGGCACGGCCCTCGAATACACCCGCGGAAGCAACGGCAATGTCGGTCTCTTCGGCGCCCTCGGCAAAGGAGCCGAGGTAAGCAACGTGCGCCTGACCGACGCCGACATAGAAGGATACTACAACGTAGGCGGCATAGCCGGATTCATCGGCGATGGAGCCTCTATCAGCGACTGCGAGGTGAGCGGCGTCATAAAGGCCTACAACAAGGCGGCCGGCGGCATCGCCGGGTCGAGCAACGCGGCAGCAGGCTCGACAACCATATCCGTATCGCGCTGCTCGGTGAGCGGAAAAGTGATGGCCAACAGCGAAATAGCCGGAGGAATCATAGGCTACAACCATGCCGTGGTGAGCGAATGTGCCAACATGGCCGACGTCAGCGTAGCCAAATTCAACGACTGTGTCGCCACCCCCAAATTCGTGGAGGCCGGAGGCATCGCCGGCGTGGCCGCCAACGGATGCAGCATCACATCGTCTTACAATACGTCGGAGGTAAAACCCATGATGGGACGCGGAGGCGGAATCATCGGCGAGGTATCGCAGAAGGTAAGCGTCGACGGCTGCTTCAATACCGGTGAGATTGAGTCATCGATGAACGCCGGAGGCATTGTCGGCGAGGCTCCTTCAGGCTCGGCGCTCACCATCTCGCGCTCGTTCAACGCCGGAAACATCACGGCCGGCGCCAACGGAAGCGCTTCGGGCATCGCCAACTGCACGGGAGGCACCACCGCCGTCAGCGACTGCTACAACACCGGCGACATCACGACCGCACGCTATGTGGCCGGCATCACGGGACGCAGCACCGGGACCACCATCACACGCTGTTACTCCTCGGGTACCGTAACGGCCAACTCCAGCAACGAGCAATACCGCAACGCGGCCGGACATATCTCGGCCGACCCCTCGTCGAAACCGACAGTGGTCAGCTCATGCTTCTACGCGCCCGACGGACTCAAGCCGGCCGACCGGCTTGTGGACGGAGCGGTCGCAATGACGGCGGCGGAGCTCTTCGAGAGCGCAGACGTGCTCGGCGGCGGATACGTCTTCGCCCCGCTCTGCCTGCCCCGACTCGCAGTCTCGGCAGAGACCGACGCAGCCAAGGCCAATTCAGTCTTTTTCACCCTTTACGAAGGCGACACACGCGAGCACGTAAACAGTCCGATCACGCTGGGCAGCCTCAAAGGCACCGCATGGAGCGCCGGGGGCACCATCGGCATATCCGACGGCTACGCATATCCACAGGCTGACGGAGAAGGCTCAATCACGGCCACGGCCGGAGCCTTCAGCCGCACCTACCCTCTTACCACCAGGCTCATGCACGGGGTAGACAGCGTAGACAGCGACACTCAACTGACGATAGAATGGTTCACCCTCGACGGACGCCGCACGTTCACCCCGCGTCCGGGAGAGGTAATCGTCGAGGTTACCACCGGAGCCGACGGAAAGCGCGTGGCAAGAAAAGTGATTGTAAGCGAAAGCGGCAACTGAGCGCGACACGCTGAATAACGTCAGGTGGCGGAATCTCCCTTGCGGAGGCTCCGCCACCTCACTTTTATCCGCAACACTCTCAGAAAAAAACGATTGCAAAACTTCAAGGATTTGCAGTTTCGGAAAAAATGTATTAACTTTGCACTTCATTTATCCGACCCGCCGGACAGTCAGCAACTTTCCGGGGGCTGATATTTTAGATTTTTATAGGGAATTAATCTGAGCAGCCAGCCCGTCAGGCCCATCAGCGGCCGGCAATGGCTCGACCATCACTCTACAGGTCCGGAGAAATATTCTACCCGTCAGACCGACGGACTACTCCGGGAAAAGGTAACGAAAGAAGATTGTAACAGAAATGCAGACACAGAATGCAAAAATAGACGTACTTTTCGAATCTTCATGGGAAGTATGTCATAAAGTCGGAGGCATCTACACAGTGCTTTCGACCAAAGCCCGTGAGCTTAAGAAGCTCTATGGCGACAGACTCGTTTTCATCGGTCCCGATTTCAAGGAAGACGCCGATGCGTCGACCGGCTTCATCGAGAGGAAGACGCTTCTGAAGAAAGCCGCCTCGGCCCTGAAGCTCCCCTACGGCATCACCCTCCGCATCGGACGCTGGGACATCCCCGGCTCGCCGATAGTGGCTCTCGTGGGCTACGAAGGCGTATATGCCGAGCTTAACCGCATCTATGGAGAGATGTGGAAGGAATTTGGCGTCGACTCGCTCCACGCATACGGCGACTACGACGAGTCGTGCGCTTTCGCCATCGCCTCGGCCATCGCTGCCGGAGCGATAGCCGACCACCTCAAAGCCGACCCCGCGAAGGTGATAGCCCATTTCGACGAATGGACCACCGGAATGGGTCTGCTCTACACACGCATGACACGCCCGCAGACGGCCACCGTGTTCACCACCCACGCCACTTCGATAGGCCGCAGCATCTGCGGCAACGGCAAGCCGCTCTACGACTATTTCACCGGCTACAACGGCGACCAGATGGCACGCGAGCTCAACATGGAGTCGAAACACTCGCTCGAAAAGACCGCCGCCCATCAGGCCGACTGCTTCACCACCGTGAGCGACGTTACGGCACGCGAATGCCGGCAGCTTCTCGACATCAATCCGCAGGTGGTTACCCCCAACGGATTCGAGCCGGGCTTCGTGCCCGGAGCCGCGAAGTATGCCTCGCTCCGCAAGGCCGGACGCGCACGCCTGCTCCGGATAGCCTCGATGCTCACCGGACGCGAATGGAGCGACGACACCTTCATCGTGGCCACATCAGGACGCAACGAATACCGCAACAAGGGAATCGACCTCTGCCTCGACGCCATCGACAGCCTCGGCAAGAGCCGTCCCGAAAAAGACATACTCGCCCTTGTGCTCGTGCCCGCATGGGTCAAAGAGCCGTCGGGCGGTCTGCTCGTAGACCTCACCGACGAGGGCTACACACGCCCCGAACCCGACTTCACAACCCACCGTCTCAACAACGAGGACTCCGACGCCATCTTCCGACGTCTGGCCCGCCTCTCGAAGGAGAACGCCTCGGAGCGCGTGAAGACTGTCTACGTGCCCTGCTATCTCGACGGCCACGACGGCATCGTCGACATCAGCTACTACGACCTGCTTCCGGCCCTCGACCTTACGGTGTTCCCCTCTTACTATGAGCCGTGGGGCTACACTCCTCTCGAGAGCATCGCTTTCGGCGTGCCGACCGTGAGCAGCGACAAGGCCGGCTTCGGCCAGTGGGTGCTCTCCACATTCGGAGGCTCTGCGTCAACCGGCGTGGAGGTAATAGCCCGCACCGACAGCAACTACGACCACGACGTGGCCGAGGTGGCCTCAATCATCCGCCGCCACGCCCTCATGCCGGCCAACGAGACCGCCGCTCTCCGCCAGGCCGCCGCGCAGACAGCCAAAAGCGCCGACTGGAAATACTTTATCGCACGCTATGAGGAGGCCTACGGCGAAGCCATGCGCCGCCGCGACGAGCGCCTGGCCAAGGCCTGAACATCACACGTGCCCGCAGGGCATATAACCCCAAACAAGAATAAAATCACAATTTCATATATTTAAAAAGTTATGAAACTTCAAGTTAGCAACACCAATCAGCCCAACTGGCGCAACCTTACGGTGCGCACCGAGCTGCCCAAGGAGCTCAAGCCCCTCGAGGAGATGTCGAAAAACCTCTGGTGGGTATGGAACAGCGAGGGTAAGTCCCTCTTCCGCGACCTCGACGAGCAGCTATGGCGCAAGGTGGGCGAGAACCCTGTGATGCTCCTTCAGCAGATTAGCTATGAGCGTTTGAAAGAGATACTTGCCGACGAGGTGCTCCTCGAGCGCATCAAGGGCGTCTACGCCTCTTTCAAAGACTACATGAAGCAGCCTACCCGCACGGATATACCCTCTGTGGCATATTTCTCGATGGAGTATGGCCTGTGCAACTGCCTCAAAATCTACTCCGGCGGCCTCGGCGTGCTTGCCGGCGACTATATCAAGCAGGCTTCCGACAGCCGCGTCAACATGACGGCCGTCGGTTTCCTCTACCGCTTCGGCTACTTCGCCCAGTCGCTCTCGATGGACGGCCAGCAGATAGCCAACTATGAGCCCCAGAACTTCGACCGCCTCCCCATCGACCAGGTGATAGGCGAAGACGGACAGCCCATGGTGCTCGAGGTGCCTTTCCCCGGCCGCATCGTATACGCCCACATCTGGCGCGTGAACGTGGGCCGCATGAAGCTCTATCTGCTCGACACTGACTTCGACATGAACTCAGAGTTCGACCGCCAAATCACCCACAAGCTCTACGGCGGCGACTGGGAGAACCGCCTCAAGCAGGAATACCTGCTCGGCATCGGCGGCATCTACATGCTCAACAAGCTCGGCATCCATACCGACATCTACCACGCCAACGAGGGACACGCCGCTCTGCTCAACCTGCAGCGTCTGGTTGACTATGTGCAGAAAGACAAGCTCTCGTTCAACGTGGCGCTCGAAGTGGTGCGCGCTTCGTCGCTCTACACTGTCCACACCCCCGTGCCCGCCGGACACGACTATTTCGAGGAGCCCCTCTTCGGCAAATACCTCAGCGAGTATCCCGCCAAGCTGGGCATCTCGTGGAACGACCTCATGAACATGGGCCGCGAGAACCCCAACACCAACGAGCGGTTCTCGATGAGCGTGTTCGCCCTCAACACCTGCCAGGAGGCCAACGGCGTGAGCTGGCTCCACGGAGAGGTGTCGAAGCGCATGTTTGCCGGCATCTGGAAGGGATATGCCCCCGAGGAGTCGCACGTAGGCTACGTAACCAACGGCGTCCACATGCCGACATGGGCCGCTTCGGAATGGAAGAAGTTTTACCTCGACAATCTCGGTCCGAAAGTGTTTGAGGACCAGAGCGACCCCGAGTCGTGGAAGGAGATATTCAATGTCTCCGACGATGCCATCTGGCAGATGCGCACCGTGCTCAAACACAAGTTCATCAACTTCGTGAAGAGCGACTTCAAGGAGAAATGGATCAAGAACCAGGGCGACCCCGCCGAGGTGATGCGGGTTACCGACAAGATCAATCCCGACGCGCTCATCATCGGCTTCGCACGCCGCTTCGCCACCTATAAGCGCGCCCACCTGCTCTTCACCGACCTCGACCGTCTGGCCAAGATTGTCAACAACGAGCAGTTCCCCGTGCAGTTCATCTTCTCCGGCAAGGCTCACCCCGCCGACGGCGCCGGACAGGGACTCATCAAGCGCATCGTTGAGATTTCGCGCATGCCGCAGTTCCAGGGCAAGATCATCTTCCTCGAGGACTACAACATGATTGTGGCCAAGCGTCTCGTAACCGGTGTCGACATCTGGCTCAACACCCCTACCCGTCCCCTCGAGGCTTCGGGCACATCGGGCGAGAAGGCCGAGATGAACGGCGTGCTCAACTTCTCGGTGCTCGACGGATGGTGGTATGAAGGCTACCGCTTCGACGAGCAGGCCGGATGGGCACTGACCGACAAGCGTACATTCACCGACCAGGCCCAGCAGGACAAGCTCGACGCAGCCACAATCTACTCGATGCTCGAGAACGAGATTATCCCCCTCTATTTCGCCAAGAACTCGAAGGGCTACAGCCCCGAATGGATACAGTACATCAAGCGCTCCATCGGCCATATCGCCCCCCACTTCACCATGCAGCGTCAGCTCGACGACTACATCGCCCGCTTCTACTCGCCCGAAGCCAGACGTGCCCACGCGCTCAAGGCTCACGACTTCGCCAAGGCCCGCGAGATAGTGGCATGGAAAGAGGAAGTTGCCTCCAAGTGGGACCAGGTGGAGATCCTCTCCAGTTCGTTCAACGACGGCGAACCCGGATCGCAGCCCCGCACCGGCACGGCGTTCGACGCAAGCTGCGTGATCGACACCAAGGGTCTCGGCGACGCCATCGGCGTGGAGATTGTGCTCTATCGCGAGGAAGACGGCGTCAGCAAGTATGTGGGCCGCTACCCGCTCAAGGTAGTGAAACGCGACGGAAACGTCTACACCTACGAGAGAAAAGACAAGCTCACCGACGCCGGAATGTTCACATTCTCGTTCCGCATGTATCCCGACAACAAAGACCTTCCCCACCGTCAGGATTTCGCCTATCTCCGCTGGTTCTGACCTCGCGGAAAGATGATTCCTGACCCGCAGACGCGATAATAGTCCGCCGAATTTTCAACATTATGGAGATTCGGCGGATTTTTCTTGCGACTCTAACCGATAATATGTAACTTTGCACACAAATTCAACAACCTACCATGATTATGAACTCTGACAAGAGAATACTTCTTTCGGGCGAACTGCCTGAAATGCCCGCTTTTCACGAAGGCATCCGCCGCGCTCCCGACCGCGGATACACTCTCACTCCCGAAAAAACAGTAACCGCGCTCAAGAACGCTCTCCGCTATCTCCCCGAGGAGCTCCACGAAAAGGTGGCTCCTGAATTTCTGGAAGAGCTCCGCACCCGCGGACGCATCTACGCCTACCGCTGGCGTCCCGAGGGCGACCTCAAGGCCAAGCCTATCGACGAATACGAAGGAAAATGCCTCGCAGGCAAGGCTTTCCAGGTGATGATCGACAACAACCTCTGCTTCGACATCGCCCTCTATCCCTACGAACTCGTAACCTACGGCGAGACCGGTCAGGTATGCCAGAACTGGCTCCAGTACCGCCTCATCAAGAAATATCTCCAGGAGATGACCGACGAGCAGACGCTCGTGATCGAATCGGGTCATCCCCTCGGCCTCTTCCCCTCGCGCAAGGACGCTCCGCGCGTCATCATCACCAACGCCATGATGGTGGGTCTTTTCGACAACCTCCACGACTGGCACGAAGCCATGCAGCTCGGAGTGGCCAACTACGGCCAGATGACCGCCGGCGGATGGATGTACATCGGTCCGCAGGGCATCGTTCACGGCACGTTCAACACGCTCCTCAACGCCGGACGCATGAAGCTCGGAGTGCCTCAGGACGGTGATCTCGCCGGCCACCTCTTCGTAAGCTCCGGTCTCGGAGGCATGAGCGGCGCTCAGCCCAAGGCCGCCGAAATAGCCGGCGCCGCAGCCATCATCGCCGAGGTAGACGCTTCGCGCATCGAGACCCGCCACAGCCAGGGCTGGGTGCAGGAGGTTACCTCCGACATCGACGAGGCCTTCCGTCTCGCCCGCAAGGCTATGGACGAGAAGAAGCCTATCTCGATAGCCTACCACGGCAACGTGGTCGACCTGCTCGAGCATGCCGTGGCCAACGACATAAAGATCGAGCTGCTCTCCGACCAGACTTCGTGCCATGCTGTCTATGAGGGCGGCTACTGCCCCGCAGGCCTCTCGTTTGAGGAGCGCACGCAGCTTCTCCACGACGACCCCGAGCGCTTCCGCCAGCTCGTCGACGAGTCGCTCCGCCGCCACTATGAGGCCATCAAGGCGCTCACCGCCAAGGGAACATACTTCTTCGACTATGGCAACTCGTTCATGAAAGCCATCTACGACGCCGGAGTGAAGGAAATCTCGCGCAACGGCATCGACGAGAAAGACGGCTTCATCTGGCCCTCCTACGTTGAAGACATCATGGGCCCGATGCTGTTCGACTACGGCTACGGCCCCTTCCGCTGGGTATGCCTCTCGGGCAAGCATGAAGACCTCGTGAAGACCGACCACGCCGCCATGGAGTGCATCGATCCCGACCGCCGTGGCCAGGACCGCGACAACTACAACTGGATCCGCGACGCTGAAAAGAACGCCCTCGTAGTAGGCACTCAGGCCCGCATCCTCTATCAGGACGCCATGGGCCGTCTGAAAATCGCCCTCAAGTTCAACGACATGGTGCGCAATGGCGAGGTAGGCCCCATCATGCTCGGCCGCGACCACCACGACGTGAGCGGCACCGACTCGCCCTTCCGTGAGACCTCCAACATCAAGGACGGATCGAACGTCATGGCCGACATGGCCGTGCAGTGCTTCGCAGGCAACTGCGCGCGCGGCATGAGCCTCGTAGCCCTCCACAACGGCGGCGGCGTAGGCATCGGCAAGGCCGTCAACGGCGGCTTCGGAATGATATGCGACGGCTCGGAGCGCGTAGACAACATCCTGAAGCAGGCAATGCTCTGGGACGTGATGGGTGGCGTGGCACGCCGCTCATGGGCACGCAACGAGAACGCAATGTCGACCGTCAAGGAATGGAACGACACTCAGGCCGACAACGGATTCATGATTACCGAGCCCTTCATCGCCGACGAGGATTATCTCAAAAACCTTATCTCCAAATAAGACATGGGCGAGAATCTCATCATAAAGCATGCCACCATCGTTACCCCTGTGGGCCGCTCGGCCCGCAAGGGGAGCGAAATGGCCGACCTGCGCACCATAGCCGACGGCTGCGTGGTGGCCCGCGACGGCATCATCGAATATGTGGGTCCCACGGCTGAGTGTCCCGTGGCCGATACCAAAGGATTCAGAGAAATCGACGCCGAAGGACGCGCGCTGCTCCCCGGCTTCGTCGACAGCCATACCCACCTCATCTTCGGCGGTTTCCGCCCCGACGAGTTTGAATGGCGTCTGAAGGGCGACACCTATATGTCGATAATGGAGCGTGGCGGCGGCATCCAGAGCACCGTCAACGCCACCCGCGCCACTTCGGAAGACGAACTCGTCAGACGCGCACAGTGGTTTCTCGACAACATGAGCCGCATGGGCGTAACCACCGTGGAAGCCAAGAGCGGCTACGGCCTCGACACCGAGACGGAAGAGAAGATGCTCAACGCCATCCGCCGCCTCGCCGACAAGGAGGGACAGCCCGTCAGAATAGTGAGCACTTTCCTCGGCGCCCACGCAGTGCCCAAAGAGTATGCCGGTCGCACCGACGAATACGTAGACCTCATCATCAATGAGATGCTGCCCCGCTTCAAGTCTATGACCGACTGCTGCGACATCTTCTGCGAGAAAAACGTGTTTGAAATCGAGGAGTCGCGCCGCCTGCTGACGGCCGCAAAGGAGATGGGCTATAAGCTCAAGCTCCATGCCGACGAAATCGTGCAGCTCGGAGGCGCCGAACTGGCGGCAGAGCTTGGCGCCCTCTCGGCCGACCATCTGCTCCACGTCAGCGACGCGGGTGTGGAAGCCATGGCCAAGGCCGGAGTGGTGGCCACCCTCCTTCCCCTGACTGCGTTCACCCTCAAGGAGCCATACGCTCCCGCGCGCAAGTTCATCGACGCCGACGGCGCCGTGGCCCTCGCCACCGACCTCAACCCCGGCTCATGCTTCAGCGGCTCGATACCTCTCACCATCGCTCTCGCCTGCATCTACATGAAGATGACCATCGAGGAGACGATCACGGCCCTCACGCTCAACGGCGCCGCCGCCATCGGCCTGGCCGACAAGGTAGGCTCCATCGAGGAGGGGAAGGCCGCCGACTTCGTGATGCTCGCCACCGACAACATCAACATACTGCCCTACTATGTAGGCATGAACTGCGTGCGCACCGTAATCTCGGGCGGACGCACCGTGGTGGAAAATCCCTGATACGACAAACAACACAACACCCTATAAATAATGGAAAAACTCGCTAAATACGCCATCGGTTCGTCGGAACTCACCTACGACCTGATCGAACGCATACTCAACGACGGCACCCGTCTGGAACTCTCCGACGAAGCACGTGCCAAAATCACCAAATGCCGTGATTACCTTGACCGCAAGACCGACGAGAACACCACGCCCATCTATGGCGTTACGACCGGCTTCGGCTCGCTCTGCAACAAACACATCTCGCGCGAAGAGCTCTCCACGCTTCAGGAGAACCTCGTGAAGAGCCACTCCTGCTCGGTGGGCACTCCCGTCGACAAGACCGTGGTGAAACTGATGCTTCTCCTCAAGGCCCACGCCCTCTCGATGGGATTCAGCGGCGTGCAGGTGGAGACCGTGGAGCGCATCCTCGACTTCTACAACAACGACGTCCTCCCCGTGGTCTACGACCGCGGCTCGCTCGGCGCCTCGGGCGACCTCGCCCCTCTCGCCAACCTCTTCCTCCCCCTCATCGGCGAAGGCGAGGTATGCTATAAGGACAAGGTAATCAAAGGCCAGGAGGCTCTCAACATCTTCGGATGGAACCCCATCAAGCTGAAATCGAAAGAGGGTCTCGCCCTGCTCAACGGCACTCAGTTCATGAGCGCCAACGGCATCAAGGCCCTTATCGACGGATGGCATATAGTCAACTGCTTCGACCTCTTCGGAGCCATGTCGCTCGAAGCCTTCGACGGCCGCATCGAGCCTTTCTTCGACTGCATCCAGCAGGTGCGTCCCCACCGCGGACAGATCGAGACCGCCAAAGTGTTCCGCAACCTGCTCGAAGGTTCCGAAATCATCAAGCGCGAGAAAGCCCACGTGCAGGATCCCTACTCGTTCCGCTGCATCCCTCAGGTGCACGGCGCTGTGAAGGACGCCATGTACCACGTTACCGAAGTGCTCCACACCGAAATCAACTCCGTAACCGACAACCCGACAGTGTTTGTCGACCAGGACCTCGTGGTGAGCGGCGGCAACTTCCACGGCGAGCCGATTGCCCTCGTGTTCGACTATATGGGCATCGCCCTGCATGAGCTCGGCAACATCTCGGAGCGTCGTGTGGCCCAGCTCATCCTCGGCCTCCGCGGTCTCCCCGAGTTCCTCGTGGCACACCCGGGTCTCAACAGCGGCTTCATGATTCCGCAGTATTCGGCCGCTTCGATGGTGAGCCAGAACAAGATGTATGCATGGCCGGCATCGTGCGACAGCATCGTAAGCTCCAACGGACAGGAAGACCTCGTGTCGATGGGTGCCAACGCCGCAACCAAGCTCCACAAGATCATCGCCAACCTCAAGTACATAGCCGCCATCGAGCTGATGAACGCCGCCCAGGGCATCGACTTCCGTCGTCCGCTCAAGTCGTCGCCCTACATCGAGAGCGTGATGAAGGCTTACCGCGAGCACGTGGCCTTCGTGGAAGACGACGTAGTGATGACCGACTATATCACTGCCACCATGCGCTTCCTCGACACCTTCAAGGTAGAGATCGAAAAGTAAAAAAAGCATATCCGCATATCCCGGCGCCCCGCACCACCCCCGAAAAGGGTGGATGCGGGGCGCTTCTTCACACCGGCAGACACGGATATAACACCCTGACCGACACTCGGCCAAGATACCTGCATGCCGACAATGGCAACGCCGGCCGCGCAATCACTGCGCGACCGGCGTTGCCATTGAGGGCTATGATGCCGGGCATCATGATGAAAGCCCTCGATGTATGTTCTTATGAAACAAAAATACCTAACAAATTCTTTTTCGGTCAGTCTCTGTCGCTGCGGCTGCATCCCAGAGGAAGCGGTGCTGACAGAAGACGCCGTATGGGGTGTCTGCTCCGACTCCGCCGAATCAACGGGCGTAGTCCTTGAGCTGCTCGCGGAGCTTCTTGCGGGCGAAGAAGATGCGGCTCTTCACTGTGCCGAGGGGAAGATTCATCTTCTCGGCAATCTCGTTGTATTTATATCCTGCGAGATAGAGGCTGAACGGCTCGCGATATTCCTGCGAGAAAGCGTTTACGGCCATCGATATTTCCTTCACGGCAAACGATCCTTCGGGAGTAGCGAATCCGCTGTCCTGACTTATATTAAGGTGGTAGAGATCCTCGGTCTGGTCAATGACGGTGGCTTTTCTGACGGTCTGACGATAATTGTTGATGAAGATATTACGCATTATCGTGAAGATCCATCCCTTGAAATTGACGTTGTCGACGTATTTGTCTTCGTTGTCGAGCGCTTTGAGGGTAGTGTCCTGAAGGAGGTCTTCGGCAGCCTCGCGGTTTGTGGTCAACTGATAGGCGAAGCTGAGGAGGTTGCCTTGAAGACCGACGAGACGCTGTTTGAAGGATTCTTTAGTTTTCATGTCTTAGGCATTTTTGTTGTTTTTTGATGTTTTGTATGTATAACATCGGTTGCCGGAAAAATGTTCTCACTCTTTCATATTTTTTTCGATCTTTTTTGGTTTCGGCTCCCCCAATCCTCTGCCGGCATCAATTTTTACCCTCGCTTTTCAGGCAAATAAGCGCGAAAATCAGTAACTTTGCAGTCTGAAACGTGATGCGGCGACATTGTCGCCGATTTACGCGCTTAATATTTGACTATGAGATTTGACGAACTTCTGACCGACGACGACCTGCTCGATGCATTGTGGGACATGCATTTCGACGAGTGTACCCCCATTCAGGAACAGGCCATCCCCCGGATTATCGACGGACGCGACCTCATCGCCGTGGCCCAGACGGGCACCGGCAAGACGGCCGCATATCTGCTTCCCGTGATTGAAAAACTCGCTTCCGGAAATTATCCCAACGATGCTGTCAACTGCATCGTGATGGCTCCTACCCGTGAGCTTGCCCAGCAGATCGACCGTCAGATGCAGGGTTTCGCATATTTCATGGGTCTGAGCAGTGTGCCCATTTACGGAGGCACCGACGGCCACACTTTCAACCAGCAGAAGCAGGGACTGACAATGGGTGCCGACGTGGTGATTGCCACGCCGGGACGCCTGATAGCCCACCTCAGCATGGGCTACGTAGACCTCAGCCGTGTGAGCTTCTTCATCCTCGACGAAGCCGACCGGATGCTCGACATGGGCTTCTACGACGACATCATGCAGATAGTGAGCTATCTGCCGAAAGAGCGGCAGACGCTTCTCTTCTCGGCCACGATGCCGCCGAAGATACAGACGCTTGCATCGAAGATACTGCGCGACCCGGCCGAAGTGAAACTGGCAGTGTCGAAGCCTGCCGAGAAAATCGAGCAGACCGCCTATATGGTATATGAGACGCAGAAGCTGCCGCTGCTGCGCCACATCTTCCGCCAGTCGGCTCCCTCGCGCGTAATCGTATTCGCGTCGTCGAAGCTGAAGGTGAAGGAGCTCTACAAGACCCTCAGGGGCGACAACATCCGCGTGGGCGAGATGCACAGCGACCTCGATCAGGAGAAGCGTGACCAGGTGATGCTCGACTTCAAGGCCGGAAGAATAAATGTGCTCGTAGCCACCGACATCGTGGCGCGAGGCATCGACATCGACGACATAGAGATGGTGGTGAACTACGACGTGCCCGGCGAGCCGGAAGACTACGTGCACCGAATCGGCCGCACGGCCCGCGCCGACGCCGAAGGGAAGGGAATCACGTTTATTTCCGAAAAGGAGCGTCCGCGCCTGCGCCGCATCGAGGCCCTGCTTGAAAAGGAGGTGCCGAAGGGCGAGGTGCCTGCCGAGCTGGGCGAAGTGCCCCCCTACAGGTCTTCGCGCCGGGGCGACGGACGCAAGGGGAAGGGCGACAGAAAAAAATCGTCAGGCTCCGGCCGCAGCTCCCGCAAGCCGAAAGAGGGGGCTGCAAAAAAGAATGGTGAGGCACGCCGACCGAAAGCAGATAAAGCGGATAAAACAGAGAAATCCGCAAGCGCCAACGTGCCGGAAACAGAGGCCCGGAAAGCTGAAAACGGCACCGCGCCCAAGCGTCGCCGTCCCAACCACCGCCATCGCCGCCGCCCCAAGAACGAGGCGCCGGCCAATAACGCGCCCTCATCGGAAAACGCAAATCCGCACGAGTGATGATGACTCCCGAGTTTCTCCGAAGCCGCCATTCCGTGCGCCGCTTCAGCAGCCGCCCCATCGAACCGGCGACAGCCAATGCCGTCAAGGCCGCTATCACTATGGTCAACACCCACGAGGCCGGGATGCACTTCGAGCTGATAACAGACGACTCCACACCCTTCGAGGGCTTCAAGGCAAGCTATGGCATGTTTCACGGCGTACGCAATTATATATGTGCCGTGGCCGACATCTCATTCCCCGATGCGCAGGAGCGTGCCGGATATTTTGCGGAGCAGATAGTGATGAAATGCGTTGAGCTTGGACTGGGCACCTGCTTCGTCGGGGGCACCTACGACCAATCGCGAGTAAAAACCGTGCTGAGGGTAGACCGCCGCATCCTGTTCATAATCGCCTTAGGATATGCCGAGGAGAAACAGCAGACGTTCCTCTCCGGCCTCGCCATGAAGATGGCCCACAGACACGACCGACAGCCGGAGGATTTCTTCGTTGCGACGGAAGCGATGGATTTCGCCGAGGCATGCCGCCGCCTGCCGTGGCTTGAAAATGGACTCAAGGGACTCGCCTCGGCTCCCTCGGCCCTCAACAAGCAGCCCGTGCGCATACGTCCCGCCCGCGACGCGGAAGGCAACCTTACCGTGGCCGCATCGGCCGAGGGGGGAGAAAAGACGCTTGTCGACCTCGGAATAGGGAAGTACAATTTCGGGCAGGCCGCCGACGGAGAATGGGACTGGGGCAATGGAGGCCTTTTCTATAAGACCTGAGCCGAAAATTGTTATTTACACTTAGTCTAAATAACAACTCACTGTTCTTACAACTCCCCACATCATCGTGCAAACCGATACACGGCTGTGCACCAGTCGTTTCAGCCTTGAAAGAGAACCTCTACCCTGCCGTTTCCGGCTCTACTAATCGGAAATTACGCCAACCTTCCGGCCAAAAGACGAGCCGAAATATAAAAGGGTGATAATCAAATTATTCATTCCGAAACAAAACTTCCAAATTTTTAAGCCATTTTTTTATTCCGAATTTTTGTCGCAATTTTGCACTCGATTCGCGTTTAAAAAATAGGTCAGCAGAGCCGGCGCGAAAGATAGACGCGAAAAGATATAGTATTAGACAGAGATGATATCAGCAGACTTACAACAGAAATGGGATAAGTTCACCGACCTTATCCGGGCAAATGTCGGACCTCAGCGCTTCGACACCTGGTTTGCCGATGCCGCACCCAAGGCATTCGACGGCAAGTCGCTGACCATATCCGTACCCTCCCACTTCTTCTATGAGAAGTATGAAGACGACTTCTACGGCATCATCTCCGCCTCAATAAGAAAGGCATTCGGCACCGGAATACGCCTCTCATACGAAATCAACGTAATCGGCAACGACGACAAAAGCCGCGTGAAGCTCGAAAGCCCCGCGCAGAGCCACGTCATTCAGGACAAGGTGGGACGTCAGGCACGCCGTGCCGTCAATCCGCTCGAGGACAATGCCGCATCAGCCGAAGGTGAAATCGACTCGCAGCTCAACGAGACGCTCAACTTCCAGAACTATTGCGTCGGCGAGAGCAACAAGCTACCCTTCACCATTGCCGAATACATAGCCAACAATCCCAAGAAGACCGACTTTAACCCTTTCTTCCTCTATGGCGACGTAGGCGTGGGCAAGACCCATCTGATTCAGGCCATCGGCATAAGAATCAAGGAGAGGAATCCGGCGGCCAAGGTGCTGTTCCTCCCCATGCGACAGTTCCAGTACCTGCTGGCCGGTGCCACCGTGAAGAAGGAAATTCCGGGGTTCATCAACTGGTTTCAGCAGATGGACGCCATCCTCTTCGACGACCTGCAGGAGCTGGCCTTCAAAGACGGCACAATGAAAGTGCTGTTCCCGATCTTCAACCATCTGCACCACAGGGGCAAGACGCTCGTTTTCACCTGCGACCGCCCGCCGGTGGAGCTCGACGGCATCTCCGACCGTCTCATCGACCGCTTCAAATGGGGCGTTACCGAGAAGCTCCCCCTCCCCGACGTGAACCTGCGCCGGAGGATACTCCACTATAAGTCGACGAAAAACGGACTTGAACTTCCCGGCGAGGTGCTCGACTTCATTGCGGAAAACACAGCGGGATCCGTCAGGGAGCTTGAAGGAATCGTGATGGGCATACTGACGCGAAGCATCACCCTCAACGCGCCTATCTCGCTTGAGATGGCAAGAAGCGTGATGCGCAATTCTGTGAAGGTCAACAAGAAGACGCTCAACTTCGACATGATAGTCGACGCCACCGCCGAGTATTACGGACTGAACCCCGACGTAATCTTCTCGAAAAGCCGCGTGCGCGAGATAGCCGACGCACGCATGGTGGCCATGTACCTGGGCAACAAGCTCACCGGCCTCTCGCTCAAGGCCATCGGCCGCAAGCTCAACCGCACGCACACCACCGTGATGCACGGCATAGCCGCTATCCGCGACAGGATGCCTTTCGCCCGCGAGCTCTCCGACGCCGTGGCTCAGATTGAGATCGACCTCAAGCGCTGACCATTCCCCTGCATCTGCATACATATCAATACGCTCAACCTAAAAAGTGCGGAAAATCACGGTTTTCCGCACTTATTTCGTTTTCCCCGGCTCCGGCCGCCCACAAACGCCGGCTTCCTTTGACCGGGATAACGATTTTTTTTGTAACTTTGCAAATTGGGAGATTAGCCGTCGCGGAGGGATGACACCTCATGCCGCAAAGACGCGCCGCTCATGAATCTCCCTGACTTGAAATGGAAAAAGAAATTACTATCGACGGGTTGCGCCTTCACTACGAAGACTGCGGCAATCCCGACGGAACTCCGATACTGATGATGCACGGCTGGGGCTGCGACCACACTACGCTTGCCTCGGTGAGAGACACCGTGGCCGACGGTCTCCGAGTGGTGAACGTCGACCTTCCGGGACACGGAAAGAGCGACGAACCCCCGACGCCATGGGGTGTCTATGAGTTTGCGTCGCTCATGGAGAAGTTCGTGAAGGCTTTGGGAATCGATAGCCCGATTCTGCTCGGGCATTCGTTCGGCGGGCGTGTGGGCATAGTCATGGCCTCGCGCAATCCCGTGAAGAAGATGCTGCTGGTAGATGCCGCCGGCATAAAGCCGAAGCGCACGCTGAAGTATCACGCCAAGGTCTATACCTTCAAGGCCATGAAGCGTCTCCTCCCGATGCTTTTCGGAAAGAAGAAAGGGGAGAAAATGATCGAGGCGTGGCGCGGCAAAGCCGGATCGGCCGACTATCGCAACTCGTCGCCCGTGATGCGGGCGGTGATGAGCCGCTGCGTCAACCAGGACCTCAAATGCCACATGCCCGACATCAAGGCCTCCACGCTGCTGATATGGGGCGAGAACGACACCGCCACTCCCCTCTCGGACGCGAAGACCATGGAGCGACTCATCCCCGACGCCGGCCTCGTGAGCTTCCCGGGATGCGGCCACTATTCATTCCTCGACAACCCGGGCGGATTCAGGGCCGTGGTGCGAGAGTTTCTCAAAAAAGAGCTTGCGTCCGCGCGGAAGTAACCCTCACCGCCAACCATCTGCATAATAAATCCGACAACCATCACCACCTACCTACCGATGTTAGCATATCTTATCGCAATCTATATCGTATGCGGCGTTTACATGTTGCTCAATTTCAAGTACGACATCCAGATGCTGCAACAGAACAGCTACCGCATAAGCCGTTACTACCGCTGGCTTGAAAAGGGCGACTACTATTCGGCCTCCCGCCTCGTGGACCTTGCCCTGCTCATGCTCCTTTTCTCCACGCTGATGACTCCCGCACAGGCGGCGCTTGTCATCGCCGTTACATTCATCGTGAAGATCTTTTACATCCTTCGCCGCAAATACAAGAAGCCGCTCGTCTTCACCCGCCGCGTATGGCGCATCTATTCGGTGTCGGGAGTGCTGGCGGCCGCAGCCTTCATCACGGCGGCCACGGTGCCGGCCATCAACGCGCCGCAAGCATCTGACAGCGCGGTCAAAGCCCTCGTAACCATACTGCTCATCAGCATGTTCTCATGGGCGATAGTGATAGCTGCCGTATGGCTCCTGACCCCCGTCGAGAAATCAATCAACCGGAAATACTACAACGAGGCCGCTTCAATACTCCGCTCGATGCCCGGCCTTCAGATAGTAGGCATCACGGGCTCCTACGGCAAGACCAGCACCAAGCATTACCTCAACCGCATCCTCAGCGAGAGCTATGAGGTGCTGATGACTCCCGGCAGCTACAACACCCCTATGGGCGTGATACGCACGGTCCGCGAGATGATGAAGCCTTACCATCAGGTGTTTATCTGCGAGATGGGCGCCAAGCAGACGGGCGACATCAAGGAGATATGCGACCTTGTCCACCCCTCAATGGGCATCATCACCGCCGTAGGCCCCATGCATCTTGAGACTTTCAAGACAATCGACAACGTATGCGCCACTAAATTCGAGCTGGCCGACGCTCTCCCCGCCGACGGACTGTTGGCCGTCAACAACGATTTCGAGCCCTCGGCAGCCCGCGAGGTTCACAATGTGAAGACCATGCGCTACGGCGTGAGCAATCCCGAAGGGTGCGACTTCCGCGCCGTCGACGTATGCTATTCCCCCAAAGGCACCACATTCACCGTAGAGGGATCCGACGGTCTGCGTCTCGGTCTCGAGACGCGCCTTGTGGGCGAATGTAACATAGCCAACCTTCTCGGTGCCATAGTGATAGCCCTTCGCCTCGGCGTGCCCCACGAACGCATCAGATATGCCGTGGCAGCTATTGAGCAGGTGGAGCACCGGCTCAACATCAAGCAGACGCCCGGAGGCGTAACCATCATTGACGACGCCTTCAACTCCAACCCCTCGGGCTCGAAGATGGCCGTCGACGTGCTTTCGCATTTCACCGACGGCAAGCGCATAATCGTAACCCCCGGAATGATCGAGTTGGGCGAAGAGCAGCATGAACTCAACAAGGAACTGGGCCGCTATATGGGCGACAAAGTCGACGTAGCCGTAATCGTCGGCGAATACAACCGCGACGCCCTCTCGTCGGGCATCCGGTCGACCGACTTCGACACCGCCAACCTCCACGAGGTGGGCAGCTTCGCCGAAGCCCAGCAGCTTCTGAGCCGGATACTCCGCCGCGGAGACACCGTGCTCTACGAGAACGACCTTCCCGACACGTTCAAATAATGGCGTCAGTGAAGCGGAAAACGCTCTGCCTCCGCAGGGTTTCGCCATTCAGGCTATGATATTCCGCAAATTTTTATTAATTTTGTACGTTATTTGGCAGTTTGGCCGCCCCTTTCCGGGGCAAAGCCGCATTACACGTTGATTATCAACATTGTGCGGCCGCCACACTAAGCAAAACATCATATACGAGATGCAATCAGACGACAAGATAATCCCGATCAATATTGAATCGGAAATGAAAAGCGCCTATATCGACTACAGTATGTCGGTCATAGTATCGCGAGCCCTACCCGATGTCCGCGACGGATTCAAGCCGGTGCACCGCCGTGTGCTCTTCGGCATGAACGAGCTGGGCAACCGTTTCTCCGGCGACACGAAGAAATCGGCACGTATCGTCGGCGAGGTGATGGGTAAGTATCACCCCCACGGCGACTTCTCGATCTATCTCACAATGGTGAGGATGGCTCAGGAATGGAGCCTCCGCTACCCCCTGGTGTTCGGTCAGGGCAACTTCGGATCGATCGACGGCGACTCCCCTGCCGCCATGCGTTACACCGAGGTGAAGCTCGCCCGCATGGGCGAGGAGATGCTTCAGGACCTCGACAAGGAGACCGTGGACTTCGTGCCCAACTTCGACAACACCCTGTCGGAGCCGGCGGTGCTCCCGACCCGCATCCCCAACCTGCTGGTCAACGGTGCGTCGGGTATCGCTGTCGGCATGGCGACCAACATGCCGCCCCACAACCTCACCGAGTCGCTCAACGCATCTCTGGCCCTTATCGACGATCCGGAGCTTGACATCGACGGCCTGATGGAATACATCAAGGCCCCCGACTTCCCCACCGGCGGCGAGATTTTCGGCCTCCAGGGGGTGCGCGACGCATTCCACACCGGTCGCGGCCGCATCATAATCCGCGCCAAAGCCGAAATAGAATCCGACGGCAACCACGACCAGATAGTGATTTCGGAGATTCCTTACGGGGTGGTGAAAAACGACCTCGTGAAGAATATCGCCGACCTCGTGGAGGAGAAGAAGATTGACGGCATAGCCGACATCACCGATACTTCCGCGCGAGGAAAGATGCACATCGCCATCGACATCAAGCGCGACGCCAACGCACGCGTGGTGCTCAACAAGCTCTATAAGCTTACCGCCCTGCAGACGTCGTTCAGCGTCAACAACGTGGCCCTCGTCAACGGCCGACCCAAGACGCTCAACCTCAAGGAGCTGCTGCAATCATTCATCGACCACCGCCACGAGGTGGTGATACGCCGCACTATCTACGACAAGCGTAAGGCCGAGGAACGCGCCCATATCATCAAGGGCCTCATCATAGCCTGCGACAACATCGACGAAGTGATTCAGATTATCCGCTCGTCGCGCACCGAAGACCTCGCACGCGAGCGCCTCGGCGAACGCTTCGCACTCGACGAAGTGCAGACCCGTGCCATCGTCGACATGCGCATCGGACGCCTCACCGGCCTCTCGATCGAAAAGCTCCACGAAGAGTTTGAGGAGCTGCAGCGTCAGATCGAGTTTTTCAACCAGATTCTCACCGACGACAGTGTATGCCGCCGGGTGATGAAAGACGAGCTCATCGAGATTCGAGACAAATACGGCGACGAACGCCGCACGAAAATCAATCAGTTCTCGGGCGACCTCAATGCCGAAGACTTCTACCCCGACGACGAGATGATAATCACCATCTCTCACCTCGGATACATCAAGCGCACGCCCCTGAGCGAGTTCCGCGCTCAGCACCGCGGCGGCCTCGGAGCCAAGGGAAGCGACACGCGCGACTCTGACTTCATCGAGCATATCTACCCGGCTTCAAACCACAACTATATGCTCTTCTTCACGCGCAAGGGACGCTGCTACTGGCTCAAGGTGTATGAGATTCCCGAAGGTGCCAAAAACACCAAGGGTCGCGCCATCCAGAACCTGCTCAACATCGAGGCTGACGACGCCGTCAATGCCTTTATCCGCGTGAAGCACCTCAACGATCAGGAATACACCAACTCCCACAACCTTATCTTCTGCACGAAGAAAGGCATAATCAAGAAGACTCCGCTCGAGGCCTACTCCCGTCCGCGTGCCAACGGCGTGAACGCCATCATCATACGTGAAGACGACCAGCTGATTCAGGTGCGCCTCACAGACGGCCACAGCGAAGTGATAATGGCCAACCGCGAGGGTCGGGCCATCCGCTTTCCCGAATCGACCGTCAGGGAGATGGGACGTATGTCGACCGGCGTGCGCGGCATGACGCTCGGCAGCGAAGACGACGAGGTGGTCGGCATGATAACCATGACCGGCGCTCCCGACGAGACCGTGATGGTGGTTTCCGAAAAGGGCTACGGCAAGCGCTCCGCCCTCGACGACTACCGCATCACCAACCGCGGCGGCAAGGGAGTCAAGACAATGGCCATCACCGACAAGACCGGCAACCTCGTGGCCATCAAGAACGTGAACGACTCCAACGACCTCATGATCATCAACCAGAGCGGCATCACCCTCCGCCTCTCCATGGCCGACATCCGCGTCATGGGCCGTGCCACCCAGGGCGTCAAGCTCATCGACCTCACGAAGCGCGGCGACCGAATCGCCTCCGTATGCAAAGTTGACTCCGACCCCGAGGAGGCAGCCGAGGAAGAAGCCATGAACGAGACCGACCCTCAGGACCGGATGGCCGCCGATAAGGAGGAAGCCCTCGCCGAGATTGAAGTGGCCGATGCAGCCGAAAGTGATGAAGCCACTGACTCCACTCCCGACACCGAGGGTGAAGACAGCGATGCCGAAGCATGAACCGGCAGTGCCGACACGATGTTAAACCGTGAGTAAATTATGATGTCTTAATAGAAAGCTCCGGTTCCGGCCCGATTATATATAAAGGAGGAGACCGGAGCTGCATAAACATCAGGAAACGCTGACCTCTGAGACTTCAACCCCACTCTAAGAAATCAATTCAAAACCCAACCGATATGAAGAAAACACTCGCTCTCGCGATCTGTGTTGCCGCCACCGGCTCCCTCTTCGCTCAGGAACAGGAGGCCAAGGCCCTCTACGAACAGGGCAACGCTCTCTTTAAGTCTTACGACAAAAACTTCACCCTCCAGCAGATCAATCCCGCGGGAGTGGACCCCGAGCAGATGGGCAAAGAGCTCATCGAAGGCTACACCATCTTTATGAAGGCCCTTCCGCTCGACTCCGTGCCCAACGCTAAGGGTAAAGTCAATCCCAAGCACTCGAAGAAGATCATCAGCACCATCGTAGGCCACGCCAACGACTTCTTCAATGCCGGCGGAGCATTCTACAACAATAAGAAATACTATCCCGAGGCATATCAGGCATTCACCATCTATGCCGACATGCCCGGCATCCCCGCCCTCGCCGCTTCGGCTCAGAACATCACCGAGGAGCAGCGTGCCACCGCATACTTCAACGCCGGCCTCGCAGCCTACTCCGGCAACGCCGTTGAGGAGAGCGCAAAGGCCTTCAAGAACGCACGCCTCAACAACTACGCCCAGCCTGAGGCCTACATCTATGAGATTGCCTGCTGGCAGTCGATGGCCCAGCGCGACTCTACCCTCGTAGGCGAGGCCAAGAAGCACGTCAACGAGGTGGCTGCCGACGGATACAAACGTTTCGGCGTTTCGCAGCCCGTATTCCTCAACAACCTTGTCAACAGCATGATCGAAGACAAGAACATCGACGGCGCCATCGCCCTCGTGCAGAAGGAACTCGGCCAGAACCCCGACAACGCCAACCTCTACGGTCTGCTCGGCTTCATCTACGACCGTAGCGACAAAGACGACCTCTCGGTAGAGGCTTACCGCAAGGCTGCTTCAATCGAAAGCGCCGACTTCGAGACCCTCCTCAACGCCGCCAAGAAGATCTTCCGCACCGGCACTGAGAAGTGGAACCTCATCGAAGGCAACAGCGCCGAGGCTCGCGAAAAGCGCAACGATGTGAAGGTTAACTACTTCGAGGCAGCCAAAGCAATTGCCGAGAAGGCCAAGGCTCTCCACGCCGACAAGCCCGACAGCACGCTCAACTATCTGCTCGACAGCATCCAGTACAACCTCGACAACTACTTCCCCGCCCAGTAAGCTGCATACGCACCTGCGGGGTGGAACACACCACCGGCATACAGTCCGGCCGCACCGACGGCCGGACTTTTTTTGTGCCCGTGCGGCAACCGGAATAAAATATCATAAATAATTCCTAAAATTAGCGTAATACGCGGTCAAAACAGATTTTTTTTGTAAATTTGCACTCTGAAAAACCAGACACTTCTCCACACTTGTGGGCCGACAACGACCCGCTCGAAGGCACGAGGTTCCATATATCATTGACATTCAGTAGCTAATGAAAAGAATTAAATCCGCATTAATTTCGGTTTATCATAAGGACGGACTCCTCCCCATCCTCAATCTCCTCAAACACGAGGGGGTGAAGCTCTATTCAACGGGAGGCACACATAAGTTTATAGTCGACAACGGTTTCGAATGCACTCCGGTGGAGTCCATCACCGGCTATCCGTCGATTTTCGGCGGACGCGTCAAGACGCTCCACCCCTCCGTGATGGGCGGCATCCTCATGCGCCGTGCCGACGAGGGCGACGCCGAGCAGGCTGTCAAATACTCGATTCCTGAAATCGACCTTGTGATTGTCGACCTCTATCCTTTCAGCGAGACCGTAGCTTCAGGCGCCTCGCAGCAAGACATCATCGAGAAAATCGACATAGGCGGAATATCGCTCATACGCGCTGCAGCCAAGAATTTTGCCGACGTGGTGATTGTGGCCTCCAAGGCCCAGTACGCTCCGCTGCAGGCAACTCTGGAAGCGCAGGGAGCGCAGACCGACATCGACCAGCGCCGCGACTTCGCCCGCATGGCGTTCGGTGTGAGCTCGGCCTACGACAGTGCGATCTTCAACTGGTTCGACGCCCCCTCGCCTACGGCGCTGCGTCTGACTGTAGACGGCTGCAAGCATCTCCGCTATGGAGAGAACCCCCACCAGCAGGCCCGCTTCTTCGGCGACTTTGAAAAGATGTTCTCGCAGCTCCACGGAAAGGAGATAAGCTACAACAACTTCCTCGACATCGATGCGGCAGTCGGCCTCATCCGCGAGTTTGACGAGCCTACCTTCGCCATTCTCAAACACAACAACGCCTGCGGAGTGGCCTCACGCGCCACTATCGGGCAGGCATGGACCGACGCACTCGCCTGCGACCCCGTCTCGGCATTCGGCGGCGTGCTGATTGCCAACGACGTCATCGAGACCGCCGTAGCCGAGGAAATCAACAAGATTTTCTTCGAGGTAATCATCGCCCCCGGATATTCCGACGAGGCTCTCGCCGTGCTGAAACAGAAGAAAAACCGCATTATCCTCCTCGCAAACGACCTCTCGCTTCCTGAGATGCGCTACCGCTCGGCTCTCAACGGCATCCTCGAGCAGCAGGCTGACATGAAGACCGAGACCCCCGACGACCTCGACGTCGTAACCACCCGCAAGCCTACCGCTGAAGAGACTGCCGACATGCTCTTCGCCAACAAGATTGTGAAACACTCGAAGAGCAATGCCATCGTGCTCGCCAAAGGTAAGCAGCTCATGGCTTCCGGCATCGGACAGACCTCGCGCGTCGACGCCCTCAGGCAGGCTATCTCCAAGGCCGAGAGCTTCGGATTCTCGCTCAAGGGAGCAAGCATGGCGTCGGACGCCTTCTTCCCCTTCCCCGACTGCGTAGAGATTGCCGACAAGGCGGGCGTGGAAGCCGTCGTACACCCCGGCGGAAGCATCCGCGACAAGGAGTCGGTAGACTATTGCGAGAACCATGGAATGACAATGGCCATCACGGGCCACCGCCATTTCCGCCACTAAATCCGTCGGCGCGCCGCGCGCCTGACGCAAACAGTTAATAAACCCTTTTCGCCGGTGGGCATTCGGCTCATCACGAAATAATACAGACTATGGGACTTTTTTCATTCACGCAGGAAATTGCGATGGACCTTGGCACCGCCAATTCCATCATCATACATAACGACAAGATCGTGGTCGACGAGCCTTCGGTGGTAGCCATCGAGAACAAGACCGACAAACTCCTCGCCGTAGGCACTCCCGCCCACCAGATGGAGGGTAAGGAGCCTCCGGGCATACGCACCATCCGTCCGCTGCGCGACGGCGTGATAGCCGACTTCAACGCTGCCGAGAAGATGATTCGCGGACTGGTGAAGATGGTGAGCTCGAAGCGCCGCTGGAGCTGGTTCTCCCCTTCGCTCCGCATGGTGGTGTGCATCCCCTCGGGCTCGACCGAGGTAGAGATCCGCGCCGTGCGCGACTCAAGCGAGCACGCCGGCGGACGCGACGTCTACATGATTTATGAGCCTATGGCCGCAGCTCTCGGCATCGGTCTCGACGTGGAGGCCCCGCAGGGCAACATGATTGTCGACATAGGCGGCGGATCTACCGAAATCGCTGTCATCTCGCTCGGTGGAATAGTCAGCAACAAGAGCATACGCCTCGCCGGCAACGCTCTTACCGCCGACATCCAGGAGCACATGGGCCGCGTGCACAACCTCAAGGTAGGCGCCAACATGGCCGAACAGATAAAGATTAATGTCGGCTCTGCTCTCCCCGTGCTCGAAGACGCTCCGGAGCCCTTCATCGTGAAGGGTCCCAACAAGTCGAGCTCACTCCCGATGGAGGTGCCCGTTACCTACGAGGAAATCTCGCGATGCATCGAGAAGTCAGTGGTACGGATTGAGGAAGCCATCCTCGCCGCTCTTGAGGTTACTCCCCCGGAGCTTTACGCCGACATCGTCGACAACGGCATCTACCTTGCCGGCGGCGGCGCGCTGCTCCGCGGACTCGCCAAGCGCTTCACCGACAAGATCGGCATCGAGTTCAAGATAGCCGAGGATCCGCTGCACGCAGTGGCGAAGGGCACGGGCGTGGCTCTCAAAAACATCAACCGATTCTCATTCCTTATCCGATAAACAGGGAGTGAGAAAGCCTCGTCCGGCTCAGGCCGGACGAAGCGACCCACCCCATACCCCCTACGCGAGAAGCATCAGATGCGCAATCTGCTTAATTTTCTGATGAGATACAGCACGTGGTTTGTATTCGCATTCTACGTGCTGGTCAGCCTCGTGCTGCTCTTCAGCTTCAACACTTATCAGGGAGCCGTCTACCTGACCTCGGCCAACGCCGTAACCTCGGCCATCAACGAGAGCACTTCGGACGTTACCGGATATTTCAACCTGCGCACCGTCAACGAGCAGCTTCAGGCACGCAATGCCGCGCTCGAAAGCCGGATACTCAATCTCAACAACGAGATAAAGCATCTGCAGACGCTCATCGACGACACGGTGAGATACGCCGGCCTCCCCCCGCGCTTCGACTTCGAGACGGCCTACGTGATCAACAACAGCACCCGCCACCCGCGCAACTACTTCACCATCAACCGCGGACGCCTCGACGGCATTGAGCCGGGAATGGGCGTGGTAGACCAGAACGGAGTGGTCGGGATAGTCAACGTGTGCGGCAAGCACACGGCGCGCGTAGTGTCGGTGCTCACCAAAGACCAGCATTTCTCGGTGAAGATAAAGGGCACCGCGTTTGTCGGCTCGCTGACATGGAAGGAGAACGACCCCCAGACCGCATGGGTGGAGGAGATACCCCGACATTCACGCTACCGCGTAGGCGACACAATCGTAACCAGCGGATTCTCCACCACCTTCCCCGAGGGAATTCCGGTAGGCACGATAATGTCGCAGGTGAGAAGCAACGACAACAATTTCTTCACGCTGAAAATACGCCTCGGCTCCGACTTCGCCCACCTCGGCACCGTGCGTGTGCTTAAAGACGAACTCAAGACAGAACTCGACTCCCTGCGGACCTTCGACCGCAAGGACGACTGAACGCCACCTGAAAGATGAACTCGAATCCACTAAATATTTTCGTGCTTTTTGTGGCCATCACTGCCGCACAGGTGCTCATCTGCAACCATATCCTCCTCTTCGGCGTGGCGGTGCCGCTTCTGAGCGTCTACTTCATCATACGCATGCCGATGTCGATGAAGGTGAGCCTGCTGCTGACACTCTCCTTCCTGCTCGGACTGGCAATCGACATCTGGAGCGACACGCCGGGACTCAACGCTCTGGCCTGCACGCTCGTGGCCGGAATCAAACGTCCGGCGCTCTATGCCTACGTGCAGCGCGACGACCGCGTGAAGGAGACCATCCCCAACATCGCGACCCTCGGCCTCGGCACCTACTGCAAGTATATGCTAACCATGGTAGGCATCTATGCCTTCCTCGTCTTCTCTATCGAGTATTTCTCGTTTGCCGACGTCAAGGAAATCGTGATTCTCACGCTCTGCAGCTCGCTGCTCACGTTCCTGCTGCTGCTCGGCCTCGACAGCCTCATCACCGTACGCCGCCACTGACCACGGAGGAGCCCCCGAAGGCGGAAAACCTCCCATTCTTTACATTCCTTAGATGAGAAAAGACTATATCCTTGAAAAAAGGAGATACACCATATCCGGATTTATCTGCCTTGTAGTCATCGTCTACATCATCAGGCTCTTCAGCCTGCAGGTGTCGGAAGACAAATACAAGAAAAACGCCGACAGCAACGCTTTCCTCAAAAAGGTGATCTATCCGGCCCGCGGCCTTATGTATGACCGCAACGACAAGCTGCTCGTATTCAACCAGCCTGCCTACGACGTGATGCTTATTCCAAAAGACGTCGGCGACTTCGACACGCTGGCTCTCTGCTCAGCCCTCGACATCACGCCCGAAATCCTCGCCGAGAAATGGGCCGAGATGAAGAATCCGCGCAAGAACCCGGGCTATTCGGCTTACACCCCCCAGAAACTGATGTCGCACCTCTCGGCCGAAGACTACGGCCGCCTCTCGGAGAAGCTTTACCTCTTCCCCGGATTCTTCATACAGAAGCGCACGGTGAGGCAGTACAGCTACAACGCCGCGTCCAACATACTGGGCAATATCCGCGAGGTATCGGGCTCGGACCTTGAGAAAGACCGCTACTACCGCGCCGGAGACTACACAGGCGACCTCGGAATCGAAAAGAGCTACGAGAAGCATCTGCGCGGCGAAAAGGGTATGGAGATACTGATGAAGGACGCCAGCGGACGTATCAAGGGTAAATACGAAGGGGGACGCCACGACGTCTCTCCCATCTCCGGACGCAACCTCCGGCTCTCCATCGACATAGAGCTGCAGGAATACGGCGAGCAGCTGATGAAAAACAAGATCGGCGCCATCGTGGCCATCGAGCCCTCGACGGGCGAGGTGCTCGCCATGGTAACGTCGCCCGGCTACGACCCTTCGCTCCTCGTAGGAAAAGACCGAGGCAAGCATTATGCCGAACTCGTCAGAGACCCCTACAAACCCCTCTACGACCGCGCGCTGCAAGGCATGTATCCTCCCGGCTCGACGTTCAAGCCCACGCAGGGCCTGATATTCCTGCAGGAAGGGATAGTAAACCTCAAGACGCAGTATCCCTGCTATCGCGGTTACGTCAACGGTCTGCGCGTAGGATGCCACCCACACGGCTCCCCCATTGCCCTCAAACCGGCTCTTCAGACTTCATGCAATGCTTATTTCTGCTGGGGCCTCAAAAATTTCATCGACAAGAGGGGCACGAAGGCCTACGACCAGCTGACGAAATGGAAAGACTATCTCGTCTCGATGGGCTATGGCTATCCCCTCGGCATCGACCTGCCGTCGGAGAGGCGCGGCTTCATCCCCAACTCGAAGTATTACAGCGACTCGTTCCGCGGAGCCAACTGGAGTGCCAACTCCATCATCTCGATCGCCATCGGCCAGGGCGAGGTGCTTGCCACTCCCCTGCAGATTGCCAACCTCTGCGCCACCATAGCCAATCGCGGCTACTTCTTCACCCCCCACGTGGTGAAAAGCATCACCGACACCGTGATCGACTCCTCGTATAAGCAGAAGCACGCTCCGAAGATACGACGCGAACATTACGAGGCTGTGGCCGAGGGTATGCGCATGGCTGTGCTCGGCGGCACATGCCGGGCAGCCAATATCCCCGGGGTGGAAGTCTGCGGCAAGACCGGCACAGCCCAGAACCCGCACGGCAAAGACCACTCGGCCTTCATGGGATTCGCCCCTTACCACAATCCGAAGATCGCTGTCTGCGTCTATGTGGAGAACGCCGGATATGGAGCCGCCTTCGGCGTACCCATCGGAAGGCTCATGATTGAAAAATACCTCAAACGCACCATCTCGCCCGAGAGCAAGGGTGTGGAAGAGAGAATGATTAACTCTAATACGATTATTTCAAGTGGAGTTACGAAACACTGACGCCAACGTCTCCGTATTCCGGTCGGTAGACTGGATTACCATTATCCTCTATTTCGTGCTGGTGTGCGCCGGCGCGGTGAGCATCTACGCCGCAAGCTACGACTTCGACAACGCCAGCCTCTTCGACCTCTCGGAGGCCTCGGGCAAGCAGGTGCTATGGATAGGGCTCTCGCTCGTGCTCGGATGCATCATCCTGCTGCTCGACTACCGAATATGGGAGACCTACGCATATCCGATCTACGGAGCCGTCATAATCCTACTGCTTGTAACCATATTCGTGGCGCCCGACATCAAGGGATCGCGTTCGTGGCTCGTGTTCGGCCCGGTGAGCCTGCAGCCCGCAGAGTTCGGCAAATTCGCCACCGCCCTCGCGCTGGCCAAGCTATTCGACAGCTACAACTTCACGCTCAACGCCAAGATGAGCAACTATTTCCGGGCGCTCATCATCATCTTCATCCCCATTACGATGGTGCTGATGCAGAAGGAGACCGGTTCGGCACTCGTCTATCTTTCGCTCGTCTTCGTGCTCTATCGCGAAGGGATGAGCGGCCTGGTGCTCTGGGGCGTGGTCTGCGCCATCACGTTCTTCGTGGTAGCGGTGAAGTTCACCACCCCGCTTATACTCGGCATCCCCGTAGGCGAGTTCTCGGTTCTGGTGATGATAATGCTCATCTTCGTGCTGATGCTCCTGTTCTACTGCCGCGACTTCCCGATAGCGCGCAACGTGATAATCGGTTTTGCAGGCTCCGGGATTATTGTAACAGTGCTTGAGCTTTGCGGAGTCCACGTCAACGGACTCGTCTATCTTCTGTCGGCACTCGGTCTCGGCATCGCCTACGTATTGCTGGCCATGATGCGCCACCGCATTCAGAAATTCCTAATCACAGTGGCTTTCGCCGCCGTCTCAGTGGGCTTCCTCTTCTCGGTCAACTATGTGTTCGGCCATGTGCTCCAGCCTCACCAGCAGACGCGTATCATGGTGGCTCTCGGCATCGTCGATGACGTTCGCGGCGTGGGCTACAACGTCAACCAGTCGAAGATAGCCATCGGTTCGGGAGGCGTGCTGGGCAAGGGGTTCCTCAACGGCACGCAGACAAAACTGAAGTTCGTGCCCGAACAGCACACCGACTTCATCTTCTGCACCATAGGTGAAGAGGAGGGATTCGTCGGTGCCTCGGCCGTGCTCCTCGTCTTCCTCGCCTTCATACTGCGCCTTATCTCTTTGGCCGAGAGGCAACATTCGGCCTTCGGACGCGTCTACGGCTACTGCCTAGTGTCGTATCTCATCTTCCACCTTTGCATCAACATCGGGATGGTGATAGGCCTATGCCCCGTCATAGGCATACCGCTCCCCTTCTTCAGCTACGGAGGCTCCGCGCTATGGGGCTTCACCATACTCCTCTTCATCATGCTCCGTCTCGACGCCGCCCGCAAAGAGCGGCGCGACTGAGACCTTCCCCCTGACAACCTCCGGAGGAGGTTAACCCTCACCACAAGCAAGCGCGCGGCATGGCGCAGGCACGAGAAACCAGGAGAGAGGCATGGCGTCCGCAGGAGAACCTCCGGAGGAGGTTCCATCTTCAATAACCCCGTGTTGGCGAGCATCGCGAGCCTACGCGGGGATACCCCCGGCCCTACGGCAACAACCCCCGGAGGGTGGTTGCATCTACTCGCTGACCGGACGTTCGGCGGCCAAAGGCGGCTGTTTTGCGGCCGAAGGCAACCGCCCTCCGGGGGTTGTTGTGCACGGGAGGGGAGTGTCCCCATGTACCTCACTTCGTTCGTTAACATGGGGCTAAAGAAAAGGCAACCCCCTCCGGGGGTTATCCCACGCCGCAAGCAAGCGCAAGGCATGTGCCGGCGCGAGAACCTCATCGTTGGCGCCATGCCTCGAATCCGCGATGGCGCCGGAGCGAGGCATGGCGGCGGCGGGAGAACCTCCGGAGGAGGTTCCATCTTCAATAGCCCCGTGTTGGCGAGCATCGCGAGCCTACGCGGGGATACCCCCGGCTCTACGGCAACAACCCCCGGAGGGCGGTTGCATCTACTCGCCGGACGCAGTCTTTGCGGCCGGAGGCAACCGCCCTCCGGGGGTTGTTGTCTGAGGAAAGATTGTACCCCATGTAGACTCGCTATGGCTCGTCAACATGGGGTTAGAGAAAATGTAACCTCCTTCGGAGGTAGCACTTGCGTCAGCCCCAACCTTCGGAGGTAGCACTTGCGTCAGCCCCAACCTTCGGAGGTAGCACTTGCGTCAGCCCGACCTCCGGAGGTAGCACTTGCGTCCGCCCAACCCCCGGAGGCTCATCTCATTCTCGGGCGGCATAAAATTGAAGGGTGCATCAAAATTTTCATTTTGATACACCCTCGCGTAGTTTTCGAGTGTCGGGGAAAGCTTACTCTGCGGGAGCAGTTTCAGCCTCTGCGCCTTCCTGAGCAGCAGCCTCGGCTTCGAGAGCCTCTTTGGCAGCAGCCTCTTCGGCGGCGAGCTTCTCAGCTTTCTTCTTGGCCACGGCCTCGCCTTTCAGACGATTTTTCTCAGCCTCGGCCTCGAAACGAGCCTTGGCGTCAGCGTCAGCCTTGGCTGCGAGCTTAGCCTGAGCGGCGTCGACAGCCTTGTTGTGGCTGGCTTTCCATGCCTCGAAGCGGCGCTGAGCCTCTTCTTCGGTGAATGCGCCTTTCTTCACGCCGCCGCGGAGATGCTTCATGAGCATCACGCCTTCGCGCGAAAGGATGGAACGCACTGTGTCGGTGGGCTGTGCGCCTACCTCTACCCAATACAGAGCACGGTCGAAGTCCAAACTTATTGTAGCAGGATTAGTGTTCGGATTATAGGAACCTATCCTTTCAATAAATCTACCATCTCGTGGTGCCCTGCTATCGGCGATAACGATCGGATAATAAGCGTAGCTCTTGCGGCCATGACGCTGTAATCTGATTTTAGTTGCCATAAACTTGCCGGTTGTTTTGTATTAAGTAATTGAATTTGTGTCGGTTGCATTCCGTCAGGGAACATCCCGTCCGGTTTGCGGTTGCAAAGTTACAACTTTCAATCGGAATATGCAACTTTTTCTGCCCTATTTTTCAGAGATTTACGCGAAATCAGCGTATGAAAAGCATCTCGCGGTATTTGGGAAGCGGCCATATCTCGTCGTCGACCATGAGTTCGAGCTTGTCGATATGGCGGCGTATCTCATCCATCAGCGGCACCACAGTGTCGTGGTAGGCTATCGCCTTCTCGCGCTCCGAACCGATGCGATTGGCCACCTTGCGCGCCTCCACCAGCTCACGGACCACACGCCGGTCGACGGCATCGGCAAACCGGTTGAGCTGGTCGGCCACGGCGGCATTGAGGGCTATCATGGCCGAAGCGCAGTTGGCCGACGAGCCTACGGCACGAAACTCAAACCTGTTGCCCGTAAAGGCAAAGGGGCTGGTGCGATTTCGGTCGGTATTGTCGAGCGTGAGGTCTGGAATCTGCGAGAGGTCGAGGCTCAGGCGCTCGCGGTCGGCCGGCAGGGGCGCGTCGGCCGGCGAATCGGTCTTCTCTATGCTGTCGAAGAGGCGCGTGAGGTTCTGTCCCATGAATATCGAGATTATGGCCGGGGGAGCCTCGTTGGCGCCGAGACGGTGGGCGTTGGTGGCCGACGCGATGGAAGCCTTCAGGAGCGCGTTGTGGCGGTCTACCGCAGCCATCACGTTGGCGATGAAGCAGATGAAACGCAGGTTCTCCTTAGGCGACTTGCCGGCCGAGAAGAGCATGTCGCCCCGGTCGGTGCCAAGGCTCCAGTTGTTGTGCTTGCCTGAGCCGTTGATTCCGTCGAAGGGCTTTTCGTGAAGGAGCACCTGAAAGCAGTGGCGGCGTGCCACTTCAGCCATCACGCTCATGAAAAGCAGGTTGTGGTCGTTGGCAAGGTTTGTCTCCTCGAAGATGGGAGCGGCCTCAAACTGATTTGGCGCCACCTCGTTGTGGCGTGTCTTCACCGGGATGCCGAGGCGATGACATTCGAGTTCGAGGTCGAGCATGAATGCCTCGACCCTACTCGGGATGGAGCCGAAATAATGGTCTTCGAGCTGCTGGTTCTTCGCCGACTCATGGCCGATGAGCGTGCGACCCGTCATCACGAGGTCGGGACGGGCCGGGAAAAAGGCCTCGTCGACGAGGAAGTATTCCTGCTCCCAGCCAAGATAGCTGCTGACGTGGTTAACTTCCGGATCGAAATAACGCGCCACGCGTGTCGCCGCGCCGTCTACGGCGTTCAGCGCGCGCAGCAGCGGCGTCTTGTAGTCGAGGCTTTCGCCGGTGTAGGATATGAAGATGGTGGGTATGCATAGCGTGTTGCCGAGGATGAAGGCCGGCGTCAGATGCGCCGGAGCCTCTCTATGGCCTCCCGCGTGTTGGCTTCGGAATTGAAACCGGTGAGCCGCACGAATCCCTCGCCCGACTTACCGAATCCCGATCCGGGCGTCGACGTGATGCCGAGCTCGAGCAGACGGTCGAAGAAGCTCCACGAATCCATGCCGCCGGGCGCCTTCACCCATACGTAAGGTGAATCCTGGCCGCCGACGGCGTACAGCCCCGCCTCCAGCGCGCTTTCGCGCAGAAGGGAGGCGTTGGCGATATATGAATCGGTCTGCACGCGACAGGCCTCGCGCCCCTCGGGAGTGTAGAGGGCCTCGGCAGCCCGCTGCACGATGTAGGAGGCGCCGTTGAATTTCGTGGTCTGACGCCGTAGCCACAGGTCGTGGAGCGAGCCTTTCCTGGAATCGGAGAACCGCCCGGTAAGGTCTTTCGGCACCACAGTGTAGCCGCAGCGCAGGCCGGTGAACCCGGCTGTCTTTGAGAAACTGCGAAACTCCACGGCCACCTCCCGGGCTCCTTCTATCTCGAAAATAGAGCGCACAGCTCCGGGAGTGCGGACGTATGCCTCGTAGGCCGAGTCAAAAAGCAGCAGCACTCCGTTGGCCCGGCAATAGTCTACCCACCGGCGCAGATTCTCGCGCGGGAGAAGCGTGCCAGTAGGATTGTTGGGGAAGCAGAGATAGACCACGTCGGGCGTTTCCTCCGGCAGACAGGGCACAAACCCGTTTTCCGGAATCATGGGGAGCGAGATGAAGCGTTTTCGCCCGCCCATCACGTTGGTGTCGGCATAGACGGGATAAACCGGATCCGTGAGTGCCACCGTGTCGGCGGCACTCAGTATGTCGGGGAAATTGCCGATGTCGCTTTTGGCTCCGTCGCCGATGAAGATTTCGTCGGGACTTATGTCGATTCCGCGCTCCGCATAGTCGCCGGCGGCTATCGCCTCGCGCAGGAAGGCGTAGCCCTGTTCGGGACCGTAGCCGTGAAACGTTGAGGCAGCGGCCAGATCGGCCACTGCCCTATGCATCGCTTCGATGGCTGCCCCGCATATCGGACGGGTTACATCGCCTATGTCCATCCTCACTATGTCGGCGTCGGGGCGCGAGAGCCGCCAGGCGTTTACTTTCCTTGCCACCTTGGCGAAGAGGTAAGTCTCGTCGAGACGCTCATAGCTGTCGTTGAGACGTATCATCTGTCAGTCCCTTTCAGGAAGGTGGTGGTAAAACACTCCGTCGCAGATGAACTCGGCCGGACCGGTGAGCAGCAGATGCCCCGACGAGGAATCGCGGCTCACGTTGAGTGTCCCTCCCTTGAGATGAATGTTGAGCGTCTTTGCCTTCGCGCCCCTCTTCCATGCCGCGGCGGCCACGGCGCAGGCGCCTGTGCCGCAGGCCAGCGTCTCGCCGGTGCCCCGTTCCCACACGCGCATATCTATGTCGGTGTCCGACGTCCTGTGGGCAAACTCTATGTTGGCTTTCTCGGGCCAGCGAGGATTGCTTTCGAGGAGCGGTCCCTTACCCAGCACCACCCTGTCGCTGAGGTCAGACGTAAATATCACCCCGTGGGGATTGCCCATCGAGACGGGAATCACGGTGAAGGCCTCGTCGCCGGCAGTGAGTATCACGGCCAGGCCGTCGTCGCGCTTGCCGGGGAGGCAGTCGGCTCCGAACTGGGGCAGCCCCATGTCGACGGTGATGCCGGTTATCTTGCCGTCGGTGCGGCCGATGGTCAGAATCTTGATTCCCGAACGGGTCTCGAGCGTCATGATGTCGGAATCGACAAGACCGCGCTCGCGGGCATAGAGGGCAACGCACCGCGATGCGTTGCCGCACATCTCGGCTTCGGAGCCGTCAGCGTTGAACATCCTCATACTGAGGTCGGCGTTGTCGGAACGTAGAATCACCACCATCCCGTCGGCGCCAACCCCGAAATGGGGCGAGCTTACCGCCCTGGCGAGTTCCGGCAGGTCGATGTCGGGACACTGGCGTGTGGCGTCGACGTAGATATAGTCGTTGCCGGCACCTTGCATTTTGGTGAACTGGATAGATAATAGCTTGGCAGACATCTTGTAATAATATTTAATAGGGAATCAGTCCGCTTGTCGTTCGGGCCGCGCCCCCTCTTGTTTTCTATATAACAACGTTCGGCACCTCTCAGCCAAAACGCGAGATTTTTTTCAGGCGCGGGGCGTTGATGATCTTTATCCTGCGCCCGTCGACGAGTATGAGCTGCTCCTCCACGAATGAGCTGAGCGTGCGCGTGGCGTTGGATGAAGTCATGTTGGAGAGGCTCGCGAGGTCTTCGCGGCTCATGCATATCCTGAGCGTGGCCTCGTCGTCTTCCAGGCCATAGTTGTCGGCAAGGAGCAGCAGGGCCTCGGCCAGACGTCCGCGTATGTGTTTCTGAGTGAGGGTAACTATCTTGTTGTCGCTGCCTCCGAGGTTTCGCGAAAGCTCATGGATGAAAAACATCGCGAGGTCGTTGTTCTCTTTCAGCAGCTCCTCGACCACCGACATCGGGATGCATCCCACGGTGCTCGGCTCGAAAGCCGAAGCCGACGACGTATAGCTCTCGCCGGCGAAAAAAGCACGGTAACCGAAATACTGCACGGGGCGGTAGAGGCGGATAATCTGCACCCTCTCCCCTATGCCGCTCTTGAAAGTCTTTACCTTCCCTTTGAGCAGACACCAGAGCAGCTCGGGCTCTTCGCCCTCGGCGTAGATAATCTGATTTTTCTTATAGCGATGGATCGTGAAATGACGTGATACGATGCGCCTCTGCTCGGGCCGAAGCACGTTCCAGAGCTCATACAGGTCGTGGGAGATGATTTCCTCAAGATCGCTTTTCTTTATCATACAGTGTGTTATAATCCTAAACCGGTAGAAACTTTCTCTTCCGTGCCATAGCCGCGGAAACGAAAAAACATTGTTATGGAACACAAATTTACAACATAATTTTAAAACGGACAAACATTCTGACCATTTTCGCAAAAGATTTTTTAACTTTATCATCTGCTTCCCCGAATCCGCGATACATATATCGACCTTAAACCGCCGCCCTATATTAAGGAGTATGTATGCAAATGCGCATTTTCGAATTGTCTACAGTTGCCGGTGAATGGAGCCTTGGTTGCTTTTCGGGATAATTTAGATGAGTTTGGCAATTCTATTTGGCATATAGCGAACTTTTCACTAATTTCGCGTCCGCATATCTGAAAAAGCAATGAACTCAACTCTGCTTACCATTTTTCTTCTCGTCATATCCAACGTCTTTATGACTATGGCATGGTATGGACACCTGAAGCTGCAGACCATAGGCGTCTCGAAAAACTGGCCGCTTTTCGTCGTGATACTTTGTTCGTGGGGCGTGGCTCTGCTCGAATACTGCTTCATGGTGCCGGCCAACAGAATAGGATTCTCCGGCAACGGGGGCCCGTTCAGCCTTATGCAGCTTAAAGTGATACAGGAGGTGATTACGCTCACCGTGTTCACTATCCTCGCCATGTTTTTCTTCTCGGGCGAGAAGCTCCACTGGAATCATATAGCCGCCTTCCTATGCCTTGTGGCGGCAGTGTATTTCGTATTCATGCCATCAAAATGACAGACCTGAAACTCTTTTGCGCTCCCGTGCAGGGACACACCGACCACGCCTACCGGATGATACACTCTGAAGTGTATGGTCCGGCCGACGCATATTTCACACCTTTCATACGTGTCGAGAAAGGGGAGCTGCGCCGCAGGGACGTAGCCGACTTCACGGCAAGCCGCGAGGCCGGGCTTCCGGTAGTGGCGCAGGTGATATTCCGCGACGCCGACGAGCTGAACATACTGCTCAGCGGACTCACGGCCGCCGGAGCCGATGAAATCGACCTCAACATGGGCTGTCCCTTCCCCTTGCAGACCGCCCGCGGACGCGGAGCCGCCACAATAGGCAACCGCAAGCTGATGGAGGATGTGAAGAGGTGTGTAGCCGCCTTTCCCGACGTTCGGTTTTCAATGAAGATACGCCTCGGCATGACTTCGCCCGACGAATGGCGCGAAACCATCGACATCATCAACCGGCTTCCGCTCACCCATCTCACCGTGCATCCCCGGGTGGCACGCCAGCAATACGGCGGCACCCCCGACATGGACGCCTTCCGGAGCATCTTCACGGAGGCGCGCGTGCCGGTGGTCTACAACGGCGACCTGCGCACTCCGGCCGACGCCGCAGATACCGACGGTGCCTTCCCGGGACTGGAGGGACTGATGTTCGGCCGCGGACTGCTCGGCCGCCCCTCGCTGCTGCAGGAGATACGCGAAGGCGAAGAGATGGCCCACGAGGAGCGCGTCGAGAGGATGATGGATTTCCATTCGCGCCTGTTCGACCATTACAGCGCATTGCTCTGTGGCGAGAGCCAGGTGCTTTCCAAAATCAAGCCCTTCTGGGAATATGCCGAAGAGGAAATAGGCCGCAAGCCCTGGAAAGCCATCCGCAAGGCAGGCACGATGCCGAAATACCTCTCGGCCGTAGCGACCATCTGAAAATGTCGCGATTCATAACATATTGGCGTTCAGTTTTCTGAATTTGTTGAAAATTCAGAATTTTAAACATACCTTAATATATGATACCGGACCCGCTCCGGTATTTTTATTTAAATTTGCACCCAGGACATTATCAAAACCTACATCACATAAATCATGATGAAAAGACTTTTACTATCACTGGTTGTCGGGGCCACTGCCGCCGCAGCATATTCCCACCCCGAATCGACAGTAACCGTCAGGGGACTCAACTGCGGACGCGAGACCATCAGCGACATCGCCGTGGCCTATCAGGTGATGCTCACCGTCAACGGAAAGCAGTAGATACTCTATACATTCGAGGAGACTTCTCCGGCAGTGGCAACCGCAGGAAAGGAATTTTCCCACACATTCTCCAAAAAGATAACCTTCGACCGCGAGGGAATCTACTCGGTGGCCGCCGCCATAAGATATCCCACGGACTCCGACAAGAAAAACAACTCTTACGCCGCCATCGGTCCTGAAGTGCTCCCCACCATGCAGCTCCCGGCTCTCTGGGACATGGAGCTTTCAGACCACCTCCACGGATTCGTGTTCGACAATCTCAACAAATGGAAGATAGGAGCCGTCAACCCCTACTCGGGAACCAAGGCTCTGTCGCACAGCGGTGAGGTGAAAAACTGGATTCAGGGCGACAACGTGGTGCTCAACCGCGTCTATCTCCCGGCCGGCAAATACCAGTTCTCGTTCTTCTGGCATACGCTCCAGAACCAGACCGGCGAGTACTACAACCATACTTTCGACGTGATGATCGGCACTTCGCCCGACGCGCTTACCATGACCCGTAAAATAATGGGCATCGTCAACGAGTCGGCACCCGAAAAGGCCGCAAGAAAGGAGATGGCCGAACTCACCATTGACAAGGACGGATACTACTGGGTGGCCTTCAAGCTCCTTCAGGCCGGAAGCATGGGCAACATCTCGATCGACAACGTGCGCATCGAAAGCCCCGAGGCTACCGTAAGCCTGCTTGACGGCAACGCCGCCTACACGGCCGACTTCGCGCTGCGCGGCGACGAATGGCAGCACTATCATCCCCTCAGGATGCAGGCCCAGCAGTGGAACGAGGTTACCGAATCCGGAGCCACCTATCTTGAGGCAAAGGAATTTACCGCCAACGGAATCACCTACAACGCAAGCTACATCCAGGCCCCCTCGTTTGCTGTGGCTGCCGGTAAGGAATATGAGTTTGAAATCGACTATGAGATTCTGCCGCTCGACGCAGACAATCCCCTCTCCGGAAAAGAGCGCATCGCCGTCTATAGCTCGGCACGCGACCTCCCGAAGGAGTTTGTGGAGGCAGGCAGCTGCACGCCCGACGAAAAGACGAAGGTGATCACCGTCAAGGCCAAGGAAGACGGACTGATGTACATCTCCCTCCGCCCCGCCGACTCCTCCTCAGGCATATTCCGCCTGCGCGGATTCAAGGCACGCATTGCCGGAACGCATGGCGTGGACTCGGCCACAGCCGACCGCGGATGGCGAATCGAAGGAAACTCGATAACGGCCGACGGCACGGAGACCGTAAAGGTCTACACCATAGCCGGCATCGAAATCGCCTCTTTCACAAGCGGAAGCCTTGATCTCGAAAAAGGCGGCGTCTACATGATAGTTACCTCGAAAGGAGCTGTGAAGGTGTCGCTCTAAACATTCTGCACTGCACGATTGTTATTAAGTCGGTTGGGATACGTTCCCGACCGACTTACTTTTTATCACAGACAAAACAAAATACGAAAACAGATGAAATTCACACAGCCCCGACTCCCTTACGCGCCCGACGCCCTCAGTCCGGTGATTTCGCTCTCAACCGTGGAATACCACTACGGCAAACATGAGAAGAACTATATCGACACCCTCAACAAACTGATCGAAGGCACGGAATATGCCGATATGGCTCTCGAAGACATCATCGTCAAAAGCGATGGCAAGCTATTCAACAACGCCGCCCAGGCATGGAACCATATCTTCTACTTCTTCCAGTTCTCCCCCTCGGGACTAAAAGAACCGGGCGGACTGCTGCGCAAACGCATCGACGAGCAGTTCGGATCGCTCGACGAGTTCAAGAAGAAGTTTGAGGAGGCCGGCGCCACGCTCTTCGGCTCGGGATGGGTGTGGCTCTCCGCCGACGAAAAGGGCACGCTCATCATATCGCAGGGGAAGGATGCCGAGAACCCCATGACCAAAGGGTTGCGTCCGCTCATGGTGTTCGACGTATGGGAACACGCCTACTACCTCGACTATCAGAACCGCCGTGCCGACTATCTCCACTCGCTGTGGGAGATACTCGACTGGGACGTAATCGAGATGCGCTACTCCTGACCGCTTAGCTTACACGTAAATAGCCGGCCTTGCTGACATTCATGTCAGCAAGGCCGGCTATTTACGCGTATGGCATCAATATCTCTTCCAGAGTATGCGCATCGAATTGAGCACGGCGAGAAGGGCGACGCCAACGTCGGCGAACACGGCCGCCCACAGCGAGGCGAATCCCATGGCTCCGAGGAGCAGTATCACTGCCTTGATTCCAATCGCCCCAACGATGTTTTCCTTCACTATCGTGCGGGTGGTGCGGCCTATTCTGATGGCCGTGGCTATGCGCGAGGGGGCGTCGGTCTGTATCACCACGTCGGCGCTCTCTATGGCCGCGTCCGACCCGAGTCCGCCCATCGCTATGCCTACATCGCTCAGAGCGAGCACCGGTGCGTCGTTCATCCCGTCGCCCACGAAGGCTATGCTCCGTCCGGGCATAGAGGCTATTTTGGCCACATACTCGGCCTTGTCCTGCGGCAGCAGTCCGCCATGGGCTTCGGCGATGCCCAGCCGCGAGGCATATTCCCTCGCTATCTCGTCCCTGTCGCCCGAAAGCATCACCGTCCGGTCTATTCCGAGCGCGCGAAGGGCGTCGAGAGCCTCCCTTGAATCGGGGCGCATCGTGTCGGCGAGCTCCACATATCCGCAATAGCGTCCGTCGACGGCACAGACTATCGCGGTGCCGCGCAGCGACAGCAGCTCAGGGGGATATTCCGTATTCTCCGAGTCGAGCATACGCAGATTGCCGGCCACTACCCTTCTGCCGCCTACTGCGGCCACGGCGCCGAAGCCGGGCTTCTCCGTCATACCCTCGGCCGGAAGGGGCTCTATCCCGGCCTCCCCGGCATATCTGACGAGAGCTTTGGCAAGGGGATGCGAACTGCCTGTCTCGACCGAGGCAAGGAGCGAAAGCATCTCTCGCTCGGGCATGACGCGACTCTCGACGGCGACTACGCCAAACTCACCGGTGGTGAGCGTACCGGTCTTGTCGAAGGCGATGGTATCCACCCGCGTGATGGCATCGAGATAGTTGCCCCCCTTGAAAAGGATTCCCCGGCGCGAGGCCGCCCCTATGCCGGCGAAATAGCCGAGCGGGACGCTGACCACCAGTGCGCACGGGCAGGAGATGACAAGAAAGACGAGGGCACGGTAGAGCCAGTCGGAAAAGACGAAACGGAATCCGGGCGCGAACAGCGACACAAGTGCCGGCACTGCCACCACAAGCACCGCAAGGGCGATGACCGTCGGCGTATATACACGCGCAAACCTGCGTATGAACAGTTCGGTACGTGCTTTGCGGCCCGACGCATGCTCCACAAGGTCGAGTATCCGCGAGAGTGCACTTCGGCTGTACTCGCGGGTTACGCGGATGCGGACCGTGGTCTGAGAAGATATCATTCCGGCGAGCACCTCGTCTCCCTCCTCCATGTCGCGGGGCAGGCTCTCGCCTGTCAGTGCCGAGGTGTCGAACACGCCTCCCCCTCCGGTCAGCACGCCGTCGAGCGGCACACGCTCTCCGGGGCGGACCTCGATTGTCTCGCCGACCTTCACCCCGGAGGGACTGACGCTTTCGGTTTTGTCTCCACGCACCACCCTTACGCTCTCGCCGCGCACATCAAGCAGACGCGAGATGTCGCGCGTCGCGCGGTCCACGGCTCCTTGCTGCAGCGTCTCCCCGACCGAATAGAAGAGCATCACGCCTACGGCCTCGGGCCATTCGCGTATGCAGAACGCCCCTATCGAGGCAATCAGCATCAGCGTAAACTCGTTGAAGAAATCGCGCGAAGCGAAACCCTCTACGGCTTCCTTCATGACCGGCAGACCTACCGGCAGGAAAGCTATGAGATACCATAGAAACTCCGTCCATTCGTGCGAGACGAAAGGGGCGAAGCGAAAGTGCTCCATCAGCATGCCGGCCGCAAGCATCACAAACGATACTGCCGGTGCGGCAAATCCCTTCAATCCTCCCGGGTGGCCGTGGGAATGTGAGTGGCATCCGCAGCCGTGTTCATGGTGGGAATGGTCGTGAGTATGCGGATGGCAGCCACAGCCATGTTCGTGGTGTGAATGGTGGTGATTATGTGAGTGGCAGCTGCAGTTGCCCTGTGTTGTATTATTCTTCTTCATAAGGCGATAGCTTTTACGCCACAAAATTACATCCATTCCTCTGCAACCGGGTGTCAAACCTACAGCCGAGGCATAAAAGCTAAAAAGCGCTCCGCAGATATGCGAAACGCTTTTGTGACTCCTGCAGGATTCAAACCTGCAACCTTCTGATCCGTAGTCAGATGCTCTATTCA
>CAMCDS010000007.1 GCA_945873625.1 uncultured Porphyromonadaceae bacterium | reverse complement strand
GGTAGAGCATTTCATTCGTAACGAAAAGGTCGTGGGTTCGAGTCCCACTCGCGGCTCAAGGGTTGAAAAGCAGACAGCCAAAGATTTAAACGTCTTTGGCTGTCTGCTTTTTCGTGTGTCGGCGGTGCAGCGGCCGCCGGATTTACGGCTCTTTCAGCCCGGTTTCGGGCTATATGTTGTACGGATGTTGTACGAGATTTCTCTGATGCCTCGTGAAAGTGTGGGTCAGGAGCGGAGGGCGTCGAGGTTGCGTACGAGAGCCTCGCGGGCGTAGTCGGCAGGGGCTTCGGCGGCGAGGCGCTCGGCGAAGGGGAGACGGCGCAGGAGGCGGAAGGCGAGTATGTCGGCCTCTTCGCGGGTCTGCGTGTCGGCCATCATGGCGAGTGCTGCTTCGGGGGTTACGGCCTCAACTGGGAAGAGCCAGCAGGCCAGCAGGCGCGATTCGCGCACGTTGCGGTCGGCCCAGAGCTGACCGGCGAGCTGACCGAGGTCGCTGTCGGGGTCGGCGGTGATGTCGCGCGCGAGCTGTCCGAGCTGGGGCACGTTCATTCCGAAGATTATGCCGTAGGGCATCCCGGCTTTGCGGAGGGTGTCGGCGAGCATGCCGTTGCGCAGGGCGAAAAACTGCTTCTTTATTTCCTGTATGGTCATGGTGTTTATATATGAATCGGCCGTCTCCGACGGGCGGAGACGGCCGGCTTGATGATGGGTTAATCAGTGGGATGAAGTGCCGAGGGTCGAGTAGTCGCGCGAGAGGCGGAGCATCTGCTCGGGATACGATTCATTGTATTCAATCAGGATGTCGGTAATCTCGCCGTTGTCGTTGAGCACGGGCTTGTAGACGGGGTTCACGAAACCGCGATACGGGGGGATGTCGAGTTTCGAGAAGCGGTCGAGCACCTCTTTGTGGAGCTTGGGATCGATCTTGACGGCATATTTGTCGATGAGCTTCTTGCCGCCCTCGTAGTCGCCTTCGCTCTTGATGCGCTGTATTTCGCCGAGGAGCTGTCCGATGAGCTTGCGCATCTTCTTATAGTCGTTGATCTTGACGTAGGTCTTGCCGCCTTTCTTGACGAGTTCCACCACTTTATCTTTCTTGCCGTGGTCAAGAATCCACTTGGCGATGAGCTGGCGGTTGCGCATGTGGGCTTCTTCCACGTCTTTGCCGAGCTCGATGCGGTTGAGCTGGGTCATGAGGCCGTTGAGCATATACTTGTAGTATTCTGCCTTGTAGGCTTCGGGATTGTCGAGCACTCCGATTTCCTGCAGCTTGGGGTCGGCGAGGTAGTAGAGAGCGAAGAGGTCGGCGCGGGCTTCTTCAAGAGCAGAACCGTTTTCCTTGAGGGCGTCGGGGTCAACGCCGGGGAGGAGTTTGCCGGAGGCGTGGCCGAGACACTCGTGGAGGTCGGTGTGGAGCATGTCGGTGATGTAGAGATAGTCTTCGAGGCTCTTGCGGGTGGGAGCGTCGATCACGAACTCCTCGTTGAAGCCGTTGCCGTGCGAAGCCATTTCATAAGCCTCGGTGATGTTCTCGATAGTAACCGATTTAGAGCCGTGGGCTGCGCGGATCCAGTTGGCGTTGGGGAGGTTGATGCCGATAGCAGTCGAGGGGAAAGCGTCGCCGCCGAGCATTGCGGCGGTGATGGCCTTGGCCGACACGCCCTTCACGTTCTCCTTGCGGAAGCGGGGGTCGACGGGCGAGTTGCTTTCAAACCACTGTGCGTTGCCGGAGATGGCCTCGGTGCGGGCCGATGACTGTTTGTTCTTGAAGTTTACGTACGATTCCCACGAGCCGGTCATGCCGAGGGGGTCGCTGTAGCTCTCGATGAAGCCGTTGACGAAGTCTACGTCGCTCTTGGTGTCTTCTGCCCAGAGGATGGAGTATTCGTCGAAGAGGCGGAGGTCGCCGGTGATGTAGTAGTCGATGAGCTTGGTGATGTAGGCCTTCTGGGCGTCGTTCTCAGCCACGCTCTTGGCCATGTCGAGCCAGTAGATTATTTTGGCGATGGCGGGTCCGTAGAGGCCGTTGAGGTGATAGTGCAGCTCCTTGAGGTTGCCGTTCTTGTCCTTCACCATCTTGGAGTTGAGTCCGTAGCTGATGGGGGTGGGGTCGTTGGGGTCTTTGATTTTTGCGAAATACTCCTCTACTTCGGCCTGCGTTACGCCGGGGCCGTAGAAGTTGCCGGCCGATGTGGCCACGATGTCCTGCGAGCCGTCCTGATTCACTTTCTTGGCCATCACGGTGGGGTCGAAGATTACGGGACCGAGCACGTCAATGAGATGCTGGGCGTCTTTGCCGGGGCATACGGGGAGCTTGTCGGCGGGGAGGGCGCGCACCTGCTCCTCGAAGAACGCACGCGAGAACTCGGGGACGAACTTGTCGTTGGAGTAGTGGTGGTGGATGCCGTTGCCGAACCATACCTGCTTCAGATATTTCTCGAAGGCCTTGAATTCCTTGCTTTCGCGGTCGCCCTTGTAGTTGGTGTAGATGTTTTCGAGCGTCTGGCGTATCTTGAGGTTGTAGCGGCCGTTCTGGTCCCAGATGATGTCGCGACCCATCTGGGCTGCCTGCGAGAGATAGTAGAGCATCTTCTTCTGCTGCAGCGAGAGGTCGTTGAAGCCGGGCACCTCGTAGCGGAGCACCTCGATGTCGGCGAAACGGTCTACATGATAGTTGAAGTCTTTGTTCTCGGCGGCGTGTGCCTGAAAGCCCATTATGGCGCCGAGAGCAAGAGTCGGAATCACTTTTTTCATTTCTATGATATTTAAGGTTGTTTCAGTCTTATTAATGTGGCTGTGTCGTCATTCCACATAGAGCACGAGCCCCTTGAGGTATTCCCCCTCGGGATGGCTTATGTCGATGGGATGGTCGGCCGGCTGGGTGAGCTGATGCAGGATGCGCACCTTGCGTCCCGACTGTGCGGCCGCGCTGAACACCGCGAGGCGGAACATCTCCTTCGTAACCACCTGCGAGCATGAGAAGGTGAAGAGTATGCCTCCGCTCTTTATCTTCTGGAAGGCGCGGGTGTTGAGCTTGCGGTAGCCGAGCAGTCCGTTCTTGAGCGCGTTGCGGTGTTTGGCGAAAGCCGGGGGGTCGAGCACAATGAGGTCGTACTCGTCGCTTTCCATATCGGCCAGAAACTTGAATGCGTCGGTGGCGAAGGTGCGGTGGCGCGGGTCTCCAGGGAAGTTGAGCTCGATGTTGGCGTCGGTCAGCGACGCGGCTTTGGCCGACGAGTCGACCGAATCTACGCTTAAGGCTCCGCCACGCATGGCGTAGACCGAGAAACCGCCTGTATAGCAGAACATGTTGAGCACCTTGCGTCCCTTGGCGTAATGCTGCAGCAGCATGCGGTTTTCGCGCTGGTCTACAAAGAATCCGGTCTTCTGTCCGCGCATCCAGTCGATGTTGAACTGCAGACCGTTTTCAGTAGCGATGTTTCCGTCGAAGCCACCGGCCAGATACTCGTTCTCGGGATCGAGACGTGCCTTGTAGGGGAGTGTGGTCTCGCTCTTATAGTAGACGTTGCGGATTCCGGCTCCGGGGAGCTCCGTGAGGGCTGCGGCTATCTGCTGGCGGGCGAAATGTATGCCCGGAGAGTGAGCCTGCACCACGGCCGTGTCGCCATAGATGTCGACTATGAGCCCGGGCACGAAGTCGCCTTCGCCATGCACGAGGCGGAAGCAGTCGTTGTCGGGGCGGATGAGGCCGAGCGTCTTGCGGAGTTCGAAGGCGCTTCTGAGACGGCGGGCGTAGAAATCGGCGGGAAGGGTCTCGCTCCCGAAATCGAGGATGCGCACGGCGATGCTTCCGATCTGGTAATGGCCGCAACCCATCACGTCGCCTGCCGCGCTCAGCACGCAGACAGTCTCGCCCTCTTCGAGGCCTTCGGGCAGGGAGGCTATCGCGCCCGAGAACACCCACGGGTGGCGGCGCATCAGCGACTCCTCCTTCCCCTTCTTCAGTCTTATTATCTTGTTTTCCATCTGAAAAGTCTTGTAGTCTGTTAGGTTTGGCACCGGGTTATTTGAAGAGGCGGATGATGTCCATGCCGTTAGCGTAGAGGAGCAGCAGGATGAGGAGGCCCATGCCGATCATTTGCGCCCACTCCATGAATTTTTCGCTCGGCTTGCGGCGGAAGATCACCTCGTAGAGCAGGAACATCACGTGGCCGCCGTCGAGAGCCGGGATAGGCAGTATGTTCATGAATGCGAGGGCCACTGACAGGAAGGCGGCGATGTTCCAGAAGGCTATCCAGTCCCATCTGTCGGGGAAGATGCTTCCGATGGTGCCGAAGCCGCCGAGGCTCTTGGCTCCCTCTTTGGTGAAGACGAGCTTCATCGATTTGGCATAAGACGTCAGCTTGTCGGTGCCCATCTCGATGCCACGGGGCACGGAGGCCAGCAGCGAGTAGCGCTTCTCCTCGTAGGGGAAGAAGGCGGTCGGGTCTACTTCAAGCCCTATTCCCATCTTGGAGTTTGACGAGAGCGCCACGGGGAGTGTGAGCGTGTCGGTGCGGCCGGCTGTCTGGCGTGCTACAGTGATTCCGACCGTCTGGTTGTCGTGGTCGGGAAGCACGCGGAAGAAAACGTCGAGGCTGGGAGTGGCCACGCTGTCGATGGCTATTATGTGGTCGCCGGTCCTGATGCCGGCCTTGTCGGCTCCGTCGCCGGGCTGCACCTGCGTTACCTTCACCGGTATGCGGTAAGCCATGAACTTCACCGGCTCGGTGCCTTCCTTGGCTTCTTCGTCGAGCTTGAAGATGAGGTCCTGGGCTATGGGAATGGCCACGGTGTCGGTGCCGCGAAGCACCTTCACTTCCTTGGCCTGCAGCATCTTCATGCGTGCGTCGCCGGGGAAGTCGAGGGGGGCGCCGTCGGCCGTCAGGGGTATGTCGCCGTCGCGGAAACCGGCCTCGCGGGCGGCTTTGGAATAAGTCATTCCAAGTCCGGCCTTGTTGAGGGGTACGTATTTCTCACCCGTGGCGTAGACGAGTCCGGCGTAGATGACGATGGCCAGCAGGAAGTTGAAGAGCACGCCGGCTATCATGATGAGCAGACGCTGCCACGCCGGCTTTGAGCGGAACTCCCAATGCTTGGCGGGCTGTTTCATCTGTTCGGTGTCCATCGATTCGTCGATCATGCCGGCTATCTTGCAGTATCCGCCGAGCGGGAGCCAGCCGATGCCGTATTCGGTATCGGTCCAGAAATGCTTTTTCTTCTTCACTTCCCCGAAGTCGGTGTCGATACCGGCAGCCTCGGATGTCTCCTTCTCCTCCACCTCGGGGTCGACGCCCTTGAAGAAGCGTTTCTTATTGAAGAATCCGAAGTATTTTCCGGGTTTCCATTTTGCTATCTGTGTCCAGGGGTTGAAGAATATGTAGAACTTCTCGACCTTCACTCCGAAGAGGCGGGCAAAAAGGAAATGGCCGAACTCGTGGATTATCACGAGTATGGCGAAGGCGAGGATGAGTTGTGTGGCTTTTATGAGGAATGTGTCCATTTAGTCTGGTCGGTTTCCGGACCGGGAGGCGTCAGGATATGTGTCCGGAATTATGTGTTAGTCAATTGTTTTAGTATTTCTGTGGCTTTCGCGCGTGCCTCGCGGTCGGAGGCTTCGAGGTCGGAATACGACTCTATGCCGGTACGGGGCATGGCGTCGAGCGTCGCCCTGACTATGCGGGGCATGTCGCCAAACAGAATCTCACCCCTGAGGAAGGCCGCCACGGCCACCTCGTTGGCGGCGTTGAGCGTGCAGGGCTTCGAGCCCCCTTCGGCTATCGCCTCGAAGGCATATCCGAGCATGGGGAACCGTTCGAGGTCGGGCTCCTCGAATGTCAGCGAGGCGTATTGCGCCAGAGTGAGCGGCGGGAGTTCCGACTTCAGCCTGTGGGGATGGCTGAGGGCATAGCGGATGGGGAGGTGCATGTCGGGCACTCCGAGCTGCGCCATAACACATCCGTCGGCAAACTCCACCATCGAGTGTACTATCGACTGCGGATGCACCACAATCTGGATCCTCTCGTGTGGGCAGTCGAAGAGCCAGCGGGCCTCGATCATCTCGAATCCCTTGTTCATCATCGATGCCGAGTCGACGGTTACTTTCGCGCCCATGCTCCAGTTGGGATGGCGCAGCGCCTCGGCGGCAGTGGCCCGGCGTATCTCTTCGGCCGGACGGGTGCGGAAGGGTCCGCCGCTTGCGGTAAGGATGATTTTCTTCATCTCCGCCCGGAACTCACCTTGCAGACACTGGAAGATGGCCGAGTGCTCGCTGTCGACCGGCACAATGTCGGCTCCCCGCGACCGGGCCAGACGGGTTACTATCTCGCCTCCTGCCACGAGCGTCTCCTTGTTGGCGAGGGCGATTGTCTTGCCTGCCTCCAGGGCTCCGAGCGTCGGGGGAAGGCCGCTGTAGCCTACCATTGCCGTCACTACGGTGTCGGTGTCGGTTTCGGCGGCGGCCTCGGCTATGGCCTTCTGTCCGGCAGCCACGTCGACGGGGAGTCCGGCGAGCTCGTCGCGCAGCCAGACGTATTGCCCCTCGTCGGCTATCACCACGCGGGCCGGCAGAAACTTACGCGCCTGCTCAGCCAGCAGCCGGGCGTTGCTTCCGGCCGTGAGCAGACCCACGCGGAAAAGCTCCGGGTAGGCCTCCACGATGTCGAGAGTCTGGGTGCCGATGCTTCCCGTGCTCCCGAGTATGGCTATGTTTTTTACGTTGGATTTCAAGTAGAAAAGTATTTGAAACGCGAATTTAATCAAAATCCGGCAAACGGCAAAATCGGCCTGCGCCGTCTGCCGGATTCCGACGCGCGAAAAGAGATCCGGCTCCACGACCGGAACCGGACCTTGCGTTGGAAATGAGACTGATGCAATACGTTATCTAACAATGAGTTTTGCAGTAGTTTTTCCGGCCTTCACGACGTAGGAGCCGGGAGCGGTGGGAATCTCTGAGGCGCGTCCCTCATACACTTTGGCTCCCTTGTAGTTGGCGTTGCTGACATATTTGCCGAACTTCTGCTGATAGACTGTAACGTCGGCCGGCGAGTATACCCAGTAGCTGTTGCCGTCGCCGGGACGGTACCATGCGGTGTAGGGTCTGCTGTAGACCGTGAGCATGGCGGGCGAGGCGTCGAGCGTGAAGTCGCGGCGTCCGCCGGTCATGTCGTCGGAAAGCATACCTTTCATTATGGAATAGGAATAGCTGTAGACGTTGTTGTTGAGGGCGGCGAGCGTGCAGACGCCGTTGTTTGAGAAGTTGGGTACCTCAAACGAGCCGTCGGCCGCCTTGACGAATCCGATTTCGTAAGAACGTGTCTTTACGTCGCCGTTGTAGGCCGTAACCTTGTCGGTAACTGAAGCGTTGGGGATGAATGTGGCGATCTGCACCGAAGTGAAGAGCTGCGAGGTCTCGAAGTTGCCGTCGTAGACGAAGAGAGGTTTCGGGAAGTAGAGATTGAAGAGATGGCTTTCGGCATTCTTCACGATTATTTCTCCGGTATATTCCACATCCTGGTCGGCGAAGTTCTCATACCAGGGATACTGCACCGGACTGATGTTGAGTGAGTAGGGTCCGTTGACGATGCCCGCGCAGAGCAGCACCTCCTTGCCGTCGGACGTTTCGGCCACAAACGAGTTGTCGCCATGGTTTTTGAGCTTGACGGTTGTTCCGTCGATTGTGAAGTCGACGTATTTGAACATGTTGTGGAAGTTGTGGACGCGAATAGTGTTTGCGTCGATTTTCTCGATTTCTACCGCCCCGGTCTGCTTAATGGGAAGCGAGGCATAGCTGAAGTCGCCCGTGGCTGTCTGGTAGGCGATACCTCCTCCGGAGGAGGTCCCTTCTACCGGCCGGACGGATTCTTTGCTGACGGATGCAACCCGCCTCCGGGGGTTGTATGTGAGGGTATATGGGTATCCCCACGTTGACGAGCGATAGCGAGTCTACGTGGGGTTATTGAAGATGTAACCTCCACCGGAGGTATCGCCTGCGTTAGCCCAACCTCCGAAGGAGGTTGCCTTTTCTATAGCCCCATGTTAACGAACGAAGTGAGTTACATGGGGAAACAGTACCGCGTCAAAACAACCCCCGGAGGGCGGTTGCCTCTACTCGCCTTCGCCGATTCTCATCTTGATTTGAATTAGGCATAGCGGACTGGTTTTGCCTGCTTGCGCAGCCTCCGCTGATTGGTACGGATTATGTCGGTAAGATGTATGCCGGTGTTTTGGATGACTGTGTAAATAAGTATCGTGTATAAGGATTGGAGCGTGTCGTTCTTACAATACCTCGGCGGGGATGAGGCGGTCGCCGTTGCGCCATATCTCGAGGTTGACGCGCGTGGAGCTGCGTCCGGAGCCCTCGGGCGGAAAGGCTATTATCTGCCCGGCCTGCACGTAGTCGCCCCGGCCTGCGAGGGGAGTGCCGAGATGCGACACCCGGCTCATGAATCCGTTGGAGTGCTGCACCGTGATGACATACCCTCCGTCGCGGGGAGAATAATATGAGTCGACCACCGTGCCGTCGGCTATCGCCCCGACGGGACTTCCGGAAGCGACCACCACCTCGGCTACCGTGCTCTTGCGCGAAGCCTCGGTGATCACACATTCGTCGCTGAGCGGATTGAACATCATCCCCTCGGCGGCAAGGGGGGCGAGAATCGAAAGATTGTATTTCTCGCGCTGCTCCATCATGCGTATGAACTTGTCTTCCTCCGGCGAGCGTGGCAGCAGCGAGTCGGCTGTCATCGGGCGTGGGTTCACCACCAGCTCCGTCGAGTCGGCCGGTGCCCGGTCGGTGTCGAGCACATTCATTATATTGTCGATATACGCACGGTCGCGCTCGTATTCGGCCTGGAGCGAGTCGAGCCTCAGCATGCTTTCCTCGGTGATGGCGCGGGTCTCGCGCGCCATGTATCCCGGAAGCATGCCGCGCAGCGGAGTGAGGCTGAGGAGCAGCGCCGCCGCCAGCACGGCAAGAGCCGCGAAGGCAACCACGGCCAGGATCCATTGCCACATCGGCAGCTTCACCTCGGCCATGAGGCGCAGGCGCGAATCGTCGCTCAGAGAGAGCCTATAGCGTGGAATCTTTCTTTTCATGACGGGCTATACTATTCTTTCGGTCTGAGTCCCGGGAAAGCCGGCGATGCGGCCGCCGACAATCTTGCATTGCGACATTCGAGTGAATGTCAGAACATTGACGATTGTAGTCCGCTTCCCGGCCACACCGGAAGAAGCGGATTCAGGACTTGCCGTCTGCGAAGTTAATCAATATATCGGACACTGCAAAATGAACCAATCCAATTCCACCGCGTTATGAAAATAAAACCAAAGTTAACACTATTCTTAAAAATGGTTAGATTATGAAAGCTAAAAATCTTTACTGCTTAGCAGCCATTTGTGCAGGCTCATTCGCCATGGCTTCCACGGCCAGCGCACAGGAGGCGTTCGTAGACGACGCGGTAACCGTTACCGAGTTTACCTGCGACAACACGAACCACTACTATTCAAATTGGCGCAACAACTGGTTCATCCAGATCGGCGCAGGTATCAACCAGCCCTTCGTAGAGCGCGGCGACGGCACCAAGGTCAGCGGACCGGTGGTAACACGCCACAACATGACAGCCGTCTACAACTTCGGCTTCGGCCGTTGGTTCTCGCCCTATCTGGGCTTCCGCTTCAATGCCCTCGGCGGTGCCCTCCACTGGAACAACCCCATCGCCGGCAACCACCCCAATGGATGGACTAAAGCCAACCACGCCCAGCTCAACCTCGAGCTGATGTGGGATATGTGCAACTCCATCGCCGGAGTCAATCCCAACCGTCCCGTGAGCGTTATCCCGTTCATCGGCCTTGGAGGCGACTATCTCTGGAAAGTGCGCGACGGACAGCAGCATCCTGCCGAAGGCACCAACGTCTATCGCGAGAACGGCAAGAAGAAAACCAACAACTGGACCCTTCCCGTTACTGCCGGTATCCAGTTCCGCTTCCGCCTCTGCAAGTATGTAGACTTCTTCGCTGAGATGCGCGCATCGTTCTACGGCGACAACTGGAACCTCTGTGCTTTCGGACGCCCCGTAGAGGCCAACGTAGCTGCCATCGGCGGTTTCAACTTCAACATCGGCGGCCGCGGCTGGGATACTTTCAACCAGTGCGACTACATGACCAAGATCGCTTCGCTCAACGGCCAGGTCAACGACCTCCGCGCCCAGCTTCTCGCCTGCGGTCAGGAAGTGGCTGCCCTTCAGTCGCAGCTTCCCTGCCCCGAACCCAAGGTTCAGAAAGATTGCGTGAACGCTCCTCTGATGACTACCGTCCGCTTCCTCATTGACTCCTACGATATCATGCCTACCGAAGAGGTCAACATCTACAACATGGCCGAATGGATGAAGGCTAATCCCAAGGAGAACGTAACCATCGTGGGCTACGCCGACAAGGACACCGGTACTTCGGAATACAACATGGAGCTTTCCAAGCAGCGTGCCGACGCAGTGGCCAACGCCCTCGTCAACAAGTATGGCATCGACAGATCCCGCCTCACCATCAAGTACGACGGATCCGACGTTCAGCCCTACAGCACCAACGACTGGAACCGTATCGTAATCTTCACTCAGAAGTAACTATAGAAATACAGGACTCTCAAAGCCTGACTTAGAACAACATTTATAGATTGCCTCTTATTATTCCGGGTCCCGCGGTCATTCCTACCGCGGGACCCGCTGCTTCGTATGCCAGTGTAAGGGTCAGTGGCTGTGGCCGGAGTCGCCGTAGCCGCCGGTGTCGATATGGTTGTGGGGGGCTGAGGTGTCGCTTCCGGTCTTGCCGAAATTGAACGAGACGGCGAGGCGGAGCGCGCGTCCTCCGTTCCACTTGCTGATCGACTGGGTGTAGCCGTCGCCATAGAGTATGTCGTGCGACTTCCGGGAAGCGAAGATGTCTTTGCATACGAGCGAGAAGCTCCATGCGCCGAGCGTCTTGCGCAGACCGGCATCAACGTCCCAGTCGGGCTCAACGGTGCCCTGCGCCGTGAGGCGGCGCGAGCTGTAGCGGCCCGAGGCCTGGAATACGAGGCCCCACGGCAGGCGCAGCGAGGCCATGCAGCGCACGTCGCAGACGAAGCGGTCGCGCCGGCCGCCGCTCACCGGGTAGTAGTCGCCGTGAAGGGGATAGTCGGTGCTCCATGCGCGTATGTGGCTGTTGTAGAGGTTGAGCGTGGTGGTTAGGCTAAGGCGGTCGAAAAGGGTGTTGCGCGAGATTATCTCCACTCCGGCGTCGGTCATGTCGCCTACGTTGGCGTGGCCGTAATACATGGTGTTGACATCCGGGTCGGAGGCCATCGGGGCGAGGAAGCTGATGTGGCTGATCATGTCGGTGTTTGAGCGGAAGTAGGCTGAGGCCGAGAGGAGGTGGCGGCTCCATGTGCGTATGTAGGTCAGCTCCGCGGCATTGCTGTATTCGGGCTGGATGAGGGGGTTGCCGAGGTGCACCTCCGAGGGGTCGGATATGTTTTCAAATGTGTTGAGCTGCGGCCCGAATGGTCGGCGTATGCGGCGCGAATAGTTGAGTTTGATCTCATTTCCCGGGAGAAACCTCCATCCGAGCGAAGCGGACGGGAAGAGGGAGAAATCTTTTTTGCGGAACCGGGGCACGTCGCCGTCGGTCTGGCCCGCGCCGAGCGACCTGGTGCGGGTCTGCCATGCCTCTCCGCGGAGTCCGGCTGAGAATGTCAGCTGCCGGTGGTGGCCCGAGAAGTTGACGTAGAGAGCCGAGATGTCGGTGTCGTATTTGAATCGGTTGAAGAGTGCGTCGACGGGGGCGAGGGCGTCGGCCGATGGCCCTGACGCATACGAGGCGGGGCTGTTCTCATGGTTGTAGTTACCCTTGTAGCCGGCTTCGAAACGCAGCCACGGCAGGAACATGCAGGTATAGTCGATGGCCGCCTCCCAGTTGCTTATCTTCACGTCCTGATGCTGGCTCTGCCACACCGACTCCGTGCCGCCGTCGTCCCATGTCTCGGTCTCGTGAAAACGGTTGTTGTCCGAGCCTTGCCATATATTGTAGCTGACGTTCATGTCGAGATGATGGTCGGTGCCGAAAAGGTGTCTGTAGCCGAGCATTATGTTGGCGCCACGGTTGTCGCCTCTTTCGCGCGAGCGGTTGACGTTGGCGGCCCATTGCGAGGGGAGGTCGCTCAGATGAGTAGTGTAGGTGTGTCCCCATTTGTGGCCGAGCGTGCCTACGGCGCTGAGGTAGAGGGTGTTGTCGGCGTCAGGCCGGAAAGATGCCCCGAGTCGCAGAAATCCGCTGTTTTCATGCTTCTTGATGTCGCCTTCGGAGTCGAGGACATATCCGTCGGCGTATGAGCGTCTTGAGGTTACGCCTCCGGGGTTGTGGCGCGATTTGAATCCGGCGCCGGCGAAGGTCTCGAATTTCCCTTTGTTGAAGCTGACGTTGAAGTTGAGGCTGACATTGCCGCGTGTGTCGGCGTCGGCCTCCGCGCTGCCGAAGTATCCGCTGCGGCTGTCCTTTTTCAGCCGTATGTTGATGATGCCGGCTGTCCCTTCGGTGCTGTGTCTCGACGAGGGGTTGGTCATCACCTCGATGCTTTCTATTGTCTCGGCGGGAATCTGCCTCAGCATGGCGGCCCTGTTGTCGGCGTTCATGCCCATCTCCTTGCCGTCGATCCATACCGTTACGTCGTTCCTTCCGCGAAGCGACACCTCGCCGTCGCTGCTCACGCTTACCGAGGGCACCGAGGCAAGGAGCTCGTCGGCCGACGCTCCTGTCGACGCTATGCTGGAGCTGACGTTGAACACCCTGCGGTCGGCGTCGACCGACATCTGGCTGCGCTGGCCGGTTACGACCACCTCGGCGAGCAGACGGGTGTCGTCGGCAAGGTCGATGCGTCCCATGTCGACCCCGGAGTCGGCTACCGTGATCTCGCGCTCCTGCGTTACGCTCCCGACGTTGCTGAACCGGACGATATATCTCCCCGAAGGCATCTGCGGGATGATGAAAGAGCCGTCTTCGCCGGTGGAGGCTCCTGCAGGCAGTGGAGCGCCGGTCTCGCGGTCGAAGATGGCGACGCTTACGAAGTCGAGCGGTTCGGCGGAGTTCTTGCTGAATACGTTGCCCCTGACGTCGGCGTCGGCGAAAGAGGGAATGGCTGCCAGTAGCAATGCGGCCGAAGTCAGGTATTTGCGTAGATTCATGATTGTATGCTTCTGTTTCATGACTGCAAAATTACATCATCCGCGCCGCAACCGGGTGTCAAACTTTCGCATCCGCCGGCAACTAAGAGTATGTTTGAATTTAACACGAATTGAATTAAACATACTTCTTCAATAAATTCTTTCTATCCCCCTGAAGGTCTTTTTTGGCTGATTTCGCCAGGCCTCATCGGTCACGATGCCCGCATCGCTCCCTCTTCGACTTGCGAAATCATCTCAAAAAATCCTCTTCAGGTGAATAGAAGTTAACTTCAAACATACTCTAAGAAGGGAGGCCGACACCTGTAGCAGTGTCGGCCTCCCTTACAGAAGTTACGGGATGGGCGGGTCAGTCGTCGCGCGTGCCGAGCTCCGAGGTGAAGCGGAAGCGAATCTTGGGGAAGTCGCTCTGGGCCATCTGAAGCACGTAGTTGCTGTCGGCGAGAAACACGTCGCGTCCGTCTTTGTCGGTTGCCATAAACTGATGCTTGCGCTTCTTGAAGGCTGCGAGGGCCTCGGCGTCGTCGCTGTCGATCCAGCAGGCCTTGTAGAGGCTCAGCGGCTCCCAGCGGCACTGGGCTCCGTATTCGTGGAGCAGGCGGTACTGAATCACCTCAAACTGCAGCTGGCCGACGGTGCCGATTATCTTGCGGCCGTTGAACTGGTTGGTGAAGAGCTGGGCCACACCTTCGTCCATCAGCTGGTGGATTCCCTTGTCGAGCTGCTTGGCCTTCATTGGGTCGGCGTTCTCGATATATTTGAACATCTCGGGCGAAAACGAGGGGAGACCCTTGAAGTGGAGCTCCTCGCCGGAGGTTAGCGTGTCGCCGATCTTGAAGTTGCCCGTGTCGGGGATGCCGACTATGTCGCCCGGGAAGGCCTCGTCGACGATGCTTTTCTTCTGGGCCATGAAGGCCGTGGGGGCGGCGAAGCGCAGCATCTTCCCCTGGCGCACGTGCTTATAGTTGACGTTGCGCTCGAACTTGCCGGAGCATACCTTCACGAAGGCGATGCACGAGCGGTGGTTGGGGTCCATGTTGGCGTGAATCTTGAACACGAATCCGGTGAAGGCCCCTTCCGAAGGCTTCACCTCGCGCTCCACGGCGTTGACGGGGCGAGGCGAGGGGGCTATCTTCACGAAGCAGTCGAGCAGCTCCTTGACGCCGAAAGTGTTGAGTGCCGAGCCGAAAAACACCGGAGCGAGTTCGCCGCGCAGATATTCCTGCACGTCGAAGTCGGGATAGACACCTTCTATCAGTTCGAGGTCTTCGCGCAGCTTGGCGGCGTCGGCCTCGCCCACCAGCTCGTCGACGAGAGGCGAGGCCACGTCGTCGATCTCCACGCGCTCGGTAACGGTCTGCTTCGAGGGGGTGAAGAGGTCGAGTCCGTGCTCATATATATTGTAGACGCCCTTGAACTTGGCTCCGATGTTGATGGGCCACGAGAGGGGGCGCACTCCGATTTTGAGCTCCTGTTCCAGCTCGTCGAGGATGTCGAAGGGGTCGCGTCCCTCGCGGTCGAGCTTGTTGACGAAGATTATCACCGGGGTGTTGCGCATGCGGCACACCTCCATCAGCCGGCGCGTCTGCGTCTCCACGCCCTTGGCCACGTCGACGACGATGATTACCGAGTCGACGGCCGTCAGCGTGCGGAACGTGTCTTCGGCAAAGTCCTGGTGGCCCGGGGTGTCGAGGATGTTGATTTTGTAGTCGCCGTAGTTGAAGCCCATCACCGACGTTGCCACCGAGATGCCGCGCTGCTTCTCGATGTCCATCCAGTCTGATGTGGCCGTCTTCTTGATTTTATTGCTCTTCACGGCTCCGGCCACGTGGATTGCGCCGCCGAAGAGGAGGAGTTTCTCGGTGAGGGTGGTCTTGCCGGCGTCGGGGTGCGAAATAATCGCGAAGGTGCGCCGGCGTTCTATCTCTTTGTTGATTTCGTCGCTCATGGTGTGGGGGTCAGAGGTTTTGCATGTCGAGTCCGGCGATGCATTTCGCCAGCGAGTCGCGCCAGTAGGGAATCTCGATTCCGTAGATTCGCTTTATCTTCGATTTGTCGAGCACCGAATAGCTCGGCCGGCAGGCGGGCGTGGGGTAATCCCTGGTGGCGCAGGGAGCCACCTTCACCTCGGGATGGCCGCCGATGCGGAGAATCTCGATGGCGAAGTCATACCATGAGGCCACTCCCTCGTCGGTGAAATGGTACACGCCCGGAGTCCACTCTTCGGCGTCTGCTATCGCCATTATGGCGTCGGCGAGGTCGCCGGCGTAGGTGGGGGTGCCGATCTGGTCGCTCACCACTTTCAGCGCTCCGAGCTCCACGCCCTTGCGCAGGATGGTCTTCACGAAGTTTGATCCGAACTCCGAATAGAGCCATGCGGTGCGTATGATTACCGAGTCGGGGCAGAACGATTTGAGCATCCCTTCCCCTTCGAGCTTCGTGCGTCCGTAGACCGAAGTGGGGTATGGCTCGTCGAGCTCGTCGTACGGGCTGTGGTGTTTGCCTGAGAATACGTAGTCGGTCGAGATGTGGATCACCCGGGTCTTGGCGGCGCGGGCGGCGCGGGCGATGTTGCCTACGGCCTCGGTGTTGATGCGCGCGGCCGTTACCTCGTCGCTCTCGGCCTTGTCGACGGCCGTGTAGGCCGCGCAGTTGATGATGAAGTCATATCCGCCGGCGGCTACTGTCTCCTCCACGGCCTGGCGGTCGGTGAGGTCGAGTTCGGCCACGTCGGTGAAGTCCACGAGTAGGTCGTCTCTCTTCTCGGCCAGGCGGCGCAGGCTTCGGCCAAGCTGTCCGTTGGATCCGGTTACAAGTATTTTCTTCATGCTGCTCCTGGTCAGTCTTTGAAAAGTTCGTCGTTATAGTCTTTTTTATAGTAAGCCGCGAGCGTGGCGAGGAAGCGCGAAATCTGAGTCGCGGCCTCGGCGGTGGCCGGTGTTACCTCCTTGTGCTGCATGCGCAGCAGCATCAGGCCGTAGAGGGCGTTGAAGCAGGTTTCGATTTCGTCGGCCTTGTTTTCTCCGGCTTTCGAGCGTATCTCCACTATGTAGGGGAGAGTCTTGTAGAATTCGGCGTGGTAGCGCGTGAACTTAGGGTCGGCCATAAGTCGGCGGTGGAGGTCGTCGAGGGCGATGATGACGTTTCGGTTGAGCTGCAGGTGGCCCGACTTCTCCACACCCTCGCGCCTCATCATGTCGATGAGCGACTCATACCATTCGAGCATCTCCTTCCGCTTCCCGGGTTCGAGGCCTTCGTAGCGGCCCACGATGTCGCGCTCGATGCGGTCGAGGTCGAGGCCGAAGGCACGGATCAGGTCCTCTATCTGCCACATGTAGAGCAGATATTCGGCTATGTTTTCTCTCTTCTTTTCGGAAGCTGTAATCATCGGATGTACTATTAGTCTGCAAAATTACAAAAAAAATGGGAATTACGGTGCTTCGGCACGTTCGCGAGATGACGAAAGTATTTGGCCGCGTGGCCATTTTTGACTAATTTTGCACCGTTTTTCGCGATGCGGCCCTTCCCGGCCGAGCGCGCCCATCAATCCGACGATATGATACAAGTCAACAATCTCGCTATCCAATTCGGCAAGAAGCCGCTTTTCCAGGACGTGAACCTCACATTCACCCATGGCAACTGCTATGGCATCATCGGAGCCAACGGCGCCGGCAAGTCGACCCTGATGAGAATCCTCTCGGGTCAGCTCCAGCCCACCCACGGCACCGTAACCTTCGGCCCGGGAGAACGCCTCTCGGTGCTCAGCCAGAACCACTTTGAGTTTGACGAATGTACGGTGCTCGAGACCGTGCTCCGCGGCCACACCGTGCTCTGGGACATCATGCAGGAGAAAGACGCCATCTATGCCAAGCCCGACTTCTCCGACGAAGACGGCATACGCGCCGCCGAGCTGGAAGAGAAGTTTGCCGAGCTTGAGGGATGGAACGCCGAGAGCGACGCCGCCGCCCTCCTCTCGGGTCTCGGCATCAAGGAAGAGAAGCACCAGATGCTGATGAAAGACATGTCGGCCAAGGAGAAGGTGCGCGTGCTGCTCGCCAAAGCCCTCTTCGGCAACCCCGACAACCTCCTTCTCGACGAGCCTACCAACGACCTCGACCTCGAGACAGTGGCATGGCTCGAAAACTATCTCGCAAACTTCGAGAACACGGTGCTCGTCGTCAGCCACGACCGCCACTTCCTCGACGCAGTCAGCACCCACACGCTCGACATCGACTACAACAAGATTTCGCTCTTCGCCGGCAACTACAGCTTCTGGTACCAGTCGTCGCAGCTCGCACTGCGACAGCAGCAGGCCGCCAACAAGAAGGCCGAGGAGAAGCGCAAGGAGCTGCTTGAGTTCATTCGCCGATTCAGCGCCAACGTGGCCAAGAGCAAGCAGACCACGTCAAGAAAGAAGATGCTCGAGAAGCTCAACGTGGAAGACATACAGCCGTCGAGCCGACGCTATCCGGGCATCATCTTCACCCCGGCCCGCGAAGTGGGCAACAAGATTCTCGAGGTGAAGGGGCTGAAGGCATCAGTGGAGGGCGACGTGCTCTTCGACGACGTCAACTTCCAGATAGAGAAGGGCGACAAGGTGGCCTTCCTGAGCCGCGACCCCCGCGCAATGACCGCCCTCTTCGAAATCATCATGGGCAACCGTCAGGCCGATGCCGGAGTATTCGAATGGGGACAGACCATCACCAACGCTTACCTGCCGCTCGACAACAGCAGTTTCTTCAACACCGACCTCAACCTCGTAGACTGGCTCTGCCAGTATTCGTCTGACTCATCCGAAATCTATCTCAAAGGCTTCCTCGGCAAGATGCTCTTCAGCGGCGAGGACGTGCTCAAGAAGGCTTCGGTGCTCTCGGGAGGCGAGAAGATACGCTGCATGATAGCGCGCATGATGCTCACCGACGCCAACACCCTCGTGCTCGACTCGCCCACCAACCATCTCGACCTCGAATCGATTCAGGCTTTCAACAACACGCTTCAGAACTTCAAGGGCGTGATTCTGATGTCGAGCCACGACCACGAGTTTATCCAGACGGTCTGCAACCGCATCATCGAGCTTACGCCTCACGGCATCATCGACAAGATGATGGACTACGACGACTATATCACCGACGCCAAGGTGGCCGCCGCCCGCGAGCGTCTCTATTCCTGAATCCATCCGAATCCCGTCTGTAACCCGCCGGGAGGCATCATCCCGCGGGCCGCATCTGTGGATTTCATATAAATCAATTTTAACGAGTTACTTACAGAGATGACAAAGCATATAGTAATGTTCAAGCTCAAAGGCACCGCGGAGGAGCGTCTCGACGTCGCCCGCCGCTTTGCCGAGGCCCTCATGGCTCTCCCCGCGCAGATTGAATGTCTGAGCGCCATGGAGGTAGGCGTCAACGAGAATCCTGCCGAAGACTGGGACGTGGTGCTTACCGCCACCCTCGGATGCATGGCCGACGTGGAGGTCTATGCCAGGCATCCTGCCCACGTGGCCGCCGCCGGCATTGTGGCTCCCGTCAAGGAGGCCCGCGCCTGCGTCGACTACGACATCTGACCCCGGCGTCTGATGCGCTGAAAATATCGCGGGAGGCTGTGTCAATCGAACTGACACGGCCTCCCGCTTATAGTATGGAGCGTGTAGCGTGCATTACCGCCGGCACGACTCGCGCAGGGGGCAGTAGGTGCAGGCCTTGGAATCGCGTGCCGGACGGAACGGCTCATCGGGATTGAGAATCTCCTTCACGGTGGAGCGCACGTTCTCCATGAATATGTCGTTGAAATTCTCGCGGTCTTCGGTGATATAGCCGAGGTGGTCGGCGAGGGGAGTGCCGCCTATCGACGGGGTAACCACGCAGTCGGCCAGATTCTTTTTCTTCGGTCCTTCGCCGAAGAAGACCGCGTTGTTGACGCCGTAGATGGCCGTCGACAGCGGCCGCTGCTGACATCCCTGCACTGTGTTGAGCAGGTTGGCGTAGAGCTGAAGCTGAAAGAGGTGTTTCCCCCTATATGAGGCCGACGCGGCCTCCTCCACCGTCTCGGGAGATGCGTGGAGGCTTCCCGTCTTATAGTCCACTATACGGAAATTCGCCTCCGGGTCGGATGCCGGACGGTCGAGGCGGTCGATCGTGTAGGTGAACTTCACCTGCCGTCCGTCGTCGAGGGTGAGGAATGTGGTGTCGGAGAATTCGAGTCCGTGCAGGTAGAAAGGAGCCTGGGCGAGGTCGGTGCGCACTATCCCCGCCACCTGCCTCAGGATAACGTCGGCCATCATCTCAAGGTCGGGCGAGAGGGTGAGCACCTCCTTGCCGGGGTATTTCTCTTCGAGTATGTTGCGACCGATTATCGAGCGCAGGGCCGGCTTGTCGGCGAGTATGCGTTCAAGCCTGGGCCTGTCGATGAGCACGCCGTCTTTGAGGTAGTTGTTGCGCAGCTCTTCCGGAAGGTATATCTCGAGCAGCGTCTTGTGGACGATGTTGCCCATCGCTATCGGGTCGAGCCCTTCGGTCAGCTCCTCGCGAGGCTTGAGACCGAGTATCTTCTCGAAATAGAACTGTTTGGGACAGGTCATGTATTTCATCAGCGAGGATGCCGATAGCGCCTTGGTGGCGTCGGGGCCGACAAACTGTTTCAGCGTCTCCTGTGTGGCCCGGCTCTTGTCGAACACTATCTCCGTCTCCTCCACGCGCCCCATGCCGAAGCGGTATTCCTCGAAAGAGATTTTTCCCTTTGCATAGAGGTGCTTGAGCTGAAGCAGATAGCGCGAGGGGTCGCCTGATGAGAGTCCGGAGGTGCGGGAGTCGTAGATGAGACTCGCGCCGCGCGTGCGGGAGATGAGCCGATAGAAATAGTAGGAGAAGACGCTCTCGTCGTAGCCGGCGGCGGGCATTCCGTAGGCGATGCGCAGGTTGAGGGGGATGAACGAGCGGGCACGCATACGGCGGGGGAAGATGCGTTCGTTCATGGATGGAATCACCACATAGTCGAAGTCGAGACATCGCGTCTCGAGCAGTCCCATCACCTGCAGTCCGGTCAGCGGCTCACCCTCGAAGGTTACCGTTTCGCCGCCGATGAGGCGGTCGGTAAGGGAGAAGAAAGAGTTTGGCGTCATATCGATGCCGTGGCTGCGTATGGCTGTGGAGAGACGCCTCAGCGCGTCGGCATAGACCTCGATATAGTCTATGTCGAGTCGGGCGTTGAGTCGCCTGTCGGCGTTCTTTCCCCGGCGCAGAGCCTCGGCAGCCGTAGAAAGTGCCTCTTCGAGATATGCGCGCGCACCTTCGGCTCCTGCCTCGGGCATGAGGGGATTCATCAAAGCCTCGGCTCCCTTGCACAGCCGGCATACATCCTGCCGGGCCACCATAAACTTGCGCGCCCTGGCTATCATCCCTTTCAGACGCATAATGGCGTCGGATCCGCATATAGCCATCAGATAGGGATGGGAAAAGAGCTTCACCACGTCCGACGACTGATAGAGCACGCCGTCGGAGCCTACGCGCTTGTGGATTTGCAGACGCCGCAGCAGCTGCACGTAGGTGGCCGCCGACGTAAGGCGTATCGAGAAGCCCATCGTGAGGTTGACCTGGTCTACGTTTTCCGGCAGTGAGTATAGCATCGGGAGCAGCAGGTTCTCGTCGGGGAGCACCACGGCTACGCGCGCGTCGGCGAAATCCTCCTCGCCCTCGCGGCGCAGACGTGCCAGCTCGGCGCCGGCAATCTTGGTCTGATACGAGTTGGAGGGGGAGGTGATTATCTTTATGTCGGGGAAATGGCCCGAGGCGTCCGACTCCGACATGTCGGCCCATGCCGGAGGGGGAAACTGCTTCGAGTCTTTGAGTATGAACTTTGCGGCCGAGCAGTTTTTCTCATGGAGCACGGGCGAGGAGTCGTCCCAGAAGAAGTCGGCCATCTTCTCGCCGGGTATGCCGGGAGAGTCGAGCTTCGACATCTCGCTGAAGATGAGCCATTCGATTTTGCTGAGGGCGTTGAATCCGATGAATACTATCCTGTCGCATCCGAGCGCGTCGGCTCCCTCTTCGGTCAGCCTTTTGAGCGCGAGGCGGTAGGCGAGTCCCGGATAGGCCATGCCGGTCGCGTCGAGGCGCGTGCGCATGGCGCCGTAGAGCTCGCCGAGCGTCTGCCAGAGCAGCATGAACCTGTCGCGCACGCCCGAGTGGGTGGCTCCGGGCAGGTCCGACTTATAGTCGTATGATTTCCAGAAGCGGTCGAAGTGCTCGCGGTAGGCCGGCTCGCCGAAATATTCGTTCATCACGTCGCGCTGCTCGTCGGTGAGATAGTCGGTGGCTATCTCGCGGAAGTCTCTGACGTTGCTGAATAGCTCCTCGGCGTCGACGCAGAACATGTCGACATCGTTGAAGTCGGAGAGCACCACCTCGCCCCACGAACGGAAGGCATCGAAGGCCGGTATGTCTTTCTCTTCGGTAGAATTGGAGCGGAGCAGGTCGCGGTAGGCGTCGTAGAGGGTGAAGAGGAGGTCGACGCGGTTGTCGGCCAGACGGCCCGACAGCTCGAAGGCGAGGTCGGCCACGGTGGTGATGTCGGGGGCTATCATCACGCGCCCCGGACACGCCTCGGCGAGATACTTGCGGAAGAAGGTGCCGCTTCGCTTGCTCGGGAATACGAACCTGAACCGCGAGAGGTCGGCGTATCTCCGCGTGTAGGCTTCGGCTATGGATTTCAGAAATGGTTTCATTGCCGTGGTTGGAGGGGATGTTATCGGAGAATGCTGTCGGCCACCGTGGGGTCGACGCCAAGGTCGATGGCCGTCTTACGGTCGATGTCGGCGTCGTCGGGCCGGTAGTTGAGCTGATGCAGCCGCGCGCGCAGCAGGTAGAGGAAAGGCTCGCGGGGGAAGGCGTCGATTCCCTTGCGCAGAGTCTCGGCCGCCTCGGGGAGCGACGAGGAGTCGAGCTGAAGCGACGCCAGCACCACATATCTTGATGCCGTCGGCTCCTTCTCCAGCGCCCGGGTCAGATACTCCATCCCCTTGCGCAGGTCGGAGTCGAGAAGGGCGCATTGCCCGAGGCCTTCGAGCACGTCGGCATCGTCGGGAAAGGCTGATGAGTAGGCTTCGAGGTCGCGCCGCGCAGGCTTGGTCTCCTTCATGTCGAGGAAGGTCATGCCGCGCCATTTGAGGGCCGGCATGTAGGCTGAGTCGACCGCTAAGGCGGCATCGAAGTCGGCTATCGCCTCTTCGGGACGTCCGCTCTGGCGGTAGGCCATTCCGCGGTTGGTGAGCACCACCACCGACTTCGGGGCTATGGCGAGGCTCACCGAATAGCTCTCGATGGCCTCTTCGGGACGCGAGAGCATCATCTGCGCGTATCCGAGGTTGGAGAGGAGGAGTGCGTTGCCGGGGTTGGCGGGTTCGAGGCGGAGCGCGCTTTTCAGGTTGCGCTCGGCGTCGGCCCAGCGCTCGGCCTTGATGTATTGCTCCGCCGAGTCGACACGCTCGATGTAGGTCTTGGTAAACGACTGGGCCGACGCGAAGGCCGGCAGCAGCAGGGCGGCAAGCAGGGCTATGGTCTTCATAGTTATGCTATTTGAGTTCAATCCATGTTACAATGCGTTTGCTCTCGCCGTTGACGCGGCGCCAAGAAGGGAGACGGAAATGCCTGCCTGAGGCGTCGGCCGGTTCGGAGTGCATGGTGCAGAGTCCGCACCATGCGATGTCGGCCACGCCTTTGCCTGCAAGCGTCAGTCTGTTGGCGGCCGGGAGGTCGAGATGAGGCTTTGACGATTCTGCTGCGGGGCGGACGCCGCACGTCCCGAACCCTGCCTCGGCAAACCGGGAGGCAAGAGCCTCGTCCACCTCATAGCAGTCTCCGCAGATGCAGGGTCCTATCCTCGCCGTCATCATGCGCGGGTCCGCTCCCATCGAAATGAGCGTGTCGACAGCCTTTCCGGCTATGCCGGCCAGAGTGCCTTTCCATCCGGCGTGGACGGCGGCCACGGCTCCCGTATCAGGGGCGTAGACCACCACCGGCACGCAGTCGGCCGTGCGGACTCCGATCCTGAGTCCCCTGACGGAGGTTACCACCGCGTCGGTGTCATCGAGCAGGAGGGTATCTGCTGTCGCCACCGCCACATTCGACGAATGAGTCTGCACGGGAAGCAGTATCCCCGACCCGCGGCCGGGCTGCAGGGTCTCCTCCGCCGATTCGGGAATCATGAAGCCCCAGGCGGCGGAGGGTGAGAGCGGAAAGGCGAATCCGGTCATAACAGACGGTTGTGGCCTCGCGGCACGTTGACGTTGTGGCGTTCGAAGATGGCCTGCGCGCTGCGGTCGAACATCTGCCAGTGGTGGTATTGGTCGGAGGGTATCTGCTCGGGCATCCACGAGGGAATCACGCGGAAGTTGGTGCCCGGTCCGGAGGGCTTGGCCGAGAAGAAGGTATCGTAGTTTGCGCGCACGAAGCGGGCGCGTCCGGTGGTGTCGCGCTCCACACGGGCACGCACGAGCGCACCGCCGCGGGTGTCGACGGTCTTCATGTTGGAGATGAAGTTGCCGAGTGAATAGACGATGAGCACGTCTTTGTCTTCCGCGTCGTTTCTCACTATCTTCATAGGCTGGATTACGTGCGGATGCGAGCCGATGATCATGTCGACGCCGTTGTCCACCAGAAACTCGGCGAGCGAACGCTGCATGGCGTTTTCGAGGAGCACATACTCTATGCCCCAGTGGACGGCCACCACGAGTATCTCGGCTCCGGCCTCGCGAGTCGACTTTATTTCGGAGGCTATCCTGTCGCGGTCGATGAGCGCCACCTCCATTCCGTCGCGCGGCTCGATGCCGTTGGTGCCGTAGGTATAGTTGAGGAAACCGAAGTTGATTCCGCGGATGTTTCTGACGAAAGGCACGAGCGAGTCGCGCTGCGCCCGGTCGCGGTAGGTGCCGATATGGTCTATTCCGAGCGAGTCGAGTGCGGTGAGCGTGCGCCGCGCGCCCCGGTCGCCCCGGTCGAGGCAATGGTTGTTGGCGGTCAGCATCATGTCGAATCCGGCGTCTTTGAGGGCCTGCGCGTAGCTGTCGGGAGCCGAGAAGCAGGGGTAGCCGCTGTAGTTCGGCGGGCCGCCGAGGGGCACTTCGAGGTTCACCACGGCATAGTCGGCCTCTGTGATGGCCGGGGCTATGAGCGAGAAGCAGTCGTCGTAGCTGTAGGCGCCGCCGGTGCCGACGGCCTTGGCCTGGTCGAGCTGGGCCTGATGCTGCATGGCGTCGCCGGCGAAGAGGAGGTTGACGCCTACCGGCTCGCCGACTGAGGCGATGCCTGTGAGGAAAGCGAGGAGACTGAATAATAGAGTCATAAGCAACTCGTAAAGGTTAGTTTATATAAAAATCATGATTCAACCCGCGGGGCTGATGCATCCCTTCAGTATGAAAGTCGAATCGCCTCTACGGGCCGGGAGAGGGCGGGCGCCGGGATGCCGGCTGAAAGAAAAAACCGCAGGGCTTTGCCGGCCCTGCGGAGATACGTTTGTTTCAGAAACTGCGTGGGCCCCTGACGATCAGAAGATTCCTTTTCGGGCGAGGAGAGTGTTCTTCATCAGCGAGCAGATGGTCATCGGTCCGACGCCGCCGGGCACGGGGGTGATCCATTCGCAGAGGGGAGCTACGTTGTCGAAGTCTACGTCGCCGCAGAGGCGGAATCCGCTCTTGCGCGATGCGTCGGGCACGCGGGTGGTACCTACGTCAATCACGGTGGCACCGGGCTTAACCATGTCGGCGGTTACGAATCCGGGGCGTCCGAGGGCTGCGACGATGATGTCGGCCTCACGGCATATCTCCTTGATGTTGCGGGTCGACGAATGGCATACGGTTACGGTGCAGTCGCCGGGCTGTGCCTTCTGCATGAGCAGGGAGGCGATGGGCTTGCCGACAATATTGCTGCGTCCGAGCACCACGGCGTGTTTACCCTTGGTCTCGATGCCGTAGCGGTCGAGAAGCTCGATTATTCCGGCCGGGGTGGCGCTGCGGAATCCGGGAAGGCCGATAGAGAGACGCCCCACGTTGATGGGGTGGAATCCGTCGACGTCCTTGCGGAAGTCGATGGCCTCGGTTACCTTCTGTTCGTCGATATGTTTGGGGAGAGGAAGCTGCACGATGAATCCGTCCACTTCCGGATCGCGGTTCAGACGGTCGATTTCAGAGAGGAGTTCTTCCTCCGTGATGGTGTCGTCGTAGCGGAGCAGCGAGCTTCTGAACCCGCAGACCTCGCAGGCCTTCACCTTGTTGGCTACATACGATTCGCTGCCTCCGTCGTGGCCTACGAGGATGGCGACGAGGTGGGGCGGGCGCTGTCCGTCGGCCACCATGCGGCTCACTTCTTCCGCAATCTCGGCTTTGATCTGCGCCGCGGTCTGTTTTCCGTCAATTATCTTCATGTCTGTTTGAGGGTCAGTCGATTATTTCACTTGTGAAAGTAAACTTGATTTCAGCTTCGTCGGTGAGGAGACGGAAGAGAGTGGGGCGTTCCAGATAGGGCACGCACGAGGTGGTAACCGTCTGGTTGCTGCTGGTCAGCTCGGTGGTGATCTGCACCGGCACGAGGGTGAACGTCATGTCGGCGGCCTCCACCGGCTCGCCGCTTTCCATCAGGTCGATGATATAGGAGCGGAGCGAGCTGAACGTATAGCTCCGGTTGGTCTCGGAATAGGAGGCGTAGAACGCCGACTTACCGTCGGGCACCTTGTTCTGGGCGAAAAACTCTTCGAGTTGGTCGCTCTTGATCAGAAGCAGATAGGGCGATGCGCCGATATTGAAGTCGTTGTCGGGAATCTCCACCGGAATCCTGAGGGTCAGGCTGTTGATTACCGAGAGGTTGGTGGCCTGGCTGCGGTAGGCGGCGATAATCTCGTCGGCCGGGAAGGTGATAGAGGCGTTGTAGCCGGCAGGCGACTGCACCATCACGCTGCCGCTCTCTACGGCCGCCACCACCGAGGGGGCGGGTTTCAGACGGATGTTGTTGCTGCTGAGCACCTCCGGAGCCGAGGTGAAGACGCGGGTAGACTCGTGGATGGTTTTCGGGAAATACTTGTAGACGCTGTCTACCGGGTCGCGGCGGCGTTCGCGTCCGAGGTATTTGTAGTGGAGGTTGACGTCGATGTTGTCTATGCCGATTATGCATCCCCGTCCGAACGAGTTGTCGACATAGATGCCGGGGAAGAACTTGGCGAATGACTGAGGCCAGGCGAAGGTCTCGGGACGCTCGCGGTATTCCTTGAACACCTTGATGCCGAGGTCGAGCGGAAAGTCGACGTCAATGGTGAGTTTGGTAACGTTGTTATAGACCGAGTCGGAGAGCGCCTTTACCGAGGCCGTGTAGCTCTTCGTGCCCAGCAGCGACTGCTGCGAGTAGTAGCCCTCGGGATTGAAGAGGTTGTCGATGCTGTCGGGGAGCTGTTTTGTGAGCTCATACACCTTCATCTGCTGGGGAGCGAGCGAGTCGCCGGTGATTCCGTTCATGGGCACGGTCAGCGCCATTCTGAGCGCCGTGATGCTGTCGGCCGGAATCGAGTCGGGAATCATGAGCACAGACGAACTGAGCAGCCTGCTCACGAAGTCGCAGTGGAGGTCGCCGTATTCAGGAATCGAGATGCTTCCCAGCATGAAGGATGTGCTCCTCGAATCGATTACCGGGGTGGCCACCGAATGGCCTTTGAGCTTGAAGCCCACGGAGTCGATCGAGATCAGGACTTCGCCGCGCGCTATCGAGTTGCCGATCTGGCTCACGTCGTCCTGGCATGATGTGAAAGGTAAAGCCACAGCCATGACGGCGGCGGCTACCGGAATATGGCGTAAAAAGGTAAGTTTCATTCCTTGATAGAGATAGTGGATTTATGCGTCGGAGACCGGCAGTCAGCCCATCACCTGCTTATAGAAGGCGTCGTAGGCTTCGGGCTTCCCCTCCACGTCGTCTTTCATGAGGATGGGGAGGTTGCGGCTGCGGGCAAACTCGAGCAGCTCCGGGTCGGGTTCGTCGACGCGGAATATCACTCCGTCGGCGTAGCGGATCGCGAGCTTATGGAAGAGGGCTGTGTCGAGCGGTGCGTTGGCAAAAGCCTTGAGGTCTTCCTCGCTGGCTCCGTCGGCCAGCAGCTTCTCGAAAATCTTGGGGTCGATGTTGCCGGTGATTTCGCCGGGCACTACGGAATATACTATCCTCGCGCCGTCAAACGAAGGGTCGTCGGCATACATCTGTCGCAGATACATGGGGGAGAGGGCTGTCATCCAGCCGGTGCAATGCACTATGCGGGGCTCCCAGCGGAGCTTCTTGACGGTCTCCATCGTTCCCCGGGCGAAGAAGATGGCACGCTCGTCGTTGTCGTCGCGGTTGCTGCCTACGGCGTCGGCATCGGTGTCGCTCTTCTGGAAATAGTCGTCGTTGTCGATGAAATAGACCTGAATGCGCGAAGGCTGCATCGAAGCCACTTTAAGGATCAGGGGATGGTCGGCGTCGGCGATGGGGATGTTCATGCCGCTCAGGCGTATCACCTCGTGGAGCTGGTTGCGGCGCTCGTTGACGGTGCCGTACTTGGGCATGAATATCCTCGGCTCATAGCCGGCTTCCTGCATGGCCTGAGGAAGCTCGCGGCCGAGGTTGGAGATTTCGCTTTTCGAAAGATAGGGCGCTATCTCCTGACTCACAAAGAGTATTCTTTTGTTGTCTGGCATAATCTTACCGGTCGGTTAGGTGCTTCCCGCATTGTCGGCAAAGCGCTGACAAGGCTCGGGCCGGAGCATCGCGGAGTCGCTGCCGGAGTGCTTGCCGATGGGATGGAGCCGGAGGTTACAGAACCGGCCTTGCGGGATAATTTCTGCAAAATTACAAAAAAAATCCCTCATCGTGAAATATATAGGAGCGAAAACGTATTTTTTACGCAATTTTCACATTCCTCATGCCGCCCCGCAAAGCTCTGCGAGGGCCGCGGCAAACCATCTTCAGCCCCTTCCGCCAACCCTCTCCGATGCAAAAGAGGAGAGGCAGATTCATTTTTTTAGCGCGAAGACCATATAATTAATCAGTTTTGATTAATTTTGCACTCTAAAACCAGTCCGGGCGCAAGTCGGGGCCGCATGAGTGTGTGGCCGCGGCAGGCGGCCGACAGTATCGAAAAAGTATGTGCCGGCCCTTCAAGGGGCTGACCCAAAGAAACTTAAAAATGAAAGTTTTACGTACAGTCAGTGAGCTTCGCGAATATGTGGCGGAGCTTCGGGGCGAGGGCCGCACCATCGGCCTTGTCCCGACTATGGGTGCGCTCCATGAGGGGCATCTTTCTCTGATTGAGGCTGCCCGTCGCAATGGCGACGCCGTGGTGGCCAGTGTATTTGTGAATCCTACGCAATTCAATAATCCGACCGACCTCGCCACCTATCCGCGATGCGAGGAGGCCGACCTGCGTCTGCTCGAAGAGGCCGGTGCCTCGGCGGCTTTCGTCCCCACGGTAGAGGAGGTTTATCCCGAAGGCACCGACGCCCCCGACACCCACGTGTTCGATCTGGGACAGGTGGCCGAAGTGATGGAAGGGAAATTCCGCCCTGGACACTTCCAGGGCGTGGCGCGCATCGTCAGCAAGCTCTTCCGCCTCGTTGAGCCCGACCGCGGCTATTTCGGCGAAAAAGACTTCCAGCAGATAGCCGTGATAAGGCGCATGGCGCAGACCGAGGGTATCGACATCGAAATCGTGAGCTGCCCCATCAGGCGCGGCGCCGACGGCCTCGCCCTCTCGAGCCGCAACGCCCTGCTCACTCCCGGGCAGCGCGCGGTGGCTCCCGAAATCCACCGAGCCCTCGCATATAGCGTCAACTACTCGCAGAGCCACTCCGTGCAGGCTACCCACGACACCGTGGTGGAGCGCCTCGACGCGCAGCCGTTCATGCAGGTCGAATACTTCGAGATTGTCGACGGACGCACGCTGCAGCCCGTGGCCGACTGGGCCGACTCCGACTATATCGTCGGCTGCATCACTGTCTATTGCGGCAAGGTGCGCCTCATCGACAACATCACTTACCGCAAGCCAGAAAAGATTTAATCCGAAGCCATGCTTATAGAAATGATGACATCGAAGATTCACCGCGTGAAAGTCACGGAGGCGAATCTCAACTATATAGGAAGCATCACCGTCGACCAGGATCTGCTCGACGCCGCCGGCATCCTCGAAGGCCAGCGCGTCTGGATCGTCAACAACAACAACGGCGAGCGCTTCGACACATATACAATATCCGGCAAGCGCGGAAGCGGAGTGATATGTCTCAACGGCGCCGCCGCACGCAAGGCCCAGCCGGGCGACATCATCATCATCATGACGTATGGACTGATGACCCCAGAAGAGGCGAAGGAAAACAGGCCGAAGGTGATTTTCCCCGACTCCGAAACCAATCTCCTCCCCAAGTAACCACCATCTTAGAGTATGTTTGAATTTAACACGAATTGATTTAAACATACTTCTGCAATAAATTCTTTCTATTCCCCTGAAGGTCTTTTTTGGCTGATTCCGCCAAGCCTCATCGGTCTCGATGCCCGCATCGCTCCCTCTTCGACTTGCGGAATCATCTCAAAAAATCCTCTTCAAGTGAATAGAAGTTAACTTCAAACATACTCTTAAAGCAGACACCAGATGTTTCAGAATCTATCCGACCGTCTCGAACGCTCGTTCAAGATATTGAAAGGCGAAGGCCGAATCACAGAAATCAACATAGCCGAGACCCTCAAGGATGTGCGCCGCGCCCTCATGGACGCCGACGTCAACTATAAGGTCGCCAAGCAGTTTACCGACAATGTAAAGCAGAAGGCCATCGGACAGAACGTCATCAACGCCCTGAAACCGAAGGAGAAGATGATCGAGATCGTCCACGACGAGCTGGCCGCCCTCATGGGCGGAAAGGAGGCCCCCCTCAACCTCTCGGGAAATCCGACCGTAATCCTTATGTCGGGTCTGCAAGGTTCGGGTAAGACCACTTTCACCGCCAAGCTCGCCCGCAAGCTCAAGTCGCAGAAAGGTAAGCGTCCCCTGCTGGTGGCCGGCGACGTCTACCGTCCCGCCGCCATCGAGCAGCTGAAGGTGCTCGCCTCGCAGATCGACGTGCCCGTATATAGCGAGGACGACAACAAGAATCCGGTGGAAATCGCCCTCAACGGTATCCGCCACGCCAAGGAGCATCACCTCGACCTCGTGATCATCGACACCGCCGGCCGCCTTGCCGTAGACGAGCAGATGATGGACGAGATCGAGCGCATCAAGAAGGCCGTCAACCCGCAGGAGACCCTCTTCGTGGTCGACTCTATGACCGGTCAGGACGCCGTCAACACGGCGCGCGAGTTCAACCAGCGCCTCGACTTCGACGGTGTTATCCTCACCAAGCTCGACGGCGACACCCGTGGCGGCGCCGCACTCTCGATCCGCACCGTGGTCGACAAGCCCATCAAGTTTGTCGGTATCGGCGAGAAGCTCGAAGACCTCCAGGAGTTCAACCCCGAAGGTATGGCCAACCGTATCCTCGGTATGGGCGACATCGTGGAGCTCGCCAAGCGCGCCCAGGAAATCTACGACCAGAAGGAAGCCGAGAAGCTCAACGAGAAAATCCGCAAGAATAAGTTTGACTTCGACGACTTCCTCAAGCAGATTCATCAGATAAAGAAGATGGGCAACATCAAGGATCTCGCCTCGATGATTCCCGGCCTCGGAAAGGCTATCAAGGACATCGACATCGACAACGATTCCTTCAAGGGAATCGAGGCCATCATACAGTCGATGACGCCCGACGAGCGACATAACCCCGAAATCATCAACGCCAGCCGCCGCCAGCGCATAGCAAAGGGCTCCGGCACGTCGCTGCAGGACGTAAACCGCCTGCTCAAGCAGTTTGACCAGACCCGCAAGATGATGCACATGGCCACCACGATGAAGAACCCCATGAAGATGATGAAGCAGATGCGCGGACAAAAAGGTTTCCGCCGCTGACCGTAACAAGAACCCCGCGCGGAGCCAGAACCCTGATGGCTCCGCGCTTGTTTATATCTCAGAATTGCTCCCCTGAGGATGATTCGGTTCATCCCGGGGGAGTTTGCCTAAACTCTCTTTAAAATGATTCGCAAACAGATACCCGTATTGCTGCTGACCGGATACCTCGGCAGCGGAAAGACCACTCTCCTCAACCGCATACTCGCCAACCGCAGCGGAATCAGATTCGCTGTGATAGTGAACGATATAGGCGAGGTCAATATCGACGCGTCGCTCATCCGCAAGGGTGGAGTGGTAGGACAGAAGGAGGAAGACGCCGACCTCGTCGCCCTCCAGAACGGATGTATATGCTGCACGCTGAAGATGGACCTCGTGGAGCAGCTGTGTGAACTCTCCAACTCGGGCGACTTCGACTATATAGTAATCGAGGCGAGCGGCATCTGCGAGCCCGCTCCAATAGCCCGCACCATCTGCAGCATCCCCTCTCTCGAACCGAAATACAGCGCCGGCTGCCTGCCGCGCCTCGACTGCATCTGCACGGTGGTCGACGCGCTCCGTCTGCGCGATGAGTTCGGATGCGGCGACGCCCTCGCCTCGAAGAATCTCGACGAGGAGGATATAGAGAACCTCATCATTGAGCAGGTGGAGTTCTGCAACCTCATTCTGCTCAACAAGATAAGCGAGGTGTCGGCCGAAGAGGCAGGACGCATCCGGGCCACGCTCCGCGCCATCCAGCCGAAGGCCCGCATCATCGACTGCGACTATTGCGACGTGCCTCTCGACGAGCTGCTCTCTACCTCGCTCTTCGATTTCGAGAAGGTGGCGACGTCGGCCGCTTGGGTGCAGGTGCTCGAAAGCCACGGCGCCGAGCACGATGAGGAGGAGGAACACCACCATCATCACCATGAGCACGACCATGAGCATGAGCACGACCATCACCATGAGCATGGCGAGGACTGCGGATGCCACCACTGCAAGCATCATCACGGCGAGGGCGAGGCCGAGGAATACGGCATCCGTACTTTCGTCTACTATCGCCGCCGTCCGTTTGAAATCACTAAGTTCGACCGCTTCGTCTCGCGCGATTGGCCGAAAGGAATCATCCGCACCAAGGGGGTGATATATTTCAGCTCAGACCGCGACATGTCTTACCTCTTCGAGCAGGCCGGCACGCAGAAGAAGCTAACTCAGGCCGGCCTCTGGTTTGCCACAGCTCCCGAAGACGAGCTTCGCGAGCTGATGAAGCAGGAGCCTGGACTCGAACGCGACTGGGACGAAGAATATGGCGACCGGATGATAAAGCTCGTGATAATCGGGCGCGACATCGACCGTGAGGCCATCGAGAAGGCCCTCGACGACTGTCTCGCCCCGAGGTAGAGGTCGTGTTTCACAGAGTGTGTCTGAGGCGAGTCCACTCAAGCCTCAGACACACACCGTGAAACACTACCATATTTGACTCTATTTTGTCGAGAATAGGTTGTATATGTTCCTGAAAAGCCGACGTTAGTTCAAGTCGTAGCCATTCAACCTCCGCATTGCGTGCTTCCTCGATTACATCTTCCGGCACAGGCTTGTTGCGTTTGCGATAATGATTTATGAAATCGTAAGCGTCTTTGAGTTTATCCATTTTCAATTGTTTTGAAATAGTCGTAAATGGTAGAGTTGGTATTAGGTAGTCGGGTAAACTAAATAAAAAAGGACAGAGGGGGAGTTCGGGGGAGGGTCGGGAAGATTGTTGGGTGAAAATTTGGCGGGACGGTCGGAATTTTGTAAATTCGCGCCATATACAATTGTCAAATCTCAGCTGTCAATAGCGTGAAATATACACTACTGTCCATATTTCTCTCCCTCGCGGCGGCCTCGGCTTCGGCCGACGTGGCTTCCGACGCCCGTGCGCTCATCGACGGAGCCGACTATGCGGCTGCCGCACAGATTATCCGGGCGGAGCTGCAGCGTGCGCCTAAGGGCGCTCATTCGGGTGTGCTCAACGAGATGCTCGGCGAGTGTCTGCTCGAGGAGGGCGACTACGATGCTGCCCGCGACTGTTTCGAGGCCGCAAAGGCCAAAGGCGTGGCCGACGCCTACCGTTTCCTCGGCCGGCTCGCATATCTCGACTACGACTTCCCGCAGGCCTCGCAGCTGTATGCCCGCTATCGGCAGCTCAAGAACAAGGCACGCAAGCCGCTCGATGTGGAGGCCGAGCGTGAGGAGGCACGCATAGCCGACGCCACGGCTTTCCTCGACCGGGTGGAGAAGATAGCCGTCATCGACAGCCTGGCTGTCGATTATCCCGATTTCTACAAGGCTTACAGAATCCCCTCGTCGGCCGGACGCCTTGCCGCTCCTTCCGTACTCCCCTTCGAGGAGGGGAAACAGCTCGCCTCGATGGCTTATGTCAACGAGGCCGGCGATTTCATGATGTGGGCTGAGCCTGACACGATCGGCACCCAGCGCATCTTCGAGTCGATGAAGCTCACCGACGGCACGTGGCACGCTCCGGTGCTCACCGGCGACGGGCTGCTCGAAGGCGACAGCGACTATCCCTTCATGATGCCCGACGGTCTGACGCTCTATTTCGCCAACGACGGCCCGGAGTCTATCGGAGGCTACGACATTTTCGTGGCCTCGCGCGACGCTGCCACCGGCGAATACCTGCAGCCGAGCAATCTCGGAATGCCATATAATTCACCTTACGACGATTTCATGCTCGCCATCGACGAGCTGAACGGCGTCGGCTGGTGGGCCACCGACCGCAACCGCCTCGACGGGAAGGTTACCGTCTACGTGTTTGCCGTCAACGACCTGCGCACCAACTATAACCCGGACGAGGACGACGTGGTGGCTTTCGCCCGTCTGCAAAGCATCGCCGACACCCGTGGTGATGAAGACTACGCCGAACTCCTCGCCACGCTGGCCGCCATCGACCCCGACGAGAAGGTGAAGAAGGCGGAGTTTTATCTCCCGGCGGGGAAGGGAAAGGTATACAGAAACCTGTCTGACCTGCCAACTCCCGAGGCGAGGGAGGCCATGAAGCGGTATGTCGACGCGCAGAAGAAGTATGAGGCCGACGAGGCTCAGCTTCGCGATATGCGCCGCCGGTATGCCGGGCGCAGGTCGAAGCCGCTCGGCGAGGAGATACTCGCCGCCGAGAAGGCCCTCGAGACCGACCTCGGACGCCTCCGCAGACTCAGGAGCGACGTATACCGCGCTCTGAAACAGAATACTAAACTGACATCATGATATCGTTTGTAATCGCTCTGGCCATACTCGTAGCCGGATATTTCACATACGGAAAGTTCGTCGCGCGCGTGTTTGGCGCCGATCCGGCGCGCAAGACTCCGGTCCACACCATGGGCGACGGCGTCGACTATGTGGCTCTGCCCACGTGGAAGATCTTTCTAATTCAGTTTCTCAACATCGCCGGCCTCGGCCCCATCTTCGGTGCTATAATGGGCATCATGTATGGCCCGGCAGCTTTTCTCTGGATTGTGTTCGGAACCATCTTCGCCGGCGCCGTCCATGATTATCTGTCGGGTATGCTCTCTATCCGTCAGGGTGGCGCATCGCTTCCCGAGATAGTGGGCGGACAGCTCGGAGGCAAGGTGAAGAACGTGATGCGTGTCTTTGCCCTGCTGCTGATGATTCTCGTGGGCGCGGTGTTTGTCTACAATCCCGCCGACCTGCTTGCGATGCTTACCCCGTCGAGCCTCGACCGCCTCTTCTGGATCATCGTCATCTTCTGCTACTACATGGCGGCCACGCTTCTCCCCGTCGACAAACTTATCGGAAAGCTCTATCCCCTCTTCGGAGTGGCGCTCCTCTTCATGGCCGTCGGCATCATGGTGATGCTTTTCGTCCATGCCGGAAGCGTGCCGGAGATATGGCAACAGTTCTATAACCATAAGCCCGACCCCGAGGCCAATCCCATCTTCCCGATGATGTTCGTCTCGATAGCCTGCGGAGCCATCTCCGGCTTCCACGCCACGCAGAGCCCCATGATGGCCCGCTGCCTCAGCAATGAGAAATATGCCCGTCCCGTGTTCTACGGCGCCATGGTGGCCGAGGGTATCGTGGCCCTTATATGGGCTGCGGCAGCCGTGGCCTTCACGGGCGGCTACGGAGGTCTGCAGGAGTTCCTTGGCAATGGTTCGCCTGCTTTGCTCGTAGACAGCCTCTCGCGCTCATGGCTTGGCACATTCGGCGGCATCCTCGCCATCCTCGGCGTGATAGCCGCCCCGATTACCTCGGGCGACACCGCACTCCGCTCGGCACGCCTCATAGCCGCCGACTTCATGGGAATAAAGCAGAAGAAGATAGCAAAGCGCCTTGCTGTCTCGGTGCCAATCTTCGCCCTCTGCTTCCTCATCATGCTGCTGCCCTACGACGCCCTCTGGCGCTACTTCGCATGGTGCAACCAGGTGCTCTCCGTCTTCACCCTCTGGGCCATCACCGTCTATCTTGCCAAGGAGGCGAAGCCCTATATCATCACTCTTGTGCCCGCCCTATTCATGACGTGCGTAACGGTTACTTATATCTTCTTCGCACCTGAAGGTTTTGGCGCGCTCACCGAGGCTATCTGGGGCATCGGAATCGGATATGAGTTCTCGCTCGGCATCGGCCTTGCCACCTCCTGCGTGATGCTCCTCCTCTTCTCCCGCTTCCTCCGCCTGAGAAATGCTCAACCCGCTCTTTCCAACAACTGACTATGAGCCTTATAACTGACATAACGGCGGCTACGGACAGGTATAACCTTCATTCGCACACGCAGTTCTGCGACGGCCGTGCCACGATGGAGGAGATGGCTCGGAGCGCCGGCGAGTGCGGTATGCTTCATTACGGTTTCTCGCCCCATTCGCCGATATGCGTAGACTCGCCCTGCAACATGAGCCGGGAATCCGTGCCTCTGTTTATCGACGAGGTGCGCCGCCTGTCGGAATCTCCCGACATCATGCCGAGGCTGTATGCGGCTATGGAGATAGACTTCATATCGCCCGACTTCGGTCCGCACATCGACTATTTCCAGCGTCTGCCGCTCGACTATCGCATAGGGTCGGTACACTTCGTGCCTAACCAGGACGGCATCCCGGTAGACTGCGACGGCAGTGCCGAACGTTTCCGCCGTTACCTCAAGGAGGCTTATTCGGGCGACCTGCGCTATGTGGTGGAGAAGTTCTATGAGCAGGTGCTCACCATGCTTGAGCGCGGCGGCTTCGACATGCTCGGCCATTTCGACAAGATTGCCCAGAATGCCGTTACCGTCGATCCGGAGCTGGAGCAGTATCAGTGGTATGAGGCTTTGATCGACGACGTGGTGAGCCATGCCGTCTCGGCCGGGGTAGTGGTTGAAATAAATACGAAATACATCAATACGAAAGACCGTTTCTTCCCCCACGAAATGTGGTGGCCGAAGCTCCTTGCCGCAGGTGTGCCTATAGCCGTGAACAGCGACGCGCACTATCCCGACAAGATAGAGGAGGGTAGGAGAATGGCTTTCGATAAACTTGAAAAACTGAAATCAAAATGAATACAGGTGATATTTTCCCCGACCTTCTCGGCATCGATGCCGAAGGGAAGGAAGTGAAGCTTTCCGACTTTCCGGGAAAGCGTTTCGTGGTCTATTTCTATCCCAAAGACAACACTCCCGGCTGCACGGCCGAGGCCTGCAGCTTCCGCGACGGCTATGAGAGCCTCACGGCGCAGGGATATGTGGTGATCGGCGTGAGCAAAGACAGCGCGGCGAGCCATCAGAAGTTCGCCGCCAAACATTCGCTCCCCTTCATCCTCATCGCCGATACCGACCATAAGCTCTGCGAGGAGGCCGGCGTATGGCAGATGAAGAAGATGGCCGGACGCGAATATATGGGTATAGTGCGCACTACCTTCGTGCTCGACGCCGACCATAAGGTGAGCCACATCATCTCGAAAGTTAACACCAAAGACGCAGCCGGTCAGCTGCTCGAAGCAGTAAAGGAATAATCGCCGAGCAGAGATGAACGCCAGCCCGCGACTGAGTGTGATAATAGCCGCCTGGAACGCTTCCGATTTCATCAGGGAAGCCATCGGATCCGCGCTTTCCGACCCTTCGGTGGATCTTGAGGTAATCGTGGTCGACGACAAGTCGACCGACGACACCGCACGTATCTGTGAGGAGATAGCCGCTGCCGACGGGCGAGTGAAGGTGTTGAGGATGGAGCGCAACGGAGGCCCCGGCATAGCTCGCAACCGAGGTTTTGAACATGCGCGTGGAGAGTATGTTACTTTTCTCGACGCCGACGACCGTGTGGCTCCCGGAGCTTACAGCCGGCTTCTCTCGTTTGCGGATGAGCATGACCTCGACATATCGAGAGGCAACATGGGCAAGCTCGGCGGCCCCGACGAACTGACCGTTCCGATCCATCCGGTGATCCCTTCCGAGGAGGTGTTTTCCTCGCCCGACGATCTGCGGCTCATGGCTCTTTCCACTATGGCTCCCCCGGCGGATGCCTCGGAGCGCAACCTCAATTACGGGGCATCCGCCGGCTCGGCCATATTCCGGCGGGATATGCTGATTCGGGCCGGAGTGGTGTTTTCCGAGGTGCCTCACGCCATAAGCGAAGACATAATCTATTGCTATCAGGCTTTGCGGGCCTCGGCAAGAGCCGGGGTATGCACGCAGGTGGTCTATCTCTATCGTCAGAACCCGATGTCGAGGTCGCATTATCCGGCTCCCGACCTGATGACCCGCGGACTTGATGCCGCGCGAACGCTTCACGGCCTCATCCTCGCTGACGGCCTGCCCCCCAAAGATGCGCTCTATGCCCTGCGCTATGGCATCGACATAATAAGGTCGTTTTCCAAAAATTTCCTGCTTTCCGGCATGAGTCTCGGTGAGAAGCGCCGATGGTATCGCGCCCAGCTCGCCGACCCGATGATAGCGCAATGCCGGCGCGACTATCCGATGGAGTCGCTCTCTGCGATGCATCGTGCGGCCTTCAAGTCCTTTGCCGGCGGCCACTTCATGCGGCTGCTGATGCTGACTTACGCACGCGAACTTCTACGCATTCTGAAGAAATGAGAATACTGATTGTGAATCTCATGCTCCATTCGTCGGAGCACGGCCTCATCACGCGCCGCCGCACCAACGGCCATACCATGATCTACACCCTCGCCCGCGGCTTTGTGAGTCTCGGCCATGAGGTAACGCTGCTTGCCTCGGAGGAGTATCGTCCGCTGGAGCCGGAATCGCCCGGATTCGAGGTTGTATGGTTTCCGTCGGTCATGAAGCGCGTGTTCAGTCCGGTTCTGATACCGATGGCCAAAGGGTTGCGCGGATGGCTCCGTCGAAACGAAAGCCGTTTCGACCTCATAATCAGTTCCGAGGTGTTTTCGATGTCCACTCTGACCGCAGCGCTGACAGTGCCACGCAAGATGCTTATATGGCATGAGATGTCGGTGTTTCAGAAGATGATGCGCGAACTTCCGGCCCGCTTCTGGTACAATGTGCCGGCTCGCCTGTTCATGAGCCGCATCCCGGTGGCGGCCCGTTCCGAAGAGGCCCGCAGGTTCATATCGCGGTTCATGAAGCGTGTGTCGTCCGAGATAGTGAGCCACGGCGCCGACGAGCGGATTTTCGTCCCGTCGGAGGAGCGCAAAGACACCTTTGTCTCCGTCTCGCAGCTCATCACTCGCAAGAGGATAGACCGCATCATCCGCCGCTTCGCCGACTTTGTGAAGAGGCCCGGTCGCGAGGCGTTCACCCTCGACATAGTGGGCGACGGTCCCGAACGAAATAATCTTGAGAAGCTTGCCGCCGACCTTGGCATATCCGGTTCGGTGCGCTTCCATGGCTTCCGTTTCCACTCAGAGTGGGCTCCGATAGCCGCCGGAGCAGTGGCCATGCTCATCGACACGGAACAGGACCTTAATATGGTTACCGTGTCGGAATCGATAGTCAACGGCACGCCTGTGTTGATGAACACAGTTCCCGCCACCGCCGGCTATATCAACGCGAGCGGCACCGGCATAGCGCGCGAAGACTGGGGCGTGGCAGAGATGGAGGCCATGGCCGACAATTATGCCAATCACTTTGCCGCCTGCCTTCGTGAGCGTCCCTCGCTCACCAACTCCGGCACCGCCGCCGCGCTGCTGCGCGCCGCCGCATCGGCCGGCATCATCCCCTCGGCCGGCTGAAAGCCCGGGTTTAATAAACGCAATGCAGGAGGCAATCATGTTTAATCACAGATTGCCTCCCGTCATTATCAAGGTAGGGTATATATGCCTATCGGATGAAGACCTTGCGGATGCTGCCGTCGCTCATACGTATGATATTGAATCCCTTATAGGGCTTCGTCGACGCGATTCCTTCCGGATTGAAGTAGAGTTCTGGCACAGCCGTTTCCTCGCCGAGCTCATCTACGGAAGTAGGCAGGTCAAAGTTGTAGTAAGTATCGGTAGCCGGGTCATATTTCACCTCAGGAGCGCCAAACACGGGGTAGGCGTCCTCGCCTAATGTCTGTCCGAACGCTTTTCCGAGCAGGAATGCTATCTCGCCAGATTTCATCTGTTCTTCCGATACGGTTTTCTGTCCGTCGGTAACGTCGCCTTCCACGGTAGAGAATGCGTTTTTGAGTCCGGTGAGTTTATTGTTGCCAACGCATCCTCCCGAAGCACGGATGAAGTCAATTGTGCCTACATTGTGCACATTCTCAACCTTCGCGTTAGCGGCGCTTCCAGCGATGCCACCGCATTTACCCGCACCTTTTATGGCGCCGGCATTGTAGCAGTTGGCGATGGACGACGTATTGACGGCCACACAGCCGGCGATGCCGCCGCAGAACTCGTTGGTCACGTTGACAGAGGCATAGTTGGCGCAGGTGTCGATGTCGGCGTAGGCGTTGACTATGCCGGCGATGCCTCCGGCATATCCCTTGGCGTTGACAGTGCCGTCGACGGTGATGCCGCTTATAGAGGCGTGTCGGTCGGCCGCCGAGCCCTTCACGTGGCCGAAGAGTCCGGCATACTGGGCCGTGGGCATATCTACATAAAGACCGTCAATCCGATGGCCTCTGCCCTCGAAGCTGCCGCTGAATGGTTTGGCGCTTGCAGTGCCGACAGGCGTCCAGTCGTAGTCGCCGAGGTCTATGTCGGCCGTGAGGACGGCGTTGGCCGAAGCGTTTCCATTGTTGACCGTATTGGCAAACCATTTCATTTCGGCAGGAGTCGATATGACATAACGGTCGTTCTCAAACGCCGGTTCGGCTGTCGTCTTGCCGTCCCATGCGTTTTCGGCTTCGGTCAGCGTAATGGAGAAAGTCTGCGTGCCTTCGTCGTCGTCGCCGATGACATACGACTTGCGGAAGCACCGGAAACCGGGTTTGGACGCCACTACGTGGTAAGTGCCGTAGGTGCCGTGGTAGACGTTTTCTGCGTCAGGCGCCAGAACGGTTCCTCCGAACGAGACGGAAACCTCGCTGTCAGGCTGGTCGCACTCGATGTGGATGTCGAACGTGCGGGTCGGCGAGACGTTGATTACGGCGTCAGGTATGTGCCCGAAGTAGGTCTTGTGGGCCACTGCCGTGAAGTTTGGCGAGCGACCGTTGTTAGGGTCTATGATGCGGTGGTTGCCGATAGGGTCGCCGTAGCCGTTCACCTGAATCACGCCTTCGTCCATCACAAGCAGAGGATTGGCCTGCGCGTCGTGGTCGGCAGGAATCCGCACGGTAACGGTCTGGGCGGTCTCAGAGGAACCGAATTTGTACTGGTTGGGGCTGAGGATGAGCGACGTGCCGTTTGGAATGTTGTTGTAGGTAACGTAGGCCGACATATTGTAGATGCCGGCGAGCTTGTTGGCTGGATGGAAGAGACCGGAATACTTGATTTTGACTTCGTCGCCCGGCTGGAAGATTTGGCTCCCCTCGCGGGTGGCGTTGACGATTTCGCGATGGCATTTCTTTGCCGTGAGCACCTGATAGACCGACTTGCCGGCGGAATCGGTCATTTTCACTATCTGGCGCCCGTGGCGGAGCAGTACCGAGAATGAGCCGTCGGCGTTGGCCGTGACGCCCTCTTTGCCGAAGCCTGTGTAGGTGGCCATGCGTTCGCCGATGACGGGGTAGGCTATCTCAGTCTCGACCACTCCTTCGGGTTTGAATGTATATGTGGCGCCTTCTTCCGAGTCGAGATAATAGAACACGTCGTGCTCCGCGTCCACTTTATTTCCGGCAGTTTTCAGCGTGCCTGTGTTGTAGTCCTCGTTTATGAACATGTTGGGGACAGCCGCAGATGTGGCGTTGCCGACGGTAACTACATAGACAGCGGTGTTTTCGGGCCAGATGGCTCCCCAGTATTCTCCGCCCATGTATTCTCGTTTCACCCCGTTGTTGTACCAGTTGAGTCCGATTCCGTCGTAGGTGACGAGCACGATTGCAGTGCCTTCGCCTATTGCCTCGATGTCGGCCCAGGCCGACCCTTGCCGCTCATTGATGCGGACAACGTTGTCGGATGGTTTGCCGTCAAGGCCGATTACGGTATAGTGGAAGTCGGGTTCGATGAAGTAGTTGTTGGTCGAGTTATCGGTCAGCTCCCATGTGCGCATGGCGTGGGCCTTGTAGATGTCGCCCGGCTTGAGCTCGAGATGACCGCGTGCATTGATGTTGACAAATATGTCGCCGGTCTCGAAGCCCGAGTTTGCCTTTGCGTCATGGTTGATGGCGGCGGGGTCGTGTTCATATTCGGAGGCGCTGATAGAGATGTCGGGGCGTTTCGAGGCGTCGGCCGTCATCGTGAAGTAGCCGCCACGGGTGAGTTTACCCGGTATGGAAGAGCGGAAGTTGTAGGTCTGTCCCTGGGCGAGATAGTAGGTGATGCGTTTGAGGTCGCCTTCGGTCGAGACAGACTTGGGCTCGATTCGGGTGAAGTCTACGAAATGAGAGAATTTCTGGTTCAGCTCGAAGTAGGCGTCTTTGGGGACGGTCAGCGAATAGTCCTCACCCTTGGGTATGGCCCCGGAGATGTTGATGCCCGCGGTCAGAGTGCCGGAACGGTAGAGGGTGGTGAAGCCCTCTGCCTGATGGGCTTCGGAGGGGATGAACGCCAGATAATAGCTGTTGCCGTTTAGGGTGATGAAAGTGGTACGTCCGGCAGTAGTGCTTTTGCCCGGGGTTACGGTCTGGGATACGCCTTCGCGACTGCTGACCCTGAGGTCGATTTCGTAGTCGCCTTTGTCGATGGTCCACTGGCTGCCGTCGCTGTTCTTGTTGGTGACGTAGGTGGTGCATGTGAGGATGGTGAGCTGCTGCTGTACGGAGTCGGCGGCTACGGTAACCTCAATGGTGCCGTTGACGGTTGTCTTGTCGGTGGCGTATGCCGTGAGGATGTAGCGTCCGGGTGTGGCGTCGAAGGTGTATTCCAGGCCGTTCGGCTCGCCGGTCGCTACGGGTTCGTTGGTGTCTTTCGACACCATTGTCATCGTTTGGGATGTCCTGTTCATTTTCACAAGCACGTTGGTGGCGTATGCAGGAGCCAGCCCGAGCAGTGAAAGGGCGACAATCCCGAGGGATTTAAGTCTCATAGTGATTAAAGTTAGATTATTTATGGATAAACTTTTTTCCGTTGCTGATGTAGATTTGTCCGGGCACAGGGTTGCTGACCGGTATGCCCTGCAGGTTGAATATGATGTTGCCTGAGGTGGCGTCGGCTTCTATAATCTCAGCCGACTCGTTTTTCTCGTCGGGCAGGGCCAGGAAATGCGCCGGGTTGATGTAGACCTTGTGGACGCCCGCCAGCTCGCCGTCGGGCGTCCATTGGTAAAGCGCTCCGGCGGCTACGAACTCTCCGGCGTCGGTGGCGTAGATGTAGCCCGAATAGGGGTTCACGTATATGCCGTAGGGCATCGCCATCCCCTTTATGTCGTCGATTACGCTGCCGGGCATTTTCTCGCTTACCCCTTCGCCCCCCGAACTTTCAAACACTTTTGCAGGGTCGATGCAGACATAGTTGAAAGTGTATTCTCCGGTGTAGTATGAGTATCTTGAACCGATGGCATAGAACGTTCCGTCGGAAGCGGTGCAGTTGTAGGTGGAGGCGTAAGGGAGCGGGACATAGCATTCCCTGTCGGGTCTGCCTTCGAGGGCCGCGTCGCAGTCGAGGATGATTGTGGCGGCCGGAGTGTCGTAGTAGTCGCCCGGAGAGTTTATGCACAGGTACCTGCCGCTCTGCGACATCTTTCCGTAGAGGTTTATCTGTCCTGTATCGATGTTTCTCTCGATGCTCATTGTCTTCGCGTCGATAACGCTTACGGTTGTCTCGTAGTCGTGGTTCTCGTTGAAGGCATATCCGCCGGTGTTGGCCACGAACAGTCGGCCTTTATAGAAAGCGATTCCCTCCGGCTCGTAGCCGACCTCCACGGCATCCACAACCTTGAATGTCCTGACGTCGATTTTGGCGACGTAGCCTTTTGTGAAATAGGCCATTCCGTCGACTGTACCGACTTCATGGCCGTAGGAGGACACATATACGTAGTCTCCTCCGTCGGAAGCGAGCTTGCGGTTGTTGGGCACATCCTCGGTGGCGGCTACCGCTTTGCCGTCGGGGGTGATGAACTGGACGATGTTCGACCAGTTGACCGCTATGGCAATGAGGCTTTCGTTCACCTGAATGATGTCGTTAGGGGTGTCGCCGAGCTTATAGCCGTTAGTCTCCCTGAACCATTCGTTGCTCACGACACGGCCGTCGTCGAAATACGAGATTCTGCCGTTGTCGGCCTGCCAGTTCCCCTCGTTTAGCAGGATTATCCGTTCCCTGGCTTCCGAGGCGCAGGGCAGCGATGCGGCCAGTGCAAGGCATGCCGCCGCTGCCATAGGTTTCATTTTTGTGTATTTCATCGCAATAGGCATATTGGGCATACGTAAGGATGCCGGTTGTCAGATCTTTCTCGTTTTTACGGATTTGATTATGGCGTCGAAGGAGTAGGAGAGTGTCAGCCTGAAGCTGCGCCCGGGCATCGGATAGCGCGGGATGTGTTCATACTGCACGTCAAGGAGGTCGTTCACTTCAAGCGAGGCTGTGATTCCCAGATATCGTGCCGTGAGCTTGAGGTCTACGTTGTTGTATGGTTCGAGTATGTCTCTCGGATCGGCATACGACCACATCCTCTTTGAGACGTGCAGGTCGGAGACGGTGAGCGATATCATTCTCCATGCTATTATCCCGGTGATGCCGTATGACAGGGTAGGGGAATAGCATATCGGCTTGTCGTAAGTGTCAGGGTCGTCGGGATTCGTGCGGTTGAGGTCTTTCTGCCATGTGAGCGAGGCAGTCAGCGAGAAACGCCATCCCCGGGTGGCGGCCACTCCGGATAGCGTGGCGTTAAGCCCCCGGCAGAAAGTTTTTCCATAGTTCATCATCGACCATGTATAGGTGCCTTTCAGGGGCAGGCACACGATTCTGTTGTCGATATAATTGAGATAGGCGTCGGCCTGTGCGGAGACGCTCCACGGTCCGCGTCCATACTGATACTCGACGCCGACGTTCCATTGGCGCGTGTATTCAGGTTTCAGGTTCCGGTTTCCCGCCTGGGTATAGTAAAGGTCGTTGAGGGTAGGGGCGCGGAATATGCATTTGTACCATCCTCTCAGTGAGATTCCGAGAAATGAGTATCCCAGGGTGATGGCCGGAGTGAATCGCGAGAGCGGATCGGCCGCTCCTGTTTTCAGTTCCGTATGGTCTTTGTAGTGCTGGTAGAGTATCGATGCGGCCAGACGGAGAGAGCGCCAGTCGAACTGTGCTGCAAGTACGGCTTTCTGGTCGAGCCGGCGCACCGGGCAGAACTTCTTGAGGTCTGCGTCGAGCCACGATATCCTGGCGTCGTAGCCGCAGTTGAGCGAAAGAAAATGCCAGGGGCTGAAAGAATACGATATCGAGGCGTAGGCGTCGTTCTGCCAGTAATGGTTGTCGACGCGTGCCGTGTTCTGATTTTCGGGGTAGTCGGTGTTGTAGCGCAGGTATTCGTATGTGTACTTGGCGTTTGCCTTGATTCTGTGCTGCCGCCCGAAAGAGTGCTCGTAAGATGCCTGGACGAAAATATCGGTGTCCCATTCTCGGCCTACATTGTTGTATTTGTCGGAAAGGCGGCGCACTATTCCTCCGGGGCATCCGCGTTCCGAGAAGTAGGCATACATGTGCGACGAGAATCCTCCCTTGAAGAGAGTCCCCTCCACTCGCGTGAACTCGATGTCGGAGTTTCGGCGGCGTCCCACAGTATCTTCATATTGCGATTTGTAGCGGAATGGATAGTCGCCGCGTGAGTTCAGATACTCTGCGTCGATGAATCCGCACCATCCCTTGCGGGCGAACTCGGCTGTGGCGCGGGCTCTCCAGGTGTGAAACGAACTCCATCCGCCGAGCAGACTGATGGAGTCGCGGTCGGGGCGGCGTGTGCGCATGTAGACCGTGGCTCCGGAAGCGAATTCGGAAGCCGACTGGCAGATGTCGAGTTTGTTGGCGTTGTAAAGAGAGACGGATTCGAGAGTGGAAAGGGAATATTTCCCTAAATCCACAGTCCCGTTCTGGGCGTTGGTGATCCGTATGCCGTCGATATATACGCCGACGTGCTGCGCTCCGAGCGAGCGGACATTGACGGTCTTGAGACCTCCGAGTCCGCCATAGTCTTTTATCTGGACTCCGGCAAAATACTTGAGGGCGTCGGCGATGGAAGTGGATGAAAGCGACTGAAGGTCGGTCCCCTTCAGCTCCTGGACAGTGGCCAATGGTTTTCTGGAAGCACTGACATTCAGTTCTTTCAGAGTGATTGCAGAGTCGGGCCTGACCTCGGCAGGAACCTCGGCAGAGCATATAGATGCGCAGATTGCGCACATAGCGGCGGGAAAACACCGCTTGTGTCGGAACACAAGACGTTTCATCCAATAATTTTAGTTATTCGCAGCGCCAATCCCCGGGCGCCGTTGATGCGAAATTACGTTGGCAGGTCTTCTGGCTTGTTTTCCGTCATCTTCGCCTTCCCGGCCTCCGCACTCTTGCTTGGCCAGTGACGTTCGGTAGCTGTCTGCGAATGCAGACAGTGCTTCGGAAGATGAGACGGAGTATTGTTGAATTTCAACATACTCGTAAAGAAAACTTACAGCAGCGGGTCTGCTCGAGATTCTCACTCGATTCCCTTTTGATTGCCCTTCGGCAAACCAACTTTATAAAAGTTCGGTGCAAAGGTATGTATTTTTTTCGAGATGCTAAAATTTTTTATGTAGGAGGGTCGTTGTAAAGGTCTGAATCCGATGATGGAACTGGGTCTAAGAGTATGTTTGAATTTAACACGAATTGATTTGAACATACTCCGAAAAAAGTCTTTCTATCCCCTTGAAGGTCTTTTTTGGCTGATTTCGCCAAGCCTCATCGGTCACGATGCCCGCATCGCTCCCTCTTCGACTTGCGAAATCATCTCAAAAAATCCTCTTCAAGTGAATAGAAGTTAAACTCAAACATACTCTAAAAGCAGACGAATCTTTCATATTTCTGTCGGAATCACACGGATGAGATGTTTTTTCGCTTTAGATGCATCTGCTTCACACGCGTCATAACGGCAAGACGGGCGTGGATTTTCGGGCGGCTGTGTACGTTCGTTTTTGTCGCTGTGGACGCGAAAAATCGCGTCCCTGCCGGTCGCGGTCGGAGCCGGACGAAGGGGGCACAAAAAAAGCAGTTTTGGAACTCACGATCCAAAACTGCCTGTAGTTTGCGGTGCCACCGACCGCCCCTTCTCACGAAGCCACGACCGGTTGTTTAAGGTATCACACCGCGATTGTACTGCTTGTGTACATTTTGTTGATATATCACTAATCACTAAACCAATAATCTTCAATATTCCATGCAATCCGGCGACTTCCGGCGTCGGGGAGAATTTAGTCCGCTCCGCGATATTCCGGGGGATTCTCCTTTCTGCCATTCAGCATCCTTTGCATTGCGTCGGGATGCCGTCCGTCTGACTGAGCCTTGACCTGTCGCCTCTGCGGCAGCCGGCATTTTATCTATAAACGCATTCGTATGCGCGTTTATTGTGTGTGAATCCAAAAAATCCAAAAAGCGTCCGCTTCTTCGATTTCCGCCCTTCCGGACCGGATTCATAAGTCTGACTCCGGATAGTCGGAATGGTTTAATGCAAAACTCGCTTTTTACATTTTTTAAGAAATGGCGTCCGAATGTCTCTCCATTCACTGCCTTTTTCTACTACAAATAACGTGCCAATTCCGTGAAAATTGTGCCGACCTCACAAAAAAAATCAAAAAAATGTGATTAAATCCCAACGAAGGTAATTTCGCGAGGGGTATAAGCGTTGAGAATAAGTAAGTATTCAAATTTAACCGAATAATGAAAGTGTTTTATCTTTCATACTCTCCGCGGCTTCTTTTTGGTCGCTTCCGGCTTGGATTTCAGTCGAATATTAATATACTCTCCTTCAATCCGCACCGGAATCGCCTCAAAAACAACCTCGCGGATAGTATAAATTAAATTAGAACACTTACTTATAAGTAGATAACCCAATATAACGATGAAAAGAATATTCAAAGTAAACCTTCTTGTCCGTATTCTGATTGCTATCGCGCTTGGCATCGGCTGCGGCTACTTCTTTCCCGAATGGCTCGGCCGACTCTTCGCCACGTTCAATGCCATATTCAGCCAGTTTCTCGGCTTTCTCATCCCGCTCATCATACTCGGTTTCGTAGCTCCGGCCATCGCCGACATCGGCCGCAACGCCGGAAAGATGCTCTTGACCACGGCCGCCATAGCATATCTGGCCACCATCTGCTCGGGTTTCCTCAGCTTTGCCGTAGGCGACACCATCTTTCCCAAACTGATTACTCAGCGTCCGTTGTCGGAGGAGCTGCCCGGCGGCTCCGACCTGATGCCCTTCTTCAACATCGAGATTCCGCCGCTGATGACCGTGATGACCGCCCTCGTGCTGGCATTCCTGCTCGGCATCTGCATAGCTTCAATCAAGGGGGGCACTTTGAAATCGTTTTTCTCAGAGTTCCGTGAGGTGGTGGAGATGGCTATCCGCGGCGTCATAATCCCGCTGCTCCCCATCTACATATTCGGCATCTTCCTCAACATGACCTACTCCGGGCAGGTGGCCACCGTGCTCGGCGCCTTCGCCAAAATCATACTCGTGATCTTCGCCCTCCACGTGTTCCTTCTCGTGGCCCAATACTGCATCGCCGCCCTCTTCGTGCGCAAGAATCCCTTTAAGCTCCTTGCAACCATGCTCCCGGCCTACTTCACGGCTCTGGGCACTCAGTCGTCGGCAGCCACCATTCCCGTTACGCTGCGCCAGACCGAGAAGATGGGCGTGAGCGAAGACGTGGCAGGATTCGTGGTGCCTCTCTGCGCCACCATCCACATGTCGGGAAGCACGATGAAAATCGTGTGCTGCTCCATCGCCCTGATGCTAATGCAGGGCATGCCCTATGACTTCGGGATGTTTGCCGGCTTCATCTGCATGATAGGCATCTCTATCATCGCCGCTCCCGGCGTGCCCGGCGGCGCCATCATGGCCTCGCTCGGCATCATGGCCTCGATGCTTGGATTCTCCGAAACCGACCAGGCGCTGATGATAGCCCTCTACATTGCGATGGACTCGTTCGGCACCGCCTGCAACGTAACAGGCGACGGCTTCATCGCCCTCATCGTCGACTGGATATTCGGACGCAAACGCCTCCGCGAGGCCGCCTGACGTCGCCGCGACCGCGACCCTGCGGTGCCGCCGTAGGGTCGCGATTAATCGCGTCCGCCGCGTCGATGCCTGCGTCAAATTCATTCATTTTTGTCGCTGTGGACGCGATTAATCGCGTCCCTACCCATCCCGACGGGGGCGTCCCTACCCATCCCGACGGGGGCGTTTTTGCGGCCGAAGGCGGGATCGACCTTCACGGTGAGGGTTACGGCAAAGGTGGCAAGGCAGCATACCATCACCCACCAGAAGAAGTTGACGTAGCCCTGGGGGCCGTCGAGGCCGAAGAGGCTGAACGCGGACAGCTGCTCGTGGATCCATCCGGCGGCCATGCCGGGGAGCATCATCCCGAGGGCCATGAAGGCTGTGCAGAAGGCATAGTGGGAGGTGGCCGACTCGCCGCGTGCGAAGTAGATGAGATAGAGCATGAAAGAGGTGAATCCGAATCCGTAGCCGAACTGCTCGATGCCGACGGCCGTGCATATCCATGCGAAATCTTCGGGCTGCGTCATGGCCAGCAGACAATAGAAGGCGCAGGGGAGGGTGAGGGCGAGAGCCATGGGCCAGAGCCAGCGTTTAAGTCCGTTGCGGGCTATGGCGAGGCCGCCGAGGATGCCGCCGGCAAGAAGGGCCACAACGCCTACCGTGCCGTTGACGAAACCGACCTGCGCCGTGGTGAGCCCGAGTCCGCCCGACTCGCGCGAGGCTACGAGGAAGGGCTGCACGAGCTTGATGCACATCGCTTCGGGGAGGCGGTAGAGGAGCATGAAGGCAAGGGCCGAAACGACGTGAGGCTTGCGGAAGAAGGTTACGAACGTATGGCCGAAGTCGCGCATTATGTCCGAGGCCCGCAGATCGGCGCGCGGGCGGTCGAGGGGCGCGTGGGGGAGGAAGCGGACGTGATAGAGCGTGATGCTGAGGAAGAAGAGCGAGAGGATTATGAACACCGTAGACCATGCGGCCGGCACCGAGCCCATGCCTGCCTCAAGCACTCCGGCGAGCATCACAAGTCCCCCCTGGCCTATCACGCTCGCAATGCGGTAGAACGTGGAGCGGATGCCGACGAAGGCGGCCTGTTCGTGGGGCTGAAGCTCAAGCATGTAGTATCCGTCGGAGGCGATGTCGTTGGTGGCCGAGCAGAAGGCCATCAGCCAGAAGCATACGAGCGTGGCCGAGAAGAAAAACGACGTCGGGAGCAGGAAGCCGACGGCCGCCATGGTAAGGGCGAGCATGGCCTGCATCGCGATTATCCACCACCGTTTGGTGCGGATGAGGTCGACAAACGGACTCCAGAAGGGCTTTATCACCCACGGGAGATAGAGCCATCCGGTGAAGAAGGCCATTTCAGAAAGGGATACGCCGAGGTTCACGTACATGAGCACCGTGAGGGTGTTGACGGCGAAATATGGGAGACCTTCGGCCACGTAGAGGGTCGGAATCCAGGTCCAGGGTGATTGTTTGCTCATTCGGTCAGATTGTAACGGTTTTGGTACCGGGATAATAGAAGGCGAGTATCTCTTCGGCCGTGTGTCCGGCGGCGGCCATGGCAGCCGCGCCTATCTGGCAGAGTCCCGCTCCGTGGCCCCACCCCTTTCCGGCGAGGCGGAATCCGCCGGGCGCGTCGCTCACGGTGAACGCCGATGAGAGAAGGCAGTCGGCGGCGAGCAGGCGGCGTATGGCCAGCTCCTTGCCGAGGGTTACGCTTCGGCGCGAGCCATCCACACGAAGGCGCGAGACGCGTCCCGACGGGCCTCGGCGTACAGCTTCGAGTCCCTTCGCCTCACCAATGTCAATGCCGGTCAGGGCACGGAGGCGTTCCGACACTCCGGCCGCGTCTACGGTGCGTTCCCAGCGGTAGAAGTCGGGGGTGGCGCTGCGGTCGAAGTCGCGCAGCGCCGACGCGAGTATCCTGTCGCGCTCCTCGGGTCCGAGGCCCGAAAGGTCGCACCAGGGGTCGGCCACGGGCTGAAGATAGTGGTAGTCGCGGTCTTGCCAGCAGGTAGAGAATAGCTCGGTCATCCCGCCGCAGCATTTCGAATAGCGTGCGTCGGCCACATTTCCGTCGCGGTCGGCAAGCACCGTCCCGGCCGTGTCGGCCACAGCCTTGCGCGCTTTGGCGCCGACCCTCTCCATCCCCTGAAAACGCTGGCAGTGGTCGTCGTTGCAGAGGTGGAATCCCCGGTGGGCGGCCGTGTCGTAGATTATGGTCATGTCGTCGCCTTCGGTCTCGGTGAGCCGGCCGGCAGACGGAGGGCACGTAATCATCCTCACCGCCCACGAGCGCGAGATGATGGCGTGGGCCTTGATGAACTCTTCCGGAGCCTCGGGGCTCATCTCGCTCGACACGACGCTTTCGAGATAGCGCTCGAGGTCGATTGACGCCACCAGCGAAGGCTCTCCCTCACGGGGAGGAAGCACCTCCACCGAGCTGACACCGGAGAGAAGCATCCGGTATACCTCGCGCCAGTGGAAACCGACGCCGCGCACGGCATTGTCCACGCGCCACTCCCCTTCGGCCGCTCCGCGACTGACGCGGGGCTCTCCGTCGGTGTATATTCCTATCCGTATCAGCACGGTCAGCGCCCCATAATGCCGTCGAGCGGCTTCCACACCTTGAATTCCTCCTTTGTCAGTCCGCACTCGGCATATATCGAGGCGATGCGCTCGGCGTCGAGCGTGCCGAAGTCCGACTTTCGCGGAAGGATGAGCACACCGGCCATGTCGACGGCTCCCGGGCTTACCATGCATCCCTCGCCGTCGGCGGCCGAGGTGTAGCACGCCGGACGGTGGCGTTTGCGCGGGATGACGATAGCGCGGAGCGTGCGGCTGTCGTCGATCCAGACTATGACGTTCACCATTCCCGGGTCGGGCGCGCCGGTTACGGCGTCGAAACCATACATGGTGGGGAGCAGGCTCAGAAGTTGCATCCCCTCCGCGTCGGGCACCACAGTTATGCTCCGGAAGCAGAGCGGCAGGTCAACCGGAAAGTCGGTGGAATCCATCGCCGACGATCTGCCGCCCTGATGATACTTTTCGGCGATTGCGATGAGCGGCAGTTCCTCTTTCAGCGTAGCCTGAAAATGGAGATGGTCGGGGGCGGATGCTCCGGCGCGCGCTCCGTTGTAGAAGAAAGCCAGCTCAGGGGCTGCCTCGGCGGCGGCCACCATGTCGAGCGGAATCTCCTCCTGCGGCTCGTGAGCCTTGCTGGCAATGGTGAAGTGCACCGGGAAAATGGGATATGGGTTTATGAGCCAGTGCCAGCTGTCGAGAATGCCGAGCGAACGCTGCTCCCTGGGGCGGTTGGCCTTGCAGAGGAAACACGGGCGGCGGGCCAGCGACGAGGTATCGACGGCGGCGCCTGTCGACTTTATCCTCGCGGGGTTGAACTGCAGGGCGACTGTCATGTCGCCGACGCCGACGTTGCGCCGCTCGGCCTGCATGAGCGCGTCGTAGCGGGGTTTCAGTTCCGTCCATTCGCGAAACTGGGCGTCGTAGAAGTCGTTGATCTGTTCGAGGTTGAGTGTCATCAGAAAGGTTGGTCTTCGGAATCGGAATCAGGATTTATCTCACCGCTTATGGGGCTTATCTCCGGCATGTTGTCGCGGATGCGGGCGTACAGCTCCATCGAGCGCAGGAAGTCCTTGTAGGTGTTGTGGGCGTTCACCTGCGCTATCGAGAGCTCGGCGTCGGAGTTTCCTTCCCAGCGGCGGCAGAAGTAGAGAGGCTCGTAGATGCGGGCTACCCTGTACTGACGGCTTATGCGGAGGCACATCGCGTAGTCCTCGCCATAGCTCACGTTGGGGAAGAGGAACTTGCGCACCACGGGAGTGTAGAAGGCTCTCGGCGCGCCGAATCCGTTTACGCGCAGGGCGTTGTCGGGGCCGTCCTCGTCTGTCCATTCGCGATGGTCGATGAGGCCCGGGGGTATGGGGCGCATCCCGAAGTCGGTCATGATATAGCTTCCGACCACCATGGCCGCTCCCGTCTTGCGGAAAGTGTCGACGATGGTCTGGAGCGTGTTTTCGTCGGCATAGACGTCGTCGGAGTCGAGCTGCACGGCAAAGCGTCCGCATGTCGGATGGAGAATGGCCCGGTTCCAGCATCCTCCGATGCCCAGCCCTTCGCTGCCGGTCAGTTCGATGACGCGCAGCTTCGGGTCGGGGATGTCGCGCAGCAGTTCGCGCGTGCCGTCGGTAGAGCCGTTGTCGACCACAATCACGTTGTAGTCGAACGTCGTCTTCTGCGAGAGGGCCGAACGCACGGCGTCGCCAACGGTCTTCACGCGGTTGCGCACGGGAATCACCACCGTGGCCTCGCGCGGAAAACTGTCGTGCCGGTCAAACTGATCGTCCACCGTTATCTTCTCCTTTTTCACCAGAGCGTTGATTTCGTAGAGGTGTTCGAGCAGGGCCTCCTCCATGTCAATCTGATACTGCCGGCAGGCGGGGTTGACATAGTCGTGCTGCTTCTCGCCGCTCTTGCGGTGGTCGACGCGCTCGGCTATGTAGAGGTATTCGGGCACGTTCATGAAGATGCCGGTCGACGAGAGGCGCAGGCGCAGGGCGTACCAGCCGCCGTCGGCCATGGCCGAAATCGAGTCGTCGAAGTCTTCGGAGGCGGAGAGTATGTCGGCCACGTTGATGAGCACGAGCGGACCGAAATCGAAGTCGTCGCGGAGCGAGCCGTACTGGTAGTCGCAGACAGGATGGTCGACGAGCGATCCGTCGGCCAGACGCTCGCGGTAGTTGCAGTAGGTGAGCGTGGCGTCGACTTCCGACGCTGTCTCCATCAGGCGGTGGAAGCAATACTCGTCGGGCACTATCTCGCGGTCGTCGAGGCGCAGGAGCACATACTGCTCCAGCTCGTTGCGGCAGACGTCTTCGCAAAGCTGACGCACGTTGGTGAATCTTACTGTTTCCATTCAGGGATGGGGGTTAGATGTTGGGGATAAGGGGAATCGGGGAGGGGGCGGGAATAGGAGCCGACGGGTCATCTTTCGTTGAAATAATCCATCGCTCCTTTCACTATCCGGTCGCGCACGGACGCGTCAGGGATGGCTTCGAGAGGTAGGGAGAAGACTGCCTTGCGGCTCTTCCCCTTGCGGGTGAGCAGTCCGGCGGCGGCTCCCGTGTCGGAGAGGGTGAGCACGGTGCGGCCGTTGCGGTCGGTGGAGAGCAACGCGTCGGGAGCCTCCACTATGTAATTCTTTTCGTTGAGCGTGTTGGAATAGTCGATGCGCCGCGTGTCGCCGTCGGCGATTGAAAGAGTGGCCGAGCCTGAGCGGTTGCGTCCGCGGATTGAGTCGGCCTCCACTCCGAGCACGTCGTTGAGGAAGTCGGCGCCCTCGCCGGTGCGCGAGGCGTCAGACACGAGATACTGTCCGCTTACCATGATGTCGCCCCCTTTCTGGGCAAACGCACGCAGCTTCTTCTGAAGCTCGACGGGGAAGGCTTCGTAGCGGGTGCCGCTCTTGCCGTTGCCGACGGTGGTGCGCTTCTGCTTGCCGAGGATGAGGTCGACGGTCTTATAGTCGTGGAGCTTCACGTCGCCTTTCTCGACGGCCGAGGCCGACGAGCTCACGAAGCCGTAGCCTGCGCGGGCAAATGATTCGCCGTGCAGATAGGGATAGTCGAACGTGTTGCCGGCTATCACTTTCGTGGCATAGTTCTGCGAGCTGCGACCGAACGACTCGCCTGCACAGCGGCGGAACTCGGTCTGATGTCCGGCAAAGGATATGTCGCGGAGGTAGGGCACGCCGAAGTCGTCTTCCGAGCGGAATCCGGCAGAGCCGCCCTCGGAGAAGCTCTCCGGACCGCTCACGCGGGTGAATCCGTTGACGATGAGCACCGGCTCCGAGTCGTTTTCGGCCTCACGCATGGCCAGCGTCTCGGAAGGGAAGGCGAGTCCGCCGTCGTTGGCTGCCACGATGCGGAAGCTGTGGATTTCGTTGTCGGCCGTCTTCACGTCGAAATGGGTGGAGTGGGTCTCCCCTATCTTATGGAAGCCGAGCTCGTCGCCGCTGCGCTCGAGCACGATGTATTTCTTCGGAGTGGCGGTCGGCTCCACGGGGTCTTCTGTCGGCTCCCAGCTCAGACGGTAATGGTTCTTGCGGGTGCGCTTGATTGAAAAGTCTTTCACCGGCAGGGGCTGCACCACAAACTCGCGATTCTTGCGCTCGGCCATGAAGCGTCCGAGAGCCTTGTAGATGGCGCGGCCAACCCAGAAGCGGAATCCGGGGTCGAGGCCATACTTCATGTCGGCGAAGTTCTGATGGCTCATGAGCTCGATGAGCGACGTGGGCACCTCGGGCACGCGGGCCTCGACGTAAGATTTGTCCCACATCGAGCGGCGCGTCCAGTTGGGCTCGTAGGTCTTGCGTATGTCGCCCGTGATCTGACGCATGAGCATGTCGGTGAGCATACGCGAGTTGATGCGCGGGGTTCCGTCTTCGTAAGAGTCGCCTCCGTTTGAGAAATAGATGCCGAGGGTTCCGACAAAGCTGTCGTCGGAACGCTTGCCGGCGTCGGAATGGAGAGCCATGCATACGTCGACCGGGATGCCGAGGCCTTCGCCGTCGGGAATCACACGCGACCCTCCGGCCAGCCAGTTGATCCAGTTGCCGCGCGAGGTATAGTCGTCCTTATAGTCGTTCGACCCGTGATAGGGTGAGTAGACGCTTTCGGGAGCTCCGGCCCAGTGGAGCCAGTAGCGTGCGCCCTCCACATAGCGGGGCATTCCCGAGGTGCGGAACACCGGGGCGCGACCCTTCGACTGCGCCGCCATGGTGGCCGACAGCGGCTCGGCCGGAACCGACGTGTCGGCCGGCTCTGAGTCGACGTCGCCCTCGCCTTCCTCGTCGGGAGTCGGGGCCTCGTCGTCGGTCTCTTCTTCTTCGTCGCCCTCTTCTTCATCGTCCTCGCTGCTTTCCGAAGCCGTGGAGTTGTCGGGGGTCGAGGGGTCGTAATAGATGTCGCTGCGGTTCGACGAGCGTGCGATATTACCCATGCCGCCACCTATCTTCACGGCGTCGGCCGTGAGGGTCTTCCCTTCGGCAGAGCTCAGGTTGGTGAGCGTAACCACCGGCTCGGTGTCGCTGTAGCCGGCCTCGAGGGGGAACGTGCCGAGATATATCCACGTGCCGCCGCCCATCTTCTGGTTGACCTTGAATTCCTTGCTGCCCCCCGAATAGTTGACCGTATAGCGTGCGTCGGAGGTGGAGTTGGGGAGCGACTTATAGCTGACATACACGGCATATTCTCCGTCTTCGGGAATGTCGGCATACCATGCGGCCACCGAAGGCTTGCCGCCCTTCACAGTGGTGGTCTCGCGATAGGTGCCGTTCTCAAACGGGTTTTCCGTGTCGCGGAAGTCGGGCAGGTCGTAGATGAAGCCGTCTTCATCGCCTGTACGCCAGGCCTGTGTGCCGGTCTGTTCCTTATAGTAAGGCTGCGAGTAAATCTGTCCGTCGGGGTTGGTGTCGTTGTCGACGATTACCTCGTGGACATTGGTGTCGCGTTCGCGCGGCAGCATCACGTAGGCTCCGGCGTTTTCGAGCATCGGCACTGTGAAAGGGAGTATGTAGCCCATCGTATATAAGTCCTCAACGGTCTCGAAGAGGAGCGGGCGCTGCCATTGCCACGCGCCCCCCTTGAAGTAACGTCCGTGGCTCGACCAGAGGCCGACGATGTCGCCCTCCATACCCTTGCGGGCGTGTACACAGGGCTCGCTTTCTACCACGAACTGCGTGCCGCCGCGGTATTGCTCCGGCAGTTTGTCGACCTTGGTGATATAGTAGGCCATCGAATGGCGTCCGACGGAGAGGTACACCGGATAGGTGTCGAAGGGGTGAGGCAGATGGGCCTTCACCTCTTTCTGAAGATCCTTGATGAACTCGTTGGTTACGGGGAGGTACGTATAGTTCTCGTTGAGGCTCACCTTGGTGGAGCGCTGCGCGGAGTCGAGCTTCACGCTGTTGACGCGCAGGCCTCCGGGATTGAGTCGGGCCGGAATCCACTCTTTGATAGCGGCGTCGACCGCCAGGGTCAGCGAGTCGGAGAGCACGGGGTCGGGCGGAGGAGCGGGACGGGAATAGCGGCGAGCGGCCGTGCGCTTCTTGGTCGACTTGCGGTTGCGCGAGGTGCGCTTCTTCTTCGACTTCGAGCGGGAAGAGTTTTTTTTCCTCTTCTTCTTTTTCTTCGAAGTGGACGATTTCTTGCTGCTTTTCTTTTTCTTGCTCTTTGATGTCTGCGACGTCGACGCCTTCCCCTTGCGGGGAGCCGCCGAAGCCGCCATGTCGGCGGCGCCGATCACGAGGGCCGCTATGGTCAGTATATATATGAGTTTCTTAAACAAAGCTTTCATAAGCGGGATATAATGGATAATCGGCAGCCCCTCGCGAAGGGGGAGCTGCTCCGACAGAGAAAAATTCCTGCGAAGTTACCAATTATTTTCCTGCCGTAAAAATCCCGCGCCTTAAAAACCGTTAAAACCCCTTTTGCGAATCGAATCGGTGTCGATTTCACAGGCAAATTTCTGTAATTGAGGAAAATTTGTTAACTTTGCAGCCGGCATTTATGCAAGCCGGCCTTGACGGCGTGTCGGTCCCCCGGCGGGACGGGTGCGCGCGGCGAGGCCGCCAGCAGCCGGCATCTATCTGTCAGACAAATAATTAATCAACATAAACTTCACAGTTATGAGTTTGAATATCATTGTGCTTGCCAAGCAAGTGCCTGATACCCGAAACGTCGGGAAAGACGCCATGAAAGAAGACGGCACCATCAACCGTGCAGTCTTGCCGGCCATCTTCAATCCCGAAGACCTCAATGCGCTCGAACAGGCTCTTAAGCTCAAAGAGATGTATCCGGGCACCAAGGTTACTCTGCTGACCATGGGTCCGGGCCGCGCAGCCGAAATCGTGCGCGAGGGCCTCTACCGCGGCGCCGACGACGGCATCGTTCTGTCCGACCGCGCCTTCGCCGGATCCGACACGCTCGCCACTTCCTACGCCCTTAGCGCCGCAGTGCGCAAGATAGGCGATTTCGACCTCATCATCGGCGGCCGCCAGGCCATCGACGGCGATACGGCCCAGGTAGGTCCTCAGGTGGCCGAGAAGCTCGGCCTGCCGCAGGTTACATACGCCGAGGACATCATCAGCGCCGAAGACGGCAAGATAACGGTGAAGCGCCGCATCGAGAGCGGCGTCGAGACCGTGAAGGCTCCCATGCCTCTGGTGGTTACGGTCAACGGCTCGGCGGCTCCCTGCCGTCCGCGCAACGCCAAGGCCCTCCAGAAATTCAAATACGCGGCCGCCGCTTCCGAGCTCGGTGCCGACGACCCGCGCAAGGAGATGATAGCCAAGCGTCCCTACCTCGCCATCGGCGAATGGAGCGCAATGGATGTGGAGGCCGATCTTTCGCAGTGCGGTCTCGCAGGATCACCCACAAAGGTGAAGACTATCGAAAACGTCGTGTTCACGGCCAAAGAGGCACGCAACATAGGCAACAACGACGCAGAGCTCGAAGAGCTCATCAAGGAACTCATAGCCAACCACACCATCGGCTGATAACAGGCCGTCAACACATCTCAGAACAATGGCAAATCAGAATAACCTCATCGTTTATTGCGAATTTGAAGACGGTAAGATAGCCGACGTGAGCCTCGAACTCCTCACCAAAGGCCGTCAGCTTGCCGACAAGCTCGGCGTAAAGCTCGAAGCCGTAGTAGCCGGCGACAAGCTCAAGGGTATCGAAGAGCAGATCTTCCCTTACGGTGTCGACACCGTATATAAGGTGGAAGACGAGCGTCTCTATCCCTACACGTCGCTTCCCCACTCCTCGATACTCATCAACCTCTTCCGCGAAATCAAGCCGCAGATCGCCTTCATGGGCGCCACTTCTATCGGCCGCGACCTCGGTCCGCGCGTCAGCTCGTGCCTCCACTCGGGTCTGACAGCAGACTGCACCAGCCTCGAGATCGGCGAACACACCGACCCCAAGAGCGGAAAGGAGTATGCCGACCTGCTCTATCAGATCCGCCCCGCATTCGGCGGCAATATCGTGGCCACCATCGTCAACCCCGAGTGCCGTCCGCAGATGGCCACAGTGCGCGAGGGCGTGATGAAGCGCGAGGTGCGCGACTCGAACTATAAGGGCGAGGTGGTGGACCTCGACGTCAACAAATACACCCGTCCCGAAGACTTCTGCGTCGAAATCATCGACCGCCATGTCGAGAAGTCGAAAGTCAACCTCAAGGGCTCGCCCATCGTTGTGGCCGGCGGCTACGGCGTAGGCAGCAAGGAGAACTTCGACCTTCTCTATCAGCTCGCCGACACGCTCGGCGCCGAGGTAGGCGCAAGCCGCGCTGCCGTCGACGCCGGCTGGGCCGACCACGACCGTCAGATCGGCCAGACAGGCGTTACCGTGCGTCCGAAGCTCTACATCGCCTGCGGCATCTCAGGCCAGATTCAGCATATCGCCGGCATGCAGGACAGCTCGATCATCATCTCCGTCAACTCCGATCCCAATGCCCCGATCAATACGATCGCCGACTATGTGATTACCGGCAAGATCGAGGATGTGCTCCCCAAACTCATCAAATACTACAAAAAGAACTCCAAGTAAGCCATGGCTAATTTCTATACCGACAACCCCGCTCTGAAACTTCATCTCACCCACCCGATGATGGAGAAAATCGTAGAGCTTAAAGAGAGAAACTTCGCCGACGCCGACAAATTCGACTATGCTCCCCAGAATTTTGCCGACGCCATGGACTCATACGACAAGGTGCTCGAAATCGTCGGCGAAATCTGCGGCGACATCATCGCCGAGAATGCCGAAGACGTGGACCACAACGGTCCCCGCGTGGAGAACGGCCGCGTAGTCTACGCCGAGGGCACCAAGAAGAACCTCGACGCCTGCCGCAAGGCCGGCCTCATGGGCATGGCCATGCCCCGCCGCCTCGGTGGCCTCAACTTCCCCATCACCCCCTACATCATGGCCGCCGACATCGTCAGCCGCGCCGATGCGGGATTCGAGAACCTCTGGGGTCTGCAGGACTGCGCCGAGACCGTATATGAGTTCGCTTCGGAAGAGCAGAAGCAGAAATACATCCCCCGCGTATGCGCAGGCGAGACCATGTCGATGGACCTCACCGAGCCCGACGCAGGCTCCGACCTCCAGTCGGTGATGCTCAAGGCCTCGCAGAAGGAAGACGGCTCGTGGGTGCTCAACGGCGTAAAGCGCTTCATCACCAACGGCGACAGCGACATCCATCTGGTGCTCGCACGCTCTGAGGAAGGCTCGAAAGACGGCCGCGGCCTCTCGATGTTCATCTACGACAAGCGCAACGGCGGAGTTACCGTGCGCCGCATCGAGAACAAGATGGGCATCAAGGGCTCGCCCACTTGCGAGCTTGTCTACAAAGACGCTCCCTGCGAGCTCGTAGGCTCCACCCGCCTCGGCCTCATCAAGTATGTGATGGCCCTCATGAACGGCGCCCGCCTCGGCATCGCCGCCCAGTCGGTTGGCCTCAGCGAGGCTGCCTACCGCGAGGCTCTCGCTTACGCAAAAGACCGCATGCAGTTTGGCAAGGCCATCATCGAGTTCCCCGCAGTGGCCGAAATCCTCTCCGTGATGAAAGCCAAGCTCGACGCCTCGCGCACGCTGCTCTACGCCTGCTCGCGCTTCGTCGACATGTATAAGATCTACGACGACATCGCCAAGGAGCGCAAGCTCGATCCCGAAGAGAAGGCCGAGCAGAAGTACTTCAGCAAGCTCGCCGACGCCTTCACGCCCCTTGCAAAGGGTATGACTTCGGAGTTCTGCAACCAGAACACCTACGACTGCATCCAGATCCACGGCGGCTCGGGCTTCATGAAAGACTACACCTGCGAGCGCCTCTACCGCGACGCACGCATCACGTCGATCTACGAGGGCACCACGCAGCTTCAGGTAGTGGCTGCTATCCGCCACGTCACCACCGGCACTTACCTCAACTTCATGAAGGAGCAGGAGGCTATGGCCGTGAATGCTGAAGATGAAGAGACAAAGAGCATCCTCGTGATGATGAGCCAGCAGTATGCCGCCGCCGTCGAGGCCGTAACCGGCATCAAGGACCAGAAGTATCTCGACTTCATGGCACGCCGTCTCGTGGAGATGGCCGGCCACACCGTGATGGGCTATCTGCTCCTCGCCGACGCACAGCGCGACGAAGAGGTGCGCCGCTCGCTCCGCGTCTACGTGAAGTATGGTCAGGCAGAGGTTGCCAAGCACGCCGACTTTATCGCCAACTTCCGTCCCGAGCAGATCGAAAGCTATCTCTATTGATAGAGAGGGCGTCTGCATCCCGGACACAGTATACAGATGGGGACGCGCACATCGGGTGCGCGTCCCCTTTAACTAAACCGAAGAAATGAAACAGGTCTTTTCCGAGTCGTTTTTCCTCTCGACCGGCGAGGTGAACGCTGAGGGGGAAATGGCTATTCCGCTGCTCGCCGCAAAGATAATAGACATAGCCACGGCCCACGCCAATTCGCTCGGCATAGGCAATCCGTCGATGGCGCATCTGAATCTCGGATGGGTGCTGTCGCGGCTCACAATCGAGATGCGTCGATGGCCCAAGGCCAATGAAGACTACACCCTCTCAACATGGATTGAAGACTGGAACCGCCACTTCTCGCTCCGCTGCTTCCGCATCGACGCCGCCGACGGCTCGCCCCTCGGCTACGCCCGCTCCGTATGGATGGTGATGGACACCTCTACCCGCGACAATGCCGGACTCAGCCATCTTAAACTCCCCGAAGGGATAATACCCGACCTGGAATGTCCCATAGCGCGACAGGCCAAGCATCAGGTGATAGTGGAACCCCGGGAGGGTACGCAGCTTCCGGCTAAAGCCCTTGCGGCCACGGCTCCGGCCGCGTGGCACACATTCCGCTATTGCGACCTCGACTATTACCGCCACGTCAACACCGTGCGCTACATCGGGCTGCTTCTCAATCAGTTTCCCCTTTCGCTCTACGACCGCTGCGAAGTGGCACGCATGGAGCTCAACTTCCTCCACGAAGCGCAGTATGGCGAACGCGTGAAGGTGCTGACGGCCTCCACCGGCGATAGCGCCGAGGGCGACGGCTACAGCCTCAGCCTCGCCCGCCGCGCCGACGAACGCGAGGAGACCCTCCTCTACGCCCGCCTCTTCTTCCGTCCCCGCCGCGACCGGTAGGGACACTTCCGAGCTGGTACGGCCGCGACCGGGCTTGTAGGGACGCGATTAATCGCGTCCACAGCGACAAAAATGAATGAATATGGCGCTACAAAGCCGGTGTGGGGGCGGGGTCAGCGTGCGAGCAGGGTGGTGATGGCGGAGGCGGCCGTGCGGAAGGCGGCCGGCTGGCCGGCTACAGTGGCGAAGAGGTGGACGGCACCGGGGATGACCGGGTTCGACACGTCGACGCCTGCCGCGTGCAGACGTCCGGCAAGCTCGCGTCCCTGATCGAGCAATATGTCGCGCGAGGCACTGACGATAAGCGTCGGAGGCATCTTTGCGAGCCATGCGTCGTCGGCATCGCCGGGGGAGACGAGGGGATTGCGCGACGTGGCTTCGTCGCCCTGCGTGTATGCGCGGTTGAAAGCCTCCATCAGCGACGCGTCGAGTCCGTAGCTGCGCGCATATCCGTCCCATGAGCCTCCGGGTGTGGCATAAGCCTTTGTAACCGGATAGATGGCGGCTATCGAAGCCGGGACGGCGGTCTCTTCGCTGATGGCTTTCAGAGCCACCGCGAGTGCGAGGTTGCCGCCGCTGCTGTCGCCTCCCACGCTCACTCTCGCCGGGTCGCCGCCCCATTCCGCGGCATGGGCGAGCGCGTAGCTGAAAGCCGCCGAGGCATCGTCGAGGGGGGCGGGGTAGGGGTGTTCGGGAGCGAGGCGGTAGTCTACGGCCACCACAATCATCGAGCCTGTCGAGGCGAGGGAGTCGCAGAGCGCCGCGCAACTGTTGATTGACCCGAATGTCCATCCCCCGCCGTGGTAGTAGACGAGCACAGGGAGTGAAAGAGCCTCGGGCGCCGAAGGGGTGTAGACCCTTGCCGGCATCGAATATCCGGGCGAGGGGATGAGTATGTCGGCGGCCTTGCATCCGCCGGATAGAGGCGCCGGCTTGTTGCGCGAGGCGCGTATTGAGTTCAGTTGCGAGCTGTCGCCGGCTATCGCGCGGCTGACGGCGACGGTCTGCCGGTCTTGCATACCGTCGGGGAGCGAGGCGAGGAAGGTGTCCGCCTCCCTTTCATATATGGCTGTGTCGGGCACTTCGGCCGGCATAGATGCGGCCGCGGCCGCCATGATTGCTATAAGGGCGATGTTCATTGTGTTATCCTTCCTTTTCCATCAGTTCGAGCAGGCGCATTTCTGCCTCGTCGATGAGGTTGTCAAGCTCCATCATGCGCGATCCGGCCTCGGCTATTGCGTTGTGGTCGGAGAGTCCCGACTGAAGTTTCTCTTCGAGTTCACGTTTCTCTTCGGCATAGCGTTCGATGTCCTTTTCGAGGGTCTCCATCTCGCGCTTCTCCTTGAAAGTAAGCTTCACCTTCTCCTGGCGCGGTTTCTCCTTCTTTGTGTCAGTTTTTGCGGCCATGGCCAAAGCCTCCGACTCCCGCGCCTCCCGCTCCTCTCGGCGGGCCGTCTCGCGATAGGTGGTATAGTCGCCCGGGAAGTCGCGCACCACTCCGTTGCCTTTGAACACGAAGAGATGGTCGGTGATGCGGTCGAGGAAGAAACGGTCGTGGCTCACCACTATCAGGCACCCCTTGAAGTTGGCGAGATAGTCTTCGAGCACGGTGAGCGTCATGATGTCGAGGTCGTTGGTCGGCTCGTCGAGGATAAGGAAGTTGGGGCGGCGCATGAGCACCGTGGCGAGGTAGAGGCGTCGTCTTTCGCCTCCGCTGAGCTTATAGATATACTTCTGCTGCTGTGCGGGTGTGAAGAGGAAATGCGACAGGAACTGCGAGGCCGAGAGGCGTGTTTTCTCGTCGAGCTGCACCTCCTCGGCTATCTCCCTTACGGCGTCGATCACCTTCTTCTTCTCGTCGAAACCGGTCATTCCCTCCTGGCTGTAATACCCCCAGCGCACGGTCTCGCCTATGTCGAAGTGTCCGCTGTCGGGCTGCAGCTCTCCGAGCAGGAGCTTGATGAACGTGGATTTGCCGGCGCCGTTGTCGCCGATGATGCCTACCCTCTCGTAGCGGGCAAAGACGTAGCTCCAGTCGTTGAGGATTCTGATGTCGCCAAAAGCCTTGCTCACCGAATGAGCCTCGAAAATCTTGGAGCCGATGTAGGCTGACTTCACTCCGAGCTGCACGTTTCTCTCCCGGAGGTCCACCTTGCTTTTCTTCTCCAGTTCATGGAAATTGTCGATGCGGTATTTGGCCTTCGAGCCTCGCGCCTGCGGCTGCCGGCGCATCCATTCGAGCTCGGTGCGGAGCAGGTTTTTCACCTTGGCGGTTTCGGCCTCAAGGTTTTCCATCCGCTCGTCGTGCTTGCGCAGGTAATAGCTGAAGTTACCCTCGTAGGTGAAAATCTCCTCGCGGTCTATTTCGATGATCTTCGAGCATACGCGGTCGAGGAAATAGCGGTCGTGGGTAACCATCAGCAGCGTGGTGCGCTTGCGCGTGAGATAGTCTTCGAGCCATTCGATCACGGCGATGTCGAGATGGTTGGTAGGCTCGTCGAGCAGAAGCATGTCGGGCTCTTCGAGAAGCACCTTTGCTATCGCCACCCGCTTCTGCTGTCCGCCTGAAAGCGTTGAGGCCGGGGCGTCGAAGTTATGTATGCCGAGAGTGCCCAGCATCGATTTGGTCAGATCTTCGCGGTTCCAGTCGTCGTGTCCGGTCGGGGAAGGCAATGCGGCTTCGAGCACGGTAGCTCCGTCGGCAAACGAAGGAGTCTGCTCCAGATACCCTACCCGGATGCCGTTTCGGTAGACCACCGAGCCGGAGTCGGGCTCCTCATGTCCTGCCAGAATACTCAGAAGTGTGGATTTACCGGCGCCGTTGCGCGCCACGAGTCCGATTTTGTCGCCTTCGTAGACGCCGAATGTAACGTCGGCGAAGAGCAGGCGGTCGCCGAACGACTTGGTGAGGTTTTCTACCTGAAGATAACTGACCATAATGTATGATTGTCGGGAAACTGAAAATGAGAGATGGCGGAATGGCCTTGGCCGCTCCGCCATCGTCTGAATGTCATTCTATATAAAGATGTATGCCGGTCTTATCAGACAGCGGCGATTACTTCGATTTCCACGAGGGCCTTCTTCGGAAGCTCCTTCACGGCGAAAGCGCAGCGTGCGGGATAGGTCTTCTTGAACTCTTCTCCGTATACTTCGTTCATGGGGCCGAAGAGCTCCATGTCGGCGAGGAATACGGTGGTCTTCACCACGTTGTCGAGCGTGGCGCCGGCCTCTTCGAGGATGGCGCGGATGTTGGCGATCGACTGGCGGGTCTGAGCCTTGATGTCGGCGGGCATCTCGCCGGTCTCGGCGTTGATGGGGAGCTGTCCGCTCACGAAGATGAGGTTGCCGGTCTGGATGGCCTGGCTGTAGGGGCCGATTGCTCCGGGAGCCTTCGGCGAGTTGAGTTCCTTTTTCATATTATTAAGGTGTGTTATTGTTTCGTTTAAGTGGTTTATTTGCCGCAGTCCATGGGGCAGCGGGGCTTGATCTGCTTGAAGAAGTCGTTGCCCTTGTTGTCTACGAGGATGAACGCGGGGAAGTCCTCAACCTCGATTTTCCAGATGGCCTCCATGCCCAGCTCGGGATATTCGAGCAGCTGCACGTCCTTGATGGAGTTCTGGGCGAGGATGGCAGCCGGGCCGCCGATAGAGCCGAGGTAGAAGCCGCCGTGCTTGTGGCAGGCGTCGGTAACCTGCTGGCTGCGGTTGCCCTTGGCGATCATCACCATCGAGCCGCCTGCCGCCTGGAACTGGTCGACATACGAGTCCATGCGGCCGGCAGTGGTCGGGCCGAACGAGCCGGAGGGCATTCCTTCGGGCTTCTTGGCGGGGCCTGCGTAGTAGATGGGGTGGTCTTTGAGATACTGGGGCATCTCCTCGCCGGCGTCGAGACGCTCTTTGATCTTGGCGTGGGCGATGTCGCGGCCTACGATGATAGTGCCCTTGAGCGAGAGGCGGGTGCCTACGGGATACTTATCGAGGTCTTTGAGGATTTCGGGCATCGGGCGGTTGAGGTCGATGCTGATAACCTCGCCTTCACCCTGATTGCGCATCTCTTCGGGGATGAGCTGTCCGGGGAACTCGTCGAGCTTCTCGATCCAGAGGCCTTCGCGGTTGATCTTGGCCTTCACGTTGCGGTCGGCCGAGCAGCTTACGCCCATGCCTACGGGGCATGAAGCGCCGTGGCGAGGCATGCGGATCACGCGGATGTCGTGAGCGAAATACTTGCCGCCGAACTGAGCGCCGAGGCCGAGGCAGTGAGCTGCTTCGAGCAGTTCCTTCTCAAGCTCCACGTCGCGGAAAGCGCGACCGTATTCGTTGCCCGAAGTGGGGAGGTTGTCGTAGTATTTCACCGAAGCCTTCTTCACGGCAGCGAGGTTGGCTTCTGCCGAAGTTCCGCCGATTACGAATGCGATGTGGTAGGGAGGACAGGCGGCAGTGCCGAGAGTCTTCATCTTCTCGATGAGGAAAGGCACGAGGGTCTTGGGATTGAGGATGGCCTTTGTCTCCTGATAGAGGTAAGTCTTGTTGGCCGAGCCGCCACCCTTTGCCACGAAGAGGAACTTATACTCGTCGCCCTCGGTAGCGTGGATGTCGATCTGGGCGGGGAGGTTGCAGCCGGTGTTCACCTCCTCATACATGGTGAGGGGAGCGTTCTGCGAGTAGCGGAGGTTGTTTTCAGTGTATGTCTTGTAGACGCCGAGCGAGATTTTCTCCTCGTCGTCGCATCCGGTCCACACCTGCTGACCCTTGTAGGCAGCGCAGATGCTTGTGCCGGTGTCCTGGCAGAAGGGGAGCACGCCCTTGGCGGCCACTTCGGCGTTGCGGAGCATGGTGAGAGCCACGAAGCGGTCGTTGTCCGAAGCCTCGGGGTCGCCGAGTATCTTCGCTACCATCTCGTTGTGCTCGCGGCGGAGCATGAACGAGCAGTTGTGCGAAGCCACGTTGGCAAGCACAGTGAGAGCCTCGGGATCGACCACGAGCATCTCGTGTCCGTTCCAGTTTTCTACTTTGACGTAATCTTTTGTGATGAGCTGATACTCTGTCGTGTCAGGGCCGAGGGGGAAAGGCTCCTGATAGTGAAAAGGTTTTGTGGCCATGTATATTAGAGTGTTAGATATTTTTAGAGTATGTTTGAAGTTAACTTCTATTCACTTGAAGAGGATTTTTTGAGATGATTCCGCAAGTCGAAGAGGGAGCGATGCGGGCATCGAGACCGATGAGGCTTGGCGAAATCAGCCAAAAAAGACCTTCAAGGGGATAGAAAGACTTTTTTCGGAGTATGTTCAAATCAATTCGTGTTAAATTCAAACATACTCTTAGTGTTGAGGCGCGGACGCAAATCCGAACCATTGCGCGAAGTTAGCAAAAAATCCGCTCATGGGCAAGGGGGGAGCGAAAAATCGCATGAACGCGCCTCCAATCGCCGCCACATTCGGTGGCGTCGCCCGGATTTAAGTTTTAAATATCAGATAACCATATAAATAGAGGTTTACTATGCTGAAAATTAATAATTATTAACATTTAATTAACAATTATTAATAGAATCGAGGGGAAATTGCTACGCAATTATTAATTTTGCACGTCGAACAGATTATGTTGCACAAATGATGTCTGTGCGGTTCCACTTACGCTGTCCGGCAATTTTTATTCACTTTAACCTTTCATCACAATGAAAAAACTTTTACTCGCCGCAGCAGGATCGCTCCTCTGGCTCGGAGCATCGGCCCAGACGTGGGTTAACTACGATAAGCTGCTCTTCGTGATCGACGACACCGACAACACCGCCCAGCTCGCAGCCCCCTACCGCTGTCCGCTCGCCAACTACGACGAATCCGGCTATTGGGACAACGTGGTGGTTCCCGCCCAGATCGAGAACGGAGGCAAGACCTATACCGTTACCTCGGTGATGAACGAGGCGTTCTATCTCCGCCAGCCCACAAGCATCAGTTTCCCCGAGACAATCAAGACCATCGGCGACGAGGTGTTCTACGGCGTAAGCACGCTTAAAAGCGTAGTCTTCCCCAACTCGGTAGAGACCATCGGCAGCCTTGGTCATGATGGCGTGGAAGGCGTAGCCGCGGATTCCGACGCCCCCGTACGCTACTTCAACCTGCAGGGCATCGAGGTGAGCCGTCCGGAGCGCGGCATCTACATCCGCATCGAAGGCGACCGCGCCACCCGCGTCTACATCGCCCGATAACCCCGCCCCCAAAAAGCATACGAAGGAGACCCTGTCATTGCGACACGGTCTCCTTTTCAATAATACATTATTCGGTTGTATCCCCTTGTGTCGGGTCAGGGGCGCGACTCAAGGAAGCGGAGGATTTCGGCCGGGAGACTCACCACGTGGTCGGCGCAGGCTTTGCGCAGCTCCGACACGGGCCGGAAGCCCCACGTTACTCCGACCGACTCCACGCAGGCGCGGCGGGCTGTCTCGATGTCGACGGCCGAGTCGCCGACGTAGAGCACGTCGCGCTTCTGCGTCGGGCAGAGGTTGAGGATGGCAAACACCACCGACGGGTCGGGCTTCACCGGCCTTTCGGGCACCTGTCCGAGCACGGCCTCAAACTCCACGTCGGGGAAGAAATGGTTTATGATTTTGTCGGCGGCGGCCTGGTATTTGTTGGTGGCTACGGCGAGTTTCACCCCTTTATCCCTCAGCTCGGCGAGTAGCTCCGGGATGCCCGGATAGGGCTTGGTGGTGTCGGTGCAGTGCTCGTCGTAGTGGCTGCGGAAGTGGGTGAGGAGTTCGTCGATCACCTGCGGCGAGGCGTCGGGCTGTGCGCGCTCCATCAGTTTGCGCACTCCGTTGCCCACCATGTAGTTGTAGGCCGAGAGCGGATGCTCTGAGAATCCCATCGAGCGGAGAGCGAAGTTGGTCGATGCTCCGAGGTCGGTGATGGTGTTGAGGAGGGTGCCGTCGAGGTCGAATATTGCAAGTTGTTTCATATCGTAATGGGTCGGGGATGGTCAGAATGGATAACCTATCGAGAAATGTATGCTCGAATCGCGTCCCCAGCGGGGATGAATGAGCGGCCAGCGTTCCTGTCCGCGGGCAGGGTTGTGGGCCTTCATGCCGAGGTCGAGCCTGAGGAGGAAATAGGTGAAGTCGAGTCGGATTCCGGCTCCGTAGGAAGCCGCGATCTGCTTATAGAACGAATCGAAGCGGAACATTCCTCCGGGCTGGTTGGCGTAGTTGTGGATGGTCCAGATGTTGCCGGCGTCGATGAAGAGACCGAGCTCCACCACCCAGAAGAGCTTGGCGCGGTATTCGAGCGAGGCGTCGAAGCGGATGTCGCCACACTGGTTGATGAAGCTGCTGACGGAGTTGGTGGCGTCGAAAGAGCCGGGTCCCAGCGTGCGCACGGCCCAGCCTCTGACTCCGTTGGCACCGCCGCCGTAGAAGCGCTTTTCAAACGGGAGTATCGACGAATTGCCGTAGGGTATGCCTATGCCGAAGCCCACGTGCCATGCCAGCGAGTTGCGCCGGTCGAAGATATGGAGGGCGGCATAGTCGGCCTCTACCTTGAAATACTGCGAATAGCGTATTCCGAACACCTTGTAGGGGTCTTGGTGGAAGTTCGACCGGTGGTGGAATATGCTGCTGAGTGCGAAGAGGAAGTTGCCGGCGATTTCGGTGTTGACGCGGACGGTGTAGATGTCGCGCTGCTGCTGTCGGTTCCAGGGTAGGTCGCGCCGCTTGTTCGTATGGTAGAAGCTGTAGCCCATCCGCATGATGAAGTGGTCTTCGTAGCTGTAGCGGAGCAGGGGATTGTCGGGGGCTATCTGGTCGAGGAAGTCGGAGGTGCTTTCGGGGAGGTAGACATAGTTGATGTCGATGGGGGTGTAGGTGTGGCGGTTGCGGTTCATCCGCTCTATCCACTGGTAGCTCCATCCGGCCGTGCCGATGATGCGGGTGTATTCCGGGCGCTCCTGATAGTTGACCGAGACGTTGAGCTCGGTGGTGGCCATTATCCTGCGTTTGAACGACTCGCGCAGGAATGGCGCCTTGAACTTAGGGAAATTGAGCGTCGCGTCGAGCGAATACTCCATGTATCGGTCGTGGATGAATCCTTCGAGCTTTCCGCTTATCGACTCGTAGGCACCGCGCACCTTCGCAGTGAGCGTTTCCGAGCCGTGGCCTATGTTGCGGTGGGAGTATGTGATGGCGGCGGCCACTCCGAGGTCGCCCTCCGAGTTGGTGCCTTCGAGCTCGAAGGCCATGCTCTGGCTCTTTCCGCGGGTGAGGAGAATGTAGGCGTCAAGCAGCCCCGTGCCGTCGCCCGCGGGGAGCATCCTGACGTTGATGAACTTGAGGATGTTGAGGCGCGAGAACGCCTGGTAGGTGCGGTCGACGTCGGCCTCGCGGTATGGCCGGCCGGTGCGCAGAAAGCAGTTTTCATAGATTACCGACGGGCGCAGAAACCGGCTTCCGTTGTAGTAGATGGTGAGGTCTTTGAACTCCACCGTGTCGTTGGCGGCAAGCGTCGAGAGCTCGCCTGCCACGGCGGGGTCGTAGTCGGTGATTACTTTAATTGAGCGGACGTAGTATTCACGGTGGTCGTCGAGCGTGCGCACCGATCCGGGGCGTTCGTATGGGGGGCGGACGGTCATGGTGAGGTCTACGTCGTAGCTTCCGGCTGTGGTGTCGGCGTTGAATCCGATATAGTCTTTGGAGAAGGCATAGTAGCCCCGGTTGCGCAGATAGCGGGTAATCACCTCGCGCTGCGTCTCGAGAAGTCCGAGGTCGAGGTTGTCGCCCGGGCGCACGGTGAAGTGAGCCGAGTCGGCCATAATCAGCTCCCTGAGCGAGTCGGTGGGGAAGGCGTATTGGATCGACTTCACCACGTGGGGGCGTCCGGGATAAAGCTTATAGTCTACCTTCATCTTCCTGTGGGCCGCGTCGGCGATGGTGTCGGCCTCCACGCGGGCCGAGAGGTAGCCCTTGTTTTCAAGTGCGCGTGTGAGCTGCGCCACTCCCTGGGCGGTGAGCGTAGAGTCGTAGATCACCGGGGCCTCGCCTATTCTGCGCAGGAAGCGGTTGATCCACTTTGTGGTGTCGCTTCCGCTCATGTTGTAGATGCCGAGCTGCCACTTGGCGCTCCAGAGCATCCGGTGGTTGGGCTGCTGCCGGATGTAGGCCTGCATCTCGGATTCCTCCACTCCTTCGGTGGAGTCGGCCACCGAGACGCGCACCTTGTCGAGGAGGTATTCCCCCTGCGGCACGTGGCGAGAGCTTGAACATGCGGCGAGAGCCGCCGCTGCCATTACGGCTGCGGCGACTCTGAAAAGGCGTTTGGTGATACGGTGCATGGATGATGAAGTGGTGTTCGGAAAAAGCGGAAGAGGGTGCGGGCCCGGGGAATCATTCCTCCTGGGGCTGCACCTCTTTCGGCAGGGTGAGGTGAAGCATCAGCCATCCGAGCACTCCGGCCACGAGCGAGCCTATGAGGATGCCGAGCTTCGATTCGTTGAGAAGTATCGAGAGCATCGGGTCGCCGGTGCCGAACGACAGGTTGGCGATGAAGAGCGACACGGTGAATCCTATGCCGCCGAGCATCGAGATCGAAGCCATGCGCGCCCAGTTGCCCCCCTTGGGCATCGGGGCCAGTCCGCATTTGATGGCGAGGAAGGCGAAGATGAAGATGCCGATGAACTTGCCGGCCACCAGGCCGCTCATAGTGGCGAGGCTCACACCCGAGAAGGCCATCTCGATATTCATGTCGCCCAGGAAGATGCCGGCGTTGGCGAAGGCGAAGAGGGGCACGATAAGATAGTTGACCACGGGGTGGAGCGAGTCTTCCATATCCTGCAGCGGCGATATCACCTTGTCGGAGGCCGACTCTATCTCCTTGAGATGGTCGAGCTGCTCGTCGCTGAGTATGGTGCGCGAGTTGAGCGTCTCGTCATCTTTCTCGGCGAAGTATCCGATATTGGTGCGGATGGTCTGGATGTATTTCTTCGGGGCGAAGACCGGCTTGGCGGGGATGGTGAAGGCTATGAGTACGCCAGCGATGGTGGGGTGGATGCCGGCGTTGAGGAAGAGGAACCAGACCACGGCTCCGAGAAGCAGGTAGAAGAGTTTGCTCTGAATCTTGAGCCATGCGCCTCCGAGGGCGAGCACCAGCAGTATGCCGGCGGCGGCGAGAAGCATCCAGTAGTCGATATGCGACGAATAGAAGATGGCGATCACGAGGATGCCTCCTATGTCGTCGACCACGGCGAGAGTGGTCAGAAATACCTTCAGACCGATGGGCACGCGGTTGCCGAGCATGGCGAGCACGCCGAGCGAGAAGGCGATGTCGGTGGCCATGGGGATGGCGCATCCGCCCACATAGTCAGTGCCTTTGGCGAGGAGATAGAAGATAGCCACGGGCACTATCATGCCTCCGCAGGCGCCGATGATGGGGAGCAGGGCCTTGCGCACCGAGTGGAGCTCGCCGACAAGCACCTCGCGCTTAATCTCGAGTCCCACCGAGAAGAAGAATATGGCCATGAGAGCGTCGTTGATGAAAGCCATCACGCTCATCGGTTCGCCATGGTGGCTGAAGAGGTTGAAGCTCCCGATCTGCAGGGCCATCTCGTGGGTCCACAGCGAATTGTAGAAATCCGTGGTGAAAGGAAGGTTGACCACAAGGAGCGCCAGCACGGTGGCAAGCATCAGCATGTTGCCGCCGTTGGCATACTCCTTGAACACCTTCTTGAATGTGAAGAAAACGTTTGCCATAGTATAAGTGTGTGATTAAGAGTATGTATGCATATAGTTCAGTCGAGCTTGAGCACGGCGAGAAACGCCTTCTGCGGCACCTCTACCGAGCCTATCTGCTTCATGCGCTTCTTGCCCGCCTTCTGCTTTTCGAGCAGCTTGCGCTTACGCGAGATGTCGCCGCCGTAGCATTTGGCGGTAACGTCCTTGCGCACGGCCTTGATGGTCTCGCGGGCTATGATTTTGGCGCCGATTGCCGCCTGGATGGCGATGTCGAACTGCTGGCGCGGAATCAGCTCCTTCAGCTTCTCGCACATGCGGCGTCCGAAGCGCACGGCGTTGTCGGCGTGGGTGAGCGTCGAGAGGGCGTCCACACTCTCGCCGTTGAGCAGAATGTCGAGCTTCACGAGGTTCGACGGGCGGAAGTCGTGCAGATGGTAGTCGAAAGAGGCATACCCCTTCGAGATGCTCTTCAGCTTGTCGTAGAAGTCGATTACGATTTCGCCCAGAGGCATGTCGAAGGTGATTTCCATGCGGTTGCCCGAGATGTATTCCTGCTTCACCAGCTCGCCGCGCTTGCTGAGGCAGAGCGTCATGATCGGGCCTATATAGTCGGCCTGGGTGATGATGGTGGAGCGGATGTAGGGCTCCTCGATATGGTCGATGAGGGTAGGCTCGGGCAAACCCGAGGGGTTGTGGACTTCGGTAACGTTCCCCTTCTTGTCGTAGACGTTGTAGGATACGTTGGGCACGGTGGTGATCACGTCCATGTCGAACTCGCGGCCCAGACGCTCCTGCACGATTTCCATGTGGAGCAGGCCGAGGAATCCGCAGCGGAATCCGAAGCCGAGGGCCGCCGACGACTCAGGCTGGAACGTGAGCGAGGCGTCGTTGAGCTGCAGCTTCTCGAGCGAGGCGCGCAGGTTTTCGAAGTCTTCGGTCTCGATGGGGTAGACGCCGGCAAACACCATCGGCTTCACCTCCTCGAATCCGGCGATGGCCTTCTCGCAGGGGCGTGCCACGTGGGTGATGGTGTCGCCCACCTTCACCTCCTTCGACGACTTGATGCCCGAGATGATATAGCCCACGTTGCCGGCCGAGAGCTCCTTGCGGGGCGACATGTCGAGCTTGAGCACACCGATTTCATCGGCGTGGTATTCCTTGCCGGTGCTGACAAACTTCACGAAGTCGCCCGTGCGGAGCGTGCCGTTGACAATCTTGAAATAGGCGATGATGCCGCGGAAGGAATTGAACACCGAATCGAAGATGAGCGCCTGGAGCGGAGCCTCGGGGTCGCCCTTCGGAGCCGGCACGCGGTCGACGATGGCGTTGAGTATTTCCTCCACACCCATGCCCGTCTTGCCCGAAGCGCGGATTATATCGTCGGGGTCGCATCCCAGAAGGTCTACAATCTGGTCTTCCACCTCCTCGGGCTTAGCCGAGTCGAGGTCGCATTTGTTGATGACAGGGATAATCTCAAGGTCGTTCTCGATAGCCATATAGAGGTTTGAGATCGTCTGGGCCTGAATGCCTTGCGATGCGTCGACGATCAGCAGTGCTCCCTCGCAGGCCGCAATCGAGCGCGACACCTCGTAGGAGAAGTCCACGTGTCCCGGGGTGTCGATGAGGTTGAGCGTATAGTCGCCGTCGGCGCGGTGGAAATTCATCTGTATGGCATGGCTCTTGATGGTGATTCCGCGCTCGCGCTCGAGGTCCATGTCGTCGAGCACCTGGGCCTCCATGTCCTTGCCGCTGACGGTGTCGGTGTATTCAAGCAGACGGTCGGCAAGCGTCGATTTGCCATGGTCGATATGGGCTATTATGCAGAAGTTGCGAATATTCTTCATTCTAAATTATCTATGTCGTAAACGGCCGTTGCTATGGGTCGCACTAAAGCCAGAGTGCAAAATTACAAAAAATCCGCGATTTCTGAAAATCGGGCTTTATGATGTAACAATCGGGAGGTTGAATAGTCTTTGGAGCAGACTAACTAAACAAACGTTTTACCGGCATGAATCTGTTTCTACTGCTTGCGGCATACTCCGTAATCGCGACCGAACCGGCCGACACCACGGCAGGACCCGCGCCCGCCGAGCTTCAGGAAGTGGTGGTGGAAGGCGCCACCCGTCACACGGCTCCCGGAAAATCGGTCTATACTCCACTCAAAAGCCAGACCGACGCGGCCTCTTCGCCCGGCGATCTCTTGCGCTGGATAGGCATCACCTCGCTCGACATAGACCCCTCGGGCGAGTCAATAAAGACCAACACGGGTCAGGACGTGGCCCTCTTCATCGATATGCAGCCCGCCACGCAGGCCGACGTGCAGGGGCTTCGGATGCAGGATGTCAGAAAGGTGGAGGTGCTCGACTTCCCGTCGGACCCGCGCTTCATGGGCAAGCAGCACGTGGTCAACTTCGTGATGGTGAAATATAAGGCCGGCGGCTACACCCGTCTGTCGGCCAGGGAGTTCTTTTTCACGAACTCCGGCAACGGCTCCGTCTTCTCCAAACTCGCATCCGGGAGGATGACTTTCGACCTTTATGCCGGTGCCGACTATGGCAACTCGCGTCATTACGGATCCTCGGTCAGTGAGACCTACCGCTTCGCCGACGGCGAGACTGTGGTGCGCAATTCCGACCCACTGGCCTCGCATCTCAAGACCGACGGACAGTCTTACTCACTGCGTGCCCGCTATGCGACCGACAATGTATCGGTCTCCAACCAGCTGAGCTTCGGACGCAACCATACCTCCGACGACTATGAGAAAGGACGGCTGAGTTTCGACCCGCCGATATTCGGAGCGAGTGTCTCCGAGTCCCGCTCACGTGGCTACGACATCTCACCCTCCTACCGGGGCGACTTCTTTTTCAACCTCGGCAAGGGATACTCGCTCAATGCCGACGCCACGTTCGCCTATACGCGCACCAAGAGCCTGAGCAGCTATCTGGCCGAAAATGTAGCCGACATCCGAAACAACGCCCTCGACGATTCATACTACTGGCGCGTGAACCTGAGGGCCGGAAAGACATTCGGCGGAAAGCACACCCTCTCGCTCGAAGCCAACGGAAGCACCAATCATGACAAGGTGATGTATTCGGGCGGCAGCGACGCCACCGACCGCTTCATGCTCGCCTTCTGGGGTGTCGGAGCGGCCTACTCGGCGTCTATAGGTAAGGTGTATCTCTCGGCCGACGCCGGAGCGGCCTTCGAGTACAACCGCATCAACGGCCGCCAGATAAACGATGCTTACCCATACGTACATCTTTATTCCTCATGGTCGCCGGGAGCGAAGGGTTCGCTGGGCGTGTGGTTTCAGTTCGCCTCCAACTCGCCCGGCGCCTCGTCGAAAAGTCCCAACATGCTGCGGCAGAACGAGCTGCTGTGGATAGAGGGTAACCCCGGGGTGAAAAACGCACGCCATATCACGTTCAACCTCAACTATACGTGGATGCCATGCGACGCGTTCAGCGCCACGGCCTACGCGGAATATTTCGGCATCTACAAGCAGATGATAGCCGAATACCGGCCTGACGGACCCGACGGAGCGATGCTGCGCCGGTGGGTGAACGACGGCGACTATCAGACCATGCGCTTCGGCGCCAGCATGAAGCTCTCGCTTCTGAAACGGAAACTTCAGATTTCGGCTCGCCCGCAGGTGGAGCTATACAAGATTACCGGCTTCTACAGCCGAAGCATCGCGCCCTTCAGCCTCAGCGCCTCGGCCTTCTACTATGTCGGGGGATTCAACTTCGGGGTCTCGTGGTGGATGCGCTCCAGGTCGATGGGGATGACCGACGGCAGCGTCAGAACCTCGCGCTCATACCTGCAGATTTCAGCGGGGTGGGGCAATGCCGACTGGAATGTCTCGCTGATACTGAGCAATCCCTTCCGCAACCACTACCGTGCACAGACTTCGGAGATGGCAGGCCCCTGGTTCGACTCCTGCCGCACTGTATATCGGCCAGAATGCTCACGCATGGTGATGGCCAGCGTGAGCTATACCATCGGCTACGGCAAGAAAGTGAGCCGCGACAACGAGGTGGGGCAGGGCGCTTCGGCCGGAAACGCCATTCTGAAATAACCCGCTTCTCAGCAGAGAAAGGTAAGCGTATCGGACGCGACGGCCTTGTCGAAAAAGACGAAGTCGTCGTGCTCCGCGTTTTTAAGGGCTTCGATGTCCGCGAGCCGTCGGGTTATGATAGTGCGCAGCAGGCGGCCGCGCATCTCTTTGAGCTTGTTGGCCGGAGGGGTGCGTAGCTTGCCGTCGTGGACATACTCTTTGAAATCCACTTTATACACCTGTGCCGCCCGGCGTATCCGTTTCCAGTCGAAACACTTGGCGGCATCGCCCGGCATAAGGTCTATAATGGAGTCGGAACCCGACCCGGAAATCAGCGACAGCAGGTCGCCGGTACACCTGTTCTTCCAGAACATCTGCATCGAGATATTGCCCGGAGCCCCCTTCGCAGAGTAGTCGAGGCGGTAAGGCCTCACAATGTCGGCGGGACGCAGCAGGCCGTAGAGGGAAGAGACGATGCGCAGCGACGACTCGGCAAACGCACGCTCTTCGGTTGTCCATGCCTCATAATCGAGCTGCCGGAACACCACACCCGTGAAAGCCTCGATGGCGCGAAGTCCAGCAAGCTTGTCGGGAAATTCATAAATCATCTTTCTGCATTCGCGGGCCAGCGAAGCGGAGACTCCGAGAAGCCCGGCTATCTGCTCCTCAGAGCAGCTGCTGAGATGCCACATTATCTCGTCGGCCTGCTCCTCTCCGGCCGGACGGTGGGCGTCAAACTCGCCGGGGTCTACGGCACGCAGACACCGGCTCATGGTTTTCGATTCGGCTATAAGTGAAATCATATTGAGCAAAATGAAAAATGGAGACAAGGCCTCGACCCTGGCTCCATTTTGTCGCTAAACATTGTTTTATTATTTCGGCAATGAAGATGGCGACAATTGCCTTTCTACAGATAAGACAACAGAAGGGCCTGAAAAGTTTACAGGCCCTTCCGGAAAAAGTTTTGAATGCGCGTGAGTTACTTGCGAATCAGCTCTTTGCTGCGTTTGCTTCCTTTGCGAACGATGTAGATACCCTCTTCGGGTTCATCCACTCGCACGCCCTGAAGGGTGAAGTATTCGGCCTCGCCCTCATCCTCGGCAATGCCCTCAACTCCGTCCATTCGAATATTAAAACTAATCGTTTTTGTAGTATAGTCCCATGTAATTTTGTAATAACGCGAGTTCGGGATAAGAAATACCCTGAAAAAGTTAAATCGGCAGCTTGAGAAAAGTTGCCGATTCTTTTGGTAATATCGCTGATATTTAGTAATTTAGAGGTACTAAACTTTAAAATACATATCATGATTACCGAGAGTAAAGTTACTGAAATTTTCTGTATTGCGGATGATTTTTGCAAAGAATTTGAAGTCGAGATGGCATAAAACGCCCTTCCGTCCTCTCCTGACGCCCCGAAACGCCGCCGGAAGCGCATGATGTCAGACGCGGAGGTCATCACGATTCTGATCCGCTTCCACTTCAAAACCTACCGTAACTTCAACCATTTATTTATTTTGATAAGTGCAAGCTCAAGTTCGGTTAGGAATATCGAAGCTGTATTAAAGTATGTTAAATTTTTGGAGATTCATGAAACTTCGGGCGGGATTTATCCTTATTAGGTTTGTTGTAAGGTTATGACAAATATGTTTTTTATCGGAATAATGAAAGTGCTGCTGGTGATCGCCATCCTCTCGGGAATGGTGATGCTGCTGCTTGGCATCGGAATCGTGGCGCATACAGCGGAAGACACCGATGACGCCCTGACCGACCAGATGCGCAGCGACATCCGCGAGGGGAGCGACGTAATCGGCCGCCACAGCGTGTTCCGCAGCTTCATCGACAGGGGCCGGGCACGCGCAGGCAAGAAAAACTAAGAGTATGTTTGAATTTAACACGAATTGCTTTGAACATACTCCGAAAAATTTTTTCAAGTGAATAGAAGTTAACTTCAAACATACTCTGAGTATGCAATCGTTCAGGGAAGGAAAATACACCATCGACCTTTATCCTTCGGCCGGCTCGGAGAGAGTCTGCTGGATTCCGGCTCCGTTCGAGCCGCAGGGGATGACGAGGCTGGCCGACGAGTTTAAGGTAAACATCGCCGTGGTCAAGGGTATGGTGTGGGACGACGACCTCACTCCGTGGAGCGCGCCAAACGTTCCGGCTTCGCTTCCTCCGTTTGCCGGGCATGCCCGGGAGTTCATGGACTTCATGCTCGCACGCATAGTGCCATCCACCGAGAGGAGGCTGCGCCTCGGCAATCCCGTCCGCATACTGGCCGGAATCTCGCTTTCGGGGCTTTTCGCGCTATGGTGCTTCATGAGGACCGACTGCTTCCACAGCATGATATCAGTGTCAGGCTCTTTCTGGTATTCCGGTTTTGTCGATTGGCTGCGAGGCGCGACGCCGGCGGCCGGTTCGAGAGGTGCGGTCTATCTTTCGCTCGGCGTCGAGGAGCCCCACGCCTCGGTGCCCGTGTTTGCCACCGTCGGCAAGGCAACGGAAGAAGTGGCCGACATCCTCAGAGGCAAAGGATTTGACGTAACATTCCAATGGAACCCCGGCAACCATTATTCCGACCCTCTGCCCCGTCTGCGCAGGGCCTTTCAGGCTTTGGCGAAGACCGAATAGGGTTGTTGCAGGGCAATATATTCCCCCCTTTCAGGATTTGCATATAGGTCGAGCCGGCAGGCGTCGGCCATTCGTGCCGTCAGCTGCTCCTCGCTGTCGGCCAGACAGAAGTGCATGGGAAAGAAGCGGTCTACCTCGATAGCGCGGACGAACATGGCCGCCCCTTCGGCATAGCCCGTGCCGATGCGCGAGTCAACGGGAAACATCGCCATATCTATATGCGGAGCCGCCTCGGCAATAGTGGCGAGTATGCTCCGGTAGGCCCCGACCGCTTCGTCGACTTCAGCCTGCGTCGACTCGTCGCGCCAGGTCCAGGCGTTAAGGTCGCCGGCGTGAAACACCCGTTTGCCGTCGGCGAGGGTAAGCAGATATGAATTGCCGGTGTCGGTAGAGCCGAACGCCGACACCTTTACGAGTGCGTCGCTCCATTCCTCGCCCGGGCGTAGAACGCTCACCTTCTCCGGCGACGGCTTGAAGCCTGCGTAGACCGAGTCGGGGCGAAGCATATAGCGCACCGACCTCCCTGTGTCGCGGCTGATGATGAAGCGGATGAGAGGGTGTCTGCGCTCCCAGGCAAATATTGACTTATGGAAATGGTCTTTATGGTGGTGGCTGACAAGGACGTAGAGAGGCACGTCGGGCGGTATGGTGTCGAGAAAAGCCGGAGCGTCGTCGACAGAAGCGCGTCGGCGTCCGTCTTTCCAATAGTCGAATACGACGGCCAGCCGCTCCGTGCGGAGCAGGAAGCAGTCGTGCCATATAAATGTGAGTGAAGTCATCTTAGTCTTTCGGTTCGTCTATGCGCGAATCTTGCTGCAAATTTAATCAGAAATCGGCAGGCGACGCAAAAATTTTTGAATAAAAAATGCGTGGCGGTCAGTTTTCAATTAGTGATTTATTCATAGACTTTTATCCGCCGGGCCGGGCTTCGGAGGGGTGGAACGACGCCGGTTTTTTTCGTTTCGGCGTTTGTCGGTTCCGGTAATTATTTCTACCTTTGCACTCGCTTCCCAACGCCCCGGTGTGGACGGCAGCAAAAGTTAAAACGAACTTAACCATCTCATTATCAATGCAGGAACTTATCCTTCACATAGAGTATCTGCTTGGCAGACACGACTGCGTTACCCTTCCGGGTTTCGGAGCGTTTCTGGCTACGCGCCGCAATGCGCGCCTGGCGGATGACGAGATGGCGGCGGCCTGCACCGAGATATGCTTCAACCCCGCGATAGGGCACGACGACGGCCTTCTGGCCAACTCGTTCGCACGCCGGCTGTCGCTCACCTACGAGGAGGCCCGCATCCGTGTGTCGGAAGAGATCGAGGCGCTCCGCAGCGCGATAGCCGAAGGGGGAGAGGTTACCGTCGGACGAGTGGGCACGCTACGTTCCGGCGCCGAAGGAAAGCTCACGTTCACGCCGCTGCGCACTCCTGAAGCCACGTCGGCAAGCCTCGGCTTCTCGACGCTCCGTCTCCCCGTGCTCCCGAAAGAGGAGCCGGCAGAGGCACCGGCAGCCGTGCAGGTGCCGGAGGCTCCCGCAGGCCGACGTTTCCGCACCGACAGAAACTATTACATCCCCGTCAACAAGATTTTCGCCCGCACCGCCGCCTGCTTCGCTCTGGCAGTGGCTGTAGGGCTATCCCTCTTCATCGGGGCGTCTCACAGTCAGAACGAACGCCAGTATGCCTCGGTGGTTCCCGTAACGGCCGTCGAGAAGAAGACTGCCGAGGAGTCGGCCGCCCTGCGCGAGACCATCCTTCCGGCCGAGACGGCACCTGCCGCTCGCGAAGCCGAAGCGGAAGAGCCCGCGCCCGAAGGCATCTACTATCTGATTGTGGCCACGTTCCACAGCCTGGCCGACGCGCAGACGTTTGTAGACCAGAAAGGCGACAGCTCGCTGAGCATAGTAACCTCGGGCCGCATGTCGAGGGTGGCGGCAGGTAGCTCCGCCGACAAGGAATCGCTTATCGGAAAGATGAACAGCACATCATTCAAGGCCGAATACGGCGACTGCTGGATTTGGAAAAAGCAGTGATGCGCTCCCGCCGATAAATTTATTGCCGAAAAATTATTTACAAATAAAAATATTTAAGTACCTTTGCACCGTAAAATTAAGGTTGGGCAAGGCACAACAATCATGCGTCGACAGCACGCCGATGCTTCTCCCCACAGTATTTTTACTCTATATCTTACATAACTGATTTATGAATTACGGCTTAAGCCAAATTGCTTGTTGTATTCTTTTGTCTCGCTGATGTCGGTCCGCCAAGGGCGGCGACACGTCGGAGGCAAGGTTCCGGCTGCTGCTGTGCAATAAAACAGAAGTCATGAAAAATAGAAAACAGAGGGTAGAGCTGATAGTAGACCTTATCAGGACAAAATGCATTCCCAGTCAGGTAGAGCTCCTCAAGCTTATTGCCGAGAGGGGATTCCACGTAACTCAGGCCACGCTGTCGCGCGACCTGAAGCTGCTCAAAATCACCAAAATGTCGTCGGGAAGAGGGAAGTTCATGTATATCCTTCCCGATAGCAATCTGCTGAAAGACAACCTTCTGAAATCGGGCGACGTCGACCTCAACACCAACTGTCAGGGCGGGTTTATCTCGCTCCAGATCTCGGGCAACATGGTCGTCATCAAGACCCGCAACGGATATGCCGCCGGCCTGGCCTACGACATGGACATCAGCAATCGCTCAGAGATACTCGGCACTATCCCCGGATCCGACACTATCTTCTGCGTGATGCGCGAAGGCATGACCCACGACGAGATACGCAAAGTGTTCGCGAGCCTCGTGCCCCTCGACCGGAAAATACCGGTCTACTGACACGACTTCGCAGTTGCTTTTAAACCACGGGTCGGATAATAAGTCTTACTTAGATACGTGTTATATATAAAGGAGGTCTCGAAAGAATGGAAACTGTGTTTCGCTCTTTGAAGCCTCCTCTTGCATGTTGAAGTCGCCTTGACGGCGCTCTTCGTGTGCTTGTAACAGTCAACGAAAACAACAACCATGATAAAAGCTGGCATTGCCGGCGCCGCGAGTCAGCGGTCCGGCGAGCTGATAAGAATACTGGTGAACCACCCCGAAGTGGAGATACGCACCCTCTATGCACCTGAGCGCACCGGAGAGAGCGTCGACAGCGTGCACCACGGGCTGATCGGAGAGACCGATATGAAATTCTCTGACCGTCTCGACATCGGAGGCCTCGACGTGGTCTTCATCGACGACTGCGCCGAAGCCGACTCAATCCTCGCCGCCATCGACAGCGCCGGGGAGAAGGCTCCGCGAGCAGTCGACATGACCGGGCGCGCAGCCGGGCGAGAGGGATACGTCTGCGGCGTCTCGGAGCTCTTCCGCAAGAGCTTAGTGCGGGGCGCCACCCGCGCCTATGTCCCTTCGGCCGCAGCCGTGGTGGCCCTCGTGGCACTGTATCCCCTCGCAGCCAACCTCATGCTCAGCGCTCCCCTCGCCATCAGCGTGTCGGCGCCCGCTTCGGCCGACCTCACGGGATGCGGCGAGGAAGTGGCCGGAATACTCTCGTCGGTGCAGCAGAGCTTCACCGGAGGAGTGGAGGTAACGGCCGGCGAGCCCGAGCCGGGACGCGGACTGAGGCTGCGCGCCCGCATAGCCTCCGCCATGCAGCCGGCCGACATAGCGGCTCTCTACGAGGCAATCTACGACGACCACCGCTTCACCTTCCTCTCGCAGCTCCCGCTCCATATCCGCGAGGTGGAAGGCACCGAGAAGTGTCTGCTCCACATCTCGAAGCCCGATCCCGGAAGTATCGAGATCGACGCCATAGCCGACGGATGCCTGCGGGGCGGAGCCGGAGATGCCGTCCACGCAATGAACCTCCTCTTCGCACTCCATGAAAAGACCGGACTCGCCTTCAAGGCCTCAAACTTCTGACCAATGTCGGTAAACAAAGTAATACTGCTCGGATACGTAGGCAGCGACCCTGAAATCCGTTTCCCGGAGAAAGACATGGCCGTGGCCTACTTCACGCTGGCGACCAACGACCGCTACGGAGCCTCGCAGACTGAGGTTACGACGTGGCACTATATCGTGGTTACCGGGCAGAACGCGCGTCTCGCCGAGCGCTACATCCGCAAAGGCACAAGACTTTACGTAGAAGGGAAGCTCCGCACGCGCGAATACACCGACCGGTTCAAGATAGCCAGAAAGCGCACCGAGATAATCGCCGACTTCATGGAGATAGTGGGACGCGCGCAGGAGACCGCAAGATGACCCTCCGCGCAGCGTCCGCCGACCATTACACATCATCACCCACACAATCAAAACACTTCACACGAAAGAAATGAGAAAATGGAGAATTGAAGACTCGTCGGAACTCTATAATGTTCCCGGCTGGGGATTGAAGTATTTTTCAATCAACGACGCAGGCCACGTGCAGGTTACGCCCCGCGAGGGATGCACACCCATCGACATCAGCGAAGTGATGGCCGAGCTTAAACTGCGCGACGTCTCGGCGCCTCTTCTGCTTCGTTTCCCCGACATACTCGACGACCGCATACGCAAGATTTCGGGATGCTTCGCCCGCGCCGCCGAAGAATATTCCTACCAGGGCCAGAACTTCGTGGTCTATCCCATCAAGGTCAACCAGATGCGCCAGGTGGTGGAGGAAATCGTGAGCCACGGCAACAAGTACAACATCGGCCTCGAGGCCGGCTCGAAGCCGGAACTCCACGCCGTGCTTGCCGTCAACACCCACGAGAACTCCATCATCGTCTGCAACGGATACAAGGACGAGGACTATGTGGAGCTCGCCCTCCTCGCCCAGAAGATGGGACGCCGCATCTTCATCGTGGTGGAGAAGCTCAACGAGCTCAAGCTAATCGCCAAGGTGAGCAAGCGGCTCAACCTGCGGCCCAACATCGGCGTCAGAATCAAGCTCACGTCGTCGGGCAGCGGCAAATGGGAGGAGTCGGGCGGCGACGTCAGCAAGTTCGGACTCAACTCTTCTGAGCTCCTCGACGCCCTCGACTATCTGGAGCGCAACAAGATGACCGACTGCCTGCGCTTCATCCATTTCCATATCGGCAGCCAGATTACCAAGATACGCCGCATCAAGAACGCCCTGCGCGAGGCGATGCAGTTTTTCGTGCAGCTCTCGAAGATGGGCTTCAGCATCGACTTTGTCGACATAGGCGGCGGCCTCGGCGTGGACTACGACGGCACACGCTCGGCCATGGGCGAGAACTCGATGAACTATTCTATTCAAGAGTACGTCAACGACTCGGTGTCGGCTCTCGTGGATGTATGCGAGAAGAATGACTTGCGCCAGCCCAACATCATCACCGAGAGCGGACGCTCGCTGACGGCCCACCACTCGGTGCTTATCATCGACGTGCTCGAGACCACGCAGCTCCCGCAGTGGAACGACAACGAGGAGATAGGCGACGACGCCCATGAACTCGCACGCGAGCTTTACAGCATCTGGGACAAGATCAATCCCTCGCGTGTGTTTGAGGACTGGCACGATGCCCTGCAGATACGCGAGGAGGCCCTCGAGCTTTTCTCGCTCGGACTGCTCGACCTCAGGACGAGGGCGCGAATCGAAAAGCTCTTCTGGAGCGTGGCGCGCGACGTCAACGACATGACCCGCTCCATGAAGCATCCGCCCGAAGAGCTCCGCAAGGTGGCCCGCATGCTTCCCGAAAAGTATTTCTGCAACTTCTCCCTCTTCCAGTCGCTCCCCGACTCATGGGCCATCGACCAGATGTTTCCGATCATGCCCATCGCGCGCCTCGACGAGAAGCCCACGCGCAATGCCACGCTCCAGGACGTAACCTGCGACAGCGACGGCAAGATCTCCAACTTCGTGTCGCCCCAGGGCACGTCGCATTCGCTCCCCGTGCACACCGTGCGCAACGGCGAGCACTACTACATCGGCGTATTCCTCGTAGGTGCGTATCAGGAGATACTCGGCGACCTCCACAACCTCTTCGGCGACACTGCCGCCGTGCATATCTCGCTCACTAAAAACGGATATGAAATCGAGCAGATAGTAGACGGCGAGCCGGTGGCCGACGTGCTCGAATACGTGGAATACAGCCCCAAGAAACTCGTGCGCAACCTTGAGGCATGGGTGTCGGCCTCGATGAAGCGGGGGGCCATCACCCCCGAGGAGGGACGTCAGTTTCTCAACAACTACCGCTCGGGACTCTACGGAATCACCTATCTTGAGCGCGACTGATGCGTTTTTTCATTCATCTCGCCTACAACGGCGCTCCCTTCCACGGCTGGCAGCGCCAGCCCAACGCCGTGAGCGTGCAGCAGACGCTTGAAGAGGCGCTGGCCACCGTGCTCCGCGCCGAGGTGCCTGTGGTCGGTGCCGGACGCACCGACACGGGCGTCAACGCCCGCTGCATGTATGCCCACTTCGACCTCCCCGAGGGCGTCGACCCGTCGAGAACCGAGGGGGAGGGGAAGCGCAGGCTGCTCACCGGGCTGAACCGTCTGTGCGGCAGAAATATCGCCATCCACGACATCATACCCGTAGCCGACGACGCCCATGCGCGTTTCGACGCCACGGAACGCACCTACCGCTATTTCGTGTCGAAGGCCAAGACCCCCTTCCTGCATCCGCTTTCGTGGCAGGCCACTTCGCCGCTCGATGTCGAGGCCATGAACGAGGCAGCCGCCTCGCTGCTCGACATGGAGGAATTCACCTCTTTCGCCAAGCTCCATTCCGATGCCAGGACCGACATCTGCGACGTGCGTCTCGCCCGCTGGGAGGAGTGCGTGAGCGTCGTAACCGGAGAGCCGCTGCTGGTGTTCACCATTTCGGCCGACAGGTTTCTGCGCAATATGGTGCGCGCCATTGTCGGCACGCTCGTGGAGGTGGGGCGCGGCAAGCTCACTCCGGCCGGGTTCCGCGCCATAGCCGACGGACGCGACCGCTGTCTGGCCGGAACCTCCATGCCTCCCCAGGCGTTGACCTTATGGAATGTGAGCTACCCCTACATTCCCCAATCAATCGTAAAATCATGGATTCCATCTCACGCATAAAGGAGCTCCGCGCCGAGCTCAACCGCCACAACCACAATTACTACGTGCTCAACGCGCCGGAAATCTCCGACCGCGATTTCGACATGATGATGAAGGAGCTCGAAGCCCTCGAGGCCGCAAATCCCGAAGCCTTCGACCCGCTTTCGCCTACGCAGCGCGTGGGCTCTGACCTCACCAAGGGGTTTGAGCACGTGGTGCATGCACGGCCGATGATGTCGCTCTCCAACTCCTATTCCGCCGAGGAGGTCGACGAATGGTTCGCGCGCGTCAGGAAATCACTCGGCTCCGAGAGTTTCGACGTGGTGGGGGAGATGAAGTTTGACGGCACGTCGATTTCGCTCACCTACCGCGACGGCCGGCTGCTGAGGGCCGTAACCCGAGGCGACGGCACGCAGGGCGACGACGTAACCGCCAACGTGAAGACCATCAGAAGCATTCCGCTTGAGCTTGCCCCCGGCCCATGGCCGCGTGAGTTCGAGATACGCGGCGAGATTCTCATGCCCTGGGACGTATTCGAAAAGCTCAACGCCGAACGCGCCTACAACGAAGAACCCCTCTTCGCCAATCCGCGCAATGCCGCGTCGGGCACGCTGAAGATGCAGGATCCGCGCGAAGTGGCCCGGCGCCATCTCGACGCCCGGTTCTATTATCTGCTCTCGGACGAGATGCCGGCCGACAGCCATTTCGAGTGTATGGAATGTGTGCGTGAATGGGGCTTCAAGGTGTCGTCGGCCATGCAGAGGCTTCACTCTCTCGAGGATGTGGAGCGCTACATCCGTTTCTGGGACGAGGAGCGCAGGAAGCTCCCTGTGGCCACCGACGGACTGGTGTTCAAGGTCGACTCGCTCCGTCAGCAGCTTAATCTCGGCTATACGGCCAAGTCGCCCCGCTGGGCCATCGCCTATAAGTTCAATCCCGAAAGGGCCTGCACGCCCCTGCGGTTCGTCTCGTTCGAGACCGGGCGCATGGGTATCGTAACCCCTGTGGCCAACCTTGAGCCGGTGCTCCTGTCGGGTACTGTTGTGAAGCGCGCCTCGCTCCACAACGACGACATCATACGCGAGCTTGACATTCATGAAGACGACTGGCTCTATGTGGAGAAAGGGGGAGAGATAATCCCCAAGATAGTGGGAGTGGAGCTTACCAAACGCAAGGCCGGCGCGGCCGGAGTGGAGTTTGTGAGCCGCTGTCCGGAGTGCGGAACTCCGCTCGTGCGCGTGGAGGGGGAGGCCGCCTGGCGCTGTCCCAACGCCAACGGATGCCGTCCGCAGATCACCGGCAAGATCGAGCATTTCTGCGCCCGCCGCATGATGGACATCGACGGGATAGGGGAGGAGACGGCCGAGCTGCTCTATGCCTGCGGACTCGTGAGGCATATAGCCGACCTCTACGACCTCACTGAAGAGAAACTGTCGAAGCTCGAGCGTGTGGGGGAGAAGACCGCAAGGCGTATCCTCGACGGCATCGAGGCCTCGAAGCAGGTGCCTTTCGAGCGCGTGGTATATGCCCTTTCGATTCCGAATGTGGGCGAGACCACGGCCAAGCGTCTGGCAATGGCCGTCAAAAGCATGGAGCGTCTGCGCGCGATGAGCGAGGCCGAGCTGACGGCCGTGCCCGACATAGGTCCGGTCATCGCCCGGTGTATCTGCGATTATCTGCGCGACCCCATAGCCGTCGACAATATCGACCGCCTCGCGGCCGCCGGCGTGAGAATGGAGCTGTCGGCCGACAAGATGGCTCCGAAGGGGAATGCCCTCGAAGGGAAGACGATAGTGATTTCGGGCACGTTCGCCCGACATTCGCGCGACGAATACAAGGAGCTGATAGAAAACAACGGAGGGAAAAATTCGGGAAGCATATCGAAGAAGACGAGTTTCGTGCTCGCCGGAGAGAACATGGGCCCCTCCAAGCTCGAAAAATGCCGTTTGCTCGGCATCGACATCCTGAGCGAAGACGAGTTCCTCGCCATGATAGCCGACGCCTGACGCCGCCGCCCGGTCAGCTCCGGCTGCGGGTAAGCTCGATTGCCTCCTTTCCGGAAAGCACCTCGATATCGAGTCTGAGCACCGCCACACGCGGCAGGGATGAGGCTATCTCCGCCGCGCTGTCGACTCCGGGCGAATACTTCTCGCAGAGCAGCCGCAACCCTTTGAGCACTTCATCCGAATCATCGACCACAGAAATCCGTCCCGAGGCAATGACACTCCTGAAATAGGTGGTGAATTCCTCGGGGCGCACGTCGTCGGCTGCTATGACGCATACCGAGGCTCTGCCGTCGTTCCGGATGCAGTCGATTTTCCTGCCGGCCACGGCGCTGTGGAAATAGAGCGCCGCGGCCGTCGAAGGCGAAGCTGAGGGGCACGCCGTAAGGCCCGCCTTCGGGGTCAGTGAGCGACAGCACGCAGTTTGACGCGCTTCGGAGTATGTCGATAGTTTCGGATTCAGGCATCAGCTGCCTGCTCCGCCGCATTTCAGGCTGTTGCATGGTCTATACGCATTTAAGGCCCACAATCGAGATGATGAGTGTGGTGATGAAGAATATCCGCCAGAAGCCCGTAGGCTCGTTGAAGAAGAATATTCCGACCAGCACGGCTCCTACGGCTCCGATGCCCGTCCAGACGGGATAGACCGTGCCGATGGGTATGGTGCGCGCCGCGCGCGCCATGAGATACATGCTGAGAGCGAGGGCTACGAGAAAACCGCCCCACCACCAGTATTGCATGGTGCCGGAGACGGTCTTTGTCTTGCCGAGACAGAAGGTGAACGCCACCTCCATCAGTCCGGCCAGGATAAGGATGATCCAGTTCATTTCATTATTTGCTTTTTGTGGTGCAAAATTACAAACTTTCCGATGCTTCCCGATTATCATTTGATAATAAGTAAGTAATTTTGCAAAATGAAACTGGCCGATATACTCCTTGGCGTATGCCGCATTTCCGATTCAGCGGTGGAGAAGATGCTGTCGATAGCCGACGAGGTGTCTTTCCGGCGCGGCTCCGTGATAATCGATTCGCAGACTGTGGACCGCAACGTCTATTTCGTGAAGCGCGGCCTCGTCAGGGCCTACGTCGATGCCGCCGGGCGGGAGGTTACATTCTGGTTCGGCGAGGAGGGCGCAGTAGTTGTCTCGATGGAGAGCTACGTCAACGGACTTCCCGGCTACGAGACCGTAGAGGCCATTGAGGACACCGAGCTTTACAGAATCAGGAAGAGCGGTCTTGAGAGCCTCTACGGCGAAGACATAGAGATAGCCAACTGGGGGAGGAAGTTTGCCGAGAAAGACATCTTGAGAGCCGAGAAGTGTCTCATCCCCCACCTCTACACCACGGCCACGGAGCGGTATGCCGATTTCGTCAGCCGCCACGGCACGCTGCTCAACCGCCTGCCGCTCGAATACGTGGCCTCATATCTGGGAATCACGCCGGTAAGTCTCAGCCGCATCCGCGGCCGGCTTGTGTCGCGGCGCTGAGCATCATTCCAGCAGTCGGCTCTGTATGTCGATGGTCTGCTCTCTGCCGTCGGCCTTAAGTGTGAGGTAGCAGTTCTTGAATGTGGTGAGGCGCTTGAACTTCAGCTGGTAGCGGGTCTGCCCGTCTTTCGTCTCGCATTTCACGTTCTTCACAGGGAAGGCCTTGCCGCCGTTGTGGAACACGGCATCGGTGATTCTGATGTCGCTGCGACCGTCGGATTCGGTCAGTGAGATGTTGGTGTCGCGTTTGTTGTCGAGGCTTTGGAATCGAAGTTCTGCGGAGGCGCAGAGGGCGCAGAGCGCAAGGGCTGCGCAAATGAAATTTCTTTTCATCTTGAATGTGTTTTTAGAAGATTTGCGCTGCAAAGTTAGCGCCTTCCGGCGGCGCCCCCAAGAAATCGAGGCTGTTTTTAGTCCTCAGTCGCTGAGGTAAGTATCTGATAATCAGATAGAGGAAAACCGGCAGATTCCTCATTGTGATTATCAGTGCGTTAGCCCCTACATTTTAGACACGAAAAAGTCGGCATCGGCCGCGCCTGAGGCGAGGATGCGCTCTTTGAGGCGGCTGCGGCGGTTGTAGAAGTTCTTTATCTTGATGTCGGTGAAGATGCAGACAGCCCGAGGCGAGAATCCTGCGTAGAGGTATGTCAGGAATGTGAGGTCGTTTTTGCTCAGCGAGGGTATCTGCTCCCTTACGCGCGAGAGTATGCCGTCGAGGTATGTGTCGACTATCTCTTCAAGGCTGGCGATGCTTTTCGCGTCGCGCAGCGAGAGTATATGCTTCTCCACTTCGTCGTAGAGCTTCATCCTCAGTCTGTCGGAATCGTTGCGGTCGAAATATTCGTTGCATAGCATATTGAGCGTATCGAGTCGGCTGCCGTAGAGTGCGTCGACCTTGCGCTTGAGGTCGAGGTTGCTGTCGGCGCGTTCGGCTATCATCATCGACAGCTGCTCTATCTCCTGCCGCTTGCGGATGAACCGCCGCCTGACGGCGATGAAGGCGGCCGCTCCGCCGGCAGTCAGCGCGCACAGCACCGTGCCGAGTATTGCCCATGCCGTGTGGCTCTTGCGTTCCGACGAGTCGATTTTCTGCTCGAAGTCGGTTTTCATGGCGTCCATGCGCTCGCGCGCCAGTCCCTCGTATGAGGTGCGGCACCGGAGTACGCCCTTATCGGTGGTCAGCGTCAGCACGTCGGTGCTGTCAAACTTGTATTTAAACGGAAAGTCGATTGCCACGTTCCATACGTCGTCTCTGACCGCCTTGGCCTCCGGGCGGGCAATCAGCGTGAAAGGTTCTGTAGGCTCGATGGTATCTTCGCAGTTCACCCATTCCGCCTTATAGACTGTGAAGGGGGTTACTGAGCAGCGTAGCGTCGCGAATATGCGGGTTCGGTTGTCGGAGTTGGAGATTGCGTAGAAGCTGAGCGTCGGCGTGTTGCCGATCCTGACGGTGTCTGTCGCGCTCGTTTGCGACACTACGTTCCCTCTCCTTGCCGGCGACCACGGCGCCGCGAGGGCGATGGCCGCGACTAAGGCCGCCGTGCGTCGGCTTGTGCCTGTATGCCTGATGTTTGTTGCTTTCATGTGGCCGGTATGTGAATAATCTATTGACATCAAGAGGAAGGGGAGTGGAAGATAAAAAGAGAATCCGCAGACAGTTCGTGAAGAACAGTCTGCGGATTCAAGAGTGTCCGAGATGAGAATCGAACTCACACGGCCTAATGGCCACTACCCCCTCAAAGTAGCGCGTCTACCAATTCCGCCACCCGGACATTCAGCTTATAGAAATAAGCGAGGGATTGAGCGAAAAACGGGACTCGAACCCGCGACCCCGACCTTGGCAAGGTCGTGCTCTACCAACTGAGCTATTTTCGCGATTGTCAAAAAGCTTTTGCAGCGTGAAGCGGATGCTTCCGTTTTGCGAGTGCAAAATTACATCAATTTTCTGAAACCTCCAAATTTTTAGCCCATATTTATTTAAAAAATATTTACGCTATTTGCTATTGGTCTAAGCGTCAGATAATTGTTTGGGTGAGGAGGATGGAGTCTTACTTCTGCTTGCGCGACGCTTCATAGTCGCGCCCTTTCCGGCCGAGCATGTAGTCGGCCACGATGGTGCGCAGCTCGCCCTGTGGGTTGTCGCAGGTGTATTCCCAGTACATGGCTCCCAGAAGGCCCTTGTCGATGATGTAGCGGCACTTGATGTCGATCGACCTCGGGTCGTTGTAGCCCAGCACGAGCTCGCCGTCTTTGTTTTCGATGTAGGGCACCCGAGCCTCTTCGTCCCACACCATCCTGCAGCCGTCGAGCACCTTGAGGTCCTTGTAGTCCATATAGTCGGGATACTCCTTGAATCCGCGGCCGTAGAAAGGGATTCCGAGTGTCAGTTTCTCTTTGGGGATGCCTGCGTTGAGGTGGCACTTCAGAGCCGAATCGGCCGTCAGCTTGGTGTGGCGCGAGGCGTAGAGGGGCGACTGGTGGAAGGGTACGCGGCCAATGTCGTACGACATGATGTTTATGAAATCCACATACGGGAGAATGGCCGGGAAGTCATAGTATTTCGCGTTGCCGGGAGTGGCGAGTGTCAGCGATTTGTCCTTACCGATCCGGCCGCGGATGTCGCGCATCAGCAGCGTGTAGTTGTCGGTGTCGGCGGTTGACGACGAGATGCCGGCCTCAGAGCTTGTCGGGTACTCCCAGTCGATGTCGACGCCATCCAGACCGAACTCGTTGATGACGCGCAGGCAGTCCGCGGCAAAATGTGTCCGGTTTGCCGAGTCGGCTGCCATCTCGCTGAATCGCCCGCTTCCCCAGCCGCCTATCGACAGAATAACCTTCAGGTCGGGGTTCTGTTCCTTCAGGGTTACGATCTTATGCAGGCGTTCCGGGTTTTGGATGTCGATGCCGTTGAACTCCTTGTTGACATGTCCGAATGCGTAGTTGATGTGGGTTATGGCCTTCGGGTCGGGCATTATGTCGCTGTTTGCAGAGACGTAAGCCACCACTATGCGCTGCGTTTTTACCGTCGTGTCGGTTGCTTCCGAGTTGGTCGTGTCGGTTTTAGGGCCGCACGCCGAAGGAACGGAGGCTGCAGCCAGCAGAGCTGCGGCTGCCATTGCTCGTAGAATCAACTTCTTCATGGAGTGAATCGTGGATGAATTATATGGTTGTTGGCTGATTTCAAGCCATGTCAGATGAAAGTCGGCAAACGCTCGAATTTCTGCTGACGTGGCCGTTGGCTGGGTGTATGCCCTCTTGACTGTAGGGGATAGGAGAGAGTGGTAAAAAAAGAATCCGCAGACGGTTCGTGAAGAACAGCCTGCGGATTCAAGAGTGTCCGAGATGAGAATCGAACTCACACGGCCTAATGGCCACTACCCCCTCAAAGTAGCGCGTCTACCAATTCCGCCACCCGGACATTCAGCTTATAGAAATAAGCGAGGGATTGAGCGAAAAACGGGACTCGAACCCGCGACCCCGACCTTGGCAAGGTCGTGCTC
>CAMCDS010000006.1 GCA_945873625.1 uncultured Porphyromonadaceae bacterium | reverse complement strand
AAAAAGCCACCAAAATGGTGGCTTATAAGCAGTTACAAAAACGTTTTGCAAGTATGGTCAGGCGGTCTATTTACCGATGCAGAAGCGGGTGAAGATGGAGGTGAGGATGTCGGGGGTGGTGATGGCGCCGGTTATGGCGCCGAGGTGGTGGAGGGTCTCGCGGAGGTGCTGGGCGAGGAGGTCGGCAGGGAGACCGGCTGTCATGGCGTCCGTGAGGTGGCGCAGGGAGTCGGCTGCGTGGGTGAGGGCCTGGAAGTGGCGGGCGTTGGCTATCAGTGTGTCGCGTGCCGGATCAAGGCTTGCCGTGGATCTTCGTGCTATCTCTGAGAGCAGACCGTCAATGCCGAGTCCGGTGCGGGAACTGATCTGTCGGGCGGGGAGGTCGCCGATGCCGGAGGTTTCCCCGCAGTCGATGTCGGTGGTCGGGATGCTTTCGGAGCAGGGTGCTGTCGGGGAGGGGAGGGCGTCGGCTTTCGAGGCGAGGATGTAGAGGCGTGAGGTTATTTCGGGCGACGCGTCGAGGTGGTGTCTGAGGAGCGCGGTCTGTGGCTCTATGGGCTGTGTGGGGTCGATGAGCCAGAATACGTAGTTTGCCGACCGCAGCCGTTCTATGGCGCGGTTTATTCCGAGATTTTCGATTTTATCGGTAGTTTCGCGCAGGCCTGCGGTGTCGATGAAGCGGAATTTCAGACCGTGGTATTCGGCTTCGGCTTCTATGGTGTCGCGGGTGGTTCCGGGTATGTCGGATACTATGGCTTTGTCGTCGTGGGCGAGATAGTTGAGGAGTGTCGATTTTCCGGTGTTGGGGGTTCCGGCTATCGCTATGGCTATCCCTTGCCGGAATGCCTGGCCTGCTTCGTAGGATGCTGTTAGTCGGTCGACTGCTGCCAGTATATCCGCGGCTGTGGAGGCAAGGGCGGTTCTGTCGGCAAATTCTACGTCTTCTTCCGAGAAGTCGAGCTCGAGTTCGAGCAGCGACGCGAGGTTGAGCAACCTGTCGCGCAGGGTGGCGAGTGCTTTTGAAAACTCACCTTTTGTCTGCGACAGGGCAAGGTCGTGTGCGCCTTTCGATTCCGCGGCTATGAGGTCGGCGATGGCTTCCGCCTGTGCAAGGTCGATGCGGCCGTTGAGGAATGCGCGGCGTGTAAACTCTCCGGGACCTGCTGCTGTGGCTCCGGCCTTGATTAGCGCGGCGGTTATCTGATTCTGTATCAGTGCCGAGCCGTGGCATGAGATTTCTATCGTGTCTTCGCCGGTGTAAGAGGCGGGAGCGCGAAACAGGGTGGCCACTACTTCGTCGACGTGAGAACCGGTAGCGGGGTCGAATATATTGCCGAGGTGGACGGTATGGCTCTTCCAGCGGGTGGGGTCAGAGCCTTTCCATACTTTGCAGAATATTCGGACCGCGTCGGTTCCCGACAGTCTAATCACTGCTATTCCGCCCGTTCCCGGGGGAGTTGCCACTGCGGCTATCGTGGTGTCGCTCATCTCCATTCCTTGGGGTTGAATGTTTTTTCCACTTCGGCTTCCTCATCGTCGGGGAGGGCATAGAAGAAGTCGAAGCCGGTTATTTTTTCGAGTTCGTCTACCGACATGAAATAGTTTGTCATGTTGCCGTAGGCCGACATGTTGGGATAGACCACTGCGAGTGCCTGCGGCTTCTCGGCCCTGTGGGCGAGAAACACTTTGAAGAATGCCGAGGGCACTCTCACTCCGGTCGCTCCTATTCTCTGTGTGTCGTTTTTATCGTAGATTGGTCCGGCCGCAATTATCAGCCCGTCGTGCTTTCGGGTCCAGGTGCGTTCACGTTTTTCGAGCGTTGCCCAGGCTCCGGAGTTGAGCCTGTGGTCCTGCGGACATATATTCGCCATCACGAAGCAGTCGTGCATGGCGCGTGCGCTCCATTTCTGGTCGGCTGCGGGGCAGATGTGTCCGCGGTCGTAGCCTGAGCGGCGGTAGTCGTAGTCTGTGGCGCACCCTTCGATGTCGGTGTCGGTCCAGAATTTCGACTGTCTGGGCACCTCACCTTCGGTTTCTTCGGGAAGCAGCTCCCATACCACGTAGTTCGGCGTGTGGTTGTCTTTGTTGAACGATACGGAGAATCCTTCGTAGTCCTTTATCTGCGAGGTGATGCTGTCGGGCAGCATCACCGACATCAGCGCCGGCGCATGGCGCGTTTCCTCCTTGAGCCGGCTGCCGGTGGCTTCCGGGGCGTCAGCCCCGTTGCCTGCCGCGTGCCATTTCCAAATGCCGAAACCTGCCGAGAGGACTATGAGTATGATAAGACTTTTGAATTTCATATTCGGTGTCATTGGGTATGCAAAGTTAATCAAAATTGCCCTCAGAGGCAAATATTGAGTTGTGTAAGTCGGATTTCCTGCTATAAAAAGCGGTAGACCGAGGGTGTGAAACGGGATATAATTTGCAAAAACGGAAATTTTAGCGTAACTTCGCGACTCGATTTACGTTTATATATCTGAGAAGAGCATCACTCGGATCACTCAACAGACACCCGAAGAAGACAGATGGCTTACACTGCCCCCATAGACGAGAAGCTGCTGGTGGAGGACCTTCAGAATCCTCTTCTGGCCAAGCAGGCATTCCAGGCGCTGATGAAACGCTATGGCGAGCCTATGTACTGGCAGATACGCAAGCTTGTGGTCTCGCACGACGACGCCAACGACATCCTTCAGAATTCCTTTGTGAAGGCATGGAGCAACATCGCCAACTTCAGGGGCGACGCCAAGCTGTCGACGTGGCTTTTCAAGATTGCGATCAACGAGAGTCTCAATTTCCTCAGCCGCGAGCGCAAGCGTCTCAACCAGGTGGAAGGCGCCGACGACGAGTTCCTTATCGACCGGCTCGAGGCCGACCCGTATTTCGACGGCGACGAGCTTCAGCGGGCGTTGCAGGAGGCGATAGCGCGGCTTCCCGAAAAGCAGCGGCTGGTTTTCAACATGCGTTATTTCGACGAGATGAAGTATGAGGAGATTTCCGACATACTCGGCACGAGCGTAGGAGCGCTCAAAGCGTCGTACCACCACGCCGTCAAGAAGATAGAGGCGGCGATAGGCAGCCTTGTCTGAGCGGCAACCTTTACGCCCTGGCAAGCGTTCTAAAATAAACAGATTAAGAGTATGTTTGAATTTAACACGAATTGAATTAAACATACTTCTGCAAAATAATCCTCTCCAAGTGAATAGAAGTTAACTTCAAACATACTCTAAACTCCTCGACACGACTATGAAAAATATTTTCAAAAGTATCAGAACCGTATTGGCCGTGGCCCTACTGTCAGTGGCCGGCAGTGCCTCAGCCCAGCTCTACGAAATCGCCAATCAGTTGCCGAGCCTCATCCAGCCGGCCCTTTAGGGTTCGCTCAACTATAAGGGATATGTCGATGCGGGCTTTTCGGGCGGCGTAGGCAAGTATAGAGCCAACGTGCTCAGCGTGAACACTTCCCAGGGATTCCGCTACAGCAACTGGTTTTATATGGGTGTCGGCATCGGCCTCGACGTGATGTTTGCTTCCGACGGTCCCGAAGAGGCAGCTCCCCCTTACGGCTGGGACGACCCACATTTCAGCCACGACAATGCCACGACAACCGTCTTTCTGCCGCTCTTCACCGACTTCCGTTTCAACATCGGCAATAATCCCGGGTCGATGAGTCCGTCGTTTTTCATCGATGTGAAGGTCGGGGCGTCGTTCATGCTCAGCAACAAGTATTTCAAGGTTGGCGACGGTTTCATCACGAGCCGCGAGAACTTTTATCTGAAGCCCTCTCTCGGCATCAAGATACCTGTAAGCAAGACGCATCCGCAGCAGGCCTTCAACGTGGGCGTGACGTATCAGCGCGTAACGTCCGACTGGTGGTATGTCGGCAGCCGCAACATCACGCTCAACTCTGTCGGCGCTTCCGTAGGCTTTGAATGGTAGAATCAGCACGGAATATACGGACGAAATAAAACCGGCCGCTCTCACGAGTGGCCGGTTTTAATTAACGGGCCTTTTACAGTCCGTTAGTTCTTGAACTTAATGAACAAAAATCTATCTTCTTTCTTTTCGATAGTAGAACAACGCCGGTTCGCAAATTGTTTTCGCAAACAGTGTATTTAACAGAATTTAACATACGGTTATATGCTAAATTTCGCTAAATCAGCACGTTGTCAGCTATTGAAAGTTTTGTCGTTTTTTATGAGCCACTGGGCAATCTGCACGGCATTGAGCGCGGCACCCTTCTTTATCTGGTCGCCTACCACCCAGAATGTAAGTCCGTTGGGGTCGGCGAGGTCTTTGCGCAGACGTCCAACGTAGACGGGGTCGGCTCCGGCGGCGGCGAGCGGCATCGGATACTTTCCGTTGGCCGGGTCATCGACCACCACCAGACCTTCGGCTTTTTCAAAAGCCTCGCGCACCTCTTCGAGCGAGAGCTCCTTCTCGGTCGACACCCAGATGGCTTCGCTATGGGCACGCATCACGGGCACGCGCACGCAGGTAGCCGAGACGCGGATGTCGGAGTGCATTATCTTCTGCGTCTCGTTATACATCTTCATCTCCTCCTTCGTATAGTCGTTTTCGGTGAATACGTCTACCTGAGGTATGAGATTGAATGCGAGCTGAGCCTGAAATTTCTTCACGGTCGGCTCCTTCCCTTGCGTGAGCTCAACGGTCTGCGTCTTCAGCTCCTCCATCCCCGACGCGCCTGCTCCCGAAGCGGCCTGATAGGTGGCCACATGCACGCTGCGGATGTGCGAGAGGCGGTCGATCGGAGCGAGTGCCACCACCATCTGAATAGTGGTGCAGTTGGGGTTTCCGATTATGTTGCGCGGGCGCACCAGAGCGTCGGCTCCGTTCACTTCGGGCACCACGAGAGGCACGTCGCTGTCCATGCGGAACGCGCTGCTGTTGTCGATCATCACAGTTCCGTGGCGTGTGATTGTTTCGGCATACTGCTTTGAGGTAGAGGCTCCGGCCGAAGTGAAGGCGATGTCAACGCCCGAGAAGTCGCTCTCCTCGGTAAGCTCTTCAACGGTGTAGCTCTTACCGCGGAAAGTGTAGGCAGACCCGGCGCTTCTTTTCGAGCCGAAAAGGCGAAGGTTGTCGATAGGGAAATTCTGTTCGTCGAGCACGCGCAGGAACTCCTGTCCCACGGCTCCGCTGACTCCGACAATGGCTATATTCATAGAAAGTCTCTTATAAAAAAATCGGGACGGATACCTTCCGGCATCCGTCTCGCCGGTTATCACTGCCGGCCGGAGGTAGCAACCTTCCGGTCGATTTTCTTCACGAGTCCCTGCAGCACGTTGCCCGGGCCGAGCTCGATGAATTCGTCGGCGCCGTCGGCTATCATGGTCTGGACATCATAAGTCCAACGCACGGGAGCGGTGAGTTGTTTAATGAGGTTCTCTTTAATCTCCGCGGGGTCGGTGTGGGGCTTACCGTCCACGTTCTGGTATACGGGGCAGACGGGGGTATGGAAGTCGGCCGCCTCGATTGCTTCGGCCAGCTCCTCGTGGGCGGGCTGCATGAGGGGGCTGTGGAAAGCTCCGCCCACCTTCAGCTTAAGCGCGCGTTTGGCGCCGGCGCCGAGCAGCTTCTCGCAAGCGGCGTCGATACCTTCCATCGTCCCGGAGATTACCACCTGTCCGGGACAGTTGTAGTTGGCGGGAGCCACAGTGTCGTCGACAGTGGCGCATATCTCTTCCACCTTCTCGTCGGGGAGGGCGAGCACGGCCGCCATAGTGGAGGGGCGTGCCTCACAGGCCTTCTGCATGGCGTGGGCACGCTTGGAGACGAGACGCAGACCCTCTTCGAACGAGAGGGCGCCGGCGGCCACGAGGGCCGAGAACTCGCCGAGGCTGTGTCCGGCCACCATATCGGGCTTGAACTCGTCGCCGAGGCTCTTGGCCAGAATTACGCTGTGGAGGAAGATGGCGGGCTGTGTTACTTTCGTCTGCCTGAGGTCTTCTTCAGTGCCCTCGAACATAAGGTCGGTGATACGGAAGCCAAGCACCTCGTTGGCTTTCTCAAAAAGCTCGCGTGCTTCGGTATTGTTGTCGTAGAGGTCTTTGCCCATGCCGACAAACTGGGCGCCCTGGCCCGGGAAAACATAAGCCTTCATATTCGTGTCTTGATTGATTATTCTTGTTTTCGAGGGTGTCGCACCGACGGCGGTGCGACACCTTCGGGGTGTGTATATTCAGAGTGCAAAATTAGCAAAAAAATCCGAAACCGAGATTATCTGCCGTAGCGCGCTCATTATCTTACGATTGTCTTTACCGTGCGTCCGGCCTCACTGACAATGTAGGTGCCCGGGGCTGTCTCTACCGGACAATCGGGAGCCACGACGCCGATCTTGCGGCCCGTAAGGTCGTAGACGTCGGCCTTGCCCTCCATAATCATGATGCGTCCGGGCGCGGTCAACACCCTCAGGGTGTTGCCGTCGGCCTCTATGCCGTCCACTCCGGAGGGGTCGATGTCGGTGGGGTTCTCTGCGTTGACGGCGTTGAGCCTGATGATGCCGTTATCTTCAGAGATGCCGTTAAGCGAGATGATGGTCGGATTTTTCTTCCACGACACCAGGGCCGGGGTAGTGGTGGCCGAGAATGCCGAGGCCTTGAGCGAGCCGGGGAAGGGCTCGCCGCGGCGGCGTGCGGCTTCCTGATAGGGATTGGTGAGCGTCCCCGACATGCCGTTGGCCTCCACGAGGTCCACATACTGGTGGGCTTGTGAGTTTACGGAGTTATAGTTCCACTTGTCCTGCTTGAAGTCGATGTGCCATACGAGCATTCCGTGGTGGGGCAGGTAGCGGTCGAAACCCTCCATCTGGCGGTTCTCGAAGAGGAAGAACTCCGAGGGCACTTCGGTGTAGACGATGAATACCTCGTTTTTCTCGCCGATGGGGGAGATGGTGTATTCCTTAGTGGCTCCGAACTGGCGGGGCTTCACCCATCCGAGCGAGAAGCGCTCGAAAGCGCCGTAGAGCGGGGGCACGCATCCGTCGTGGTTGTAGCCGCCTGAGTCCATTATCATCCACGAGCCGGGAGTGTAGTAGATAAGGTTGCCAGACTGGTCTGTTTTGTAATAGGGGTCGTAGATGTCGGGAAGACCGAGCACGTGGCCGAACTCATGGCAGAACGTGCCGTAGCCTACCGTCATTCCCGGATTGTCGCTGTATACGCCGCGGCGCTCGTTGGAGCAGGCGTAATGGTTGAGCAGCTTGCCGTCGAGCTCGCAGGTGATTCCCATGTCGGTCTTGACGTTTGATGCGTGGGGCCAGATGGTGTTGGTATACTGCGCGGTTTCCGGATTGTCGGCCTCTCCATAGCCTGCATAGAAGAAATAGACGTTGTCGATCATGCCGTCGTTGTCATAGTCGAAGTCGGCGAAGTTCACCTGGTCGTCGCATCCTTTGCAGGCTTCGGTTACCATCTCGGCCACGTTGGCGTCGTAGCCCATGTAGTCGTTCTTGCCGTAGTAGGAATAATCCTCGGGAAGGACGACGGGGCCTACCACCACGAAGTCGGGGTCGAACTGGCCGGCCGACGACTGGCGGAAATACTGCTTGGCCGAGCCGATGCTGCCGTTTTCCGAGAAGTTGTCCTCATTGAGAAGGCGGTCGAAATAGTCGCGGGGATTGGCGATATTGAATTTGAGGTCGGAAAACTCCACGAGCACCACAAGGGTCTTCAGATTGCCCGAAGTCGGGAAATCGCACATCACCATGCGGAAGTCCGGGTCTTTGGCGTCGGTGGTGGCAGCCTCGTGGGCACGTGCGGGAGCCTTGGCCCTGCGCGTGGCCCGGAGTTCCATGGCCCTGGGGATGAGCGTTGCGGCGTCAAAGCGGTCGGAGGGAGTGGAAGAAGCCGATATGCCGGAGCTTACGACTGCACCGCGGCTGTCGATGCCGGCGAAGAAGTAGCCGGTCTCCTCGTTTCCGGTTACGAGGTTGCCTTTGAGGTCGATGGTGAAGTGTCCGCGCTCGTCGCCCGTCTTCATGAGCGTGAGGACGGTGCCGTCGGGCTGGGTTACGGTAAACGGACGCCGGGGAGCCGGGATGGCCGAGGCCTGCTGCGCCGAGAATGCGCATAAGGCTATGGCGGCCGCGGCTACGCGGGCCGGGAGGGAAGTAAAGATTCTAATCATGTAAAAAAGATGTTATTATGAGAAAAAACGCCTGCCGGAGCAATATTATTGCCCTGACAGGCGTCTTGACGTTTGATTTTCAGTTATGTTCAGTCGGCTGTCTCGATAAGCTCCGTGCCGAACTCCTGTCCTTTGCGCACAGCCGGTATCCCCTCTTTCATCCATTTGGGCATCGGGTCGCCCTTGAGGTAATGGTCGAAGAACTGCTGGAGGCGGATAGTGATGTCCTTGCGGTTCTTGCGTGCGCGGATGTTGTGGGCCTCACCGTTGTACTGAAGCATCCATACGGGCTTCTGCAGGCGGCGGAGTGCCATGAACATCTCGATACCCTGATACCAGGGCACTGCGCCGTCCTGGTCGTTGTGCATGATGAGCAGCGGGGTGTTGCAGCGGTTGGCGTGGAACACGGGCGAGTTGGCTATATAGAGCTCGGTGGCGTCCCAGAGGTTCTGGCCGATGCGCGACTGGCCTACCTCATACTGGGCCTGGCGCGAGTCGCCCGACTCCCAGCGGATTCCGCCGAAGGCCGACGTCATGTTGGCCACCGGGGCGCCCGATCCGGCGCAGGCGAACATATTGGTGCGGGTTACGAGGAATGCTGTCTGGTAACCGCCCCAGCTCTGGCCGTCGATGCCGATGCGCTCCTTGTCGATCCAGGGACGCTCCTTGCAGAGCTCCTCTACGCCGGAGCAGATGTAGTTGTAGGCGCTCTCGCCGGGGATGCCGGCGGTGTAGTGCACGTCGGGGACGAACACCATGTAGCCGCGGCTTACGTAGAAGGGGTAGTTGACCCAGCTCCACGAAGGCTCCATCGTGTAGTGGCGGTAGAGTTCCTCGGAGTTGCGCTCGTAGAACACCACGAGCATCGGATACTTCTTGGCGGGGTCGTAGTCCTCGGGGGTGTAGAGCACGCCTTCGGTGAGCTTGCCGTCGTAAGAATACCATTTCACAAGCTCGGCGGTGCCCCACGAGTAGTCTTTCATCTGGGGGTTGATGTCGGTTACCTTGCGGGCCTTGGCGAAGTCGGTGGAGGTGCAGATCCAGATGTCGGGCGAGGTGTTGAAGTTGGCGCGCTGCCATGTGAACACGTTGGCGTTCCTGGCCTTGCGCAGCTGGGTGTAGGCGTATTTGTCGATTACCTTCACGCTCGGAGCGGCGGGCTTGGCGGCGTACTTCATTGTCGCAAGGCCATTGCGCTTGTCGGTATAGTCAAACACGTTGAGCACCATCTCCTGTCCGGCGGCGACGTGGCGCTGCTCGGCGTCGGTCTTGATGTAACGGAAGCGACGGTTGGCCTTGCGTCCCGCTCCGCCGGTGAGGCAGAAGGGCTTGGTCCTGCCGGTGGGGTCGAGGCTCCAGATGTCGTGGCGGTCGTAGACGAGCACCGCCTTGTCGTCGGCGCTCCATCCGGCTATGCCGTAGGGAGTCGGAATCATCGGCACGTCCTGGTCTTCGTCCCAGAGAGGATATTCTATACCCTCGGAGATGCAGCGGGTCTCGCCGGTGGCAATCTCGTAGGCGTAGTATCTGCGGTCGTTGAACCAGAGCACGAAGCGGTCGGCAGGCGAGAGTTCTGCCATCTCTGAAGGCACGGTGCCTACCGGGCGTTTTTCGCCGGTCTTCACGTTGACGATGAAGAGCTCTTCGGGGGCAGTGTAGTTCCACTGGCGCGACACGTATTCCTTCGTCGGGTCTTTCACGAGGGCCCAGGTGCCGTCCCATCTGTCGGGAGCGCTCACTTCAGTGAGCTGCGAGTCGGTGATAAGTGTCTGGCTGAATCCGTTGCCGGCGAGGTCAATCACCACCGGCAGCGACACCTTGCGGAGCCTTTCGATGTTCTTGTTTTCCTGCGGGGGAGTCATGGGGGCGTCCCAGCGCCAGATGTCGAGGTTGGCGGTCTCGAAGTCGTAGAGTGTAGTGTCGTCGGGAGCGATTACCGGACCAACGCCCACTATGAGACGGTCGCCGTTGTAGGAGAACGAAGGCACAGAGTATTGGTTGAGCAGCAGCGACTTGGCCTTCATGGCCTCCATCTGCTTCTTAACCCTGTCGATGAGCTCTTTCTGCACTTCGGGGTCGGAGGCGTGGGGACGCTGCAGGTGCTTCTCCGGAGCCTTCCCGGCAACCACCGGCACTTCTGTCGGGGTGAAGATTTCGCTGTTGAGATCCACGAGGTAAAGCTCGGTCTGCTTGGTGCCGCTCTTCACAGAGTCGTCTGAAGCCGTGAAAGCCAGCTTGTCGCCCTTGCGCGAGAACACCGGAGCGCCATACCATTTCTTTTCACGGTCGATGAGCGTGAAGGCAGTGTCGGGCAGCATTATCAGTCCGATGCCGTCGGTAGCCGTAGAGTCGCTCTTGTGATGCTTCATGCTTACGCCTACGCGCATGCCGTCGTCGGCCACGGCATAGTCCTTCACCCATCTGAGTGTCTTCTGCCGGCCGGTGGGGAGATGACGCACCACGAGGGGCTTGCCGGCTTCCTTGTCTTTGAGAGCCTTGGGCTTGATGAGGGTTGTGTCGCTCGAAAGGTAGGCGAGCCAGTCGCCCCCGTCCTTGCCTATCTTGTAAGAAATCACGCGTGCAATCTTCTCCACGCGGCCGGTTCTGAGGTCGACGATTGCCATCGAGTCCTGAGGGGCGTCAAAGTCTTTCTTCTTGTCGATTTTCGCCTTGCGGCTCTGCTCGAAGAGGGGCTTGACGAGGGCCACGGCCCAGCGGCTGTCGGCCGTGAAGCGGGGCGCGTAGCCACGGTCTACGTTTATCTCCTTCCCGGAACGGGTGTTGCGGATGGTGAGCACTCCGTCCCCCTCCTGGGGCTGGACTATGTAGGCAGCCCATTCGCCCGAATTGCTCAGAGGCATGTTGCGTACCGACTTCCAGGCATCGAAGTCTTCGTGGGATAGGGCTTTCTTCGCGTAGGAAGTGCCTCCCGCAGCCAGAACGAGCGTCAGTGCGCCGATGAGAGTTTTCTTTATCATGGTGGTATCAGGTTGGGTTGTCAGTCTACTTTATGGAGGTTGTGGCCCATGCGCGTCTTTTTGGTGTGCATGTAGCGGCGGTTGTATTCGTTGGGCTCCACTTCAAGGGGGATAATCTCCTCTACGCCGATGCCGTAGCCCTGCAGGCCGATGCGCTTCACCGGATTGTTGGTGAGCAGACGCATCTTCTTCACTCCGAGTAAGTGGAGAATGTTGGCGCCTACGCCATAGTCGCGTTCGTCGGCTTTGTGGCCGAGGTGGAGGTTGGCGTCTACGGTGTCAAGACCGTTCTCCTGGAGCTTGTAGGCCTTGATTTTATCCATGAGGCCGATGCCGCGCCCCTCCTGATTGAGATAGATGAGCACGCCGCGACCCTCCTTCTCGATGGCCTTGAGGGCGAGGTGGAGCTGCTCGCCACATTCGCATCGGAGCGAGCCGAAAATGTCGCCGGTGGCACATGAGGAGTGTACGCGCACGAGCACGGGCTCGTCGGTGGTGATGTCGCCCTTGATGAGGGCTATGTGTTCGAGCCCGTTGTCGATCTGGCGGAAGGGGATGAGGCGGAAATGTCCGTCGGCAGTGGGCATGTCTACCTCTTCGCCGCGCTCCACAACGGTCTCGGTGCGAAGGCGATAGGCTATGAGGTCGCGTATGCTCACGAGCTTGAGGCCCCATTCGTCGGCGCGACGGCGCAGCTCGGGCAGACGGGCCATGCTTCCGTCGTCGCTCATTATTTCCATGAGCGCGGCGGCGGGATAGAGTCCGGCGAGGCGCGAGAAGTCGACTGCGGCCTCGGTGTGTCCGGCGCGCTTGAGCACACCGCGGTCCTGGGCGTAGAGGGGGTTGATATGGCCGGGGCGTCCGAAGGTCTCGGGTCTGGATTCGGGGTCGGCCAGGGCGCGGATTGTATTGGCGCGGTCCTGGATGCTCACGCCGGTGGAGCATCCCTCGAGCTTGTCGACAGTAACAGTGAAGGGAGTGCCGAGCACCGAGGTGTTGTCCGACACCTGTTTCGGCAGTCCGAGCTCATCGCAGCGTTCCAGAGTGATGGGAGCGCAGAGCACACCGCGGGCGTTCTTAAGCATGAAGTTCACCTGTTCGGGGGTAATCTTTTCTGCGGCCACGATGAGGTCGCCCTCGTTCTCGCGGTCTTCATCGTCGACCACGATGATGAATTTACCCTCGCGGAAGTCGTCGATGGCTTCCTCGATGCTGTCAAGTCTGATCTTGTCGGTCATATTTATGGCTGAATAATGTATGGTTCTGTATTATGGTTTTTCTGGAAATTCATTCGGGGGATTCTCCGATCTCGAAAATCGAGAAGTTGACGCTGCCGTAGGCGCGCTGCTCGCGGAATCCGGGCAGGCGCGAGAAGTTGTGGCGAGCCGAATGTTCGATCACGACGATGGTGCCCGGTTTCAGCATCTTCGAGCCGAGTATCAGCTCGGGAATCTCGGCGAAGCGGGGATGGTCGTAGGGAGGGTCGGCGAAGATGATGTCGAACTTCTCGCGGCATGTGGCTATGTAGCGGAACACGTCGCCGCGGATCACCTTCATGCTCTCCTCGCCGAGCTTCTCCTTCACGCTTCGGATGAAGTTGGCCTGCGTGGCCGCCATCTCTACCGACACCACCTGCGCGCATCCGCGCGAAGCCAGCTCCAGGCTTATGGCTCCGGTGCCGGCGAAGAGGTCGAGGGCGCGTTTCCCCTCGAAGTCGGTGATGTTTTCGAGCACGTTGAAGAGATTTTCCTTTGCGAAATCGGTGGTGGGACGCGCCGTGATGTTGTGGGGCACGTCGAAACGCCTTCTTCCGTATTTGCCTCTTATTATCCTCATCGTCGTTCAGCTTTTAAAGTGGTTGCCATTGCCTTCCTTCATCGAGGCGAGCAGGGCGCAGAGGGGGATGGCGCCGCTGTCGGCTCCCGAGGGGAGCACGGTGTGCATCACGTAGTTGATGTGGCGGCGCAGAATTTCTGTAATCTCGCGCCTGATGCCTGCCTCGCCGCTGACAAACACCTCTGTCGTGTCGGCCGGAAGCGCGAAAGCCTCCATCGTGAGCAGCAGGGCGTAGCATGCGTCGGCCGTAGAAGGGGCGGGATGCGTGGCCGAAGCTATGAGGCGGCGGTGGTCGAAAGCCGTGATTACGGCCTCCGAGTCCTCGATGTGGAGATAGACCCTTTTGCCGCCGCCCGGATAGTTGCGGAAGCGGCGAAGCATCACCATCGCGCGGCTCTGCACCCTCGCTCCGGGAAATGTGCGCGCGAGGAAGCTCCTGAGCCCCGGGGTGCCCGTGGTCAGGGCAGCCACGTCGTCGTCGGTCTCCGTCATTATGTCGGCCGGGTTGGCATCGGGGCGCACCGACGTGTAGCAGCTTTCGAGGGCGTCTTCGTCGTCGCAGAGCGCCGCCGGCACCCAGAGGGTGTCGGGAGTGGCCACGATGATGTCGGCCGAATAGTCGTCGAGAATGGCCGGATGTTCGTAGACGGCTTTCTCGATTTCACGGAGCAGGGCAGTTCCCTCGGCGTTCCATGTAGCGTCGAGCAGCATGCGCACGGGAGCGGTCGGCTCGGCTATATTGCGCAAAAAAGCCATGCCGCGCCGACACGAGAAATAGACCGTGAGATGCCATTCTCCTGTATCGTAAAGTTCAGCTTGATTCTCGATATTCATTTCTAAGCTACAAAATTAGTAATAAAAATCCATAATGCGACATTCCGCGCCGCTAATTTAGACCCCGTTCCCCAATATTTGTTATCGCTGGGGTCTCATATCTCTGAGAGATGCGATGTTAAGGTAATTATTCATACCGCCAAAGGGATTGCAATGGCGGCATCTGCGATGTTTATGTTGCGGTTCATATAATTCTGCTCCTTCCCGGATTTTTCACAGATATATTTATTTTCAGTTATCCGCGGAAAAAACTACCATCGCCCCGGCCAATCGTCATGCATCTGCGTCCGCTTGTTTCGGTTACAATGCAACCGCATTGCTCCCTCACTGCGCGAACACATCTGCACGACGCTTGACCGCCCCAGCGTCAACAAATGTTGGGGAACGGGGTCTTAGACCCGAGGGCGATAAAATAGCTGAGCGGCTGTTATCACAACAGCCGCTCAGCATGTTTTCCATAATACTTTTTCGAACTAACCTAACATCATGAAACGATTTTCTGATATTACAACATCGCCGGTGTTCAAAAGGTTCTATACCCCTCAAAAAAAATCTCACCCGGCTGGAAAAGTAGTCGGATAAATTCTATCGACACCTATTCAAATACTGGTCTTTAGGCTGATAAGAGGAGAGAAAGGAGGCGTGTCAGCCGGTGGTCAGGACGGTGCTCCAGGGGGAGCCGGGCTGCTGATCGACTCGAATCTGTACGGGCAGCTGCTCTTTGAGTTCTTCGATGTGGCTTATTATGCCGATTTTGCGGCCGGAGCGGGTGTGGAGCATCCGCAGGGTGTCGATGGCACGGTTGAGGGGTTCGCCGCTGAGGGTGCCGAAACCTTCGTCGATGAAGAGTGTGTCGACGGTCAGCCCACCCCCTATGTCGCTGAGCGCCAGGGCAAGGGAGAGGGAGACTATAAACGTTTCGCCTCCGGATATTGTAGACGCGGCGCGTCGTGCATATCCCTGATAGGCGTCTTCTATCGAAAGGAGGAACGAGCCGGGGACGGAAATGAGCCTGTAGCGGTCAGTGAGCTGCCGCATGTAGTGGTTGGCTGAATCTACCAGACCCGAGAGCACATAGCTCTGCGCTATCTTGCGGAATGCCTTGCCGTCGGCGCTTCCGATAAGATTGCAGATGGAGCTCCATCTCTCATACTCGACACGCGCTTTCTCGCGTCGCTCCACAAGTAGGAGCATGCGGCTGCGGTTGGCCTTGTCGGCGTTGAGTTCCTGCTCGATGGCTCCGCGTCGGGCTGAATATTCGAGGATACTATTCTGAATTGCGGCCGATTGTGCGGTTATGGACTGTGCTGTCTCGTCGTCGGCAAACGGTGGGCGGGTGAGCCGGTGGCGTTCGAGGTTGGCGGATGCCTGAGCCACAGCTCCTTCCGCCTCCGAGAGTCGCATGTCGAGAGAGTGGAGCCTCTCGCGTATGGAGTCTGCCCTGTCGGGGGGAACAAGGGCGAGGAAAAGAAGCCGGGGGAAGGGGATGTCGGCCGGTTTTATGTTGTCAGGGTTCAGGCGTTTCCTGATTTCGTCGGCCTCGGCCGAAAGAGCAGCCCACCTTTCAGCATTGCTGCGGACTATGGCCAGCAATTCGGCCGAAGATGCGATAAGGGCGTCGTCGGAGGTGATTCCCTTATGAGGCTGATTCCGGAGCGATGGTCTGAGTCCTGTTTCCTTTATAGATGCTATTGTGCCTACGACGGTGGAAGCCAACGACCTGAGCAGTCTGACGGTATTGTCGAGGGCTTCCTTCTTCCTGACGTTTTCGGCAAATGTCTCGGCTTTGGCTTTCAGCTCCTTGGCGAAATCCGATGTCTGTGTCAGCCAGTTGGCGTCCCATTCTTCCGCATTTATTTTCCCGGCGAGGAAAGCTATTTCCTTTTCGGTCTGCGCATCTTTGTCGGCGCAGAGAGTGCGGTTGGCCTCGATGAGTGCCGTAAGGTCGTCAAGCTCCTTAAGCGCTTTGGCTTTTCCGAGCTCCTTCGTGGCTTTATCCTTTTCGAGGGCGGGTCTCTGTCGGCGGCATCCGTCAAGCTCCTTTTCCACCTCAGCAAGCGAGGCGATCTCCTTGTCGATGGCCGTTCTCGACTCAGCCTTGCGGCTGATGACGGTTTCAATAGCGGTTGAATCGGGCAGTTCGTCGGAGGCAAAACCGCACTTCGCTGCTGCGGAACTTACTTTCAGCTGCATCTCCGATAGGCGCGTCCGGTCTTCAAGCTCCTTGCGCAGCTGTCCGGTAGCGATGCCTGCCTGTTTCAGCTCGGCCTTCGTGCTGTTGAGGGCTTCGGCCTTGTCTTCATATTCCTTCCGTTTGGCTTCGGCCAGCCGGCGGGTCTTGTCGAATATCTGCCGCAGCACGTCGTCGGAAGGGGGCATACTCTTCACCTCCTGACTGCACACCGGGCAGCGGCATCCCACAGTGAGTCGGGCACGCGCCGCTTTTGCCCATTCATCGATACTTTCGCGCTGCACGGCGAGGGCTGACTCCATGGCCTCGCTTGCGGCTTTTAATGCTGTGGCTTCCTTCGTAAGGGTGTCGGTCAGCTCCGTGAGCGAGGCAATGCGCCTGTTGTGTTCGGTTATGCTGATTTCTATGTCCACCCTTCGTTTTCTCTCCCCTTCAAGGTCGGCGGCAGCGTGTGCGAGAACCGTCAGGTCGGCTATGGAGTCGCTTATGGCGTTTCGTTCGGAACGCAGGCGCGCAAGGCCGCGTCGTTCTATTTCGCTGCCGAGGAGTTCAATCCTGTCGTCGAGCAGCGAGATGGCTTTGGTCGATGCTTCGAGCGCGGACTCAGCCTTTCTGACCTTTGCGGTAAGCTCACCTTCGGCGCGACGCGTGAACCTGCCTGTCTCGCTGCCGATGCGGGCAATCTCAGTACGGAGGCTTATGAGGGTATCGAGGTGCGCGATGATGACGTCGCTTTCGGCAAACACCTGACGGTGGGCCGACGCCGCGCTAATTATCGCGTCGAGCATTTTAGCCTCGTCTTCCGAGCTGCGGATGCGCCTGTCTAAGTCAGAGGCTGATTCGATAAGCGCGCCGAGTCTGAGTCTCAGCCCCCGCCTTTCCCTTCTCAGCCTGCCGGCGCCGGCCGCGGCTTTGCGCAGAGCCAGTATGTCGCGCCTGGCCTCCCTCGTGTTGTCGGTCTGTGCTATGAGCAGGCGGTCGGCTTTGTTCCCGTCGCTTTCAAACAGCTCTTTCACAGCGGCAAGGCGGCTTCCGGCTTTATCGGATTCGGAAGCGAGAATTTTATCGTTTTCGAGCCATGAAAGTTTGGCGTCGCATTCGCGTTTGCGCACGTCGGCGGCAGCTATCGATTCTGACAGCGAGACGAGCTCTTTCCGCTTCTCCTCAATCTCCTCATCTGAGAGGAGCACCACATCGTCGGCCGTTCTTGAAGCGGACGCGTATTCCTCCCGCTTGCGGGAGGTTATCTCATATATCTTCCTGCCTATGCGTGTGTAGATGTCGACACCGGTTATTTTTTCGAGAATCTCGCTCTTCTCGTCGTCGGTGCTGTCGAGGAAACGCGCGAAGGCACCTTGTGCAAGCATCGTGGTGCGGCAGAACTGGTTGAAGTCGAGTCCTACGGCTCTTGCAATCTCGTTTCTTATCTCCCCCTTGCGTCCGAGGTATTCCCCGGTGTCGAGATTCCTCAGCTCCCAGACCGGTTTGCCCAGAGCCTTGTCGGCCTTTTTATATGCGCGAGCTATCGACCACACCGCTTCGTAGCGGCATCCGTTGTTGCCTTTGAACGTGAGCCTTACGTAGCCTTCTCCCGTGCCCCGGCTGAGGAGCTGCGCCGCGCTGTTGGCCTTGACGGTAAGCTCCGCGGCGTTACCCTTCCTCACTCCTTCGTCTTTCAGACCACCCTCCATTCGCGTGGAGGCGAGCCGGGGAGTAGCGTCGTAGAGCGCCAGACATATAGCGTCGAGGATAGTGGATTTTCCGGCTCCCGTCTTGCCGCTGATGAGAAAGACGTCGGCTTCCGAGAGGGGTGGTGTTGTGAAGTCGACGGTAGCATCTTTTATAGATGCGATGTTGTGTATTATAAGCGATTCGAGCTTCATTTCCCGTCCTCCTCGTCGTTAAGCGATTCAATGGCTTCATCGAACATACTCCTCAGTTCGTCGGTCATCTCTACGCCGCAGTCGGCCGCATATCTTGCAAATACATCCGTGGGCGACGCTTCGCGAAACTCCTGTACGCTCATCTCTTTCGGGCCTGACTCCTTGGCCGATACGCGTTCGGCAGATATGGTGCAGAGCGTGCATAGCTTCCCTTCGGTGGCTGCCCGGGCTCTCGACATGGCTTCGGGTGGAAGGAAGCCGTCGACAAGCACGTTGAGGCGCAGCAGGCTCTCGATGTCATCAGGGTAATCTCTGAGCATAGCGAGCGCATCCTCGAAAGGAGCGGGCTTTCCGTCGGCCGGGAGGGTTATGAGCGGACGGCCGGCATCGGTCTGCGCGCATCTTATCGCGGGCTTCTCTCCGTGTCGTTCAGTCGAGACGATGCTGACGGAATGGGAGAAGGTCTCGTCGAAGCTCACCGGAACGGGAGTGCCCGAGTAGCGCGCCGTCCTCTGGCCGTTTTCGATGGTCTGAGGCTTGTGTATATGACCGAGAGCAAGATAGTCGTATCCCTCGCCGAAAGTGTCGATGCCAGTCGCGTCGATACCACCTGCCGTGAATCCGTCCCGGTCTTCATGTCCGGTGAGGTCGGCTCCGGTAACTGTGGTGTGGGCCATCAGCACTACCGGAAGGGAGGCGGCATTGCGTGCGGCCACGCTCTCGGTGAGCGACGGGATGAATCCTTCGGGGAGGTTTCTCCTGTGGGTGAAGGGGACGGCGATGATCCATCCCTTCCCTTCGATTTCAATTATGTGGGAGGAGGGGTCGGAGGTGTCGGTGGTGCCTATAAGATGCACGTTCTGCCTGAGCATCAGGCTTCGGAATATCTCATGGCGCGATCCGCTGTCGTGGTTGCCGGCTATGGCCACAATCACGAGCCCGGGCGCGGCGTCGAGAAAGCGCACGAGGCTTTCTGCGAATAGCCGCTGGGCCGAGGCCGGGGGATTGGGGGTGTGGAATATGTCGCCGGCTATGAGGAGCGCGTCGGGACGCTCGGCCGCCACCGTCTCGACAAGCGCATCGAGCATACGCCTGTGGTCGCGCTCACGGTCGAACCCGTAGAGCTGATGGCCGAGATGCCAGTCGCCGGTGTGTATGACCTTCATCCGGTAGCAGATTCCGCAGTGCAACAGACCGTAAGCGTCAGAGCGACATCTCTCCGCGGATCGACACCTCCATGGCGTTCTTCACCTGCTCCGAGGTGAGTCCCTCGCCGAAGAGGTGCATGAGCTTGGTGATGGCGGCCTCGGAGGTGAGGTCGTGGCCCGACACTACGCCGATCTGCGCCAGTCCCCAGCCCGTGAGGTAACGCTGCTGATGCACCGAGCCGTTGGAGCACTGTGTAACGTTGACTATCACCACGCCGTTGTCGATGGCCTCTTTGAGTGCTTTGAGAAACCATGGGTCGCTCGGGCCGTTGCCGGCGCCGAATGTCTTGAGCACCACGCCTTTGAGTCCGGGCGTAGCAAGCAGATGCCGGATGGTTGTCTCGCAGATGCCGGGGAAGAGGTCGATGTAGAGCACGTTGGGATCCATCGACGAATGTACCTTGAGCGGGCCGGCGGCGGGCACACGCCAGAGGGCTTCCTTGTTGTAGGTGATTCCCAGGCCGATGCGGGCGAGTTCGGGATAGTTGTTCGACTTGAAAGCGTTGAAATGGTCTGCGCTGTGCTTCGTGCTTCGGTTGCCGCGCCAGAGATAGTTTTCGAAAAGGATGGCCACCTCGCGCACCATCGGGGTGCCGTTCTGTTCCCTTGCCGCCGCCACCTGCAGGGCGGTGATGAGGTTTTCCTCGCCGTCGGTACGCACTTCGCCGATGGGGAGCTGCGAGCCGGTGATGATTACCGGCTTGTCGAGGTTCTCGAGCATGAACGAGAGGGCCGAGGCTGTGTAGGCCATGGTGTCGGTGCCGTGGAGCACGACAAACCCGTCGTATTTATCGTAGTTGTCTTCAATCACTCTGGCGATGTCCACCCAGTGGGAGGTGTTCATGGCACTCGAATCTACCGGTTTCTCAAACTGATAGTTGGCGATGTCGAAGTCGAGCATCCTGATTTTCGGCACGTTGTCGATGAGATGGTCGAAGTCGAAAGGCTCCAGCGCACGGGTGTTGGGATTCTCGATCATGCCGATGGTTCCACCGGTGTAGATCATCAGGATATTGGGGCGGGTTGAGGTTGACATTCGGTTTGGTTTGGAGTCGTTTGTTGGTTGATTTTGGGAAACCGGGGTTTCTCGGGGCAAAATTAGCAAATTGCAATCACAGTACCAAATTTTTCGGGTAAAATCGACATGCTGAATTTACAAATGAAAGTCTCTTCGTTTGAATTAACTAAATTTAACCCTTGAAGCAGCTTTAAAATGCAAGGTCGTCCGCACCTGCCGGTGGTGCGGACGACCTGTCTTAGATATGTCTATGTATTTATCGTACAATTACTTTTGCCGTCTTGCCCGAGATCTTCACAAGGTAGACGCCTGCCGAGGCCGACACTGCGAGGTGGCTCTAGTCGCTTACACGCGAATGGATGCACTTGCCGTCGGAAGCATAAACGGCGACGTCGAGGCCTTCGGCTCCTTCAATCAGGATAACGCCCTTGCCGGCCGATACCCTTACGTTGCCGGCTTCGATACCGTCGACGCCGGAGAAGCTTACGCGCACCTCAGAAAGGGGCGACTCGCCGAGGTTGTAGAGTGCCGACACGCCGTAGGTGTGGTCGCCGTTGCCGGGATTGTGGAGGTATTCGTTGCCGCTCACAGGCTCGTCGTTCTGCTTCACGCCGTCGAGGTAGACGTTGTAGCCCCTTAGCTGCAGACGCTCGTTGCCTGCCGGAGTGTAGGTGAGGTCGTCGACGAAGAGCATGAATCCGCCACCTGAATATCGCCTGATTGCAAAGTATTTGGTGACGGCCGGCAGACGATATTCATACCTGGTCCATTCGGTGGGAACCTTATAGGTGAATCCAAGAGAGTTTTTCTCCTGAAGAATATGATCGAGGTCCTTGTCGTCCGACATGAGTACCTCGAAGGTCTCGGGGTAGTTCTTGTGGTAGGAACGAGCCCAGAAGCTGATGGTCTGCTCGTCGCCGCAGAGCTCGGGCGACACGAGCACGTCGTGAGCGTAGTAGTTGGGCTGATAGAGGCTCATGCAGGCGAAATACTTGGTGCCTGAATGTGAGTCGGCTATGGCGAGGGTGTCGAGAGGCGAGATGGTGCGGTCGAACACGAACCACGACTGCTTCGTGTTGAGGCCTACCGGGAGGTCGACTCCCTGAATGCCGGCTATGCCCATGTCGTCGATGTCATACATCGTGTAGCGGCCTACGCCGGTGTGCATCGTGGCCCACGAGGGATAGCTCTCCACGTCGTCGGTGATTTCCTTCGGAGCGGTAGGAATAGCCGGAGTGTCCCATTGCAGTTTCACGTGGCTTTCGCCGTCCTGTCCGCCCGAGAGGTTGCTTACAGTCGGGAAGTCTGTCTCGAGTATCTTCACCATTATTTTCTTCGAGCGGTTGTCGTATCTGTCCTCGTCGCCGTCAGACATTACCTCCACATAATATGTGTTGTAGTCTTCGTCGTTGTGGTTCACACATTCGGTGAAGAGGAAGTCGTGGCGTTCGCCGGGTATGAGCGCCACTCCGTCGAGAGTCTGGAGAAGTGCGTCGTTCTTGTAGAGCATCACCTTATAGCCCTCGGCCGTTGAGTGGCCGTGGTTTCTTACCCGGGCGTTGATGTTGAAGTCCTGGCCGAGATAAGCCTCCTCGGGCTGATATGTATTGGTGATTCCGAGGTTCTTCTGTTTGGCTTCGGCCACCTCGAAGGCGTCGAAGCAGGTGAACGTGTGGCTGTCGGCTATGCCTACGATGCCGATGTAGATTACCTTGCCTTTGTAGTCGGAAAGGTCGACCTCCATTCTCTGCCAGCCCTTCTCGCCTTCGGCCCAGGTGTTCATGGTGTTGGATGCCACGCTTTCCCAGTCGGCCTCGTCGGTGAGACCCTTGCTTACCTGGATTTCAAGAATGTTGGTGCAGGTGTTTACACCGGCGGGGTTGTAGATACGAACCGAAAGTATCGGTTTTTCGGCTTTGGTGAGGTCGATTTTGCCGGTTACCAGACGCTTCGTGGCTCCTGCGAAGATAGCCTCCATCAGGGCCATGCCGTTGTCGTTGTCGTAGCATCCGCTTCCGAAGGGGTCGGAGTTGTTGAATCCCCACATTGCCAGACCTGTGCCGTCAGGCGACTGCTGCACCATGGCCATCCTGGGGCTGTAGTTGGCGAACGACTCGGTGAGCGGGAGCTGATAGGGTGAGCCGACAGAGATGTAGGGAGCGAACACGCCAGGCGAACCGGCTGTTACGGTCCAGGCTCTTACCGCAAAGCGCATGAATCGCTGGTCCTGGTCGGGACGGCGGGCCTGATAGCTCCAACTGGTGTCTTTGATGTCTTTTGCGAGCGTGGTCTCTCCGTCGCCCGTGAGGTCGATGATTTCGTATGTGATGTGGTCGGGATTCATCGGGAATCCGTCGTAGTCGAGAGGATTGTGTTCCCATGTGATTATTACTTCACCGACCTTTTCAGGATTCTCCTTCACCACCACGTTGAGAGGATAGCCCGGACGGTTGATGCCGAAGAAGGCCACGTCTTCGCGTTCGCGTCCCTGTCCGTAGCTGTTGGTGCAGATTATGGTAACGAGGTGCACGCCCTGGGTCTCGAAGCTTACGGGGAGCCGTCGGCATAGATATATACTTTCATGGCCTCGTTCTTGCTCAGGGGAGTGCCGTTGAGCGCCGTGGTCGGAGACTTGAACTTGATTTCGCCGTTGAGCTTTCCGCCCATGTCGGGGTTGATGGAGAAGGAGGTAACCGTGTCGGGCACCTCGCCGTTGATTTTAGCCGATATTTCGAGGTCGTCGAGCAGCAGGGGAGAACCGTAAGTGCCCGAGGGGCAGAGCGAATGTATGCCGAGATAGTATGCTCCTGACTTATCGACGGTGAAATAGTCTTTCAGAAGGGCAAACTGCTGATAGCCGACGCCCATCACCTGATAAGGCTTCACCACGTTGGTCTTCATGGTTTCGACGGTCGGCTCCGTGCCGAGGTAAGTCTCGACAACGTTGGGTGCCTGGCCGTCTTTTTCTCGGCTCACAAGCATCGAGGTGCGGTAATATTTGCCGGCCTCAAGGTAAAGAGCCGGGGTCATCAGCCAGTCGTCGCTGCCGTTGCTCGACTCGGGATAGCTTCTTACCACAGAGTTGAACCATCCCCAGCCGTTAGAGTCAAGATTGGCGTCGATGCAGGTGAATCCATCTATCGAGGAAGACTCCGAGAAGTCGTTGGCATATCGGGGAAGAATAATTATCACTTCGAGGTCGGAGGGTTCGCCTGCGCCGGCGGCCGTGAAGGGCACGACGCGGTAATTGTCGAGCTTACCCGGCTCCACAGTTATGTCGAAATCAAGAGTTGTGCCGGCGGTAAGCGCCTCTTTCGATGCTGAGAGTTCGCCGTTTTTGTAGAGTTCCACTTTAGTGATGGTAGTGATGTCGGTTCCGCCCATCGACTTTGTCGGGAGCGTCATGCTTACCTTGGCCTTTCTGACGTCGGTGCCGTCGTAGATGGCTTTGATGCCGTCTACAGCCAGCGGAAGCGCTCCGTCGACCTCCTCGATGTCGACTCGGAGGAGATTCATGGTGTTGACGTTGTCGGGATTTTCCGGATTATGCGAACGTATGCCGAAGAAATAGTTGTCTTCTTCCGGCACGCTGAAATATGTCCATTTGGTGTCGCCGACAGTCGACGCCACGCGCGTTGAGGGTATCAGCTCGGTGTCGAGTCCCTTGTAGTCGTTGGTGCGGCCCATCGAAGCCGAATAGAAGATTGCGCGGTAGAATGCGGAAGTTACTGCCGAGAATCTGTACATCTTGCCCGGTTTCAGAAGTATGCCCGGCGAGACGAGCCAGTCGTCGGTGTTGTTCACGCCCATGCCGCCTTGCGAAGAATAGTTCCACCATCCGTTCTGCTGGTCGGCGTCGAAGATGGTAAACTCGTTGGAGAGCTCTTTATGGTTGAATCCGCAGAGGAACGGAGGGTTGTTGTAGATTGAGACTAAGGAAGAAATCCCCATTGCTTTTACAGAATCGGGATATACTGCCTCGAGGCGATACCAGAGGGATATGGCGTCGGCTGCCTTCGGCCCCGGTTCGGTAAATGCGGTATCGGCGATTTCCGATGCTACCTTCACGTCGTCGGGCATGCGGAAAACGTTGTATTTAGCCTTTTCGGCTCCCTTGCGGGGACGCCACGACAGATGTATGTCGCCGTCTTTCTGATAGATGGAGGTAGCGAGATATGAGAATGCACGTCCGTCGTAGTTATAGTCGGGGGCGGGAATTTCGGAACCCACGCGTCCGACCACGTAGGCCACCGCCCCAGCTCCCCCCCGACGTGAACGCTCTGGCAGTGAAGAGGTGAGTGCCGCTTCCCGAGCCTTCGTATGTGAAGCTCTGTTGGGAGTTCGGTTTCGGAGAGGTGAAGGTATGGATGAGCTCGCCGTCGCTGTATAGCTCTATCTTGCTGATGCTGCGGGTGGTGCCGCCGAGCACGTTCTTTCCGGGGGCTGTCATCGTCAGGTCGACGCGCTTGATGCCGCCATTGTGGGAAGTGGCCTTGAAGTCGGATACCTTGGTGGGCACGTTTGCCTGTACCTCCTCCACGAGGAGGTTGTCGACATAGAAGTTGCTTGCCGGGCCCGGGCTGGTCACGTGAATTCCGAGATAGAGTTCCTGCGTCTCCTCGGGGGTGAAGTAGCAGTCGGCCGGGACGAACATTGTGCCGACTTCTTCGGCCGGGAGCAATTCCTTTACAGTGTTGTTTCTGCTCGGGGCGGTGGCCATCACTATCCGGAAGCGGCCGTTGGCATTTGAATAGAGAGTTCGGGCATCGAGCGCAAATCGGTAGCAATGCTCATATTCAAATTTAATCACCGGCAGCCACAGGTAGGCGTCCTGTCGCGTGGTAGAGTTGTGCGGAGCAATAGTGAATGATTTGAAGTCTCCGCTTCCGCTGACCGTCCACCTCCGGTTTTGAGATGAAGGAACGTCAGGAGTCATTCCGTCGAGGGAGTTGCACGGATTGAAATAGGGTAATGTTTCGGCTTCGAATGTCGGGAAATAAGTCAGTAGGGCAAACAGAGCTAAGAAAGTGAGAAAAAATCTTCTCATACACGTATGATTGATTCAGTGAGGTTAATCGGGAAGGGTCTGAATCTTTTATCCTCACCCTGGCCAAAAAATAAGTAAGGATGCCCCCAAATTAATAATTTTTTTGAATAGATACAAATTTACGGGTTGATAATTTAAAATATTTAGTTTTTTATTGGTTCGCCTCATTCATCTTCACCTGCACGGCAGACGACAGGCATGAAACGCTTTAAGATAGCGTTCCATGCCTGTAAATCAGAATAATAATGCCAGACGGCTGATTCTGAAGCCTTAGAGTATGTTTGAGTTTAACTTCAAGTGAATAGAAAGAATCTTTTCGGAGTATGTTCAACTTAATTCGTGTTAAATTCAAACATACTCTTAATGTCAGATGCAGGTGGTGAGCCCTTCCCTGTTGAGAATCACGTCGGGAAACTCTTCGAGGGCCTGGGCGCGGAAAAGCTCGTCGTTGCGATAGCGCGATGAATAATGGCCCGTCAGCAGACGCTTCGCGCCGCAGAGGGCCGCCATGCGTCCGGCCTGCCTGGCGGTGGAGTGTCCGCGTGCCTCGGCTTCCGATTCGTGTTCGTCGAGATAGGTGGTCTCGTGAAAGAGCAGGTCTGCCGGGCCGATGCTCCCGGCAAGCGAAGGGGTGAACGCCGTGTCGCTGATATGGGCGTATATGCGCGAGGGGTCGGGGTCGGAAGTAAGCGCAGCGTTCGACACCACGGTGCCGTCGGGCTTCACGAAGTCGTCGCCCCCCTTGATGGCGTTGAGCTGCCAGAGGGGCACTCCGTGGAAATCGCACGCAGGGCGGTCGATGTGGCGCGGCTTCTCCTTCTCTTCGAAGATATAGCCTACGGTCGGAATGCGGTGGCGCAGAGGCACGGTGCGCACTCGCAGCGAGGCGTTTTCAAAAACCACGGCCTCTTCCGGACGTATAACGTTGAATCTCACGTCGATGGGAAGGTCGCGCGAGAAATAGTCGAATATTCGTGTGAGAATCTCCTTGCCGTCTTCAAAGGTGTGGATGGTTATGTCGCCTCCTCCTCCCGACAGCCCCATGGTGCCTATCAGCCCCGGAAGGCCGAGCACGTGGTCGCCGTGGAGATGCGTGATGAAGATATGGCGCAGACGCGACAGCTTAAGTCTGAAACGCTGCATGGCTGTCTGTGCTCCCTCGCCGCAGTCTACCATGAAGAGGTTGTTGCGGTAGTCGACTATCGTCGATGAGGGCTGGTGGCGAAGTGTTGGTTTCGCCGACCCGCACCCAAGTGTGTATATCTTGAAATCAGAGTTCAATTCCGTAGCGGTTATGTTGATGTCAGACACCCTCGGCGGCGAGTCCGCCCGTGCCGGTCTCCTTGTAGAGCGAAGGGAGGTCGTGGCCGGTCTGCTTCATCACCTTTATTAGTTTGTCGAATGTTACGCGGTGCTGTCCGTCGGTGAATGTAGAATAGATGTTGGCATCGAGCGCGCGGGCGGCGGCGTAGGCGTTGCGTTCGATGCAGGGTATCTGCACAAGTCCGCACACCGGGTCGCACGTCATCCCAAGGTGATGCTCCAGTCCCATCTCGGCGGCGTATTCTATCTGCGCCGGACTTCCTCCGAAGAGCTGGCACGCGGCGGCAGCGGCCATGGCGCAGGCCACGCCCACCTCTCCCTGACATCCTACCTCGGCTCCGGAGATGCTGGCGTTGTGTTTCACGATGTTGCCTATAAGTCCGGCCGTGGCCAGCGCGCGCAGCATCTTGATTTCAGTGAACTCGCGGCTGCGGAAGAGATGATAGAGCGCGCCGGGCACCACTCCGCTCGACCCGCACGTCGGAGCCGTAACGATCACTCCGCCCGAAGCGTTTTCCTCGCTGACGGCGAGGGCGTAGGCAAACGTCAGTCCGCGGCTGCGGAGGTTGTCTTTGAACCCCTCGGCCTTCACCAGATATGAAGCTGCCTTGCGGCGCAGGTTGAGCGGGCCGGGAAGGCGCCCTTCGTGCTGCAGACCGCGTTCCACTGCCGCGCACATCGCATGCCATACCTTGCGCAGATAGTCCCAGATTTCGGACCCTTCACATTCCTCCACATATTCCCAGTAGCAGCGCCCGGTGTGTTCGCAATAGTCCATGATTTCGGTCATGGTGTTGAGGTCGTAGATTTCGGGTGTGTCTACCCTGTCTTTGCCCTCTTCTACTACCGCGCCGCCTCCGACGCTGAATACGGTCCAAGGCTCCGACTTCCGACCGTCGGCATAATAGGCGGTGAATGTCAGGCCATTGGGATGCCGGGGCAGGAATATCTCCGGTTCCCAGAGTATCTCCACCTCCTTGCCGTCGGTTCCGAGGGCGTCTTTGAGCGCCACGTCGGTCATGTGGCCTTTCCCGGTGGCGGCAAGGCTGCCGTAGAGAGTTACGGAGTAGCGCTCGGCATCAGGGTGCCGTTCGATGAACTGCTCGGCGGCCAAGCGCGGCCCCATGGTGTGGCTCGACGATGGCCCGGTGCCTATTCTGTATAGTTCCTTTATCGATTTCATCTTATTTACCTGTAGAAATTGAAGTGCGCTTCTGACTCTTTATTTAAGAAGCTGCTTTATCTCCTTTAAATGCGACATGGCCTGATTGATGGAGTAGGGGAGCTGTCGCATCTCTTCTACCCCGGAGCCGGGGATGATGGCGGCTTTAAGCTCAGCTGCCGTGGGCACCTTCGGGAGCTTACTGTATTCTTCGAATGTGTAGCGCGTGAAAACTGAGTTGCGGCTTATCCCCTGGCGGTTGAGCCACCATCCGTTGCCGAGGTCTACCGGCCTGGAATAGTCGGAAATATCGGTAGGGTCGGGGAAATAGGTGAGGTTGCCGTTGGCATCGACTGTTACGGCCACTTTGTCGGCATAGTCTCCGTTCATGCGGAAAGCAGTGGCTTTCGGAATCATGGCCGAGGTTCCGCCGATATATCCATCGGCCTGTATCGGCTCGGCGGCTACTATTCCTCCGCCTTGGCTGCCGGCGCCTGTGGCATCCGACACTTTCGGCGAACATGAGAAGCAGAGGGCGGTGAGAGGAAGGATATAAGCGAGTCTTTTCATTAGTTTATCTGTTTTGAGTGCAAATATAGCACTAAAATGCGAACCGACAGCCTGCAATACCATAAAAAAGTAGATTCGCGTGCTGTACTGAATCAAAAATCACTATTTAAGGTGATTGCCCGTGCGGCGGATAATGCCTAATTTTGCAGTTGAAATGAAGAGATTCCTTATTGCTATGTCAGCCGGATTAGGCATCATGTCGTGCTGGGCCTCAATGCAGGTCCGGCCCGACGCTCACGGTGGTGCCCGTTCCGCCGGACAACCGGCTGATTCGATCACAGAAGCTGTTACGCTTCAAGAGGTTAGTATATCGGCTGTGAAGGAGGCCGATCGTTTTTTCCGTCTTCCCGAGGCCGTGACGGTGATAGGCGCCGTCGAGGCCGACCGCCTGAACGCGGTGTCGCTTAAAGGGCTTTCCGACGTTGTGCCTAACTTCTTTATCCCCGACTACGGTTCGCGAATCACATCATCGATTTATGTGAGGGGAATCGGCGCCCGCATGGATCAGCCTGCTGTGGGCCTCAATGTCGACAACCTGCCTGTGCTCAACAAGGACGCATACGATTTCGACATTGCCGACATAGCGTCGGTAGAGATGCTGCGTGGCCCGCAGACGGCTCTTTATGGCCGTAACACAATGGCCGGACAGATAAATGTTACCACACTCTCGCCGTTCCGCTTTCAGGGGTGGAGGCTTAAGGCTGAGTATTCATCTCCGCTCAACGCCAAGGTGTCGGCCGGATGGTTCCACAAGTTCAACAGCCGCCACGCGCTATCGCTCACAGGTGCGGCTTCTTATTCTCACGGCCATTTCACCAACGACTATAATGGCCGCAAGGTAGACCCCGAACGTCTCTTCAGTTTCCGCTCAAAGTATCAGTGGCGTGTGTCGGATGCCGTTTCGCTGCAGAATGTGGCCGCCGTCTCGTCGCTCAATCAGGGAGGGTATGCCTATGAAAATGTAGAGACGGGTAAGATCGCTTTCAACGATACCTGTTTCTACCGCCGCTTCCTGCTGAGCGACGCGCTCACCTTGAACTACAATCACCCTCATTTCCTGCTCTCGTCGGTTACGTCCTTTCAGTATATAGACGACAACATGACGCTCGACCAGGATTTTCTCCCTCTCGACTATTTCACGCTCACCCAGAAGAAACGCGAGCCCTCGGTGGCCGAGGAGATTGTGGTGCGTTCGAAGCGCGATTCCGGTTCCCGGTATTCGTGGCTTGGAGGATTCTTCGGATTCTACAAGCATCTTCACATGCTCGCCCCGGTTACATTCCATGATTATGGAATAAGACAGCTCATCGAAAACAAGCGCAACGAGGGCAACCCTTCTTATCCCATCTCATGGAACACGCGCAGCTTCACGCTCAACAGCGACTTTACCATCCCGACCGTAGGAGCGGCGATCTATCATAAGTCGGACCTTGAGCTCGGCCGATTCAGGCTTTCGCTTGCCCTGCGTCTCGACTATGAGCACGTGGCCATGGACTACAGGAGCTGGTGCAACACGGGTTATCTCGTCTCGCATCTGCTTCCCGACGGCACGCTTGTGCCGGTAGGCAACGCGGATGTCGATATCGACGACCGCGGACACCTCTCGCAGGAGTTCCTCAATTTCATACCGAAGTTCACCGTCGTCTACGACCTTCCGACGCCTGAGGTCTCCAATATATATATTAATGTGTCGAAGGGCTACAAGGCCGGCGGATTCAATACGCAGATGTTTTCTGATGTGCTGCAGCAGCGCCTTATGGGATTCATGGGCATAGGCTCGTCTTACGAAGTCAACGATATGGTGAGCTATCGGCCGGAATATTCCTGGAACTTCGAGGTCGGCGCCCATCTTTCGTTTCTGGAATCAAGGCTTACCACCGAGCTCTCGCTTTTCTACATCGATTGCCGCGACCAACAGCTGACCATGTTCCCCCCGGGCAATATCACAGGAAGGATGATGACCAACGCCGGAAAGACCCGCAGCTACGGTCTGGAGCTGTCGGTGGCGGCTCTTCCGATCGACCGCCTGTCGCTGATGGCCACTTTCGGATGGACCGACGCGCGGTTCAGAAAGTTTTTCGACGGCAGGCAGGACTATGCCGGCAAGTTTCTTCCGTATGTCCCCAAGACTACGCTCTTCCTTCAGGCAGTCTATACTGTGCCGCTCAGACGCGGAAAGCTGAAGAGTCTGGAGTTTGACGTCAACATGCGCGGCACCGGAGAGATTTACTGGAACGAAGCCAACACGCTGAAGCAGCCGTTCTATGTGGTGCCCGGCTGCTCGGCAACCCTCAGTGCCGATATATGGCAGGTGAAGATTTTTGCCACCAATATATCAGACACGCGTTATCACACGTTCTATTTCCAGTCGATCGGGAATGAGTTTCTCCAGCGGGGTAAGCCCTTCCAGATCGGCGTAGGGTTCTCAATGCAAATATAATCAACAACATATCATCAACAACATATCATCATGACCTACAACAAAATCCTGCCCATTGCGGCCGCATCGCTCCTGCTGCTTGCCCCGGCGTGCAACAAGGAGAATGACTTTAAGTCGGAGAGGACTTTAGTCTATACCGCTCTCAATCTCTTCACACCGTCGTCTGAGTCGGAACCCTCATTCATCACATCGTCAACCTACAATTTCCAGCTCGTGGCTCCCGACGATGTCATTACCACGGAATGTGAAAACTTCGTTATCGGAAACTCGACGCAGACTCTGGCTATCCCGTCTACCTCTTTCAAGGTACGCCAGTTTGCAGATGGAGAGCTTATTGAGTATTTTGCTCCCTCCGGCTCTCTCAACGGACAGAACGGATTGATTTCCAACTTCAACTGTAAACTCTCATCGTTGTTTTACCGCTCTGAAGGAAATGTGCCCGGAGTAGACAACTCCAAAAAGTATGACCCCGTCGTAATCGCTCAGTTCAATATAGGAAGCAGATACGCGGTGGCCACATTCCAGTCAGACGTTACCTACCGGGGAATCACCACCACCACATTCAGCTATCGGGGCCAGGATATGGTCTATAAGACCAAGGCAGGTTCTTACCGTGTAGTAATCAACCCCAGCACCATGAAGGCTGACGTGGTGCTCTACCGTGTGAAGTTTGCCGAACAGGCTCCTGCCCTCATCCTCGTGCTCAAGGATCTCGACGTGAAACTCGGCCGCAACGGATATACCATCAGCGGCACCGATGTCGTTCCCGGACAGCAGGACGGAAACATGCTTACGCCCAACACCTCGTTCCCCTTCGAGACATTCACGCTTACTACCGTCAGCGACGACCTGACGAAGATTCAGATAGACTACACCGTGCGCAACAAGGCTATGGAAGATAAGATTGGCAATGGCGCGAGAGTGGTTTATGTAGGGTCGTTCAGCGGCTGCTATGTCAGCAATCCCGACGAGCCCTTCAATCCCGATACCCCGATTGAAGACTGACGTCCGCGTCGTCGATACGTTCATTTTCCGCGCTCCGTCCTTCGGCGGGGCGCGGACTGTGTTCAGGCGTTAGTTAAAATTTATTTTTCAGACTAATTTTCTTAATAGACCCGAACGGGGAGTTTCTTGCTTTCATTTGTCAATGCCGGATGCCTTGTTTTGGCTGTTAGAAGTATTTCTTTCTGACAAAATGCCACAAGTGGTTCTGTTGTCGCCAAGAATTTTCACTCACATTTTTTTGGCTTTATTCACGAAAATTAGTACCTTTGCACAAAATATTGCTCCGACACAGCGTGTGGATCAGTAATACATTGACTAACCAACTAATACTTAAACGATTATATGAACCTTTTGATGGAGATTGGCAATAGCACTCTGGCTATCACCGCGGCAATTACCGGTGTGGCTCTCGTGTTTGCCGCCCTTTTAATCGCTAAGCTCATCTCTCCCAAATCGTACTCGGTGAAGAAGGCTGAGCCGTATGAGTGTGGTATCCCGACCAGAGGTGAGTCCATGATTCAGTTCAAGACGGGCTACTACATCTTCGCTATCCTCTTCCTTATCTTCGATGTCGAGACTATCTTTCTCTATCCCTGGGCTGTCATAGCTCGCTCGCTCGGCATCCAGTCTCTCCTTTGCATAGGTATTTTCCTCTTTATTCTTATCTTAGGCCTGGCTTACGCCTGGCGGAAAGGAGCCCTTAAATGGACGTGAATATCAAAAGCATGAAGCGTGAGGACTTCAAAGACAACGAATATATCGATAAGCTTGTCGAAGAACTCAACGCTACCGGCGCTAATGTGGTGGTCGGTAAACTCGATCAGTTGATCAACTGGGGTATCTCCAACTCCCTCTGGCCGCTTTGCTTCGGCACGAGCTGCTGTGCAATCGAATTTATGAGCCTCGGAGCTGCGCGCTACGACATGGCTCGCTTCGGTTTCGAGGTGGCACGCAACTCACCCCGTCAGGCTGACTATATAATGGTGCAGGGCACTATCGTGCACCGCATGGCTCCCGTGCTCCGTCGTCTCTACGAACAGCTTGCCGAGCCTAAGTATGTGATTGCTGCCGGCGGATGTGCTGTCTCCGGCGGTCCTTTCAAGAACTCCTACTGTGTGCTTCCCGGTGTCGACAAGATTCTCCCGGTCGATGTCTACATCCCCGGATGTCCTCCCCGTCCCGAAGCAATGTTCTACGGACTCATGCAGCTGCAGCGTAAGATTAAGGTGCAGCGTTTCTTCGGCGGTGTAAACCGTCAGGAGAAAATCAAGGAGTTCTTCCAGAAGCATCCCGAGGAGCAGGGTAAATATTAATCAGATATTTCCTTGTGTTTTAATCACCTGTCAAAACCACAATCCCGATTTCTAAATCATGAGCGATATAAAAGAAAGAATCAGCAAGATTTGCCCCGAAGCTACTTTTGAAGAGGGGGATTGCCTGCTCGTTTCTGTTCCCGAACCCAAGTGGTATCCTCTCGCCAAGGCTCTTCGCGATGATGCCGGACTCCGCTTCGACGTGCTTACCGCTGTGTGCGGCGTTGACTGGAAAGACTCCATCGGCGTTGTCTACTATCTGACGTCTACTTCCCGCAGCTGGGAGGTAATCGCTGTCAAGGTGGCAGTCGAGGACCGTGAGAATCCGATGATTCACTCGGTTTCCGACCTCTGGAAGGTTGCCAATTTCCAGGAGCGTGAGGTCTACGACTTCTTCGGAATCAAATTTATCAACCACCCCGACATGCGCCGCTTCTTCCTGCGCAATGACTGGGTTGGCTATCCTCTCCGTAAGGACTACGACGCAAATCCTGAGCTTAATCCCATTCGCTTGACCGATGAGATTAATGAGGATGATTCCGTCTCTTACGTCGAGGACGAGAACGGCAAGGTAAAGGCCGTTCCCAAAAAAGTGTTTGAAGAGGAAGACTATGTGGTCAACATCGGCCCCCAGCACCCCTCCACCCACGGTGTGATGCGTTTCCGCGCTGCCGTCGATGGCGAGACTGTCAAGAAAGTCGACGTTGTCTCGGGATATATCCACCGCGGTATCGAGAAGCTCAGCGAAGGTCTTACCTATCCGCAGATTCTTCACTTCACTGACCGTATGGACTATATGTCGGCTCATCAGAACCGTCATTGTGTCTGTCTCTGCATCGAGAAGGCGCTTGGTCTTGATGTTCCTCGTCGCGCTCAGGTTATCCGCGTGATGATGGATGAGCTCATGAGAATCTCTTCCCATCTCCTTTCATTCGGATGTACGGCCATGGACCTCGGTGCCACCACCGCGTTCTTCTATGGTTTCCGCGAGCGTGAGATGGTGCTCGATATTTTCGAGAAGACTTGCGGCGCCCGCATGTCGATGAACTACAATGTCATCGGTGGCGTAATCGCCGATCTTCATCCCGACTTCGTGAAAGACGTCAAGGCTCTCATCGAAATCATGCCTTCGCGTCTTAAGGAATATCACAAAGTGTTCACCGGCAACGTAATTGCGCAGAACCGTCTCCGCAACGTGGGACATCTCAGCAAGGAAGATGCCGTCAACTATTGCATTACCGGTCCCTCCGGACGTGGTAGCAACTGGAGCTGCGACTGTCGTAAGAAGCATCCGTATGCAGTCTACGGCGAACTTGATTTCGAGGAAGTTCTCGAAACCGGCTGCGACTCATTCTCGCGCTACATGGTAAGAATGCGTGAGATAGAGGAGAGCTGCAAGATTCTCGCTCAGCTTGTCGACAATATCCCCGAAGGACCCATCCGCGCCCAGGTGCCCAAGATGATCAAGCTTCCTGCCGGACGCTGGTATCAGCAGGTTGAGGCTTCGCGTGGCACGTTCGGAGTCTACATCGAGTCCGACGGACAGAAGAATCCTTACCGCGTTCACCTGCAGAGCCCCTGCTTCAACCTTGTGGGCGTAATGGATCTTACCTGTCAGGGTTACATGATCGCCGACCTCATCACCATCGGTGCTGCGCTCGACTTCGTGATTCCCGACATCGACCGATAACCGAAAGGCCTCATGGCCGCAAATATAGTACCGGGGCACCCGATTCTGCGGTGCCCGCGGAACTTAAAATATAGAAATCAGATTTTTAAACAGATAATTAGTTAAACCCGATTCCGATGTTTGATTTCGGTATTTGGACCTCTTGGTTCAACAACCTTCTCACAGGCTGCATGCCCGGATGGGCCGCCACTTTGATAGAGTGCGTCGTAATTGGCGTGCTTGTGCTCGCCACATACGCTTTGCTGGCTCTTTTCTATATCCTCTACGAGCGTAAGCTTTGCGCTTGGTTCCAGTGCCGTCTTGGTCCTATGCGTGTCGGCAAGTGGGGCCTGCTGCAGGTATTCGCAGATATGTTCAAAATCCTTATCAAGGAGCTCATCTCGCTCAAAGGAACCGATAAGTTCCTCTTCAAGCTCGCTCCTTATCTGGTGATTACCTCGTCTGTAGTGATGCTTGCCTGTCTCCCCTGGGGCAACGGCCTTCAGATTATCAACTACAACATCGGCATCTTCTTCGTGCTTGCCGTTTCGTCTGTCGGCGTTCTCGGTATCCTTCTGGCCGGTTGGTCGTCGAATAATAAGTACACGCTTATCGGCGCAATGCGAAGCGGCGCTCAGATGGTCAGCTACGAGCTCTCTCTCGGACTCGCCATCATCACTATAGTGCTCTTCGCGGGTACGATGAATATCAACGAGTTGGTATGGCAGCAGAGCAACGGATGGTTCATCTTCAAGGGTCATATCCCTGCAATCATCGCATTCATCATCTATGTGATTGCAGCTACGGCCGAGACCAACCGTGGTCCTTTCGACCTTCCTGAGGCAGAGCATGAGCTGACGGCAGGTTACCACACGGAGTATTCCGGTATCCACTTCGGTTTCTTCTACCTCGCAGAATACCTCAACCTCTTCATTGTATCGGGAATCGCCTCGCTGATGTTCCTTGGCGGCTGGATGCCTCTCCACATCCCCGGATGGGATGGCTTCAACGCCGTGATGAACTGGATTCCCTCGATTGTCTGGTTCCTTGCAAAGGCATTCTTTGTGTCTTATGTAATTATCTGGTTCAAATGGACCTTTCCCCGTGTCAGAATCGACCAGATGCTTGCTTTCGAGTGGAAGTATCTGATGCCGTTCTCACTCGCCAACCTCGTGCTCATGGCAATCTTTGTAGCTCTCGGCTGGCACTTTTAATCAATCAGAATATTAATAGCATAAAATCAAGTTATATACAGATATGAGCGCCAATTTTGGAACAGTGACTCAAGTTATCGGTCCGGTAATCGACGTGTCGTTTGAAGGCGGCAAGGAGTCCATTCCCCCCATCTATACAGCCCTCAGCGTAGAGCGCGACAATGGCGAGACCCTTATCCTCGAAGTAGAGCAGCACATCGGTGAAGACACTGTAAGATGTGTCGCTATGGAAAGTACCGACGGCCTGCGCCGCGGCGTGAAAGTTCAGAGTCTCGGCCATCCTATCTCAGTGCCCACCGGCGAACAGGTGAAGGGACGTCTTCTTAACGTAGTAGGCGACGCTATCGACCATCTCCCGGCGCTCAAACGCGACGACCTCCGCAGCATCCACCAGCCTGCTCCTGAGTTCGACGACCTCGCGATCTCCACTGAAATCCTTTTCACCGGTATTAAGGTGATCGACCTTCTCGAACCTTATTCCAAAGGTGGTAAGATTGGTCTGTTCGGTGGTGCAGGTGTAGGTAAGACAGTGCTTATCCAGGAGCTCATCAACAATATCGCGAAAGGACACAACGGTTACTCCGTATTCACCGGCGTAGGTGAACGTACACGTGAGGGTAACGACCTTCTTCGTGAGATGATTGAGAGCGGTATCATGAAATACGGCGACAAATTCCGTGAAGGCATGGAAAAGGGCGAATGGAACCTCAAGGATGTCGACATGAATCAGGTGAAGGAGTCGCAGGTAACACTCGTGTTCGGCCAGATGAACGAGCCCCCGGGTGCACGTCTCCGCGTAGCCCTCTCCGGTCTTACCGTTGCAGAGCAGTTCCGCGATCAGGACGGTGGCGGTAAGGAGATTCTCCTCTTCATCGACAACATCTTCCGTTTCACTCAGGCAGGTTCCGAGGTATCAGCACTTCTCGGACGCATGCCTTCCGCTGTAGGTTATCAGCCTACTCTTGCATCGGAGATGGGTATCCTTCAGGAGCGAATCACCTCGACGAAACAGGGAAGCATCACCTCGGTTCAGGCTATCTACGTGCCTGCCGACGACTTGACCGACCCTGCTCCGGCCACGACGTTCAGCTTCCTCGACGCGACTACCGTATTGAGCCGTAAGATTGCTGAGCTCGGTATCTATCCTGCCGTAGACCCCCTCGAGTCGACTTCTCGTATCCTTGACCCGAATATCATCGGTGAAGAGCACTATAATGTTGCCCAGCAGCTCAAACAGCTTCTTCAGAAGTATAACGAGCTCCAGGATATCATCGCCATTCTTGGTGTCGATGAGCTCAGCGACGACGACAAGCTCGTCGTTGCCCGCGCCCGTCGCGCTCAGCGTTACCTCTCGCAGCCTTTCTTCGTTGCCGAGCAGTTTACCGGCCTCCCCGGTGTCATGGTGCCGCTTGCCGAGACCATCCGTGGCTTCAAGATGATTCTCAGCGGCGAGATGGACGAGTATCCCGAAATGGCATTCCTCAACGTCGGCACTATCGACGAGGCTATCGCCAAGGGTAAGAAGATGCTCGAAGAGGTTAAGTAAAGATTTTCCAGTTAGACTGACAGTGTCTTTGCTTCGTGCCTGAGGCACTGTCAGTATAAGAGAGACTCACTCCCGTGGTCCGGATTCGACGTGAGGCGGACCTTATAGACATAAGTTGAAATTTTCATACAGTTATGACACTCGAAATCATATCGGCTCATGAGATCCTTTTCAAAGGTGAGGCCGAATCAGTTTCCCTCCCCGGCGAACTCGGTCTTTTTATGGTTCTCCGGAATCATGCCCCTCTCATCTCGGTGCTCGTACCCGGAAAAGTAGTCTATAGAACTTCCGACGAGGCCGAGAAGACGATAGAGATCAAAGGTGGCATCGCTGATGTAGAGAACAACGTCGTGTCGGTCTGCATCTACTGATGTATGGCTTAAGGCAGGATTGTCAGTAAATGTCGCGACATTTACTTCAGTAAGATTCCGAGTCTCCATGTTTTAAATTCTTCTCTTAATTGCGCATTGGGTGATGCTTGATGCGATTATAAAGAATCAGATGACTAAACTATTTTCAAGCATACTGGCCATTTTCATCTCGGCCCTTCTAATGGTCCCCGGGCAGGCGTTCGCGTCGGCCGAGGGTGGGCATGAAGAGAAGGAGGGTCTTGATGTCAAGGAAATCATCTTCGAGCATCTCGGCGATGGCTATGGCTGGGAAGTACCGTTCTCCCACTTTTACCGCATCCCGCTCCCCGTGATTGTCAAGGCGGAAGACGGCAAATGGTTCTGCTTTTCATCCGGCTCGCTCACCGAAGTTGTGGTCGAGGAGGATGAGGCCACCGGCAAGAAGGAGAAGCATCTCTTACCCGTAATAAAGAAAATTACCCGCGATGGTAAGGACTATGAGTTCATCATAGCAAAAGTCAGCAGCCACAAAGATAAAGTCGTTCAGATTTTCCCCTTGTCGCCCGCTGAGGAAGCTGATGTCAAGCTCAAGGCCGATAGTGTTGCAGCTGCAACCGGTGTTGCTTTGTCGCATGCTGTTGTTCCCGGCTATGTGCTTCAGGACGGGACATACTATCGTGAGTATCGCACGTTTGATATTTCGATTACGAAGAATGTGCTTGCCCTCTTCATTTGCGTAATCATCGTTACTGCAATGGTGATGGCCGTGACTCGCCACTATACTCGCAATGGCTTTAAGGCTCCCCGCAAGGGAATGGGCTTCATGGAGATGCTTATCGATTTCGTTTATACCGGAATCATCAAGAGCACTCTCGGAGCCAAGAAAGGTCGCAAGTTCGCTCCCTATCTGCTCACTTGCTTCTTCTTCATCCTGGTGATGAACCTTGTGGGTCTGATTGTGATTTTCCCCGGCGGTGCAAACCTTACAGGCAATATCGCTATCACCCTCACGCTCGCACTTCTCACATTCATCGTTACCAATGTGATGGGTAAGAAGCATTATTGGAAGGAGATTTTCTGGCCCGATGTACCTATCTGGCTCAAGTGTCCCCTCCCCATCATGCAGATGATCGAGATATTCGGTATTTTCACCAAGCCTGCGGCACTCTGTGTCCGTCTCTTCGCCAACATGATGGGCGGCCACATGATTGTGATAACCCTTATCCTGCTGATCTTCATCTTCGCTGCTTTCGGTATGGCCGCAGCCGGAGCGTCGGTAGTGGTGTCGGTGCTTTTCACAATCTTCATGCTGGCTCTCGACGTGCTTGTCAGCTTCATTCAGGCATACGTGTTCACTACGCTTTCCACTATGTTCATTGCCGCCTCGCAGGAGGACGGACATGAGCACCATGATAAAGATGGCGAAATTGTCCCCGACACTGTAGAAGCCTGATAGTATAGACATATCCCCCCTCCTCAGGCAGTTCGTTATCGACACTGCAACCAACAACGAAAAAAAATAAATTCAATAACCAACAAAAAACAACTCAGAACTATGTTATCAATGATTTTAGCAGCAGTAGCCCCTCTGGCTGCTCTCGGCGCTGCCTTCGGCGCAGGTATCGCAGCAATCGCCGCCGGTTTCGGCATTGGCAAGATCGGATCTTCAGCTATGGAGGCAATTGCCCGTCAGCCTGAGGCTGCAGGCGACATCCGTTCGAGCATGATCGTAATCGCCGCCCTCGTCGAGGGTGTGGCTCTGTTCGCAGTTATCGTTGCAGCACTGGCTTTGTTCCTCTAATCGTTCGGTTCTCCGATAAATCCTATTTAGAATGGAATTATTCACGCCTGATTTTGGTTTGGTGTTCTGGATGTTCGTCGCGTTCATCATCCTCTTCCTTCTGCTTGCGAAGTTTGGATGGCCGATGATCCTCAAGAATATGGACAAACGGGCCGATACTATCGACAAGGGCGTTGAATACGCCCGCGAAGCCAAGGAGCAGCTCGACAACGCTCGCTCCGAGGCTCAGAAATATGTCGCTGAAGCCCAGAAGCAGCAAGCCGAAATGTTGCGTGATGCGGCAAAGATGAAGACTGAAATCATCGAGCAGGCCCGTTCGGAGGCTGCCGTTGAGGCCAAGAAAGTCATGGATGCCGCTAAATTGTCGATTGAACAGTCACGCAAGGAAGCTGAGCTGCAATTCAGAAACGAAGTCAGCAAGTTCTCTGTTGAGATTGCCGAGAAGATGCTGCGTCATCAGATGCAGTCTGACAAGGCACAGACAGAGCTTGTAAATCAATTGTTGGACGAAATAGAGAAGAACTAATCGATGAGTGACGGTCTTATTCCACAAAGATACGCTCGGGCCCTGTACAAATACGCGCTCGAACACAACAACGCCACAGCTGTCTACGACGAGATGAAGCAAGTGGCCGACAGCTTCGAGGCTTTCCCTGAGATGCAGAAGGTGATGACGAATCCTTTCGTCGATGCCGCCCGCAAGGAGAAGCTTCTTGTCTCGGCCGCAGGCGACAAGGTGGAAGATGACTTCCGTAGATTCGTGCGCCTCATCATCAACCATCATCGCGAGGACTTCGCCTATCTGATGGTGCTTGCCTACCGCAAGCTCTACAGAGAGGAGAATCATATAGCGCAGGTGGTGATCACTACCGCTGCCGAGCTCCCCGCTGAGGAGATGCAGAAGCTGAGGGACGTGGTGCAGAAGGCCTTTGAGGGCTATACGCTCGAATTTGTGTCGCGTGTCAATCCCGACTTGATCGGAGGATTCGTCATCGACGTCAACTCAACGAGGATGGATGCCTCTATCAGCAACGAACTTGAACAATTACGTCAAAAACTCTTAAGCAGTAACTGAAGATGCTTAACCCAAGCGAAATATCTGATATATTAAAGCAACAGCTCGACGACATCGACAGCCAGGTGAAGTTTGAGGAAGTCGGCACCGTACTTGAAGTCGGCGACGGCGTAGCTCACGTCTATGGTCTGGAAAACGTCAGGTCGAATGAGCTGGTAGAGTTTGAAAACGGCGTCGTAGGCGTCGCGCTCAACCTTGAGGAGAGCAACGTGGGTGTTGTGCTTCTCAACAACGTTAATGAAGTGTCTGAAAACATGTCGGTGCGTCGCACGGGTGAAATCGCATCTATCCCTGTAGGCGAAGGTCTGCTTGGACGCGTCATCAATATCCTTGGCGAGCCGATCGACGGCAACGGTCCCATCGACGGCAAGCTCATGCGACTCCCTCTGGAGCGAAAGGCTCCCGGCGTTATCTTCCGTCAGCCTGTGAACCAACCGCTTCAGACCGGTATCAAGGCCATCGACTCGATGATTCCTATCGGCCGCGGACAGCGTGAGCTTATCATCGGCGACCGCCAGATCGGTAAGACCGCCATCGCGATCGACACTATCATCAACCAGCGTCAGAACTACCTCGACGGCAAGCCCGTGTATTGCATCTACGTAGCTATCGGCCAGAAGGCTTCTTCTGTAGCCGCTACTGTGCAGACGCTCAAAAAGCACGGTGCTCTCGACTATACTGTAGTCGTTGCCGCTACCGCAGCTGACTCTGCCTCGATGAGGTACTACGCTCCGTTTGCCGGCGTGGCAATCGGTGAGTACTTCCGCGACACCGGCCGTGATGCTCTCATCGTGTACGACGACCTCTCGAAGCAGGCTGTCGCTTACCGTGAGATCTCGCTCATCCTGAAGCGTCCGTCCGGACGTGAGGCTTACCCCGGCGATATCTTCTATCTGCACTCCCGTCTGCTGGAACGTGCTGCGAAGATCATCGACAATCAGGAGGTGGCTTCTTCGATGAACGACCTTCCCGAGGCTCTCAAGCCTATCGTGAAGGGTGGCGGATCGCTCACTGCGCTTCCTATCATCGAAACTCAGGCAGGCGACGTCTCGGCCTATATCCCGACCAACGTAATTTCGATTACCGACGGTCAGATCTTCCTCGAGACCGCTCTCTTCAACCAGGGTATCCGTCCTGCCGTCAACGTGGGTATATCCGTGTCGCGTGTAGGTGGTAACGCTCAGATCAAGCCGATGAAGAAAGTGGCCGGTACGCTTAAGATCGCACAGGCGCAGTTCCGTGAGCTCGAGTCGTTCACCAAGTTTGGCGGCGACATCGACCCCGTAACCGCCAAGGTGATCGACCGCGGACGCAAGAACCAGCAGCTGCTTATCCAGCCCCAGTACACTCCGTGGCCCGTGGCTGAGCAGGTAGCCGTCATCTATTGCGGTGTAAACGGTCTGCTTGAGAACGTACCTCTCGATAAGGTGCATGAGTTTGAGACGCTGTTTGTTCAGCTTCTCCGTAGCAAGTACCAGAAAGAGGTTCTCGACCAGATTGTGGCCGGCAAGCTCACAGACGAAGTTACGAAACTCATCACTCAGTGTGCAAACGAGATTTCCGGTAAGTACAAGGCCTGACAAGGCGCTCAGTACATTCCTGATTCTCGGAGTCTGAACGGAGGCAGTAACGCATCTGCATTAACCCGCGAAGGCTCGAACATTAGAATTTAAGCAATACCCTTCCGTATAGCTCCGGCCCGGATTCAAGTCCGGCCGGAGCGACGGCGGAGGGAAACGACAACAATACGATTTAAATGTCGACACTTAGAGAATTAAAGACCAGAATCGGATCGGTTTCCTCTTCGGAGAAAATCACCGGTGCTATGAAGATGATTTCCTCGGCCAAGGTTCATAAGAATGAACTGGCTCTGCGTCGTCTGCTCCCGTTCAAGGATCAGATCCGTCAGATTATGGGGCATCTCCTTTCAGCCGACGCCGACTATTCGTCGCCCCTGATTGAATCGAGGGAAGCGCGCAGAATCGGAGTCGTTGTTTTCGGCAGCGACGACGGCCTCTGCGGTGCTTACAACATGAATATCTTCAAGCATCTGCTCCGTCATCTCAATGATCTCAGGGAGACTCACGGCAGCGACGTAGACATTACGCTCATACCCGTGGGACGCAAGATTCAGCATGCAGTGGAGCACCTTGCCTCGACCGGCATCCACATCGCAATCCCCGAAGGTGTCGACTCAAAGATGGAGGGTGAGAAAGTCAACGACTTTACCCTCGGCCTGCAGAAGGATTTTCTCGGCGGAACGCTCGACCTTGTCGAAGTGGTCTACATGAGCTTCAAATCAATGAGCAAGCAGGTGCTCACCATCGAACAGCTCTTCCCTGTAACGGAAAGCGCCATAATGCAGGGCGAATCCGAGCAGGTGAAGAAAGACGAAAACCGTCTCTATATCTTTGAACCGAATCCCAACCGCATCTTCAACGAGGTGCTTCCCATGTTCGTCCTCTCGACGATGCAGGAGATTACCATCGAGAACCGGGCTTCGGAACAGGCCGCTCGCGTGATGGCCATGCAGAGCGCCAACGACAACGCCAAGAATCTTCTTGACGACCTTCGACTCGAATATAACAAACTGCGTCAGCAAAGCATCACTACCGAGCTTCTTGATATTCTCGGCGGTCAGGTGGAGCGTTGAGGCAGCCCGAATATATAAGTTCTCATCTTAGACTAACCAACATTTCAGATTTAAAAATGAGCAGTATAAAGGAATATTTCTCATCTGTCGGTAAAGGTATTAAAAGTCTGGTGCAGGGAATGGAGGTAACCGGTAAGGAGTTCGTAACTCCCAAGATTACCGAGCAGTATCCTGAAAACCGCGCCACTCTTGAAATCCCTGAGCGTTTTAGGGCTGAGCTTACGCTGAAGTATGACGCCGAAGGCCGCCACAAGTGTATCGCCTGCGGAATCTGCCAGATGAATTGCCCCAACGGCACCATCAAGCTCGAGACTAAAATGGTGGATCTGCCCGACGGCAAAAAGAAGCGTAAACTCGACAAGTATCTCTACGACCTCGGAAGCTGCACGTTCTGCATGCTGTGTGTAACCACCTGCCCGCAGGACGCTCTCGAGTTCTCCAACGATTTCGAACAGGCAACCTTCACGCGCGAGGCTCTCGTCAAGCAGTTGAACTACCGTCCCGAACCAGCGGATCCGACTCCGGCTCCAAAGCCCGAGGCCGGCGCTTAAATCGAAGTTTAGCTTGGTCTTCGCTGTCTGCCCGTCGCCCCGGCATTAAGCCGGACTTTCAGACGGAGCATCGCTTTTTTCAAAGCGAACCGCAGTCTATGGACTGCGACGCATTGTGGCCGACTATGGAATCTGACTTCACTTAAGATTTCGCATCTCCTGATGCGGCTGCGAAGTCTCCGGATATATAACGTCGCAGACGCCTTCCGGTTCGGTTCCGGCGAAGACAAAGTCATTAATATTTGAAAATTTCAATAACAATGGATTCAGTAGGAAATATCGTTCTTTATTTCGTAGTGGCGATCAGCATGCTGGTTTTCTCAGTTATGGCTGTAACCTCGCGTAAGATATTGCGCTCAGCCACCTACCTGCTCTTCGTGCTCATTTCGACGGCCCTGTTCTATTTCCAGCTCGGCTATCAGTTTCTGGGCGCTGTGCAGATCGCGGTCTACGCCGGCGGCATCATGGTGCTGTTCATCTTCTCGATTTTGCTCACTCATCGTCCCGACGACAAGAGCGGCAAGATCGAGTCTCACCGTCGCATAGCAGGCATCTGCGCGTCTGTGCTCGGAGCCGCGCTGCTTCTCGGCGCACTCTTCACCATGCCCGTAGGCGCTGCCGGCTGCTCGCTCACCGATGTGCTTGCCGCTGGCAATTGCATCGACATGCAGACTATCGGACATACACTGCTCGGCACTGACAAATTCCATTATCTGCTTCCCTTCGAGGCAGTCAGTGTCTTACTGTTGGCTTGTATAATCGGCGGCGTCGTAGTTGCCCGCAAAAGATAATATATCAGCATGGACTTAGGTATTTTATGGTATTTAGTGCCCAGCGTTCTGATGTTCGCATGTGGCGTCTACGGGTTCGTAACCCGCAAGAATCTTATCGCTATTCTTATCTCGCTTGAGCTGATGCTCAATGCCGCCGACCTCAACTTTGTGGCCTTCAACCGCTACATATTCCCCGGACAGATGGAAGGCATGATTTTCACGCTGTTTGCTATCGCAATCGCAGCGGCCGAAACTGCAATCGCCATAGCCATCATCATCAATGTCTACAGGGCTATCGGCAACACTGACATCAACGAAATCAAAAAATTGAAATTCTAAGATATGGACATTACACTTCCGATTTTGATTTTGGCGATTCCCATCTCGATGTTCCTTATCTTAGGAATCGGCGGGGTGAAGATGAGTCGCAAGACTGCCGGAGTGCTGGGCATTCTTGGCATGGGAACCACGTTGACTCTCGCCTACACCGTGGCTTTCACCTACTTCTTCAGCGGAGATCCGGCATTCATCGTCGACGGTGTCCGCCAGCAGTTGCAGGTGTTTGACGTTACCTGGCTCGCTTTCACCGATACGCTTGTCGTTCACCTCGGTTTCCTTCTCGACCCCATCTCGGCCATGATGCTGGTGGTAATCACCACAATCTCGTTCATGGTGCACCTCTACAGCTGGGGCTATATGGAGCACGAACCGGGATTCCAGCGTTATTACTCGTTCCTTTCGCTTTTCAGCTTCTCGATGCTCGGTCTCGTAGTGGCTACCAACATCTTCCAGATGTATATCTTCTGGGAGCTCGTGGGTGTCAGCTCCTACCTCCTCATCGGATTCTTCTATAAGCTTCCCTCGGCTGTATCGGCCTCAAAGAAAGCGTTTATCGTTACTCGTTTCGCCGACCTCGGCTTCCTCATCGGTATCCTGCTTCTCTCGTTCTACACCGATACGTTCAACTTCATGGAGCTTACCCACAACCCCGAAGGCGTGCTTGCCTCGACCGGCGGCGCAACCTTCATGGGCGCTTCGGTGCTGACCTGGGCTCTCGTGCTCATCTATGTCGGCGGTATGGGTAAGTCGGCAATGATGCCTCTCCACATCTGGCTGCCCGACGCAATGGAAGGCCCGACTCCCGTCTCGGCTCTCATCCACGCCGCTACGATGGTTGTGGCAGGTGTCTATCTCGTGGCCCGTATGTTCCCCGTCTATCTGATGGAGGAGACCGCTCTTCTCTTCATCACCTGTGTGGGTGCCATCACGGCGTTCTACGCTGCTGTTGTCGCCTGCTGTCAGATCGACATCAAGCGTATCCTCGCTTTCTCGACTATCTCGCAGATTGCATTCATGATGGTCGCTCTGGGCGTTACCCGTCCTGGCCTCCACGACGGAATGGGCTATATGTCGTCGATGTTCCACCTCTTCACGCACGCCATGTTCAAGGCTCTGCTCTTCCTTGGTGCAGGTGCCCTTATCCACGCTGTTCATTCTAACAACTATACCGAGATGGGCGGACTTCGCAAATACATGCCCATCACGCACTGGACGTTCCTTATCGGCTGTCTTGCCATCGCAGGTATCTGGCCCTTCGCCGGCTTCTTCTCGAAAGACGAGATGCTCACCGCAATGTTTGCAAACAACTGGATCTGGGGTGCATGGATGACTATGGTAGCCGGTCTCACCGCTTTCTATATGTTCCGCATGTACTTCATGGTGTTCTGGTGGGAAGAGAATCCCCACTACAAGGAGCACAAGCCTCACGATGCCCCCTGGCAGATGTCGGTGCCTCTGATCTTCCTTGCTGCCGTGAGCTGCGTGTCGGGCTTCATCCCCTTCGGAGAACTCGTTACATGGAACCGTCTGCCGTATCACATCCACATCGACCCGCAGGTAGCCACCACGAGCCTCATCATCGCCGCATTCGGCATCGGCCTCGCCGCATGGCTCTTCATGAAGCGCAACCATAAGCCTGCCGCCATGAAGAACGCAATGCCCGGCCTCTGGAAAGCAGCCAACCGCCGCTTCTACTGGGATGAGTTCTACATGTTCGTAACGCATAAGATCATCTTCAACATCTTCTGCCGCAGCATCGCATGGTTCGACCGCCACGTCATCGACGCTACCATGGACGGCTTCGCAAAGGTTACCCAGAAGACTTCGGTCGCTGTCAAGGGTATGCAGAGCGGAAGCATCCAGGCATACGTTGTCTGGTATTTCCTCGGTGCAGTCGCTGTGGCAGCCATCACATGGATTTGTCTGCTCTAACCTCATTCATACTTCTTTAACTGCAGAAAAAACTATTAGATTATGTTTGGAAATATCTTAATCTGGTTTGTAATCATCCCCATCATCATGATGGCCGGACTGGGCGTCTGCCGCAATAGCAGTATGAATGCCATCCGCACCGTGATGACGGTATGCTCGACCGCACTTCTCGGTCTTGCTATCTGGCTGTGCGTAGACTTCCTCGGTCTGCGTGCGGCAGGCGAAACCGCCGAAATGCTCTACACGGGCAGCTGGATGTGGTATGCGCCCCTCAACATCGAGCTGGCTGTCGGTGTCGACGGCATCTCGGTGCTCATGATTCTCCTTTCGGCTATAATCGTCTTCGCCGGCGTGTTTGCCTCCTGGAAAATCAACCCCCTCCCCAAAAACTTCTTCCTCTGGTTCGCCCTTCTCTCCACCGGCGTGTTCGGCTTCTTCATCTCGATCGACATCTTCACGATGTTCATGTTCTACGAGGTGGCTCTTATCCCGATGTATCTTCTCATCGGCGTATGGGGCACAGGCCGTAAGGAGTATTCGGCCATGAAGCTCACGCTCATGCTCATGGGCGGCTCGGCTTTCCTGATGCTCGGTCTCCTCGGCATCTACTGGCACTCCGGTCCGGAAGGACATCTCACCTGGAATATCCTTGAAATCTCCAAGAACGGATGCATCGATCCCAGCTGGCAGCGTCTCCTCTTCTGCCTCACCTTCGTAGGCTTCGGCGTTCTCGGTGCAATGTTCCCCTTCCACACATGGAGCCCCGACGGCCACGCTTCCGCTCCGACTGCTGTGTCGATGCTTCACGCAGGCGTGCTCATGAAGCTCGGTGGCTATGGTTGCTTCCGCATCGCCATCTATCTGCTTCCGCAGGCTGCCAACGAACTTGCCTGGATTTTCATCATCCTTACGGGTATCAGCGTGGTCTACGGCGCCCTCTCGGCATGCGTACAGACTGACCTTAAGTATATCAACGCTTATTCTTCAGTGTCGCACTGCGGCATGGTGCTCTTCGCAATCCTGATGCTGACGCAGACCGCAATGACCGGCGCTATCCTTCAGATGCTCTCCCACGGTCTGATGACGGCCCTCTTCTTCGCCCTCATCGGTATGATCTACGGACGCACCCACACCCGCGACATCCGTCAGATGGGCGGCCTCATGAAGATAATGCCCTACCTTGGCGTCTGCTACATGATTGCCGGTTTCGCATCGCTCGGTCTCCCCGGCCTCTCGGGCTTCGTAGCCGAGATGACAATCTTCTTTGGTTCGTTTGAGCACACCGACCTCTTCCACCGCAGCTTCGTAATCGCAGGCACCTGCTCGATCGTGATCACAGCCGTCTACATCCTCCGCGTCGTAGGCAAGCTGCTTCTCGGCCCCGTGCAGGACGAACACCACCTGCAACTTACCGACGCTTCGTGGTACGAGCGTTTCTCGACCGTTACGCTCATCCTGGCCATCGCCGGAATCGGTTGCTTTCCCAACTGGATCAACGAAACTATCCAGCACAGTTTCGTGCCCATCATTGAATCGCTCACGCAGGCTGCCATCTGAACCTGCCCTTAAATACGACAAAAGAAAATGGATTACTCACAGTTTTCGGCAATGATTCCCGAGCTTATCGTTCTCGGAATCTTCATACTCGTATTCCTATACGATACCTTCGCAGGCTCAGGTGCCCGCAAGGCCGACGGCATCCTCACCACCGTGCTCTTCGGACTCGGCACAGTGGCCATATTCTTCGCCGGCACGGTGCCTCAGGAATGTTTCGGCGGCATGTATGTCAGCAACAGCATAACGCTCGCGCTTAAATCGATACTCAACATCGGCGTCTTCATCGTCCTCATCCAGTCGCTCAAATGGACCGACTCCGACGACATGACACTCCGCCGCGGAGAGTTCTACGAGCTGCTGCTCGCCACGCTCTTCGGAATGTATCTGATGATTTCCGCTCGCCACTTCCTGCTCTTCGTCATCGGCCTTGAGACCGCATCGCTCCCCCTCGCTGCCCTCATCGCCTTCAACAAGAAGCACTACGAGAGCACCGAGGCAGCCGCCAAATATATCATGACCGCCGTCTTCTCGTCGGCCGTGCTCATGATGGGTCTGTCGTTCGTCTACGGTCTCTCCGGCGGTTCGCTCTACTACAATGACGTGGCTGCCGCTGTAGCAGGCGGCGAGATGAGCGGAATGCTGATCGTTGCCCTCACGTTCGTGCTTGCCGGTATCGGTTTCAAGCTCTCGCTCGTTCCGTTCCATCTCTGGACTGCCGACGTATATCAGGGTGCTCCCACTTCCGTTACCAGCTATCTTTCGGTAATTTCCAAAGGATCTGCAGCCTTCGCTTTCTTTGTGATTTTCGTTCAGGCGTTTGGCGCAGCTTATCCCGAGGCATGGGAGTGGATGCTCTACGGCATCATCATCATCACGATCACTGTCGGCAACCTCTTCGCAATCCGTCAGAAGAACATGAAGCGCTTTATGGCCTTCTCGTCGGTGAGCCAGGCCGGTTACATAATGCTCGGCGTGATTGCCGCCAACTCGATCGGTATGGCATCGATGCTTTTCTACATCCTCGTCTATATCTTCAGCAACCTCGGAGCCTTCGGCGTTATCCAGGCCATCGAGAATCAGAGCGGCAAGCTCAGCATGGGCGACTACCGCGGACTGCATAAGAGCAATCCCTGGCTTGCCTTCGCCATGACGCTCGCGATGTTCTCGCTCGCCGGTATCCCGCCCTTCGCAGGATTCTTCTCCAAGATTCTGATCTTCACCTCCGTAACCGCAAGCAACTCGATGGCTCTCTACATGCTGGTGTTGATAGCCCTTATCAACACCATCATCTCGCTCTACTATTATCTGCTCGTAGTCAAAGCGATGTGGATTAGCCCCGAGGAGCCGGTAGTTCCCCAGTTCAGAAGCGCCCTTTCCGAGCGTGTAGGTCTCTGGATCTGCGTGGCAGGCATTGTGTTCATCGGTCTTCTCAGCCCGATCTACCAGCTGCTCACCGACGCATCGGTAGCCGACGCTGCCCAGCTCTTCGCCTGGCTTGGCTGAAAAATGAACTAATAGATTGACTCAGATAAGATTGAGGCGTCATCCCCGGGGATGGCGCCTCAATTGTCATTTCCCCCTTCGGCTGAAGCCTCGGGCCGAGACAAACATCCTTCGGGCAGGGACAAACATCCTTCGGGCGGGGACAAACTGCCCTTCGGCGGAGACAAACAGCCATTCTGGCGGAGACAAGGAGCCTGATACAGCCCTACCGCCTGATTTCACTTTTTCCTTGGGGGAATGAATTAAATTTATTATATTTGCAAATTATTCAATAAGACGATTTGAAAATATAAACAACTTATAGACAACGAACAGGGCTCTTTATAAGCTTTTGCACATTGGAGCCTAAATCAGTGTCATATTTTTTAATAACGTGAACCTCGACATTATGAATAGGTATCATATCTTATTGCTCCTATCGATTATTGTTGGTCCTTCAGCAATAGCATTCGGAGCCGACTCAAATGTTTTGAGTGAGAAGGCGCTCGAAACACTTTCCTCAAAATGGCATGGCAAAGCCATACATATAGGCGTGAATCCTGCCAACAGAGTAACCCGGACAACAGTCAGTCAGATAGCCAACTCCGCACAGGTAGTCAATGTGGAAAGCGACGGAAGACTTGGCTTTGTCATGTTTGCGGGCAACGGAGCAGACGCTCAAATGATAGGCTATGGTCTGAATGATACCATACACATCCAGAACATTCCTCCTATGGCTGAGGAATTTATTTCAAATTACAATAAAGCGGTGATTAAGGCGTCGCAGAGTACATCGCAGGGAAGCGGAACTTATCCGAATCCTACAGTTGCACACGTGGAACCTTTCATCAAAGCCAAATGGGGACAGGGTGCTCCTTTCAACGCCAAATGCCCTAAATATCAGGGCAAACCATCTGTAACAGGATGCGATGCAGTGGCGCTTAGTCAGGTTCTCTATCATTTCAAGGCCGACAATTTCAATCCTTATACGATTGAGTACAAGGATGAAAGGTCGCTTGCAGAGGTCAGTGTAAACTTCGGCCAGCAGCATTTCAAGTATGACAAGATGCTTGATGTGTATACAGAGGGTAACTATACTCAGGAGCAAGCTGACGCGGTGGCTGAAATGATGTATGTAACTGGAGCGTCGGCTTTGATGAAATGGTCGGACGAGAAATCTTCCGGCCAATGGCCATTGGTATCTCTTGACAAATATTTCAATTTCAACGCCACATTCCTTATCCGTAAATCATTACCGACCGGTTATTGGATGAAGAAAATCCAGGAAAACCTGACTGCGGGGAAACCAATTCTATATACCGGAGCCGGAGTAAGTAGCTCAAAGTGGTCACAACATATATTTGTTTTGGACGGAATAGATGAGAACAATTATGTTCATGTCAATTGGGGATGGGCAGGTGAAGCCGATGGCTATTATGACATCACATTCTGTCACCCAAGTTTTTTTGAGGCTGATGAAGATGGCTATTACTCCGATCAGAAAATGATATGCGATATATCTCCACGAGCCAAAGGAGAAATGTATTCAGAAAGATTCGTATGTACATCCGGCTCTCCAATGACAAATCTCAACGACCAGAATGATTACATCGAAGGTCGTTTTACCGGCTATACCACCAATTCGTATGAATCGTTGGCCGACTATAATGCAAAGATTGTTGCTGTGAAGGGCTCAGAAGTCAAGGTTCTTGGAGCAGCGGACCATTATTATCTTAAGCAATTTCCCAATTGGGGATACATTGGATGGAATGCCGAATCAAACGGTAAACCACACGCCACCGTTCCTTTGGATAACGGAGAATGGGAATTGATGATTGCCACTTATGAATATGACACGGATGAGATGGTTTCATATCATCCGCTTCCTATGAGACCGTTCTTCATCATTTCAGACGGAGTATTTACTGAAAAAGGTTATAAGGATTATCCTGAGGGTAAAACAGAATGGAGAGATGAATTGGATAATAGGTTATCCATCAATGCTTTTGAACCACAGACCGATGTCATGGCAAAAGCTCCGTTTGTAGTCAAAATCAAGTCTAATTCACTGATTACATCCATTGATTCTCACGATATAAAGAGATGTTATATCGGTTTTAAGAATATCGAGACAGGGAAAACCTATTGGTCGGATAAGAGAATAGATGTTTACAATCTTGAATATTCAGGCTTACATTACGAGGGCTATGCAATCATTGACCCTCCCACAAACAAAGACAATGGATTTACGATGCCTAACGGTCGCTATGAGTTGATTGTTGACGAAACTGAAAATCCGGGGATTGTATTCCCGGAACCAATATACATTGACGTATGCTCCGAGGTTGATTATCCTGTGCTTATATATGACATAACAGGTACCCTTATGCTCGATTCTTGGAATGACAGCTACTATCTCAAGAAATGGGGCGATAAGCTTCAATTCAGAAAAAATGCAAACTACAAAGGGATAGTTTCCTCCAACAATTGCTATGCACCGGTCACTATCAATGCGTATGGCCGCAGACCGGGAGAGGATATTTCAAAAGAAATTCTTGTATCGACATTTGAGTTCAATCCGACTAATGGTTTTGGAAGCAATGATTTCGAAATACCGGGCAATCTTTATCCTCTGGAGGGTGAATATATGTTCTATTTGCGTTATCTCACCCCTGATGGGGAGAAAACGCCATTGCCATCAGGTATCCACATGCAGACCAACGATTGGATTGAAAAATATGGCATGATGACATTGCCGACTCGCCACAATATAACTGCCAATCTTTCCTCAGGCTTACAGATGCTTGAGGTCTCAGAAACCAATTATAACGGAATTTTGTTCTCATTCAAGATAAAGAACATAGGAACTGCGAACTTTCTCGGTAATATGGTTGTAAGGACATGCACTCCTGAAAACGGTAAAATCTCTGAATCAATAGTGGAGAATGTTATCCTGACACCCGGAGAGCAAAAAGCTTTAAGTGTTGAGATGTCTGTTTCTGACGAGCTTGCCTGTGAAGCTTATATACTTTCAAAGGCTTCAGATACGAGATCTGTCAACACGGATTATACTTTTGCTACAAAGACAGATGGTTCTGTAGCTCATTACCGTTTGGGGAAAGGTTCCGGCATAAGCAACTGTAACGCAGACAAGTCTGACATCCACATAATTGCACTGAGCGGAACGCTCTTTATAGAGGGGGCATCCGATTCTGATAGTGTGGAGATTTTTGCCGTAGACGGATCCAAGATTGTGTCCACCAAATCAAAAGTGATTTCCGGCATAGAAAATGGAATCTACATCGTGAGAGTCAAGAACCATTCTTTCAAGGTAAGAATTTGATAAAATATAACCAATACACTTTAAAAGGTCGGCCAATTAGCCTACCTTTTAATTTACGGAGTGAATAAGTGGTCGAAGCTGGTTGAATTCATAGAAATAACCAAATCAAGCGGAAATTTGACCTTCACGGCAGTGATTTTACCGCGCAATGGTTGGGTGCCTCTGCATATTTGCATATTCCGCACCGAAAATCGGACATCGGGCGAAAATCTTTACGAGGGCGGTGGGGGGTGTCTGAAGACACAACGGGGGCAAGCCCCCGTACCCCCCAATGTCTTGAATTTCAGCTCGCTGTAAATTGCAAGCCACTACAAATCGCGAACATCTGAAATGCCGCAAATTGTTTTATATCAGCGGATAACAGCAGTTTTAACGTTTCTGTTATCCGCTGTTACCATTTCTCGGACGATTGTGCTATCAGAAAATTTCAGCCTCCGTGAGGTCAACATTTTTACGATATTCTCTCCGGCCAAACCAAAAACCGAAGCTCAGGAAATTTAGGTACATTTTGCCGGAAAACTCAGATTATTGTGGATCACCGGGATACAGGTGCTGTCAACAAAACTGACGCCGGTGCATTCCCCGAAACAGGCAAGGCGGAGGCACATTGTCAGCGCCACGAAGCAACGCGGCATGACTTCCACAAAACGATTATACGAGAAGCGGCGCGGGAACAGATGTTTCCATTGTCCGCACACGCATGAAAGATAATAATGGTTGAAGTTACGGTAGGTGTTGAATTGGAAGCAGATCAGAATCGTGATGACCTCCGCGTCTGACATCATGCGCTTCCGGCGGCGTTTCGGGGCGTCAGGAGAGGACGGAAGGGCGTTTTATGCCATCTCGACTTCAAATTCTTTGCAAAAATCATCCGCAATACAGAAAATTTCAGTAACTTTACTCTCGGTAATCATGATATGTATTTTAAAGTTTAGCACCTCTAAATTACTAAATATCAGCGATATTATCAAAAGAATCGGCAACTTTTCTCAAGCTGCCGATTTAACTTTTTCAGGGTATTTCTTATCCCGAATTCGCGTTAATAGTATGCCGTGCCGCAACTCCGCCCGTAGTGTCGTCAGATATCGAAATCTATGAACAGAAAGGTCTTGTGCCGGCTGAGGTATATGAGAAGGCTACGCTTTATGTGCCGGAGGCATCGGTGGACGACTACAAGGAGGCTCCGTATTGGAACCGGTTTATCAACATCAAGACAATCGAGCATGATTTCGACGGCGTGAACGGTACGCTTGCTGATGATGTCTCTGTAACCGTACGTAGAAACGAAATTCATATAGACGGCTTCGAAGGGACTGTACGCGTGCTGACAATGTCGCGACAGACAGTTTATAGCGGTTCTGCCAACACAATTACTGTAGGCAACGGAGGCGCATATATAGTGCGTGCCGGAGGAAAGAGTTATAAGGTGATGGTGAAGTAAAGGTGAAATAGTGAAGCAGTGAAAGGGAAGTCCCCGGAGAGATTCCGGGGCCTTTTTGTGGGTTGGAGGGGGAGTGGATGATTGCAACAGCAGGGAGGGGGAGGGTCAGGCGAAGAGGTGGCGGAAGAGTTCGTCTACTTTCGAGACTTCGACGATGCGGATGTCGAAGTCGCTCTGGCCGGCTCCCTTGAGGTTGCCTTTGGGGATGAAGATGGTCTCGAATCCGAGCTTCTGCGCTTCGGCCACGCGGCGGTCGATGCGGGCGGCGGTGCGTATCTCGCCCGAGAGGCCCACCTCGCCGGCCATGACTACGCGCGGGGGAAGGGTAACGTCAAAGTTTGACGACATGATGGCGGCCACTACAGCCATGTCGAGCGCCGGATCGGCCACTTTCAGTCCGCCGGCTATGTTGAGGAATACGTCTTTCTGCGCGAGCTTGAAGCGGGCGCGCTTTTCGAGCACGGCGAGCAGCATGTTGAGGCGGCGCTGGTCGAAGCCGGTTACGGAGCGTTGGGGTGTGCCGTAGGCTGCCGACGATACGAGTGCCTGCACCTCTACGAGGAACGGGCGCACGCCCTCCATCGTAACGCCGATTGCGATGCCCGACATCTCCTCCTCGCGGTTTTGCGAAAGAAGCATCTCCGAGGGGTTTTTCACTTCGCGCAGACCCCGGTCGGCCATCTCGTAGATGCCTATCTCCGAAGTGGATCCGAATCGGTTTTTAATGGCTCGGAGCAGGCGGTAGAGGTACTGGCGGTCGCCCTCGAACTGGAGCACGGTGTCTACGATGTGTTCGAGCACTTTCGGACCGGCAATGGCTCCGTCTTTGTTGATATGGCCTACGAGTATCACGGGCACTCCGCTCTGCTTGGCGTAGCGCAGAAGCCGGGCGGCACATTCGCGCACCTGGCTTACCGAGCCCGGCGCCGACTCGATGTCGGGCGAATAGATGGTCTGTATCGAGTCGACCACGAGCATTGCCGGAGCCACGTTCTTTATCTGCGCGAATATGCGGTCGAGGTCTGTCTCGCATAGGATGAACGTGTTGTCGGCCACCTTGCCTATGCGGTCGGCGCGCAGCTTGAGCTGTGTGGCCGATTCCTCGCCCGAGATGTAGAGTATCTTCTTTCCGCGAATGGAGAGAATGTTCTGCAGTAGCAGGGTCGACTTTCCGATGCCCGGCTCGCCGCCGAGCAGGGTGAGGCTTCCGGCCACGAGTCCGCCTCCAAGCACCCTGTTGAGCTCCTCTGAAGGCATGTGTACGCGCGGCTCTTCGAGCGCCTCGATGGCCGAGAGGGCGAGGGGGCGTGCGTCGGAGTCGAGGAGTCCGCGTTTGCTCTTCGACGACCCTTTGGCCACGCTTACGGTCTCCTCGACCATCGTGTTCCATTCGCCGCATCCGGGGCAGCGGCCCACCCATTTGGGCGACTCGTAGCCGCATGAGTTGCAGAAGTAAGCTGTTTTTGTCTTAGCCATTGGAATCGCAGGTTTATCGTTTTCGTCTGAACTCAGCCATCACTATGGCGGCTGCCGCGCCTACGTTGAGCGACTCGGCATGGCTGTCGGCTGCAAACGGCGGGATGAGGAGCGGCTTATTGACCAGCCTTCGCATCTCTTCGCTCAGTCCGCTCCCTTCGTTGCCGAACACAATCATTCCGGCCTTCGAGAGGGGAGCACTGTAGATGTCGTCTCCGTCGAGCAGCGTGCCGTAGAGGGGAAGCTCGGGGTTGGCAGCCACCAGGTCGGGGAGCGGCAGATAGGTGATGCCGAGACGGGCTATCGATCCCATGGCGGCCATGAGCGCCTTGGGGTTGAAGAGGTCTACCGTGTCGGGGGAGGCGAACACCGCGTCCACACCGAACCAGTCGGCCGTGCGCAGCATCGAGCCGAGGTTGCCCGGGTCCTGGATACCGTCGAGCAGTAGGTAAAGGCCGCCGGCGTCGAGGCGCGGAATGCCCTGCGGGCGCGGCGGCAGGGGAAACACCGCGGCTATGTCGGGGGCGTTGGTGAGGGTAGAGATCTTTCGCATCTGTTCGGGCGAGGCTTCGAATATGACTTCGCGGCCGACTCCGTCGGGCAGGGGGCGCGAGGCCATCCGCGCCGGGGTGGCGAAGAGGGCCACAGGGCTGAAGGCTTTGAGACACTCGCCGACGCATTTCTCGCCCTGGGCTATGAAAAGCCCCTCGCGCAGGCGCGTCTTGCGGCTGTCGAGGCGGGCGTAGAGCTGGGTGCGCGCTTTCGACAGAGGAGGGAAGCACGGGGGCGAAATATGTGAGTCATAAGATGTTTTGGTCATGAATCGGGGTCAAAAGCGAGTTTTGAGGATATAAAGGTAGTCAAAAATGAGAGAATACGGAAATTTTTTCGTACTTTTGTGGTAAAATTCGTTCAGACAGAATGAGTGTAACGATACTTGGAATAGAATCATCGTGCGACGACACGTCGGCGGCAGTGCTGACCGACGGTCTTCTCCGCAGCAACGTCATCTCGAGCCAGAGCGTGCACGAGAGCTATGGCGGCGTGGTGCCCGAGCTTGCCTCGCGCGCCCATCAGCAGAACATACTTCCGACAGTGAGTGAGGCTCTGCGCCAGGCCGGCGTGCAGGCCTCGGATCTCAACGCCATCGCCTTCACGCGCGGCCCCGGCCTGCTCGGGTCGCTCCTCGTGGGTACCTCCTTCGCCAAGGGGCTCGCCATAGCCGAAGGGATACCGACCGTCGACGTCAATCATCTGCACGCCCATATCCTCTCGCACTTCATCCGCACCGAAGAGGGGCAGGAAGTGCCTGAGTTTCCGTTTATGTGCCTGCTCATCTCAGGCGGCAACTCACAGATAGTCTACGTGAAGTCGCCGTCGGAGATGGAGATAGTGGGCCGCACCATCGACGACGCCGCCGGCGAGGCATTCGACAAATGCGCCAAGGTGATGGGCCTCCCTTACCCCGGCGGCCCCCACATCGACCGCCTCGCGGCCGAAGGCGATCCCAAGGCGTTCAGGTTCAGCCGTCCGCACATACCGGGACTCGACTATTCGTTTTCCGGACTGAAGACCTCCTTCCTCTATACGCTGCGCGACAACCTGAAGGCAGACCCCGGTTTCATAGAGAAGCACAAGGCCGACCTCGCCGCCTCGCTGCAGGCCACCATCATCCGCATCCTGCTCGACAAGCTCGCTCTCGCCGTGGAGCGTTATCGCCCAGACAGCGTGGCAATAGGCGGAGGCGTCTCGGCCAACTCCGGGGTGCGCCGCGCAATAGCCGACTTCTGCCGCGAGAGGGGAATACGCGCGTGGATTCCGCCCCGCAGCTTCACCACCGACAATGCCGCGATGGTGGCGATGGCCGGTTACTTCAAATATATGAAAGGTGAATACTGCGACCTTTCGCTCCCCCCGTTCGCCAGAGTGGAAATCTAAACCTTAAGCCCTATTCGCACATTATATAAATAGCCCACCCCCAAACAGAGAACCAACATGAGTGAGACTCCCGAGACAAAAGCGGCCGCCGACCATAAGGAAACGCGCCACGTGGTGATTTACGGATATACGAAGCAGGAACTGGCCAAGGTGATGAAGCACTTCGAGTCGGTGCTTCCCGAATATGTGCGCATATCGATCGATTCGTCGAACCTCGTAACCAAGATTACGCTCACCGGCATCAACTCCGGCGTGGAGCTTCTGCGCTTCAAGATGAACAAGTATCAGCAGAATCTGAGCGACATCTTCTCCCACGAAGTGGTGGCGATGGCCGACAAGAGCGTGGCGCAGGTGCTCGGCGAGCTGCTGACCGAACGCGAGCTCACCGTGAGCTGCGCCGAGAGCTGCACCGGCGGCAACATAGCCCACCGCATAGTGCAGAATGCCGGGTCGTCGGCATATTTTCAGGGAAGTGTGGTGAGCTACAGCAACGACGTCAAGGCCAACGTGCTCGGCGTGGACCGCCGCGACATAGACCGCGACGGCGCCGTGAGCCGCAGCGTGGCCGAGTCGATGGCGAAGGGAGCCGCCCGGCTGATGCGCACCGACTGCGCGATAGCCACCACCGGCATCGCCGGTCCCGGCGGAGGCACTAAGTATAAGCCCGTCGGCACGGTGTGGATAGCCGTCAAATACCTCGACACGGTGGTCAGCGAGTGTCTCCACTTCAAGGGCGACCGCGACAGCGTGATCGAAAGCGCCACCAACCATGCGATGGTGATGCTCATCCAGCTCCTGCGCAACAGCTACGAGGCGCAGGAGGATTTCAGCGACGAATAAGCCCTGCCGCGTCCCGAATCGGCGGCAGGGGTGTAGATAAAAGGCGGAAAGGGATGAAAATGAATAAAAAACGGCAAAAACAGCGCCGGATATTTGGTGGGTTCGCGGATTATTATTAATTTTGCGCCTGATTTGTGGCACATCCATAGAAAGCCTTTGGAAAAGATGCGTCCGAGGGCGATATGAGAGTGAGATGGCGGCCATAATCCACAGAAGACTAACAACAAAGAAAAATCAAACAACAGCCATGTCAAAAGTTTGTCAGCTAACGGGCAAGAAGGCGAGCGTCGGTAACAACGTTTCGCACTCTAAGCGTCGCACCAAACGCAAATTCAACGTCAACCTGCACCGTAAAAAATTCTACTGGGTAGAGCAGGATATGTGGATCGAGCTTCTCGTAAGCGCCCACGCACTCCGCACTATCAACAAGATCGGCCTCAACGCCGCCCTCAAGAAAGCGGAGGCAGCCGGTCATCTGGATTTCAAAGACATCACCATTCTCTCTCTCTAATTCTGAGACTTCTTCGTTATGGCAAAAAAAGCAAAAGGTAACCGCGTTCAGGTAATCCTCGAATGCACCGAACATAAGGCAAGCGGCATGCCCGGTATGTCGAGATACATCACTACCAAAAACCGCAAGAACACCACCGAGCGTCTGGAGTTGAAGAAATACAACCCCATCCTCAAGAAAGTTACCGTCCACAAAGAAATTAAATAAGCACTGAACAATGGCAAAGAAAACCGTCGCGTCGCTTCAGAAAGGTGAAGGACGCACCTACAGCAAGGTCATCAAGATGGAGAAATCTCCTAAAACCGGCGCTTATATCTTCAAAGAGGAAATGGTGCCCAACGACGCAGTTCAGGCTGCCCTGAAGTAAATCCGCACGCTTCAACTGAACACTGGCAGATTCCGACAAGGAATCAAGACTATACAATATGCCGGAGAACGCTTTTTGCGCTCTCCGGCTTTTTTCGGTTATATATTTTTGCGTCTGGCAAGCACCTCGACAAATGAACGCGGAAGCACCACGTTGTAGAGGTCGAGGGCTTCGGCAAACAGAGGTGCGATTTCCTCGTCGGTGAAGCCTGCGATGCCGCAGCCGATGCGGGTTACGAGAAAAGTGGTCTGGTCCCATTCGCGGGCGAGGTCGAAGAATTGCTCCACGTAAGGGCGGATGGTTTCCACGCCTCCCTGCATTGTCGGTATGGCATACGACTGGCCTTGCAGACCTACGCCCTGTCCCCAAACTGCCCCGAACCGTTCGTACGCCACGCGAGCGGCTCCTCCGGCATGGATGCCGTCGAGGTTGCTTCCGAATACGAAAATCTCGTCGGGGGCGAGGCTGGTGATATGTTCAGGCGTGAACCTGAGATGAGAATAGTTTTCCATGTCAATAAAAAAAGACCGTCAATAAAAAAATCACCTCCGGCGAGCGGAGGTGATTGTATATGAGAGTTACAAAGTAATTCAGATTACATCATGCCGCCCATTCCGGGGTTGGGCATGGCAGGCATGGCGGGAGCGTCTTCCTTCTTGTCGGCGATCACGCACTCAGTGGTGAGGAACATGCCGGCGATGCTGGCAGCGTTCTCAAGAGCCACGCGGGTAACCTTGGCGGGGTCGATGACGCCGGTTGCGAAGAAGTTTTCGTAAGAGTCGGTGCGGGCGTTGAAGCCGAAGTCTCCCTTGCCGTCCTTCACTTTCTGAACGATTACAGCGCCTTCGAGACCAGCGTTGGCAACAATCTGGCGGAGGGGCTCCTCAATGGCACGGCGGATGATGGCGATGCCGGTGTTCTCGTCATCGTTGTCGCCCTTGAGCTCGTCGAGAGTGTCGAGGCAGCGGATGTAGGCCACGCCGCCGCCGGGCACGATACCTTCGGCGATGGCTGCGCGGGTAGCGCTGAGGGCATCGTCAACGCGGTCTTTCTTCTCCTTCATCTCAACCTCGGAGGGGGCGCCGATGTAGAGCACGGCTACGCCGCCGGCGAGCTTGGCGAGGCGCTCCTGAAGTTTCTCCTTGTCGTAGTTGGAGGAGGTCGACTCGATCTGAGCCTTTATCTGAGCCACGCGGGCGGCGATGAGCTCCTTCGAGCCTGCACCGTTGACCATGATGGTGGAGTCTTTGCTTACGGTTACCTTCTCGGCGGTTCCGAGGTCGTTGATTGTAGCCTGCGAGAGCTGCATTCCCTTCACCTCGCTGATTACAGTGCCTCCGGTGAGCACGGCGATGTCTTCAAGCATCTCCTTGCGGCGGTCGCCGAAGCCGGGAGCCTTCACGGCACAGATCTTGAGCGAGCCGCGCAGACGGTTAACCACGAGAGTGGCAAGAGCTTCATTGTCAACATCCTCGGCGATGATGAGGAGGGGACGTCCGCTCTGGGCCACGGCCTCGAGCACGGGGAGCATATCCTTGAGGTTGGAGATCTTCTTGTCGTAGAGAAGGATGTAGGGGGTGTCCATCTCACACTCCATCTTGTCGCTGTTGGTAACGAAGTAGGGGGAGATGTAGCCGCGGTCGAACTCCATGCCTTCTACGATGTCGACGGTGGTTTCAGTGCCTTTGGCCTCCTCTACAGTAATCACGCCTTCCTTCTTCACCTTCTGCATTGCTTCGGCGATGAGGCGGCCGATCTGCTCGTCGTTGTTGGCCGATACGCGGGCCACGTTTTCAATCTTGTTGATGTCGTCGTCCACTTCCTGGCTCTGGGCCCTGATGCCTTCCACAACCTTGCTTACGGCCTTGTCGATGCCGCGCTTGAGGTCCATGGGGTTGGCACCGGCAGCCACGTTCTTAAGGCCTTCGTTCACGATTGCCTGGGCAAGCACGGTAGCTGTGGTGGTTCCGTCGCCGGCCTGGTCGCCGGTCTTCGATGCCACTTCCTTCACGAGCTGTGCGCCCATGTTCTGGAACGAATCTTCCAGTTCGATCTCGCGGGCCACGGTAACGCCGTCTTTGGTGATATGGGGAGCGCCGAATTTCTTTTCGATGATCACGTTGCGGCCTTTGGGACCGAGTGTAACCTTCACGGCATCGGCAAGGGCGTCGACGCCGTTTTTGAGCTCTTCACGAGCCTTGATATTGAATTTGATTTCTTTAGCCATGATTCAAAATGATGATTCTGAAATGATTGAGAGGAAATAAGGGGTTTATTTGATTACGGCGAGCACGTCGGCCTGACGCATCATCAGGTATTTTGTGCCCTCAAACTCGATTTCGGTGCCGGCATATTTGCCATAGAGCACCTCGTCGCCGGGTTTGAGTACCATCTCCTCGTCTTTGGTGCCTCCGCCTACGGCCAGCACTTTGCCTTTGAGGGGTTTCTCCTTGGCGGAGTCGGGGATGATGATGCCGCCCATGGTAACTTCCTCTGCGGCGGTGGGCTCGATCAGGACGCGATCGGCCAGTGGCTGAATCTTCATAACTTTTATATTTAAGGTTTTTTTATTTCGTATTTGTCGGAGGGCGGAAAATGTCAGACCGCCGTCCGCTTCACATTCTTAGCAAATAGCGTGCCAATTCCTGCCTCCGGAGCCGGCATTGCGTTCCGTCTCCCGTTTTCTATTGGCTTAGAACATCCGGGGCTATAAAAAAGTTCAGTCGGCGGGACTTCTCCTGCCGACCGAGATGATGGTTGACTATCAGATGCTTATTTTGTGATGATGTAGCTGCGCATTGGCGCGAGCACTCCGGTGAGGCGACCTTTCTTCACCTTGAATTCCTTGCCATAGACAGTGTCATGATATGTGCCGTCGGGCAGTCCGGTAGGCAGGTCGACGAAGTTGGCCGACTTGTTGATGTTGACCACGGCTGCACCTTTCTTTCCGCGGTTCACGAGCAGCACCTGGCCGTTGGGCGACACCTCCACTTTCTCGGCGGCTCCCTTCATGGCAGTGCGGAATCGGTTGGCAGCCACCACTTCGGGGTGGAAAAATTCGTCGTTGCCACGCGCTCCGAGCACGTTGTCGCCGTAATAGTTGGTGCGCGTCGAGCCCATCGGACGGCTGAAGAAGAGGGGTGTGCCGTTCTGCCGGGCGGTGAGGAACACCCATGCTGCGCGTATCTGGTCGTCGGTGAGGTGGGCCGATTCGTGAGCGTTGGCGTATGTGTCGTGGCTCTCCACCCATGTGGTGAGGTGTTCGGGAGCCGACTGATGGTGGAAGCTCACTATGTCGAGGCCGTTGGCACTACCTTTGTCGAGCATCTCGCGCAGGATGTGGCCGTAGCCCGAGGCGGTCTGGCCGAAATAGTCGGCATATTCCTTTTCGGGCACATTGCGGTCCTGGAGCACTTCTCCGTAGACGAACAGCGAGTCGTAGGGCACAGCCAGACGCACCCCCTTCACGCTCTTGCGTCCGGTAGCGACGTCCCAGAAATCATTTTCCTTCACTCCCTTTGCTTTGTCGACAGGGTCGGAATGCACGCCTATATGTTTGGCAGTGTCATATCTGAAACCTTTGACTCCCATGGCAAGCAGCTCGTTGACGAACTGCATGTAGTATTTCTGGAAGTCAGGGTTTTCGGTATTCACGTCGGGAAGGCCTCCCGAGCCCCACAGGGTGCACTGCAGGCGGTCGTTGTAGTCTTCCACGGGGCGGAGACCGTCGGAGTGATACATCTTGTCGCGTCCGCCGACAGCCTTGTAGAAGTCGTCGCTGACGGCATCGATGTCAAACGCCGTATGGTTGGGCAGCACGTCGACTATCACCTTCACGCCGTAGCGTGCGGCCGAGTCCATCATGGCCTGCATCTGCTCCTTTGTGCCGAGGATTGAGTTGCCGATTTTCCAGTCGGTGGGCTGGTAGTAGTAATACCAGTTGCCTTCCGTTACATTTTCGTCGAATATCTTTTTGCCGCTTCCTTCAGGGGAATAGCACTGCTGCACGGGCGAGGTCTGCACCATGGTGAAGCCGGCATCGGCAATGCGCTTCATGTTGGCGGCCATGGTCGGGAAGTTCCAGCTCCATGCGTGGAGGATGGTCTCGGTGTTGGTTGTCTTGGGATTGTGGACGGTGCGGTCTTTGGCGGAGGCCGGGAGGGCCGGCAGCAGCGACAGCGCCATCATGATGGTGAAAAATTTTTTCGACATATATCGGATAAGAATTTATTTAGTAAAAATCAGGCACAAAAATAGCTGAAAAATTCGGTATCTCAAAATTCAGGGCGTCAAAACTCGGATATGTCGCAAATTCTGCGTAACTTTGAAGTCTGAAACCGGGGCTGGACCCCGAAAACCACCAAAAACCTGAACGATTTGGAAAAGTCGAACCGATCAAACAGCTTTCTGCGGCGCCATCCGGTGCTGACAAATGTCGTAATCATCGCCGCTGTGGCGGTGATAGGCATCATGATAGTCTATTTCTCGATAGCGATCTTCACCCACCACGGACAGACGCGCACGGTGCCCGGAGTGGAAAACAAGTCGTACACCGAGGCCCTCCGGATGCTCCACGACGCCGGACTGCGCTATGAGATACGCGACTCGCTCTTCCGCGACGACGTGCCCCCGGGCTTCGTCATTGAGCAGTTTCCGAAGCGCAACTCGGTGGTCAAGCCGGGAAGAAAGGTATTCCTCTATATCAATGCCGTCAATCCCAAGAAGGTGGTGATCGACGACGACAACCGCCCCTACGAGCATGCCCTCGCCGGCAACTCGGAGCGAAGCGTGCTCGCGCGCCTCGAAGAGCTCGGCTTCAAGAAGGTGAGGGTGGTGCGCGTGCTCGGCGACAACGACATGGTGGTGCGTATTCTTGCCAATGGCACAGCTGTGCGCAAGACCCAGAAGGTGCCCGTTACGGCCTCGATTGTGGTTGAGGTGTCCGACGGACGCATGGAGGCGCTCCGCGACTCGCTCACCAATCTTGAAAGCATGATGCTTCCGGGCCATGAAGCCCCCGTGCAGCCTGAATATGAAGGCGAAGAGGGCTATGCCCCTGCCAATGGCGGCGAGGAGCCGTCGCCGGCCTATCTCGAACCCGAACAGTCCGAAGAAAACAATGAGTATCTCGAATAATTCCGAGGAGGAGCACGTCGATGCGGCCGGATGCCCCGATGCCGAAGACGCTCCCCTCTGCGACCCGGTCAGCGGGATGGAGGGAGCCGACGACGATGAGCTGCCGGAAGACGCCGGAATCGTAACCGACGACGGTCGCGAGCTGTTTGAGCATTTCCGCTTTCAGGCCGACAAGGGACAGCAACTTCTTCGTGTGGACAAGTTCCTCGTAGAGAGGATGCAGCGCACCTCGCGCAACCGCATTCAGCAGGCCGCCGACGCCGGTTGCATTCTCGTCAACGGCAAGGCCGTGAAGTCGTCATACAAGGTCAAGCCTTTCGACACGGTAAGCATCGTCATGGACCGTCCGCGCTATGAGAACGAAATTATAGCCGAAGACATACCGCTCACGATAGTGTATGAGGACGACGACCTTCTTGTGGTCGACAAGCCGGCCGGTCTGGTGGTGCATCCGGGCCACGGCAACTATCACGGCACCCTTGTCAACGCCCTTGCATGGCATTTCCGCGACAATCCGAACTATGATGTGTCTGACCCGCGTCTCGGGCTCGTGCACCGCATCGACAAAGACACCTCCGGTCTGCTCGTGGTGGCCAAGACCCCTGAGGCAAAGACGCATCTCGGCAACCAGTTTTTCCATAAGACCACGCGCCGCCAGTATGTGGCTCTTGTCTGGGGCGAGATGCCCTCATCTACCGGCACCATTGTGGGCAACATAGCCCGCAATCCGCGCAACAAGCTGCAGATGGCAGTGTTTGACGATCCTACGATTGGCAAGCATGCCGTAACCCACTATGAGGTGCTTGAATCGTTCGGATATGTCTCGGTTGTGAAGTGCATCCTCGAGACGGGTCGCACGCATCAGATCCGCGTGCATTTCCAGCATCAGGGGCATCCGCTCTTCAACGATGCCCGCTATGGCGGCGACCGCATGCTCAAAGGGAACACCTCCGGCAGCTATAAACAGTTTATTGCCAATTGTTTTGAGGTTTGTCCCCGCCAGGCTCTCCATGCCCGTACGCTCGGCTTCGTGCATCCGCGCACAGGCGAGGAGATGGACTTCGAGAGCCCTCTCCCCGCCGATATGACGGAGCTGTTCGAGCGTTGGCGCCGTTACCGCGCCGACAAAGGGTGAGCAATCAGGAATATGATTCTGCCACTTCGTCGATAGCCTCGTCGAGCGGAAGCCAGTTGCCCGGATTCTCCGGGTCGGCGTCCACGAAGTCCATCATGTCGTAATAGTCGAGTTCCGGATTCTCCTCCTCGTCGGCAATGTCCACCTCAAGCGTTTCGGGATTAATCACAAGCATGGCCGTGTCGGAGTAAGCACCGTCGGCAGAGGCGAAATCGGCCACTGCCTCGCAAATTGCGTTTCTCAGTTCAGTATTCATGGTTTTCAAAATATGATTCGGTTGAAAGTCGGGGCCGGGCCAGCTCTATCACCTCGCAGTCGCGCATGTCGGCTCCGTCGATGGTGAGCTTCACCAGTGTCCTCACCTTATGCCAGCCCTGCTGTCCGGCCGCTCCCGGGTTTATGTGGAGCAGATCGAGCTGTCGGTCGTATATCACTTTGAGGATATGCGAATGTCCGTCTACGGCGAGGTTTATCCCCTCGTCGGCGAGCAGCCGCTTCATTCCCGGCGCCCATTTGCCCGGGTAGCCCCCTATGTGGGTGAGCAGCACCTTCACGTCCTCGCATCTGAAGATGTCGAGTTCCGGCAGGCGACGTCTCACCGTGCCGTGGTCGATGTTGCCGCTCACGCCCCTCACCGGGCATATCTCGGCGAGGCGTTCGATGATGGCATAGTCGCCCACGTCGCCAGCGTGCCATATCTCGTCGCAGTCGGCGAAATGAGCCGCAAAGCGGTCGTCCCAGAAGCCGTGGGTGTCGCTCAGTATCCCTATTCTTTTCATTTTAGAGGCAAAGTTAAGCAATAATGTCAACAATTCCACCCTCCGGAAGGTTAAAAAATTGATTGAAAACATTAATTGATTATGGAAAACGCTATAAGAGAAATCTTTTTCCCCTTTCAGTCGCCCGGCGGATATGGCGTCGACTGGATACTGCTTGCGCTGAGGGCGGTTTTCGGCACGTTGCTCCTCGTGCATGGCATTCAGAAAGTGATGACGTATAAGACGCTGTCGGCGACGTTTCCAGACCCGATAGGGCTTGGCCGGCGCCGCTCGCTTCAGCTTGCCATCTTTGCCGAACTGCTATGTTCACTCGCAGTTATTTCCGGACTGCTTTTCAGGCTGGCGCTCATACCTCCGATGGTAACCATGTGTGTGGCCGGTTTCGTGGCCCTGAAAGGGGCGCCGTGGGTGCAGCGCGAGCTGCCGATAAGCTATCTGCTTGTGCTTCTGCTCCTTTTCATCACGGGTCCGGGACTCTTCTCGCTCGACGCCCTGATTTAAGTATCGGCACCAATCCAACAGGTAAAGCGGTAGTGACGAAAAACAGAGCCGACGTGGATGTGTCGGCTCTGTTTTTAAACTACTATTCAATGAAATCCGATTGGGGAATGGAATTTCAGATTACGTCGGCATAGCTGATGGTCAGCTTGTCGTCGCCTTCGGAGTAGGCTGCCTTGATGGTGCCTCCGATCTTACCCTCGGCGTTGAGGCGGAGCATCAGTTCGGCCAGCTCGTCTTCCAGATATTTCTGGATGGCGCGTTTAAGCGGTCGGGCACCGAAGTTGCGGTCGTAGCCCTTGCCGGCGATGAAGTCCTTGGCCTCGGGAGTCAGTTCGAGGTTGTAGCCGAGCTTCTTGATTCTCAGAAAGAAGTCTTTGAGCTCGATGTCGATGATCTTGAAGATATCCTCACGCTCGAGCTGGTCGAACATTATTATGTCGTCTACGCGGTTGAGGAACTCCGGAGAGAACGCCTTGTTAAGTGCCTTCGAGATGACGCCGTGGGCCATGTCCTTCTGGTTGCCGCCGGTGTTGAAGCCGACGCCCGAACCGAACTCCTTGAGCTGGCGCGAGCCGATGTTGCTCGTCATGATGAGGATAGTGTTCTTGAAGTCGATCTTGCGTCCGAAAGAGTCGGTGAGCCGGCCTTCGTCCATCACCTGTAGCAGGAGGTTGAACACGTCGGGATGAGCCTTCTCGATCTCGTCGAGGAGCACCACGCTGTAAGGGTGGCGGCGCACCTTTTCGGTGAGCTGTCCTCCCTCCTCGTAGCCCACGTATCCCGGAGGGGCACCCACGAGGCGGCTGACGGTGAACTTCTCCATGAACTCGCTCATGTCGACGCGCACGAGTGCGTCGGCCGAGTCGAAGAGGTATTCGGCGAGCTTCTTGGCGAGCAGAGTCTTTCCGACACCAGTCGGGCCGAGAAACATGAAGGTGCCTATCGGCTTGTTGGGGTCTTTGAGGCCGATGCGGTTGCGCTGAATGGCCTTGACGGTCTTCTTGATCGCGTCGTCCTGTCCGATTACCGAGCCTTTAAGCGACTCGCCCATGAGCAGGAGGCGCGATCCTTCGGCCTGAGCTATGCGCTGGGTGGGGACGCCGGTCATCATGGCCACCACTTCGGCCACCTTCTCGTCGTCGACCTCCTGACGGTCGTTGTCGAGCCGCTCCTCCCATTCCTTCTTCATCGTCTCGAGGCGCTGCTTCTCCTCCTCGCCCTGATTGCGCAGGTGGATGGCCAGCTCGAAGTTCTGTGCCTTGACGGCCTCGAGCTTCGCCTGATTGGTCTCGTCGAGCTGCTTCTCGAGCTTCTCGATCTCCTCGGGCACGATGATGTTGTTGATATGGGCGCGCGAGCCGGCCTCGTCGAGGGCGTCGAGGGCCTTGTCGGGGAAATTGCGGTCGCTGACGTATCGCTCCGTGAGGGCCACGCAAGCCTTGAGCGCCTCGTCGGTGTAGGTAACGTTGTGGTGCTGCTCGTATTTCTCCTTCACGTTGCGGAGAATCTCGAGGGTCTCCTCAGGGGAGGTAGGCTCCACTATCACCTTCTGGAAGCGGCGTTCGAGGGCACCGTCTTTCTCGATGTTCTGCCGGTATTCGTCGAGCGTCGTGGCACCGATGCACTGTATCTCTCCGCGTGCGAGGGCGGGTTTCAGCAGGTTGGCGGCATCCATCGAGCCGGGTGCTCCACCCGCGCCGACGATGGTATGAATCTCGTCGATGAAGAGAATCACGTCGGGGCTTTTGCTCAGTTCGTCGAGCACGGCCTTGATGCGCTCCTCAAACTGGCCGCGGTACTTCGTGCCGGCCACGAGTCCGGCCATGTCGAGGCTCACCACCCGCTTGTCGAAGAGCAGACGGCTCACCTTGCGCTGGATGATGCGCAGGGCCAGGCCCTCCACGATGGCCGACTTGCCGACGCCCGGTTCGCCGATGAGCACGGGGTTGTTCTTCTTGCGGCGCGAGAGTATCTGGGCGAGACGCTCGATCTCGTTCTCACGCCCGACCACGGGGTCGAGCTTCCCTTCGAGGGCGGCGCGGGTCATGTCGTAGCCGAACTTGTCGAGGGCCGGAGTGTCGGAACTCTGTTTCTGAGCGCCCGGTTTCTGCGACGAAGCTCCTCGGCCCGACTGGCGACCGGGAGCTCCGGGCGGCATGTCGTAGTCGTCGTCATCATCGTCGTCATTGTCGCCCGTTGAGAATCCGCGGCTTTCGGGACGCTCGCTGCCGAGCATCTGTATCGATATGTCGAAGTTGAGATATTTGTCTTTTATCTGCTTAAGGAACGGCCTGTCCATCGAGCGGCTGTCGTGGATGAGCGCCAGGAGCAGATGTTCGCCGAGGATGGCCGAAGCGTTGAGCTGCCGGGCCTCGGAGGTTGCCAGCTGCAGATGGCGAATGGCCGAGAGGGCAATCCGGTAGCGCTGCTCGAAAAGGGTGGTGGCCTCCTCGTTGATTTCGGCGCTTTCGAGATAGTGCTCGAGATCGCTGACGAGGGCGGCTACGTCGACGTTGATTTTGTCGAGTATCTTCATCACCGTGCTTCCGGAGTCGCGAAGCGAGCTGAGCAGGAAGTGCTCCGACACTATCATCGGGGAGCCAAACCGCTTCACCTCGGCCTGCGCCCCTTCGAGCACGCCGCTGAATTGCTTTGAAAATTCGTTTCTCATTTATCGTGTATATGTTTTTTTCGTGTCAGTAAGCGTATAGTCTACAATATATAAATGTGTGCAGACACGCCGATGTTCAGTCGGGTTCAATGCAATTACCGTGCCAAATTGTGCCGTCGCGCCCCGGGTGTTAAATATTTTACATTAATATTCAGCACTTTTAAGAATAATGAGTCGACACAATCATGCCCGAAATTGTTTATCCGAGTGAATTGGCACGCCGTTTGTAGAAAGACGGTTGAATAGAAAAATCAACAAAAACTACATATAGATATGGCAACAGGTAAAATCGGGGTTACAACCGAAAATATCTTCCCCGTAATCAAGAAATTTCTTTACAGCGACCATGAGATTTTCCTGCGCGAGCTGGTGAGCAACGCCATCGACGCGAGTCAGAAGCTGCGCACCCTCGCCACCTTCGGCGACTTCAAGGGTGAGCTCGGCAAGCTGCAGGTGGAGGTGAAGGTCGACAAGGAGGCCGGCACGCTCACCGTCAGCGACCGCGGCATCGGCATGGACAGCGCCGACATCGACCGCTACATCAACCAGATAGCTTTCTCGGGTGCCGAGGAGTTTCTGGCAAAATACAAAGACACAGCCAACAGCATCATCGGCCACTTCGGCCTCGGCTTCTATTCGGCCTTCATGGTTTCGAAGAAAGTGGTGATCCGCTCCCTGTCGTATAAGGAGGGCGTCAAGGGTGTTGAATGGAGCTGCGACGGCTCGCCCGAATACGAGATGAAGGAGATCGAGAAGAGCGACCGCGGCACCGACGTGATTCTCTATATCGACGACGACAGCAAAGAGTTTCTCGAGAACGAACGCATTGTAGCCCTGCTGAAGAAATACTGCCGTTTCCTGCCGCTCCCCGTAGTCTGCGGCAAGGAGCAGGAATGGAAAGACGGCAAGATGACCGACACCGACCGCGACCTCGTGGTCAATGCCACCGAGCCGCTCTGGACACGCAAGCCCTCCGACCTCACCGACGAGGATTATCTGCGCTTCTACCGCGAGCTGATGCCCGGACAGGAAGACCCGATGTTCTGGATTCACCTCAACGTCGACTATCCTTTCACGCTCACCGGAATCCTCTATTTCCCGAAGGTGAAGAACGAAATCGAGCTTCAGCGCAACCGCATACAGCTCTATTGCAACCAGGTGTATGTTACCGACCAGGTGGAGGGTGTGGTGCCCGAGTTCATGACCCTCATGCAGGGCGTCATCGATTCGCCCGACATCCCGCTCAACGTGAGCCGAAGCTATCTGCAGGCCGACTCGCAGGTGAAGAAAATATCTTCCTATATATCGAAGAAGGTGGCCGAGAAACTCGACAAGATGTTTGCCGCCGACCGCAAGGGATTCGAGGAGAAATGGGACAGCATCTCAATCTTCATCATCTACGGCATGCTCACCGACGAGAAGTTTTATGAGGCTGCCAAAAAGTTCTTCCTCTTCAAGACCACCGACGGCAAATACTATACTCTCGACGAATACCGTGCGCTGGTGGAGGCGGAGCAGACCGACCGCGAGGGTAGCGTCGTATATCTCTATTCGACCGATCCTGCCGCCCAATACTCATATATCGAGGGCGCACGCGACAAGGGGTATTCCGTGCTTGAGATGACCGGACAGCTCGACAACCATCTGCTCGCTATGTTCGAGAGCAAGCTCGAGAAGACGCGCTTCGTGCGTGTGGATTCCGATATACCCGAACGCCTTATCCCGAAGGAAGACCTGAAGAATGCCGGACTCGACGCCCTGCAGCTCGACATAGCCACCAATCTCTTCCGCAGCGCCCTTCCGGCAGTAGGCGACTCGCAGTTTGTGGTCAGCTTCGAGGCCGTGTCGGCCGCAGCCGCTCCCGCCACAGTAACTCAGAACGAGTACATGAGGCGAATGAAGGACATGGCCGCCATGCAGCCCGGCGCCGGAGCTTTCTTCGCCAGCATGCCCGACTCCTACTCGCTCGTGGTCAATACCGACCAGGCTGTGGTGAAGGAGGAAATCGACAAGGCTGTGGCTGCCCTCACCGACAAGGTGAAACCCGGACTCGACAGCATTGCGGAGCTCGACAGTAAGCTCGGCGAGACAAGAAGCCGTATTTCGGACAAGGAGATTCAGGCCGACGAGAAGAAGCGTCTCGAAGACGAGGCGGCCGACATCGAGAAGAAGATAGCCGACACACGGGCTGAGAATGAGAAGGCCGTGGCTGAATATGCCGCATCGGCTCCCCGTGTAGGTCAGATAATCGACCTCGCGCTTTTACGCGCCAACCTGCTTAAAGGCGAGGCCATGAAAGCGTTTATCTCGCGTTCGATAGAGCTTCTCTGACCGAACGGCCTACAGGTCAATACAGTGCCACCTATTTCAGCGGACAGACATACTGCCCCTTGAAATGGGTGGCATTTCCGTATTCCACGCTGTGGACCGGGCAGTTGTGGTAGCATGCCAGACACGACACGCACCGTTTGCCCCATACCGGATGGCCGCCCGCGATTCTGACATTGCGGGTAGGGCAGACGAGGCTGCACCGTTCGCAGCGCAAGCACGCGTCATTCCAGCGCCATTTGCTCGGGAAAATGCCGAAGCGGCGGAAAAGGGGATAGATCAGGCGACTTTTGAGCCGGGCGAGACTGCCTACCGTAACGTCGGTCTTCATCTCGCCACGGGCTATTTCTGCGGCTATCGAGTCGATGCGCGCCGGAGCTTCCCTCAGTTTGCGCTCCTCCACATCTTTCGGGTCGGTGTTGAACCCCGGAAGAATCACGTAGTTGTTGGGCATTATCACGCTCCACGCCCCTTCGAGCCTCACGCCCCTCGATTCGAGAGCACGCGCAAGCATCTCCGGAGACAGAGCTGTCTCGTCGCCACAGGTACACACCATCCATACCTTTGCTGCGCAACGTTTTGCATCCTCGAAGAAGGCTTCGGGAAGCGAGGCTATGAAGTCGAGCACCAGCGGGGGCACGCCCCATGAATAGACGGGAAAGACGAATCCGAGATGGCGGCCGCTGAAAACAGTATGCTCCGGATGTGTCTCCGGGATGAAACGGAGGTCTTCGCCGAGAGCTTCGGAAAGACGCCCGGCGGCAAACCGGGAATTGCCGGTGCCTGAAAAGAAAAATACCATAAGCCTGTAGAAAGTATATGTAGAATGAAGTTCAAGAAAAGAGAGTCAGACCGTAACGAGGCGGAACACAAGCTCACGCAGAAGGTCGTATTCGTCCTTAGTGGAGCCTATTCCCTTGGCCTGGGTGTCGTAGTCGCGGATAGCGGAGACGCAGAGGGCTGCCTGGCGTAGCGAATAGCGCGTCATGCCGGTCTTTATCTCCTTTATGGCGTAAGGCGACTTAGCCTTGAGAGCCGCCATTATCGAGGCGTCGCTCCTGTCTTTGAGGCATAGTGCGATGGCCAGCCGCGAATAGAACGAGAATAGGAGCGAGGCGGTAACGATGCCGGGATGCTGCTTCGGGCTTCGAGAGAAATAGTCGACTATCTGCATCGCCTTCGGGTAGTTTTTGTCGGCGAGGGCGGCCGAAAGCTCGAAGTTGTTGAAATCCTTGTTGAAGCCTGTGTGCCGGGCCACGAGGTCATCATTGATGACGCTGACCTTTCCGGCCTCGGCCACCACTATCTTGTCGATTTCCGAAAAAATCTTCTTAAGCTCGGTGCCCTGCATCTCGGTGAGCATGCGTATGGCTTTCTCATCGATGCGGAGACGGCGCGCTTCGCAGTAGTCGCGGATATAAGGGGCTATCTGATAGTCTTTGACGCGGTCTGAACGAAACACTACGGCATCGTTTTTGACAGCGCTTTTCACGAGTTTCGATGTGCCGGAGAGCGCCTCGCCCTTGTAGGCGACCACGAAGACGGTGGTGTCGACCGGGCGCTCCATGAAGGGCGCAAGTTTCTCAAGCTGACTCTTGGCCCTGTCGAGTGCCTGGGCCTCCTTGAGGATGACAAGGCGGCGGGGCGCCATCATGGGAAACTGCCGGGCTGCCGCCGCCACCTCCTCGATGACGGCGTCGGCGCCGTAGAACACCGTCTGGTTGAAATCGCGGTCGGCCGGGTCGACCACGTTCTCTTCCAGCATCTTCACTATGGCGTCGATGAAATACTCCTCTTCGCCCGAGAGGAGATAGACGCGGGCGAACTGGCGGTTGCGGAGCGACGCCATTATGTCTTTAAAGGTGGTGGAGGCTGTCTTTGCCATCGGTCAGTGTCGTTGCTTTATTATGCGCGAAGAGTAGTAGACAGCGGCGGCTGTGGCCACGGCCGAGACGGCAGCGAGCCAGAGGGTGCCGCTTTCGGGAGTGCCGGCGGTTTCATAGAACGATGTGTCGGCGCCCCTGCGGGAAAGCCACGTTACGAGCACCACGAGGCTGTTGTTGAGCGCGTGGGCCGCTGCCGAAAGCCATATCGAACCGCTCCATGCGTAGAGGTAGCCGAAGAAGGCGCCGAGCAGCAGGCGCGGGAAGAATCCGAAAGGCTGGAAGTGCATGATGCTGAACACTACTGCCGCCAGCCATATCGCGCCCTGCGCCCCCATGCCCTCGCCCCGGAGCATCGGCTGGAGCGCGCCGCGGAAAAAGAGCTCCTCGGCGAAACCTGTGAGCACGCCGACCACGAGGATGCCGGAAATGAGTCCGCCGACGCTGTCGGTGGCAAGCATCCGGGCCGTGATTTCGGCAGAGGTCTTTTCCCATTGGCGGAAAAGCGCGTCGGTGGCTTCAGGGAGCTTCATCGACGCATTAAGAGAAATGATTTCGTTGAGGAGGGGCACAGCCACCATCATGCAGACGAGCGTCGCCAGCAGGGCGGCCGCACGCGGGGGAGTGGTGAGGCCGAGCGCCTTTCCGGCATCCTTGCTGAATATCTTTACGCATATCCACGCCGGGAGGATGAAGGAGCATACCGCCTGCAGCACCGACTGGGCCAGCAGCGCGTCGCGCGAGCCGGCACCGAAGACAGTGTCGGCCAGCGGTGCCGCCGAGGCCGTGAAGATGAGTCCGAGAAGGAGCAGTATGCCGAGCGTTAAGAGCATCACGGCCCTTGTGGGTCTTAGGCCCGGAATCAGCGTTCGGGTGTGGTCTTGGTTGAAGTCAGCCATGGCGGGTCAGTGAAATTCCTTTCGTGTAAATACAAAACTGCGTCCGAGGTATTTCTCGCGCACCGTCGGGTTGGCGGCCAGCTCCTCGCTCGTACCCTGAAAGAGAATCTTGCCTTCGAAGAGGAGGTAGGCGCGGTCGGTGATGCGCAGTGTCTCCTGGGCGTTGTGGTCGGTGATAAGGATGCCGATGTTCTTCTCTTTTAGCTTGAACACGACCGACTGTATGTCTTCCACGGCGATGGGGTCGACGCCAGCGAAAGGCTCGTCGAGCATCACGAACTTGGGGCTGATGGCCAGACACCGGGCAATCTCCGTGCGTCGGCGCTCGCCGCCCGAAAGGCGGTCTCCGAGGTTGTGGCGCACCTTCTCGAGGTCGAACTCGCGTATGAGGCTCTCGAGTTTCTCACGCTGGTATTCGCGCGAGGTGCCGGTCATCTCGAGCACCGCCCGGATGTTGTTCTCCACCGATAGTTTGCGGAATACGGAGGCCTCCTGCGCGAGGTAGCCGATTCCGAGCTTGGCGCGTTTATAGACCGGATAGCCCGTTATGTCGCGGTTGTCGAGGTATATCTTCCCCTCGTTGGGGGTGATGAGTCCGGTGGTCATGTAGAACGTCGTGGTCTTGCCGGCGCCGTTAGGCCCGAGCAGGCCGACGATTTCGCCCTGCGTCACGTTGATCGAGACGTGGTTCACCACCGTGCGGCTGCCATAGCGTTTCACGAGGTTGTCGGTGCGGAGTATCCCTTTCTCGGGGGTAATCTCCGCCTCTATGGTCTCCTGCCCGTCGGCTTCCGACACGCTGACGTCAATTTTTTCCTGCATGTCGGGCACCGGGGCCTCAGCGTCTGGAGCGTTGTCCTTAAAGTCGGAATCCTTCTCCCTTACGTCGTTTTTTTTATTTTCAAAAATAGAGAATATTCTCATGGATTGGATGTCTGCTTATGGGAGGAGGGGAGGAGCGAGCGGATATAGTCGGTGAGCAGCTTCACGGCCACACGGTTGTGTCCCCCCTGGGGCACGATGAGGTCGGCATAGCGCTTCGACGGCTCGATGTGAAGCTCGTGCATGGGCTTGAGCGTCTCCTGGTATCGGTCGATTACCATCTGGGGCGTGCGGCCGCGCTCTATGCAGTCGCGGCTGATGACGCGGATAAGGCGGTCGTCGGCATCGGCATCGACAAAGACGCGCACGTCCATCATGTCGCGCAACTCCTTGTCGGTAAGCACTAAAATACCCTCCACCACCACCACCTCGCGGGGTTGAACGGTGATAGTCTCCTTCATGCGCGAGCAAGTCAGGAAATCGTAGGTGGGCATCTCGATGCTCTTCCCCTCGCGAAGCTCGCGCAGCTGCCGGCAGAGCAGGCTCCATTCTATCGAGGCCGGCTCGTCGTAGTTCATTTTCAGCCTCGTTTCCAGAGGGATATGGGCGTTGTCCTTATAGTAGCAGTCCTGAGGCATCACTGCTACCTCGTCTTTGGGCAGAGACTCTATGATGCGGCGCACCACGGTGGTCTTTCCTGATCCGGTGCCTCCTGCTATTCCGATAACAAGCATTTCTGAGTATATTTGAATTATTACGGAGATTCAGATTGATGAGGATGAAACGTAGCCGGGCATCGCGGCGAGGCGGTTTCAACCGACAAAGTTACTAAAAAGCGTTTAGAGGCGCAAATCTTTTTTTCTTCGAGTGCAGCTCCCGCTCAGAGAGTTGGCAGTTGACGAACTTTTTTGTAATTTTGCAGGTTGAATACAGAAAGTGAATCTTTCCATATATGATCATATCATCCATACGGTCGTTCGGCCGATACTGCACATTCATGACCCAGGTGTTCCGCTTTCCCGACAAGTGGAGCGTTTTCGGCCGTAATATGCTCAACGAGATAAGCAAGCTCGGGGTAGATTCCATCCCCCTCGTGATAATAATCTCTATCTTCATCGGAGCGGTAATCACGATTCAGATGACCATCAACATCGTGTCGCCGCTGATACCTTCCTACTCCACTGGCCTCGCCACCCGCGAGATTCTGCTTCTGGAGTTTTCATCATCGATAATGTCGCTGATTCTGGCCGGCAAGGTAGGCAGTAACATCGCTTCGGAGATAGGCACCATGCGCGTTACCGAGCAGATCGACGCCCTCGACATCATGGGCATCAACTCGGCCAACTTCATCGTGCTGCCCAAGATAGTGGGTTTCGTGCTCTTTGTGCCGGTGCTATGCGTGCTCTCGATGTTCATGGGTCTGCTCGGAGGCTGGTTCATAGCCGAGTTCACCACCATGATTTCGGTGGAGAACTACACCTACGGCATTCAGTCGTTCTTCAACGAATGGTACGTGTGGTACGGAATAATCAAGACCTACTTCTTCGCGTTCATCATCACGAGCGTGGCGGCCTACTACGGCTACTACGTGAGCGGCGGCGCGCTCGAGGTGGGCAAGGCCAGCACCAACGCCGTGGTGTCGAGCTCGATACTGATACTTCTCGCCGACGTGATATTAACCAAACTTCTGCTGCAATGATTGAGGCTAAGAATATAAGCAAATGGTTTGACGGCCAGCAGGTGCTCCACGACATCTCGGCGCGTTTCGAGAGCGGAAAGACGAATCTCATTATCGGCCAGAGCGGTTCGGGCAAGACGGTGTTCATGAAATGCCTCATCGGCCTGCTTACCCCCGAGAAGGGCGAGATATTCTACGACGGACGCTCGTTCCGCAACATGGACTCAAAGCAGCGCAAGGACCTGCGCACAGAGATAGGCATGCTCTTCCAGGGGTCGGCGCTCTTCGACAACGAGACGGTGCTCGGCAACGTGATGTTTCCCCTTAAGATGTTTTCGGGAATGACAAAGAAGGAGCAGCTCGACCGCGCCCATTTCTGCATCAGCCGCGTGGGGCTCGACAAGGCCGACGACAAGTATCCCTCCGAGATTTCGGGCGGTATGCAGAAGCGTGTGGCCATCGCGCGAGCCATCGCCCTCAATCCCCGCTATCTCTTCTGCGACGAGCCTAACTCAGGCCTTGACCCGCAGACGTCGATACGCGTCGACAACCTGCTCAGCGACATCACCCACGAATACGGCATCACCACAATCATCAACACCCACGACATGAACTCGGTGCTCGGCATAGGCGAGAACATCGTCTTCATCAACAAGGGGCGCTGCGACTGGACGGGCAACGACCAGACCATCTTCCGAAGCGACAGCCAGGCGCTCAACGACTTCGTCTTTGCCTCGAAGCTCTTCCGCGAGGTGAAGAAATACCTCGAGAAGGAATACGACAAATGAACGGTGCCGGCGCCGTCATGACGCTTCGCCCGTAAGACCCGGAGACAGTCCGAAACGAAATAATAAGCCGGAGCCGCATCGACTGATGCGACTCCGGTTAAATTATATCGGGCGTTGGCTTATGCCGGCGTTTATTCCTCTATGGCTGCGATGCCGGGAAGCACCTTGCCCTCGATGGCTTCGAGCAGCGCGCCGCCGCCGGTGCTGACGTAGCTTACGCTGTCGGCCAGACCGAACTTGTTGACGCAAGCCACGCTGTCGCCGCCGCCTACGAGCGAGAAGGCGCCGTTTTCGGTGGCCTCCACGATGGCTTCGGCTATCTCGCGCGAACCCTTCTCGAAGTTGGGGAACTCAAACACTCCGGCGGGACCGTTCCAGAGGATGGTCTTGGCCGGGAGAATCACCTCCCTGAACTGACGCACGGATTCGGGTCCGGCATCCAGTCCCATCCAGCCGTCGGGGATGTCCATTGCTGAGCATACCTGGGTCTTGGCGTCGTTGCTGAACGCGTCGGCTGCCACGCAGTCGCTGCCCAGCACGAGGTTCACGCCTTTCTCCTTTGCCTTGCGGATGATGTCGAGGGCCAGATCGAGCTTGTCTTCCTCACAGATGGAGTTGCCGATCTTGCCGCCCTGGGCTTTGGCAAAGGTGTAGGTCATGCCTCCGCAGAGGATGAGATTGTCTACTTTGTCCATGAGGTTCTCGATGATGCCGATTTTGGTCGATACTTTCGAGCCGCCCATGATGGCCGTGAAGGGGCGCTTTATGTCTTTGAGGATGCTGTCTACTGCCTTCACCTCCTTCTCCATGAGGAAGCCGAGCATCTTGTGGTCCTTGTCGAAATAGTCGGCGATTACGGCCGTCGACGCATGTTTGCGGTGGGCTGTGCCGAACGCGTCGTTGACGTAGACGTCGGCGTATGAGGCGAGAGTCTTCGCAAATTCCTTCTGGCGGGCCTTCATCTCCTTGGCGGCCTCGGGATAGGCGGGGTCGGCTTTGTCGATGCCTGTGGGCTTTCCTTCCTCCTCGGGATAGAAGCGGAGGTTTTCAAGCAGAAGCACCTCTCCGGGCTTCAGTTCCTTGGCGTCTTCCTGAGCCTTCATGCAGTCGGGAGCGAACTTCACGTCGCGGCCGAGGGCCTTGGCCACGGCGTCGCGAATCTGGAGCAGCGAGAGTTTCGGATTCACCTTACCCTTGGGTTTGCCCATGTGCGACATGAGGATGAGGCTTCCGCCGTCGTCGAGTATCTTCTTGAGCGTCGGGAGTGCGCCGCGGATGCGGGTATCGTCGGTAATGTTGCCGTTTTCATCGAGGGGCACGTTGAAGTCAACCCTCACGATAGCTTTCTTGCCGGCAAAATTGAAATCTTCGATTTTAGCCATTTCTTATTTGATTCTAATTCTAAATTTTGGTTCTTTAAAAATTTACCTTTTACCTATAGATGATGCAAATTTAGTAATAATATCGGACATCCGCAACCCGGCATTGCAAATCTCCGGCCTGAGATCGCTCTTCAGACCGGAGAAAGATTGCCGAATGGGGTATGTGTCAGCATCTACGGTCGTCAGGGGCGTCGTTCTTGCGCCATGCGCTGACGCCTTTCCAGACCACTGCGGCGAGCACGGCACCGATGACGGGGCCTGCCACCATGATCCAGAAGTCGGGCCATGCGTTGGGGGCGAAAAGGGCGGGTCCGAACGAGCGGGCGGGATTGACCGAACAGTTGTCGACGGGGATTCCGACGATGTTCACCAGTCCGAGAGCAAGGCCGATGGCCACGCCGGCGGCCGACGGAGTGCCGAATTTAGATGTGGCGCCGAGCACGACGAACACGAAGAAGAACGTCAGCAGACATTCCGAGAGAAGCGCCATCTGCCATGTGGCCCCTGCCTGAAGCACGTTGGTGGCCAGATACGACGACCTGTCGGTGAAGCCGATCTGCTGCGTGATGCCGCCGAACTCAAAAGTGCCGTCCTGCCCGAAGAGACCGAAATTCATCAGCCACCAGAGGAACGCGGCGCCGACAGCTGCGCCGAGAAGCTGGGCAATCACATATCCGCAGAGGTCTTTGGCACTGAAATTCCTGTCGGTGAGATAGACACCCAGCGACACTGCCGGGTTGACGTGGCAGCCCGATATGCCGCCTATGGCATAACAAAGGCCAAGAAGCACGAGGCCGAAACAGAGACCGATGCCGAGGACTCCGATCTTCGGGCCGGCCAACACGGCGCTTCCGCAAGCGAGGAGCACCAGAAACATTGTGCCGAAAAACTCAGCTAAATACTTTCTCATAGCGATTAAGGGTTTTGTTAGTTGTAAGTGGATGGAGAGATATTTATTGTAAAACATTCGTGATATGCCGATTTGTTTTTGGGTTGTGTCGATTTTTTCCTTTTCTGAAATAATATTCGTGCGTTCATACGTTGTAATTTAAGGTGTGCCGCAGGTTGATCCGGCGGCATGCGACGTCATTAATTTTTGTCGCGACACATTTATGAATATAAGAGAGATTACTCCACAGATCTTTTATGTCGGGGTGAACGACCGTACCACCGTCCGCTTCGAGTCGCTCTGGCCTCTGCCGGCCGGAGTGAGTTACAATTCATACATAGTTAAGGATAAGAAGACAGCCCTCATCGACACCGTAGAGCTTGGCGAGGCCTACGCTCTCTTCGGCCATCTCGACGACCTTCTCGGCGACACGCCGGTCGACTATCTCGTAGTCAACCACATGGAGCCTGACCACAGCGGTTCAATACCCCTGCTCGCAGCCCGCTATCCGCAGATGAAGATCGTCGGCAACCGGCAGACGGTAGCCATGATAGGGGGATTTTATCATATCGATGACCCCGACCGCTTCATTATTGTTGCTGACGGCGACACCCTGCCCCTCGGCGACCGCACGCTCCGTTTCTTACTCACCCCTATGGTGCACTGGCCCGAGACCATGATGACCTTCGAGGAGAGTTCGTCCACGCTCTTTACGGGCGACGCTTTCGGCACTTTCGGAGCCTTGAACGGGGGAGTGGTGGATTTCGAGACCGACATCGAGCTCTATCTGAGCGAAGCATACCGCTATTACAGCAACATCGTCGGTAAATACGGTAAATTCGTTGTCAGGGCCATGAATAAGGTGCTTCCCCTCGCCCCGAAGTATATATGCCCTACCCACGGTCCGGTGTGGCATGAGCATATCGACCGCATCGCCGCTATCTACGACCAGCTTGCCAACTATCGTTCTGACGCGGGCGTAACCATCGTCTACGGCTCGATGTACGGCAACACCGAGGCTGTGGCCGAGGCTCTTGCTTCCGCTCTGGCCGCGAGAGGGGAGAAGCATATACGTCTCTTCAACGCCGGAAAAGACGAGATGAGCTTCATCATATCCGAGGCCTTCAGATACGACGGGCTCATAGTTGGCTCGCCCACCTATTCGATGACGCTCTTCCCGCCTGTCGACACATTCATGAAGGCTATGAAGACGCGAGAGGTGAGCGGAAAGACCCTTGGCCTGTTCAGTTCGTTCACGTGGAGTGCTGCTGCGGGCAAGGAGCTGGCCGCTTATGCCGAGCAGATGAATCTTCCGGTGGCTGCTGCGCTTGAGATGAAGCAGTCGATGAACGACGATACAGCGAAGGCAATTGAAGATTTCGCCGATGCTTTCATCTTGGCGCTTCGCAAATCGCGCGAGCAGAAGTAGACACGATGCTGACCGACGAAATGCTTCCGCCACTTGAGTCGCACCCGTGGCCCCCTTATATTCCGCCTCATCCGAAGGTGCTGATAATGGGCACTTTCCCTCCCCAGCCGAAACGGTGGTCGATGGATTTCTATTATCCCAACCGCACCAACGACTTCTGGTTCATGATGGGGCTTATATTCAAGGGCGACAAAGACGCGCTTTTCGACCGCTCGGCCGGCCGGTTTGACCTTGAGGCAATCAAGCGCCTGCTCGACGAGACCGGCATAGCGCTCAACGACACGGGCCGGAAAGTGCGCCGGCTCAAAGGGAACGCTTCCGACAAATATCTTGAGATAGTTGAGCCCGTGCCCCTCTTCGACCTTCTCGGGAGTATGCCCGGCTGCCATGCCGTGGCCACCACCGGCGAGAAGGCGGCAGGTGTGGTAGCCGCGCTCACGCAGACTCCGCTGCCCCGGATGGGGGAGATGGTGAGCGGCCCCGACGATCTCTCGATATGGCGCATGCCCTCCACGAGCCGGGCCTATCCTCTCAGGCTTGAGAAGAAGGCGGAGTATTACGCGCGGATGTTTCGGGCGTCGGGAATTATTCAGGATTAAGTAATTTTGAGAGTCATCAAGACCCAGATATTGGCAGCGACGACATAAGAGATTTGATTAGCAGTCTATTATGCCGTCGCTGACCGTCTTTGACATTTACCGGAAGCGTCGTGAAACATGTTCTAAAACATGAAGCGGAACGTCCGGACGAAAAAATGGCAAAAAAAAGTGGTTTTTATTTTGCCAATAGAGAAAAAGTCTATAATTTTGTCGAAGAAAAACGCAGGTGCAGTACTTTGATACTAACAAATTGCTACAAAAACCTGCATTAACCTTTTACGACTACAAAAGTATCGGCCCGAAGCGAGGGAAACCTTGCCGGCCGATGCGAAAAACTGACAAATTACCATGAATCTGACCAATTCACAAGCCGGAACCCTCGAATCGGGCGACATCGTGGTTCGCCTTGCCCCGGGCAACGGAAAGGGCCTTGAAATCAACCTGGACAGCACCGTAGCTTTTCAGTTTGGCCGTCAAATCGAGCAAGTGATACGTGAGACCCTCACCGGTCTCGGAATTGATGACGCCGTGGTCGACGCTACCGACAAGGGTGCCCTCGACTGCACAATCCGTGCACGCACCACCGCTGCCGCTGTCCGCGCCACAGGCAAAGACGTCTGGCAAGACTGATAACTCATCTCAACCCGCCGGCTCAGCTCCGGCCTCTCCCCGGCCCATACAGGGCTTAACTCAACCTTAAGACAATGGAAAGACTCAGAAGAACTATGATGTTCGTGCCCGGCAACAACCCGGGTATGATGGCCGACGCTCACATCTACGGTCCCGACTCTATAATGCTCGACCTGGAAGATTCTGTTACAATGGCCGAGAAAGACACAGCACGCCTGCTTGTCTACAACGCTCTCAAGAGCATCGATTACGGCGACACCGAAATGGTGGTCCGCATCAATCCCCTCAACACTCCTTACGGCAAGAAAGACATCGAGGCTGTGGTTAAGGCCGGTGTCCACGTGATTCGTATGCCCAAGACCGAGACTGCCGAAGAGGTGGTTGAGGTGGAGCGCGAGATCGAGCGCGTAGAGAAGGAAATCGGCTGCCTCGGCCGCACCAAGATCATGGCCGCCATCGAATCGACTCTCGGCGTGGTCAACGCTTACGCTATCGCCACCGCCTCGAAACGCATGATGGGTATCGCCCTCGGCGCCGAAGACTATAGCGCCAACCTCAAGACTCAGCGCACCCCCGGCGGCGAAGAGCTCCGCCTCGCCCGCGAGACCATCGTAGTGGCTGCCCGCGCTGCCGGCATCGACGCCCTCGACACCGTCTATTCCAACCTCAACGACATGGAGACATTCCGCAAAGAGGTGGAATTCATCAAGACTCTCGGCTTCGACGGCAAGTCGATCATCAACCCGCGTCAGATCGAAGTGGTCAACGAGGTGTTCGCTCCCTCGGAGAAGGCCATCGAGAAGGCCCGCACCATCATCGCCGCCATCAAGGAGGCAGAGAAGAAAGGCTCGGGCGTAATCGCAGTCAACGGCAAGATGGTTGACCGTCCCGTAGTAATCCGCGCACAGCGCACCATCGACTTAGCTCTTGCATCAGGTATCATAACAGAAGAGGATTTGAAATGAACACATATAAGGAACGCATGAGCCTCGTGGAGAAAGAGGCCAAGGCCCTCGGCAAAGAGGTATACGACGACTCCAAGCAGCAGAAAGATCCCACCGAAAACATCCTCCGTCAGGAGAAGAGCCCCAAGCTGGCTACTCTCGAGGAGGCCATCCGCAAGTCGGGTCTCAAGGACGGAATGACCATCTCCTTCCACCATCACTTCCGTGGCGGCGACAAGGTGGTCAACATGGTGGTGGAGAAGCTCGCCGAGATGGGATTCAAGAACCTTCATCTCGCCGCTTCCAGCCTCTCTGACGTTCACAAACCCCTCATCGAACACATCAAGAACGGCGTTATCACCAAAATCTCGACTTCCGGCCTCCGCGGCGACCTCGCCAAGGCCATCTCGGAAGGCCTGATGGAGAATCCCGTCATCTTCCGCAGCCACGGCGGCCGCGGCAGCGCAATCGCATCGGGCGACCTCCACATCGACGTGGCTTTCCTCGGCGCTTCGTCGTCCGACGCTCTGGGCAACGCATGCGGCTACTCCCGTTCGGAAAACGCCAAGTCGATATGCGGTTCGCTCGGCTACGCTCTTCCCGACGCCGAGTACGCCGACAAGGTTGTGATTCTCACCGACGACCTCGTGGCCTATCCCAACACTCCCAATTCAATCTCGGAGCGCAACGTTGACTTCGTGGTTGAGGTCGACAGTGTAGGCGACAGCTCGAAGATTTCTTCCGGCGCTATCCGCGACACCAAGAACCCCCGCGACATCCTTCTCGCCCAGCAGGCTGCAAAGGTGATCATCAACAGCGGCTACTTCAAGGAGGGTTTCTCGATTCAGACCGGTTCCGGCGGTGCATCGCTCGCAGCCGTGAAGTATATCCGCAACAAGATGATCGAAGACGGCATCAAGGCTTCGTTCGCTCTCGGAGGCATCACCGCCCACATGGTGAAGATGCACGAGGAGGGTCTTATCGAGCGCCTCATCGACGTGCAGTCGTTTGACAAGGTCGCTGCCGAATCACTCAAATGCAACCCGATGCACAAGGAGGTTACCTCTGTGGAATATGCAGCTGCCGACGACCTCGGCTCCGCCGTCCACTACCTCGACATCGTGATTCTTTCGGCTCTTGAGGTTGACGTCAACTTCAATGTCAACGTGCTCGTTGGCTCCGACGGCATCATCCGCGGCGCTATCGGCGGACACCCCGACACAGCAGCCAACTCGGCCCTCTCGATCATCGTTTGCCCGCTGCTCCGCGGCCGCATCCCCTGCGTGGTCGACGAGGTTACTACACTCATCACTCCGGGTTCGACTGTCGACGTCATCGTTACCGAATACGGAATCGCAGTCAACCCCCGCCGTCCCGAGCTCGCAGAGCGTCTTAAGAAGGCCGGCCTGAAGATTGTAGACATCAACTCGCTCAAGGAGAAGGCCAACAGCATCATCGGCGACGCCGACGCGCTTCCCTTCGGCGACAAGGTGGTAGGCGTTGTCATGAACCGCGACGGCTCCGTTCAGGACGTGATCCGCAACATCAAGGCCTGATACGCACCCCGGCTCTGATTGCCGACTGACACTATATGTGAAGACTAACCCCCGGGCGCGGAGACTCCGCAACCTAATCTCCGCGCCCGGATTCATAGATTTACGGATCCGATACCTTCCGGACATACCATGAACACCGAGGCCATAACACTTGAACAGCTGCTTGACTCGCGCGACAGAAGACGCGAGAACCAGCTGAGGCTGCTGGATGCGAATCCGGGGAAGACGCTTGCCGTGCTTACGGTGATTGTACCCGGAAGCGTAAAGCGCAATGCCGACTCACTGGCGATAGCCGCAGCCGGTCGAAAGGCGCTTGCCGAGGCATTCGGGGCTGACGGTCGCGAGGCGGAATGTCATGACCTGGCCACTGGTTTCGAGGCTTACTGGTTATCAGACCTCGATGCGGAAGCCACCAAACGTCTTACCACTGCAGTGGAAGACTCGCATCCCCTCGGACGGCTTATGGACATCGACGTTTTCGGACGCGACGGAAAAGCCGTGTCGCGCACCGATTCGGGGCAGCCATCCCGACGATGCCTGCTCTGCGGCAACGATGCGAGGATCTGCATGAGGGCGTTCACCCATACGCAGGCCGAACTCCTCGCAGAAATCCACAGGCGGGTAGTGCTTTGGGAGAAGAACGTGCCGTGTCCGATACCATAGAAGAAAAACACAGACTTTGACCATACCCTCAAAGCTATAACCCAGAAACCGAATCAACGGGAAATGTTTGGACCGCTCACCATCAACGAACTTCCGCTCTCACTTTCGTTCACCCGACGCAAAGTGGAGAATTTCCTGATTAGCCAAGGTCTCCGCCCGGAGCCGCTCGACCGCTATTTCGGAATCTCAGACCCCGACGGCAACCTTATCGGTGGCGGCGGTCTGCAAGGCAATGTGGTGAAATGCATAGCGCTTTCCGAAGCCACCAGAGGCGAGTCGGTTAGCAATTCGCTCGTGAGCCGCATAGCGGAGGCTGCACGCGAGGAGGGTCATGATTTCCTGTTCATCTTTACCAAACCCGAAAACGAGGGGATATTCGGAAGCCTTGCCTTCCGAACCGTAGGAAGGGCCGCGAAGGCCATTCTGATGGAAAACAATCCGCGCGGCATTAGCTCCTACACCGACAGGCTAAGAAAGATTGCGGCCTCGGTAGGCGGCGAGAAACGCGGAGTGATAGTGATGAACTGCAATCCGCTTACCAAGGGGCACCGATACCTTATCGAGACGGCAGCCTCGCAGGTAGACCATCTCTTCATAATCCCGGTGATGGAGGGCGACAGTGAGTACAGCTACGACGAACGTGTCGCCATGATTGAGGCGGCCACAGTCGGTATTGCCAACGTAACCGTCTGCCCGGGAAGCGCTTATAGCGTTTCTAAAGCTACATTCCCCACCTATTTCCTTAAAGACCTTAACGACGCGTCGAAAACCCACATCGATCTCGACCTCGACATCTTCTCCACCCACGTCGCCCCGGCTCTCGGAGCCTCTGTGCGTTTCGTAGGCACAGAGCCGACCGATGCGCTCACGGAAGAGTATAACGCCCGGATGAAGCGGTCGCTACCGGAGAGAGGGATAGAGATTGTAGAGGTAGACCGCCTCTGCCAGTCTGATGCTCCGGTAAGTGCGTCGAGGGTCAGGAAGCTGACCGATGGATTCCGCGCGGGCGAAGCGCTCCCGCTGGTATCTCCCGTTTCCGTGCCCTGGGTTCTCGCTCATGCCGCAGCCCGCTCCCTTGAGGCGGAACTTGCCCTCACTCCCAAGCCCGGCCTTGTGGATATGGCCGACAGCGGGTCGCATACCGACATGGACTTTGAACTGATGCAGAGCAGCATCCGTTCGCTGACGCCGTACTTCGCGCGTCTTGCGTCGCTCGGAACAGGCAGCCTTCCTTCGCATGATGACATAGTGCGTCTCGGAATCGAGGCTGAAAAAGCCATGCTCGCCGCTACCGGTGGCGTCAACACGCATCGTGGCGCACTTTTCTCGCTCGGACTCACGCTGATAGCCGCCTCGCGTCTCTTCATGAAAGAGGGGCGCATTGAAGCGTCGGCGTTGCAAAGTTCAATTTCAGCGCTCGCCGAAGGATTCGGCAGCGACTCAGACTCACACGGCTCGGAGGCCCGCCGCAAGTATGGCCTCAAAGGAGCTTCCGATCTCGCGCGGGAGGGTTATGACACCCTTTTCGCCGACTGGCTCCCCTTCTATCGCTCGAAGCGCCACCTGTCGGAGGCGCGCCATCTGCTTCTGCTCCGCATAATGTCGGAGATTGACGACACCAACGTCTATCACCGCGGTGGAGCCGAAGGAGCGGCTTATGTGAAGGAAGAGGCACGGAAGCTTCTCGACGGATGGACCGAGGCCGGAATGGCCGACGCCAACCGCAAGTTTATCGAAAGAAATCTGTCGCCCGGCGGGGCGGCCGACATGCTCGCCCTGACGCTGCTGGTCGACTCGCTTTGCGGCAATATATAGACACAATTTCATTTACAACAATAACTAACTTAAAATCAACCACCAATGGTAGAACTCATTAAAGAAGGAGTTTATCTCCAAGATGGAAAACCGGTAGCGAAGGGCGCAGCCAATCTTCCTACCCCGGAGGAGGGACGTGAAAACACAATCGCGTATCAGATTCTCCGCAGCCACGATGTAGACGGCTCCAAAGGCGACAAGATGCGCATCAAATTCGATGCAATGATGAGCCACGACATCACTTATGTCGGCATCATCCAGACGGCACGTGCCAGCGGCCTCGAGAAGTTCCCCCTTCCCTACGCCATGACCAACTGCCACAACTCGCTCTGCGCCGTAGGTGGCACCATCAACGAAGACGACCACGTGTTCGGTCTTTCCGCAGCTAAGAAATACGGCGGCATCTACGTGCCCGCCAACCAGGCTGTAATCCACCAGTATGCCCGCGAGGCAATGGTGAAGTGCGGCAATATGATCCTCGGTTCCGACTCCCACACCCGCTACGGCTCGCTCGGCACAATGGGTGTAGGCGAAGGTGGCGGTGAGCTCGTGAAGCAGCTCCTCGAGAACACCTGGGACATCAACGCCCCCGAAGTGGTGCTCGTATGGCTGGAAGGCACTCCCCGCAAGGGTATCGGCCCCCACGACGTAGCCATCTCGCTCGTCAAGGCTGTGTTCGACAACGGTTTCGTTAAGAACAAAGTGCTCGAGTTCGCTGGTCCCGGCGTGAAGAACCTCCCCATCGACTTCCGCAACGGCATCGACATCATGACCACCGAGACCACTTGTCTCAGCTCGATCTGGGTAACCGACGAAGAGGTGAAGAAGCACTACGACACTCACCGCATGCCCGAAAACTACAAGGAGCTGCAGCCCAAGGGAACCGCCTACTACGACGGCATGATCCGCATCGACCTCGACAAGCAGGAGTCGATGATCGCTCTTCCCTTCCACCCCTCCAACGCTTACACCATCCACGAGCTTCAGGCTGATCCGGAGCGCATCCTCCGCGAAGTGGAAGAGGACACCAAGAAGCGTTTCGGCGACAAGGTTTGCGTTGACCTCGTAGGCAAGATCAAAGACGGCAAGGTGATGGCCGACCAGGGCATCATCGCAGGCTGCTCCGGCGGTACTTACGACAACCTCAGCCAGGCTGCTTCCATCCTCCGCAACAAGTCGGTAGGCAACGACTACTTCACCATCTCGGCTTATCCCCAGTCGGTTCCCGTCTACATGGCCACTACCCGCAACGGTATCGCCGAGGAGCTCCTCGAGGCCGGCGTAGTCATCAAGCCCGCCTTCTGCGGCCCCTGCTTCGGTGCCGGCGACGTGCCTGCCAACAACGGCCTCTCGATCCGCCACACCACCCGTAACTTCCCCAACCGCGAAGGTTCCAAGCCCGGCAACGGCCAGCTCTCGCTCGTAGCCCTCATGGACGCCCGTTCGATCGCTGCCACTGCTGCCAACGGCGGTGTCATCACGGCGGCTACCGACGTTGACTTCAACGACGACCACAAGCCCTACGAGTTCGACGCCAAGATTTACGAGCGTCGCGTGTTCAACGGCTTCGAGAAGGAGAATGCCGGCGAAGAGCTTCGTTACGGTCCCAACATCAAGGACTGGCCCAAGATGTATCCCATGGAGGAGAACATGCTTCTCGAGCTCGCAGCCGTGATCCACGACCCCGTTACCACTACCGACGAGCTCATCCCCTCGGGCGAAACTTCGTCTTACCGTTCCAACCCGCTGAAGCTCTCTGAGTTTGCCCTCTCGCGCCGCGTGCCCGAGTATGTAGGCCTCAGCAAGCGCATCCAGAAGGAAGACCTCGAGCGTCGCGACGGCAAGTGCCCCGCCGAGGTCGAGAAAGTGCTTGAGAAAGTAGGCGCATGCTGCTGCAACACTTCGTTCGGCTCCTGCGTATTCGCCAACCGCCCCGGCGACGGCTCCGCCCGCGAGCAGGCCGCAAGCTGCCAGAAAGTGCTCGGCGGCGACGCCAACATCTGCTACGAGTATGCTACCAAGCGTTACCGCAGCAACTGTATAAACTGGGGTATCGTTCCCTTCACCATCGACAAGGAAACGAAGTTCGACTATGAGTCGGGCGACTACGTATTCGTTCCCGGCATCCGCGAGCTCATCCTCAACGGCGCCGAGGAGGTAATGGCCAAGGTCATCACCAAGAAGGGCGATGTAACCGACATCAAGCTCCACTTCTCGAACCTGACTCCGACCGAGCGTCAGATTCTGGCCGACGGCTGCCTGATGAACTACTACGCTGCTCAGCGCAAGTAATTCAGCCTCACAGAAATCAATCCGGGCGTCTGCGGATAACCATGCCGCAGACGCCCATTCAACCGACAACCTAATAAATCAAAATAGACTTACCACCATGGAAAAGATTAAAATGACCACTCCCATTGTGGAGATGGACGGCGACGAAATGACCCGCATCCTCTGGAAGATGATCAAAGACGAGCTCATCCTTCCCTTCGTCGACCTCAAGACTGAGTACTATGACCTCGGGCTGCCCGAGCGCGACAAAACCCGCGACCAGATCACCCACGACGCTGCCGAGGCCACAAAGAAATATGGCGTAGCCGTGAAGTGCGCCACCATCACTCCCAATGCCCAGCGCATGACTGAATACGACCTGCACGAGATGTGGAAGAGCCCCAACGGCACTATCCGCTCCATTCTCGACGGCACCGTATTCCGCACCCCCATCACTATCCCCTCCATCAAGCCCGCAGTGCGCAACTGGCAGGAGCCCATCACCATCGCCCGTCATGCATACGGCGACGTCTACAAGAGCGTAGAAATCCGCGCCAACGAGCCCGGCGTAGCCAAGATGGTGTTTGAAGGCGAAAACGGCCAGAAGGAAGAAGTGGTGATCCACGAGTTCAAGGGCCCCGGCGTGCTTCAGGGAATGCACAACACCGACAAGTCGATCCGCTCGTTCGCCAACAGCTGCTTCAAGTTCGCCATCGACCAGAAGAAAGACCTCTGGTTCTCGACCAAAGACACTATCTCGAAGAAGTATGACGCACGTTTCCGCGAAATCTTCAACGAGGAGTATGAGAAGAACTACAAGGAGCAGTTCGAGGCTCTCGGTCTTGAATACTTCTACACTCTCATCGACGACGCCGTAGCTCGCGTGATCCGCAGCAAGGGTGGCTTCATCTGGGCCTGCAAGAACTACGACGGCGACGTGATGAGCGACATGGTTTCGACCGCATTCGGTTCGCTCGCCATGATGACCAGCGTGCTCGTAAGCCCCGACGGCAAGTTCGAGTATGAGGCTGCTCACGGCACCGTAACCCGCCACTACTACAAATACCTCAAGGGTGAGGAGACTTCGACCAACCCGATGGCAACTATCTTCGCATGGAGCGGCGCAATGCGCAAGCGTGGCGAGATGGACGGCAACGAGAAGCTCGTATTCTTCGCCGACGAACTCGAGGCAGCCTGCTTCGACACCCTCAACGCAGGTATCGTTACCAAGGACCTCGTAAACCTCATGGAAGGCATCGAGCCCAAGGCTGTTACCTCGGCTGAGTTCATGAAGGCTATCCGCACCCGTCTCGAGGAGCGTCTGGCCAAATAATCGGGGAAACCACACATTTCCACGCAAATAAAGAGGCGCGGCCGGAACAGTTCCGGTCGCGCCTTGATTTTGATGTGTGTCCTGCCGGGAGGTCAGGCGTTCTCCTTGAGGAGGTTTTTCGCGAAATCGTAGTCCGGCTCCTCGGTGATTTCGTTGCAGAGCGAAGTGCCGAGCACGCGTCCGTCGCGGTCGATGACTACGAGAGCGCGGGCGAGGAGTCCGCGGAGAGGACCGTCGACGAGCTCAACGCCGTAGCTCTTTCCGAAGTCGGAGCGGAATGCCGAAGCTGTCTCGACGTTCTTGATGCCGTTGATGGTGCAGAAGCGGGCGGCAGCGAAGGGGAGGTCCATGCTGACGCAGAGCACCACTGTGTCGGGAAATTCGGAGATGTCCTGATTGAAATGGCGCACGGAGGCGGCGCATACGTCAGTATCGAGGCTCGGGAAGATATTGAGCACCAGACGTTTTCCCTTGTAGTCGTTGAGGCTGATATCCGAGAGGTCGCGGGCTGTGAGTGCGAAGTCGGGAGCTACGCTTCCGGCATGAGGCAGGGTTCCGATGATGTGCATGGGATTGCCCTGAAGTGTTACTGTTTCCATCTGTGTCTTTATGGTTTGGGTTATTTTATTGTCGTATCGGCAGGCTCCTGACGGTTCCGTCCCGATTAAGATATAACAAGCGGCGAGGCGAAAAGTTTAACAAATCTGAGGCATCAGATGCCGAAAATGGTCGACTTAATTTGCGTATAAGCGCGAAAACCGCTAACTTTGCACGACCAATACAGAAGAGCAACATGACCGAGAAGAAAAAGGCCACATTAGTGCTCGAAGACGGCTCCCGATTTGAGGGAGTTTCGTTTGGATATGAGCAACCCTGCGCGGGAGAAGTAGTTTTCAACACTGCTATGACCGGCTACCCCGAAAGTCTGACCGACCCCAGCTACGAGGGTCAGATATTGGTAACGACCTATCCCATTCTGGGAAACTACGGCGTTCCTTCGCCGGACGTGAAAGACACCGACGGCGTGAGTGAATATTTTGAATCGGAGCGGATTCATTGCGAGGCAATAATCTGTCAGGAATACAGCGACGAGCCCTCCCACTGGCAGTCGGAGCGCCCGCTGAGCGAATGGCTCAAGGAGGAGAAACGCATCGGCCTTTCAGGAATCGACACCCGCAAGCTCACCAAGCTGCTGCGCGAAAAGGGCAGCATGCTCGGAAAGATAGTCTTCGGCAGCGACGACGAGATAGATTTCTATGACCCTAACCGCGAGAATCTTATCGACAAGGTGTCGACCAAAGAGGTGCGGGAGTTCGGCGAGGGCGACAAGCACGTGGTGCTCGTCGACTGCGGAACAAAATACAACATCATCCGCTGCCTGACGCGCCGGGGCGTGAAAGTAACGCTTGTGCCCTGGGATTTCGATTTCAACACACTTGAATGGGATGGCCTGTTCATCAGCAACGGCCCGGGTTCGCCCGAATTTGCCGAAGCCGCCGTCGAGCATATCAGGGAGGCGATGAAGGGCGACAAGCCCATCTGCGGCATCTGCATGGGCAATCAGCTGCTCGGACGCGCCGCCGGTGCCGGAATCTATAAGCTCAAATACGGCCACCGCGGCCACAACCAGCCCGTGCTGATGGCCGGAACCGACAAATGTTTCGTTACTTCGCAGAACCACGGTTTCGCCGTCGACAACGATACCATTCCGGCCGACTGGGAACCGCTGTTCATCAACCTCAATGATGGCTCCAACGAGGGTCTGCGCCACAAGACCAAGCCTTTCTTCTCGGCGCAGTTCCATCCCGAGGCAAGCAGCGGCCCGAAAGACACCGAGTTCATCTTCGATAAGTTCATTTCAATGCTCTGACCGGGCAAAGTCCATATCATTTTCCTATGAAAGAGACAGATAACGGCGCCCGGGCGCCGCGCAAAGAGATAAAGAAAGTGCTGCTCCTCGGATCGGGAGCCCTCAAGATAGGCGAGGCCGGCGAGTTTGACTATAGCGGCTCGCAGGCCCTCAAGGCACTGAAAGAGGAGAATATTGAGACGGTGCTCATAAATCCGAACATCGCCACGGTGCAGACCTCCGAAGGTTTCGCCGACAAAATCTACTTTCTCCCCGTAACACCCTACTTCGTCCGCAAGGTGATAGAGAAGGAGCGCCCCGACGGCATCCTCCTCTCGTTTGGCGGACAGACAGCGCTCAACTGCGGAGTGCGCCTCTATGAAGACGGCGTGCTTGAGGAGTTTGACGTCGAAGTGCTCGGTACTCCCGTGCAGGCCATCATGGACACGGAAGACCGCGAGCTCTTCGTAGAGAAGCTCGATGAGATCGACGTGAAGACCATCAAGAGTGAGGCCGTGGCCGACGTGGAAGGAGCCGTTGCGGCGGCCGACCGTCTCGGCTATCCTGTGATTGTACGTGCCGCATACGCCCTCGGCGGCCTCGGCAGCGGATTCTGCGACGACCGCGAGCAGCTTGTGGCCCTTGTGGAAAAGGCGCTTTCATTTTCGCCTCAGGTGCTTGTCGAGAAGTCGCTCAAGGGATGGAAAGAGGTGGAGTACGAAGTGGTGCGCGACCGTTTCGACAACTGTATCACCGTCTGCAACATGGAGAACTTCGATCCCCTCGGTATCCATACCGGCGAGAGCATCGTAGTGGCTCCTTCGCAGACCCTCTCTAACGAGGATTACCATTACCTCCGCAAACTCGCTATCCGCATAATCCGCCATATCGGCATCGTGGGCGAGTGCAACGTGCAGTATGCTTTCGACCCCGACTCGATGGACTATCGCGTAATCGAGGTCAATGCACGCCTCTCGCGAAGCTCGGCTCTCGCGTCGAAAGCCACCGGTTATCCGCTGGCATTTGTGGCCGCAAAGCTCGGCCTCGGCTACGGACTGCATCAGCTTAAAAACTCGGTTACCAAGTCTACATCAGCCTTCTTCGAGCCTGCCCTCGACTATATCGTATGCAAGATTCCCCGTTGGGACATGGGTAAGTTCCACGGTGTGCGCCGCGAGATCGGCTCGTCGATGAAATCTGTGGGCGAGGTGATGGCAATCGGCCGCACATTCGAGGAGGCAATTCAGAAAGGTCTGCGAATGACCGGACGCGGAATGCACGGCTTTGTGGAGAACAAGGAGGTTAGCAAAGACGATATCGAGAAGGCACTTAAGGAGCCGACCGATATGCGCGTATTCGCCATTGCTACCGCCCTGCGCCACGGCTACGACGTGGAGACCATACATCAGCTTACCAAAATCGACCGCTGGTTCCTCGAAAAGCTCCGCCATATAGTAGAAACCGGCAGAGAACTCGCCGGCTACGATGACATCGCCGACGTGCCCTTCGACCTTCTCCGCACGGCAAAACGTCAGGGATTCAGCGATTTCCAGATAGGCAGAGCCCTCTACGGCAATCAGATGAACGACCGCAGCGAGGAGCTCTCCGACAAGGTTCGCGCACACCGCAAGCAGCTGGGGCTCGTGCCCGTGGTGAAGCAGATTGATACGCTCGCCGCAGAGTATCCGGCTCAGACCAATTACCTTTACCTCACATACAACGGCGACCAGAACGACATCGACTATGAGCGCGACGGTCGTTCGGTGGTGGTGCTCGGTTCGGGCGCCTACCGCATCGGAAGCTCCGTAGAGTTTGACTGGTGTGGCGTCAACGCCCTCCTCACAGTGGCAAAAGAGGGATACCGTCCGGTGATGATCAACTACAACCCGGAGACCGTATCGACCGACTATGATATGTGCGACCGCCTCTATTTCGACGAGCTCACTTATGAGCGCGTGATGGATATACTTGAGCTTGAGACGCCCCACGGCGTCATCCTCTCGACGGGCGGTCAGATTCCCAACAACCTTGCCGTGCGCCTCGACGCTTCGGGTCAGAACATACTCGGCACTCAGGCCGAGGACATCGACCGCGCCGAAGACCGCAACAAGTTCTCGTCGCTCTGCGACTCAATCGGGGTAGACCAGCCGCGCTGGCGTGAGCTTACGTCGCTCGAAGCCATCGACGAGTTCGTGGCCGAGGTAGGATTCCCAGTTCTTGTGCGTCCCTCCTACGTGCTTTCGGGCGCCGCCATGAATGTCTGCTCCAACGAGGAGGAGCTTACGCGCTTCCTCCGTCTGGCGGCCAACGTGTCGAAGAAACACCCGGTGGTGGTCAGCGAGTTCATTCAACAGGCAAAGGAGATTGAGATGGACGCAGTGGCGCAGGACGGAGAAATCAAACTTTACGCCATCTCGGAGCATATCGAGTTTGCCGGTGTCCATTCGGGCGACGCCACAATCCAGTTCCCCCCGCAGAAGCTCTATGTGGAGACGATGCGCCGCATCAAGAAGATTTCCGGGAAGATAGCCAAGGCTCTTCATATCTCCGGACCCTTCAACATCCAGTTCCTTGCCAAAGACAACGACATCAAGGTGATAGAGTGTAACCTCCGTGCCTCGCGCTCGTTCCCGTTTGTCAGCAAGGTGTCGAAGCAGAACTTCATCGACGCCGCCACGCGCGTGATGCTCGGAACGCAGGTAGAGAAGCCCGGCAAATCGGCATTCGACCTCGATTACGTGGGTATCAAGGCCTCGCAGTTCTCCTTCTCGCGCCTGCAGGGCGCCGACCCGGTGCTCGGCGTAGACATGAGCTCCACAGGCGAGGTAGGCTGTATAGGCGACGACACCAACGAAGCTATTCTCAAGGCAATGCTCTCCGTAGGCTACACCATTCCGAAAAAATCGGTGCTCATCAGCTCCGGAGGCGCCCGTCAGAAAGTGGCGCTTCTCGAACCCGCGCGCAAGCTTCATCGCAAGGGCTACACCATCTGCGCCACCGAAGGCACCCACCGCTTCCTCAGTGAGAACGGCGTGCCGGCCATCCGTGTCTACTGGCCCAATGAAGAGGACTCGCCGCAGCTTCTCGACATGATCAGGGCACACAAGATAGATATGGTGGTCAACATCCCGAAAAACCTATCGGACAAGGAGATAAGCAACGGCTACAAGGTGCGCCGCGCGGCCGTGGACCTCAACATTCCGCTTATCACCAACGCCCGCCTTGCCTCGGCCTTCATCAATGCCTTCTGCGAGCTCTCGATCGACGAGATAGGCATAAAGGCGTGGGACGAGTATTAATTAAGTAACCAACCGACAGTCTGACAGACGAGGCCTCCATTTTGCGGGTCTCGTCTGCCCGATTGAAAACAGTATTAATTATGGCAGAAATTCAGGAAGAAGCCATTGTCAATGAAAATGGCCTCAACTTTATAGAACAGGAGATCAAAGCCGACCTCGAGGCCGGCAAGAACGGCGGACGCCTCAATACCCGTTTCCCGCCCGAACCCAACGGTTATCTCCACATCGGACATGCCAAAGCCTTTATCATGGATTTCGGTGCGGCTGAAAAGTTCGGTGGCACCTGCAATCTCCGTTTCGACGACACCAACCCCCAGAAGGAGGATACCGAGTATGTGGAAGCCATCAAGCGCGATATCCACTGGCTCGGCTACGACTGGGGCGACCGCCTTTACTATGCTTCCGACTATTTCCCCCAGCTCTTCGAGCTTGCTAAGCGTATGATCCGCGAGGGAAAGGCCTATATCGACGAGCAGACAAGCGAGGAGATAGCCGCGCAGAAGGGCACTCCGACCGAGCCGGGTATAAATTCACCATACCGCGACCGTCCGGTGGAGGAGAACCTCGACCTCTTCGAGCGCATGAACAAGGGTGAGTTTGAGGAGGGAGCCATGGTGCTTCGTGCCAAAATCGACATGGCCAACTCCAACATGCATTTCCGCGACCCCATCATGTATCGCATCATCAAGACGCCCCACTGGCGCACCGGCGACACGTGGAAGGTCTATCCCATGTATGACTTCGCCCACGGACAGAGCGACTACTTCGAGGGAGTTACCCATTCGATATGCACGCTCGAGTTCGTGCCCCACCGTCCCCTCTACGAGTACTTCGTCAAGGAGCTTGCCGATGAGAGCTATTGCCCCCGTCAGATAGAGTTCAACCGCCTCAACCTCACCTACACAGTGATGAGCAAGCGCAAACTGCTCCAGCTTGTGAAAGAGGGGCTTGTGGCCGGTTGGGACGACCCCCGCATGCCGACTATCTGCGGACTGCGCCGCCGAGGCTACACCCCCTCGTCGATAAAGGATTTCATCAACCGCATCGGTTACACCAAATATGAGGCTCTCAACCATATCGAACTGCTTGAGCACTCGGTGCGCGAAGACCTCAACAAGACTGCAACACGTGTCAGCGCCGTGCGCAATCCGGTGAAACTCATCCTCACCAACTACCCCGAGGGGCAGACCGAGATGATGGAGATGGATAACAACCCCGAAAATCTCGCCGAAGGAAAGCATCAGATGCCTTTCAGCCGCGAGCTCTGGATAGAGCGTGAAGACTTCATGGAGAATCCTCCCAAAAAGTTCTTCCGCATGAGCCCCGACAAAGAGGTGCGTCTCAAAGGTGCCTACATCGTGAAGTGCACCGGCCTAAAGAAAGACGAGGAGGGTAATATTGTGGAGATATATGCCACTTACGACCCTGAAAGCCGCAGTGGCCTCCCCGGAGCCGACCGCAAGGTGAAGGGCACGCTCCACTGGGTGTCTGTACCGACAGCGGTTCAGGTAGAGGTGCGCGACTACGACCGTCTCTTCGCTGTGGAAAACCCTTCGGCCGAAGAGGGTGATTTCCGCGACCTGCTCAATCCCGATTCGCTCATCGTCAGCAAAAATGTGATGATCGAGCCGTGGCTTGCAGAGCGCGTCAAAGCCGGCGACCACTATCAGTTCCAGCGCCTCGGCTACTACACAGTAGACCCTGACACTACTCCTGACCACATAGTCTTCAACAAGACTATCGGTCTCAAAGACACGTGGGCAAAGGAGATGAAGAAACTCTGACTGACGCGCAGAGAACCGAAGCCGCATGAGAACCCGATAAAGTCGAAGCGGAAACTTCAGCAGCATCGATTCTCATAGCGTATAATCTTGAACAAGCATAAAAACAGGCCGGATGGAGATGCAATTCTCCATTTTGGCCTGTTTTGCTATTTTCCTAAATCACACGTGTATGAGTCGTATTTTCGCGGATTTACAATGTCTTTCAAAACATCGGTAAGGCATCACTCCGACCAAAATCCGTGATGATCCGTACCCATCCGTGGAGGCTGCTCAAGCAGCCAAAAACCATCCGTGTGCTTAAAATCGATCCTTATCTGAGGAGGATTGGAAAGGAATTTATAGGCACACCGATTTTTTAGATTCCTGCCGGAATCACACGGATGCGACGGATCTGCACGGATTTACAATGTCTTTCAAAACATCGGTAAGACATCACTCCGACCAAAATCAGTGATGATCCGTCCCTATCCGTGGAGGCTGCTCAAGCAGCCAAAAGCCATCCGTGTGCTTAAAATCAATCCTAATCCGAGGAGGATTGGAAAGGAATTTATAGGCACACCGATTTTTTAGATTCCTGCCGGAATCACACGGATGCGACGGATCTGCACGGATTTACAATGTCTTTCAAAACATCGGTAAGACATCACTCCGACCAAAATCAGTGATGATCCGTACCCATCCGAGAGGGCTGCGCAAGCAGACAAAAACCATCTGTGTGCTTAAAACCAATCCTTATCCGAGAGGGTAATCGGGCGATGGCGGGTAGTGGCAACCGCCCTCCGGGGGTTGTTTTGACGCGGGGGGGTATACCCCATGTACCTCACTGCGTTCGTTAACATGGGGAAATCGAAAAGGTAACCTCCTCCGGAGGTTGGGCGTACGTACTGTCTACGTCCGGGGTTGACAGTGCAGACGATACCTATAGAGGTTTAGCGGACGCAGGAGCTCCTTCAGAGGTTGTGCATACACAGGAAATACGTCCCGAGGCCGCGTTGACGCAGGCGATACCTTCGGAGGGGGGTGGGTGGACGCAGGCGATACCTCCGGAGGGGGTTACATCTTCAATAACCCCACGTTGACGAGCGATAGCGAGTCTACGTGGGGATACTCATATACTCTCACCAACAACCCCCGGAGGTGGGTTGCATCCGTCAGCAAATAATCAGCGCGGTTGGAAGAGGCAACTTCCGGAGGAGGTTTGCGACGTCGGCATTAAGTTACGCCATCATTTTGGTCAACAGGCTTGCACAATCGAAAATAATTTTATATATTTGTGCAAAAGTAGTGTTATATGGAAATCTGGATTGTATGGCTTGTGATAGCTGCCGCTTTGACGGTGGTTGAGGTGTTGACTCAGATGATGTGGGCACTGTGTCTGGCTGTCGGAGCCGCCGGAGCTACAGTGGCGGCTGCCTGCGGAGGAGACATAGTGTGGCAGTCGGCCGTGTTTATCGTCCTCTCGGCTGCGGCATATATGGTTTTCCTCCCGTGGTTCCGGCGCAGGAACGACAGGCGTTCGGCTCATGCGGCGCGTACAGGTATGGATGCGCTTATAGGGCGCCGTGCGGTCGTAACCCATGAAATCAAGCCCGGCGGCCTCGGCCGTGCCCGTATCGACGGCGACAGCTGGCAGGTGCGCGCTCCCGGATGCAGCGCAGTAGTGCACGCAGGCGAGGAGGTAACGGTAACCGCATACGACAGCATAATCCTGAATGTGGAAAGAAACCAAAACAAATAGTTATGACATACATTATTCTCGGCATAGTCGTAGTGCTTGCCATCGTGATCATCTCGGCCGGCGTAAAGGTCGTGCCTCAGTCTGAAACGCGAGTGGTGGAACGCCTCGGACGCTTCCACAGCGTGCTCGCTCCCGGTCTCAACTTCATCATTCCGTTCGTGGACAAGCCCAAGACAATCTATACCCGCAGGGTGGATTCGTCGGGCGGACGATACTATGTGCGCAATGTGGCCACTACCGTAATCGACCTCCGCGAGCAGGTGTATGATTTCCCTTCGCAGCAGGTGATTACCCGCGACAATGTAACTACCGAAATCAACGCCCTTCTCTATTTCCAGATTACCGACCCGAAGAAGGCCGTCTATGAAATCGAGAACCTCCCCAACGCCATCGAGAAGCTGACGCAGACATCGCTCCGAAACGTGATCGGTGAACTCGAGCTGGACGAGACGCTGACCTCGCGCGACACAATCAATACCAAGCTTCAGGCCATTCTCGACGACGCCACCAACAAGTGGGGCGTGAAGGTGAATCGCGTAGAGCTGCAAGACATCACTCCCCCCGAGAGCGTGCGTGTAGCCATGGAGAAGCAGATGCAGGCAGAGCGCAACCGTCGTGCTGAAATCCTCAATGCCGAGGGTGAGAAGCAGTCGCTGATACTTCGTTCGGAAGGTGAGAAGGCATCGCGCATCAACGAGGCCGAGGCCCACAAGCAGTCGCAGATACTTCGCGCCCAGGGTGAGGCCGAGGCAATCATACTCAACGCCCAGGCCGAGGCCGACGCAATCCGCCGGGTAGCCGAGGCTGTCGTCTCGGGTAGAACCGATCCCGCCTCTTATATGCTCGCCATGAAATACATCGAGACGCTCAGTCAGATGACGTCCGGCAAGGACAACAAGACTGTCTTCGTGCCCTACGAAGCAAGCTCCGTAATCTCCTCGCTCGGCTCCATCCGCACTCTCTTCGAAAAATAATCCGCAACACCTGTTTCGGCATTGCAGGCCGTGTTTGCAGGGATGTTCATTCAGCACGTAGTATTACAAAAATGAGACACGCTTGATACGTGTCTCATTTTGTAATGTATCAAGTTTCTGAATTATCTTCAGTATCTTGAGGCGCGGCGGTAGAGGTACAGGCCTATGGCGAGGTAGACCACGTTGGGAATTTCCATGGCGATGAAGGGGGTGGTGAGCCCCGACACGGCAAACGAGCTGGTTACCGTCGAGAACAGGATATAGCTGAAGCTCAGGGCGAGACCTATTCCTATATTGAGTCCCATGCCTCCCTTCACCTTGCGCGATGAGAGCGACATGCCGATTAGCGTGAGGATGAAGGCGGCGGCTGTGGAGGCATAGCGCTTCTCGCGTTCGATTTCGAAGGCCTGTATGTTGGCAACGCCGCGCATCTTCTGCTTCTCTACGTATTCGTCGATTTCAGGCGTGGTGAGTTTCTCCTGGTCGTTGGACGAAATCAGGAAATCCTGCGGCTCGATGGTCAGAATCGTGTCGAGCACCGACCCCCGTCTGATTTTTTCGCGCATCCCGTTGAAATCGCGTATCATGTATTCATGCACCTGCCACTGGTAGGTCTTCGTGGTGTCGTAGGTTACAGTGGCGGCTGTCATTCTCGACACGAGCTGTTTGCCTTCAAACTTGTCGAGCGAGAAGCGGTATCCGGTCTTTGTTGTATTGTCAAACCGCCCGAAATAAGCTACTACTCCGGGCTTCACCTGAAGCTGGATGTTGATGCCGGTGTCGACGCGTTTGTTGCGCACATACTTGTTGGTGTAGTCGATGCGTTTCTCGTTGGTCGGGGGTATCAGATAGTTGCTGAGCACGAATGTCAGGGCGGCGATGAATGCCGCTCCGGCCATGTAGGGCAGCAGAAGCCTCCGGAAACTGACTCCGCTCGAGAGAATGGCGATTATCTCCGAATTGCCGGCCATCTTCGATGTGAAGAATATCACGGAAATGAAGACAAAGAGCGGGGAGAGCTGATTGGCGAAGTAGGGGAGAAAAGAGAGGAAATAGTCGAAAAGCGTCTCTTTCAGCGGGGCGGTGAGGAAAGCGTCGAGCTTCTCTGTAACGTCAAACATCGCGATGACGGCAAGAAACAGGACGGTGGCCATAAAGTATGTTCCGAGAAACTTTCCGAGGATATACCGGTCGAGAGTCTTCGGTTTGAGCCATGAGAGCGAGAAGCGGCGGCGAGGCCTCTCCTGCGGCTGCGGAGCATCCACCGTCAGCTCTTCCGACACCATGGTGCCGCCGGCATCAGCCTCTCCGGCACTTTCGGCGTCGACGACGTCATAGCCTGCTGCCTCAGCCGGCTTTGCCTCCTTTTTCCGCTTGAAGAATGAAAAACGCATGATAAGGATTACTTAGGAATGCTTGTCAGTGGTCAAAGACGTCTGCATACGCGTTCCACCATGTCGGCCTTCCATTCGGGGAAGTCGCCGGCCACGATGTGGCGTCGCGCCTCGTCGACAAGCCATAGATAGAAGGCGAGGTTGTGGATAGAGCATATCTGCAATCCGAGAATCTCGCCGGTGGTAACGAGGTGGCGGACGTAAGCCCTTGAATAAGCCTCGTCGATCCATGCTGGTCCGCCTTCGTCGAGGGGCGCGAAATCGTCGGCCCATTTACGGTTGCGCATGTTCATGATGCCGTTGCGGGTAAATATCATGCCGTTGCGTCCGTTGCGGGTCGGCATCACGCAGTCCATCATGTCAACGCCCCTGTCGATGGCTTCGAGTATGTTGGCCGGTGTCCCTACTCCCATCAGGTAGCGGGGACGGTCAGACGGAAGAATCTCGTTGACCACCTCGATCATCTCATACATCTTTTCGGTCGGTTCGCCTACGGCCAGCCCGCCGATGGCGTTGCCGTCCGCTCCGAGCGAAGCCACAAACTCGGCCGATTCGCGCCGCAGGTCGGGGTAGACGCATCCCTGCACTATCGGGAAGAACGACTGATAGTGTCCGTATACGGGTTCGGTCTGCTTATAGTGGTCCCATCCCCGGCGCAGCCAGCGGTGGGTGAGTTGCAGCGACCGGGCGGCATAGTCGTAGTCGGCGGTGCCCGGCGCACATTCGTCGAGCGCCATCATTATGTCGGAACCGATGGTGCGCTGTATGTCGACCACGTTCTCGGGCGTGAATAGATGCTTGCTGCCGTCGATGTGGCTTCTGAAGAGTGCGCCTTCCTCGCGCAGCTTGCGCTGCGAGGAGAGGGAGAACACCTGGAAGCCACCCGAGTCGGTGAGTATCGGGCGTTCCCAGCCCATGAACTTATGCAGTCCTCCGGCCTTGCGGAGGATTTCGGTTCCCGGGCGCAGGTAAAGGTGATACGTGTTGCCCAGAATTATGCGGGCCTTTATGTCGTCGCGGAGCTCGCGCTGGTGCACGGCCTTCACCGAGGCCACCGTGCCTACCGGCATGAATACCGGTGTGGCTACGTCTCCGTGGTCGGTAGTGAAGACGCCGGCACGCGCGTGTCCGCTTGTGGCTTCTATTCTGAATTTCATTCCTTCTTGATTTAAGCCTGCAAAATTAGCAAATTTTCGCGACCCGGCCAACCGTCATTTCGAGCGGAGGAAGGTTATGATGTCGCGGGGAGAGAACTTTTTTCCCTTAAGCAGAAGTGAAGAGGTATAGATTTTGCCGGCGAAGGCGATAGAGCCCAGAGCGCAGAGATAAAGCACCGCCACCGAAAGGATGCACATCCAGAGAGGGCTGGTGCCTCCGATGGCATTGACCGTGCCTACAGTCGGCGACACGAAGGGGATGTACATGCAGATTGTGGCGAAGAGTCCGTCGCCGTTGTCGACGGCATATTCTCCGATATAGAAGGCAGCCAGAAGCACGAATGTCAGTATCGACATATATTCCTGATTCTCATTGTTCTTGTCGGTCATTGCGCCGACAGCAGCGAAGAGCGAGCCGTAGAATATATAGCCGCCAATGAAGAAGAAGAGGCTCCACACAAGGCTGTTCCAGAACATGGCGCCTGCGAGGAAGTCGAGCGGTATCGAGGGTGAGAACACGATGAAGAGTCCGGCCACGAGGATACCGGTAATCGCAAACCAGAGCAGCAGCTGGGTGAGACCGACGAGGCCGACGCTCACTATCTTGGCGAGCATCATCGTGCGTCCGTCGACGCAAGTGGCCAGAATCTCTACTATGCGGTTGCATTTCTCGGTCTTTACCTTGTTGAATATCGAGGCTCCATACATCATTATGAAAAGCGTGAGCAACATACCGAGCATCATGCCGAGGGCTTTGGCCGGAGTCATGGAGTCTTCTTCAGGCGCCGCGAAGTTGGCGGCTTTGGTCAGCGAGTCGGAGTCTTCGGCCAGAAAGGCGATGAAGACGCCGAACGCTATCATCACGAGGGGAAATACGAGAGTGGATATCCAGAACGACTTTGCCCGGATGTCGGTGAGATATTCGTTCTTGATTATGAGTGATAGTTGCGACATTGCTTATCGGTTGTTGACGGTTTGCGACTGTTGTTGCTCCTGCGGAAGGGTGTAGGAGATGAAAATATCGTTGAGTGTGGGGAGTTCCTCCTCGAAATGGACCACATCGCCCTGCATGGCCACGGCGTCGAGAATCTGCGTGTTGGTAGCTCCGTCGCGTTTTTTAAGGCGGTAGGCGTTTCCTTTTCGCCAGTTGAGCGTATCGGTCGGCTCTATTGCGTCGAGCAGACCCGTGTCCATCATCATCGGTATCGAGATTGGATTGCGCGTGGTGAGAAGCAGGTTCTGCGTCTGGTGGGCCTGCTTTATGTCGGCAATGTGTCCGTTGAGCAGCAGGCGTCCGTGGTTGATGAGGGCGATGTCAGAGCAAATCTCCTCGATGGCCGGCATGTTGTGCGACGAGAGCATCACCGTGGCCCCCTTCTCATGAAGCCGCTCGATCAGCTTCTGAAGCAGGGCGCCGTTGATGGGGTCGAATCCGCTGAAAGGCTCGTCGAGTATGACGAGTTCCGGCTCATGCACCAGCGTGGCGATGATCTGTACCTTCTGCTGGTTGCCCTTCGACAGCTCCTTCACCCTTCGGCGGCGGTCGGCGGTGAGGTTGAAAAGCTCCATGTATTCGTTCATCACCTCTCTCAGCCGGGCGGGGTCGCCCCCCTTGAGAAGTCCGAAATACATTATCTGGTCCTCGACGCGCATCTTGTCGTAGAGTCCGCGTTCTTCGGGCATATACCCGATCAGACGGTTGGCGTGGCGCGAGGCAGGCTCACCGTTGACGGTTACCGTGCCGGAGTCGCTCACGAGTATGGAGTTTATGATTCGGAGCAGTGTGGTCTTTCCGGCTCCGTTGGGACCGAGCAGCCCGCATATCGAACCGGCCTCAACGTTGAAGCTCACGTTGTCGAGAGCCGTCTTGTCGGCATAATGCTTTGTCAGTCCGTTGATTTCAAGAATGTTCATATATCATCTGTTTATCGGGAGAGGAAGTCGGGACGGCGTCATCCCAGTCCCCGGGGTGAAATCACCCTTTCCCCGATCCCTTTGGCTATCTTCGCCTGCTTCCGGTGCAGGCCGCTTATTTCTTTCATGATGGTTTCGAGGCGCTCGGTGTCGCCATCGCTCTGGGCCTGTCTGAGCGAGACCATAAGCTCCTCTATGCGTCCGCGGATAATCCCCTGCCTCCATTCTGTCATGGCCCGGGGAATCAGGTCGATGAGCCTCTCGTACTCGGGCACCGACGAGGCCATCTGCTCGAACCGGCGGCTGAGGGGCTGGATATCGTTCATGCACTCTATGGCAAACCGGCGCACGTCGTCGTCCTCGTGGCTCGAAAGCACACGCCCGGTGAAATCGGCGGCGAAGAGCAGCTGCTCGCGGTGGGCTTCCTCGCTAAGGGCGTCTTCCATCTTCTGCTCCTCGCGTGCCAGGGTGTCCATGTCGAGGTCGCGCGCTGCCAGCTCCGCTATCTTCTCGCGCCGGCGCTGCTCCACCACGGGAGCCTGATTCTCGACCATCTGGTCAAACTCCGCGTAGAAACGCTCTTTGAGGGTCATCACCTCGTCGAGAATCTTGCGGAACAAGGGTGTCGAGAAGTCCATATAGTCGGCCCTGAGCTCTGCGTCGACATATTCCGCAAGGTTGAGCCAGCAGGGATTGCCTTCGGCATCGTTCCCCTCGCAAAAATCCATCATGCCGTAGCGCACGCAGTATCTTATCACCTGCCTCTCGAGCGGGGTGAGCGGATTGACCGACGGAGCCTTTGTCTCTTCGGATTGAACTGTCTGTGCCGCAGGAGCCTCCTGTCTGCCTGCCGACGGCTGCCGGGCGGGCTGCGTGCGGTCGATGTCGGTGCCTATGCGGCGGCGGTCCTGCTCCTGGCGGCGCTCGGTGCGCAGCTGCTCGAGGCGTATCGACCGATAGCGGGCAGTCTCGCGTGATATGAGAGTCTCGTCTACGCCCATGAGCGCGGCACATTCCTGGATATAGATGTTGGCCGTGATGGGGTCGGGAATGCATGCGAGGGACTGCACGACGCTTTTTACGGCCTCTGACCGGCGGAGAGGGTCGGAGGCGGCGTCTTTCATCAGCACTTCCGCCTTGAAGCGGATGATGTCGGTCTCATGCTTCTCCACGTATTCCCTGAACTCCTCGGGGGTGTTGACGCGCGCGAAAGAGTCGGGGTCATGTCCGTCGGGCAGAAGGAGCACCTTCACCTTCATCTTGTGGCTGAGCAGCATGTCGATGCCTCGGAGCGAGGCCTTGATTCCGGCAGCGTCGCCGTCGTAGAGGAGCGTGATGTTGTCGGTGAAACGGTGGATGAGGGCTATCTGTCCGTCGGTGAGGGCCGTGCCAGAGGATGCGATCACATTTCGCATCCCCGACTGCCACATCCCGATCACGTCCATGTATCCCTCCACGAGGAAGCACTTGTCTTGCCTCACTATCTCCCCCTTGGCCTGATATATGCCGTAGAGCTCGCGGCTCTTCTTGTAGATGTCCGACTCGGGGGAGTTGACATATTTTGCCGGGCCTCCTTTGAGGTCGCGTCCGCCGAATGCCACCACCTTGCCGGCCGGATTGAGCACCGGGAAGATTACGCGTCCGCGGAAGCGGTCGTAAGGGTGGCCCTGCTGCGATGTTCCGACGAGCCCCACGCTTTTGAGGGTCTCGAGGTCGATGCCGGCCTTTCGGGCGGCCTCCTGCAGCGCGCCCGGACGGTCGAGGGCGTAACCGAGGCGGAATGCCTTGATGGCCTCGTCGGTGAGGCCGCGCTGTGAGAAATATTGCAGACCTACGTCGCGGCCCTCGTCGGTCTCGGTGAGATTGCGCTGCATCTCGTTCATGGCCCATTCGTTGGCCACGAGCATCCCTTCGCGTCGGCTCTGCTGCCGGCGCTCCTCGTCGGTGAGCTGGCGTTCCTCTACCGGGATGCCGTATTTCTTTGCGAGATGAAGGAGGGCGTCGTGATAGTTTATCCCCTCCTTCTCCATTATGAAGTTGACCGGCGAGCCTCCCTTGTGGCACGAGAAGCAGTAACACATGTTGCGGCGCGGGCTTACGGAAAAAGAGGGCGTGCGCTCGTTGTGAAACGGGCACAGACCCATGAAGTTGGAGCCGCGCCTTACGAGGTGGACGTAGTCGCTCACCACCTCCACTATGTTTGCGGCGTCTTTAATCCGTTCGGCAGTGTTACGGTCTATCACGGCGCGTCGGTGTTATCTTGTCGTCGGTCCGGGGGGAGCAGTCTGTCAGTCATGAAGCCCCGTGCGGTCGGAGAGGATGGCCTCCATCACGGTATGTATCTTCTCGTTAGTCGAGAGGCGTGTGGGCACGAGAGGGAGACGGAGTTCGTTGGATATCATGCCGAGCTCCTTGAGTGCGCACTTCACTCCGGCGGGGTTGCCGTCGACAAACATGAGGTTGAAAAGCTCGGTGAACTTGAAGTGGATCTTCAGGGCTTCGTCAAACTTGTGGGCAAGGCAGAGACGCACCATCCGGCCGAACTCCTTGGGGAAGGCGTTGCCGATTACTGAAATCACGCCTACGGCGCCCAGCGTCATGAGGGGATAGGTGATTCCGTCGTCGCCCGATATCACCTGGAAGCTCTCGGGCTTGCGCTTGATGATTTCCTCGATCTGCACGAAATTGCCCGATGCCTCCTTGATGCCGATTATGTTGTCGCAGTCGCGTGCGAGCCGCAGGGTGGTGTCGGCCGTGAGGTTGACGCCCGTGCGTCCGGGCACGTTGTAGAGAATCACCGGGAGCGGCGAAGCCTCGGCGATTGTCTTATAGTGCTGGTAGAGGCCTTCCTGCGATGGTTTGTTGTAGTAGGGCACCACCGACAGCACGGCGTCGAAGCCGTCGAAGTCGCCGTTCATCAGTTCGTCTACCACTGCCATGGTATGGTTGCCGCCGACGCCGACCACGAGGGGTATGCGTCCGGCTATGCGTGCGCGCACACGATCTTTGATAAGCTTTTTCTCTTCGGGATAGAGCGTGGGGGTCTCGCCTGTGGTGCCGAGCACGACGATGAAGTCGACTTTCGCGTCCACAAACGAGTCGAGCAGCTTGTCGAGGGCGTCGATGTCGATTGTCTTGTCTTCCTTGAAGGGTGTTACAAGAGCCACACCGAGGCCTTTGAGATTGAATGTTGCCATAAAAAATTTTTGATTTGCCCCTTTCGGGGTTACGTCAGCACAAAGTTAATATAAATTTACGAGCGAGGCAAGATGTCGCCTCAAATTTTTAACGATGTGGGGCGTAAAATGGTTTCAGCGGCGTGAAGGTGCCTGAAACGACGAGCTGTAGCCGTCGTTGTGTCCGGGGTGGCCCGGGGTGAGCTGTGAGGCCAGTCTCAGGCGGGGGGCGCCTATGTCGCGGTTGATGCGGTCTATGGCCTTGTCGAGCGCTTCGGCGCGCTTGCGGTCGGTGCCGGCGCGCCTGATGTCGGCCGGGTCGGGAAGCTCGTCGAAAAGCGACGGGGTGACGGGACCGGCCGGAATTATGTCGGAAAGTATCACGCCGGCACGCTTGTAGCCCAGGCCGGGGGTGATGATTCCCCGCAGACACTCGATGGCGGTGCTGACGAGCAGGGTGGTGTCGGATGTGGGTCGCTCGAATCGCATGCCGGCCGAGGGGGCGTAGTAGCCGTTTTCAGTATGGAAGCGGTTGGAGGCGAGATAGACGGTCAGCTGTCGCGTCAGCCCGTTCATCGCGCGGAGCTTGCGCGCGCAATCGGCTGTGTAGATGGCTATGCGTGCGCGTATGTAGTCGTAGCTGTCGGTGTCGAACGGGAACGTGCGGCTCTCGCTTACAGAGTTCTGGATGGCCCGGTCTACGTGGTTGAGCTCAATGCAGCTCTCTCCGTGGAGCTCGCGCCATGAGCGCTCGCCGTTGACTCCGAGTGTGCTTCTTACCCATATCAGAGGCCGCCGGTAGAAGTCGCCGATCGAATATACGCCCTCCGACGTAAGGCGGCGGGTGAGGCGGCGACCTATTCCCCAGAGTTCGTTGATGGCGAGTCCATTGAGTTCCGATTCAATCTCCTTGCGGTCGGTGAGCACACCGACTCCCTCGCCCCGGTGCTTGCATGAGTGGGTGCATATCTTGGCGAGGGTCTTGGTGGCGGCAATGCCGATGGTTACGGGTATCCTCAGCTCTTCGAGGCACGTGCGCCGTATCCCTTCTGCAATGGAGGGGAGCACGTCGTCGGGTATTCCGGAAAAGTCGAGAAACGATTCGTCGACCGAATAGTCGATGGCCGCCGGCACGAAGCGTCGGAAGATGGAGTGCACTTTCAGGCTTATGTCGCGGTATAGCAGATGGTTTCCCGACAGGGCGGTGAGCTTTCCCGACGCTATGAGGCTTCGCAGTTCGAAAGCCGGCTGACCCATTTTTATGCCGAGACGCTTTGCCTCGTTGCTTCGCGCGATGGCACATCCGTCGTTGTTGCTGAGCACCACGACGGGTATCCCTTCGAGCGAAGGGTCGAGCGATCGTTCGCACGAGACGAAGAAGTTGTTGCAGTCGGCCAGTCCGGTCATTTGTCAGGAAGAGTTGTGTGGTTGAGCCGATGTCCGCATCCGGAATCGGGCCGGACGGACCCGGCAATGCAAAATTACAAATAAATGTCGTTCCGTGCAAGCTCCGGGTTACTCGTAAATCTTTTCCTCAAGGTGGAAAAT
>CAMCDS010000005.1 GCA_945873625.1 uncultured Porphyromonadaceae bacterium | reverse complement strand
CTATTTTTCAAAACACTAAAAATGCTTATCAACTGTTAAGATTTAGTTAAATCTTTCATTCAACACACACACCTTTTCTAATCCTTTCACTCCCTCAAAGCAACTTTTTCACTCCCTCTTTTCCTTTACGGATAGTTGTACCGTTATTTTATTATATGGTTGATTTTCAGCAACAAAAGTCATTGAAAATCAATTCCACATGATCTTTCACTTGGTCATTTTCCCGGGCGGAGTTTTCCGTGCTGCCTCCGCACGAAGCCAACCCTACAGTAAGGATCAGCAACATAAAGATTTGTTTTATCATGGTTGAAATTATTAGTAATTTGCCGAATTACGAACATTACGGATAAAACAACTGCTCAACCTCCACAGCAGCTGTCCTTCTTTTCGGGACGATATTCATCAAACATCCCGGAAAAGAGTTGACGGGCGATTGCCCAGTTTTCCGGATTAATACAATATTTCACCTTCGGAGGTTCAATGGTGCCTTGTATCAGTCCGGCTTCTTTCAGTTCGCTCAAATGCTGCGAGACAGTTGCTTTTGCTATAGGAAGAACCTCATGAATGTCCCCGAAAAAACACTCGTTGCGCTGAGCGAGAAAATGCAGGATTGCAATGCGGGTTGGGTGGCTCATAGCTTTTGCAAACCTCGCCAGACGCTCCTGACAATCCGATATTTCTAATTTTGCCATTGGTTCTCTCAATTAATTGTTCGCAAAATTACAAACAATATTTGAGCTGAGCAAATTTAAGCCCCCGTTCCCCAATATTTGTTGACGCCGGGGCGGTCAAGCATCGTGCGGATGTGTTCGCGCAGTGAGGGAGCAATGCGGTTGCATTGTAACCGAAACAAGCGGACGCAGATGCATGACCGCCCCGGCGTTAACAGATATTGGGGAACTGGCTCTAATAAACAACAAAAGTATCCGGGAAATTGGTTGGAATGGCGTAGATTTTGATACGTCATGAAAAAAGGAACTGACGTTAGTCTTTCATATATGTATATGCAGAAGACCAAACTCATACCCATCATCCTTATGGCAGTGGCAATATCATTCAGGACAACCGGGACCGGAGCCGTAGACATACACTCTCACAATGTGTTGCCCACATTCGTAGAGTATCTTGAAAGCAAAGGTGCCTCCCTCGACGAAACCTTCCCGCTGCCCCATTGGGACGTGGAGTCGCACCTGACGTTCATGGACAGCGCCGGAATAGAGACTGCAATGCTTTCGATGCCCGCGCCACAGCCGTATTTCGGAAATATCGAAGAGACAAAACGAATCATCAGGCAATACAACGAGGCTTCCGCAGCCACATGGTAAAAGACCTGCAGCTCCTCGACCAGACCGAGCTAAACCCTGCAAACCACATAATTAACTTCATCAAATAGGGATAGAAAAGAAATAAGTATAGACCGCCGCGCATCCGGCAAAGATCACCGAAAGGAACCACAAAACACGTACGCCCTGAACCACATTGAAGGCTCAGGGCGTATATGTTTTTTCTCGCTTGAGTGATGGCGTTTATCTGCCTACATTCAGCAGCGTGCCTGCGGAATGGGCAGTGATCTGCGGAGCATACTGCGACTGGGCCGATGCGACGCCAAGCGAGTATTCACCCTCTCGGTCCACGTAGCAGTCGTAGGAAATCACGTGCGAGCCTTTGGGCAGGAAGCCGATGAAGAAGTTGGTGGAATCATCGCGCACTTCCCTGTAGAGCCAGAGTCCGTCGCGACCCGAATAGCCCGAAAGCTGTTCTACGGGGCGGAGGCAGGCCGAACGCGGGTCGAGCACGGCCACATAGTCCATGTCGCGGGTAGTGTTGACGGTCAGCGTTACGCGCACCTTGTCGCCGACTTTGAGGCGCGTGGTGCCGCTGACGGTTTCCCCGGGCCTGTCGACCACCTCATACACGGCTTTCGTGATTGAAATCTCGGGCATCGAAGCCGCTTTCACGTCGGCTATGGGAGCCACATACTGAGCCATGACGCTTCCCCATGCCGGGCCGGCAGCACCTTTCCTTACCGAGAGGCTCTTGCCTGAGGCGTCGCACGAAGGGATGTCGACGCGGAAGTAACCGACAGGCGAATCCGTCTCCGGAAGCGAGATGCGGCGGCCTCCGAGAGTGATTTCAGGCTCTTTAGCCTCGCCCGTCCAGTCGGAGCCTGAGGTCAGTATGGCCTGCACGGCGTCGACGGTATAGCTGTCAGCACCCCAGTCCTGCACTTCGCGCTGCATGATGAGCCCCTGACGGAGCTTGTCGACGCAGGGCGACTGCGGGTCGACGATAGCGAACGCTTCAAGCACCTGGGCGGTAGCGAGCAGCGACGGTGTGGCGCTCCATGATGAAGAGAGGTTCTCATAGCGCATACCGGCCTCGGGAGAGTCGACGGCGAGCTGACGCAGGGATTCAAGTATGCGACGGGCTTCGGCGTCGGCCGAATGGCGATGGAGCACGATAGCGGCACGAGCCTTTCCGCCGAGCGAAAGTCTGCGCCAGTCTGATTTAATAAGCGCCAGGGCCTTGGCATGGAGCTGAGCGAGGCTGCCGGTCTTAGGCTCTGAGGCGAAGAATCCCCTCGTATAGAGCCAGTCGAGAGCTTCCCCTACGTCGAGCCTGCGCTCGTTGCGTTCCCACTCCTTAAGCGTACGCGAGTCGATGAAGCCCACGGCCTCCTTCATGGCCTTGTCGGTGCGGCCGGAGGATGGGAGGTAGCCGTTCTGACGGAGCATTCCGAAATGGAGCACCACGTTCGACGTCATGAAGAGCGACGACTCCATACCGGGACACCAGCTCCATCCGCCGTCGGACCGGCGCAGGGCCATTATCTCGTCGAGGAGAGGGTCGAGCGTCGGCGACGCCGATTCGAGCAGAAGCGAGAGGGAACGCATGCGGGCCGTCTCTGAAGCGGCATTGTTCACCCAGGGGGTATTGATGAGGTCTACCGTCTTGAGGTCGGCGTTTTCGCTCAGAGGCGAGACGGGGGCCGAAGCCAGTATCTTTTCAAGTCCGGTCTTAATCTGGGGATAGGCGGCTGCAAGTCCGGATGCCGTGGCCGAACCATAGTATGCCCTCAGCAGACTGAGCAGGTTCCTGGACTGCGGCATGGAGATGGAGGGGAGAGCAGTAACGCAATACCATACGGGGTTGTCGCAGTACTGGAGGGTTAGCTTCGCACCCTTCTCGAAGTCGGGGAGACGGGTCTCGAACGTGTCCGCAGCACTGCCGATATAGAAAGCGGTCGATTCCACCACGGGTGTCGACGAAGGGAGCACCGGGATGAGCGTCTGCTCGCCGTCGGTGTGCGTCTTCGAGTATGCGTATGCCCTCACGAGCAGACGGTCGAGTTCGGAAGGCACTCGGAACCGGGTGGTTATCACCGTCGAGCCGGATGCTCCTACTTCTTTCTCATCAGATGCGAAAGAGGCGATAGTGAGGCCGGTCATAGGATCAATGACCTCGATGCGGCCGCTTATCATGCAGCTTTCGGGAGTAGCGTTGAAGAGGGTGGCCGAGATGCTTGCCTCGTCGCCTGTGCGTAGGAACTGCGGGGCATTGCAGCTCACCATCACCGGCTTTGAAGCCGTAGCCTCAAACGTGGAGACGGCAGACTGCAGATTGTCGGTGTAGCCGAGCAGCTGCAGCTTCCACGTAGTATTGAAGTCGGGCACGGTGAAGTCGATCGACGTAACGCCGTCGGCATTGGCCGTCAGCATAGGCATGAAGAAAGCGAGGGGATGCTCCATCTCTCTGAGCGGTTCACTCTCGGCCGCGCCCGAACCGGCATCGGCCCCGTAGGCATCGGCAGCCTCTTCCTCCACGCTTTCGGCACTTTCCATCTTTCGGGACGTCGGCTGCACGGAAGCCAGCGTCATTGAGCTTTTCATCTCGTTGACGACACCGTCGGCCATTATCACTTCCTCTTCAGAGGACGCACCTGCGCTGAGAAGACGGCGCGTGCCGCGGATACGGTAGCTGTGAGGCATAAGTCCATTGCCCCACGTCTGCCAGTCGGGCATCTCGATTCTTTTCGTTTTCTCCTGCTTCAGGTTTCTGAACCGGAAGGTGTACCACCTTTCGCCCGACGAATAGATGTCGGCCGACACACGGTTGAAGGGGTCCCTTCCGGCGGGATAGAAATTCCATGCGAAAGGAGCCACCGCATCGATGGCCTTGTCGGTCATCACGGCCATGGCGGGAGTGAACGGCGCGGGCTTGCCGGCGAACGTAAAGAGGAATTTCCAATGCTCCTCGTCGCCGGGCACAAGCCTGTCGCGGAATGTCTCGGTCTTTATCTCGAGCTTACGGGCCGACTCGGCCGGAAGCACCTCGATAGTGGCGGAGTAAGGCTTGCAGTCGCTGACGGAGTTCAACACCAACCATTTGCGCTGACGCGCCTCGGGGGCTTTTACCTTTATCCGGCGCGTGGCGGCGTCGAGCGTGAGCCACTCGTATGTCGGCGCGGCGTCCGACGAGGAAATGATGCAGAGTATGTGGGAATCCTTGAAGCTGCTTCCAACAGGAATCTCAACCTCCTTCTCACCCTCGCGGGCAGTAACCGTCATAACAGGTGTCCAGAGATGGGTAGCTACGGGGGGGCGGGCGTCAGACGCCCGCCAGACGATAAACTCGCTTTTGGCAGAGGAGGCGGTGTCGGCTCCCTCTACACTGAATCGGGCAAAGTATCTGCCCGACGCGAGCCGGCGTATGCCCGGCTTGAAGTCGGGAGAGGTAAACTCACCCTCGCTTACGGTTTTCCCTTCGGAGTCCTCTACAGTGAAGAGCACTTTCTTCACCGCGGGGAGGCCGAGCATGTCTCTGACAGACACCTTGAAGCTATAGGGCGCGGAGTCGGCTTCGATGAAAGCCGGGATGGCGGCGTCGACGGAATAGGCGCTTCCGAGAGCGAACGAAGCGGGCGCGGCCTGCTGAGTCTCGCCGGCCTGCGACGTAGCGGCCACGCTCAGGCGATAGGCTCCGAAGGCGTAGGGAGTGTTTTCAAGAGGTTTGGTGTCGAGCGATATGCGGAAAATGCCGTCGGCACCTGTGCGGGCGCTTCCGGAATAGGCCGCGTCGGTAGAGGCACCGCCGCGCCAGCACCACCAGCTCACGTAGCGTATCGAATACTCGATATCTGCTTCGGCCACGGGCATACCGCTGTAAGTCATTGCCTTGCCGGTAATCTCCACCATCGTGTCGCCCCCCTTGGGCGTACTTACGGAGTCGATGCTGACAAAGAACGTCGGAGCCTTGTAGTCGGCCACCTCGAAACCGCGCCGTCCGAGAGATCGCTCTCCGTCTCTCATCTCGATGCTCCAACGGCCGAGGAGCCCTGTGGTCGGGAGTGTGAAGCGGCCTGAGGCGCGGCCATATCTGTCAGTTGTAAGTTCCGAAGAATTGACAATCGTGTTGTTGGCGTCATATAGTCTTACGGTAATTCCTTTGTCGGCCAACACGTCGCGCTTGGTGCCATCGACGCCATAGACCACTCCTACGAAACCGACAGAGTCGCCGGGATGATACACCGAAAGGTCGGTAAGCACTTCAGCCGACGTCTGGCGAAACTCCCTTTCGTCGGAAGAGGTGTAGAGATAAGCGTTGCTTATCATCCGGTCGCTACCTTTCGCCACCGAGAGGTTCCAGCTCCCCTGCGGAGCGGCCACGTACCCCTCGCTGTTGGTGGTAAGCGTGGATTTTGCCAGATAGCGGTTATTGGAATATGAGCGGAAGGCCACAGTCGCACCCGCCACCGGACGTCCGTCGATTGCGCTCACCACATACACCCGGCGCGCCTGGTCCTTGCCGCTGGCCGATACGGTCATTGTCTGCAGGTCGCTCACGCGGAAGGGAGAGTATCGTTTGTCGGCTACCACGGCCGGAATGCCAGAAGCGGTCTGCGAGAGGGAGGGCACGGCCATATAGACGCCGTAGGGCAGACGCCCGAAGCTCACAGTAGTGTCGAGGCGCGAAGGGGCTTCGCCGATACCAGGGATGCGTATGCTCTTCACGGGCCGGGCCTTGGCTGTAAGGGCTGCGACGGTTTTGTTCCCTTCCCAGGCATATTCGGGAAGCTTGAAGAGAAGCAGCCAGGTATCGGCTGTGTTGCAGAGCCTCACACTGACGTTCACATCGCTCGCCGAGGTCTGCTGTCCGGGCTGCGTGCAGCGCATACCGGGCGCGAGCATCGACTGAAGCGTGTTTCTTAGCGACGGAGCGCCGAAGGCCGTAGGCCATCTGTCGAGTGCCTTTTGGGCGCGCGAGCAGAACACCCTCGCCTTTTCCATCTCTGCGGCATCGGTTTTGTCGGAGTTTAGGAAAGACGACGGCGAACAGTACATCGACATTTTATTGAGTATCAGTATGCTTTCGGGATGGTCGGCAAGCTCGTCGAAGCACTTGCCGAGCCAGCGACACCTCTCCGAAGCGGGGGTGAACTCCGCCTTGCTCGCCATTGCGTATGCAAGAGCTTTCAGACTACCTCCCGCACGTGTCTCTTCAATCTGCATGTCGAGAAGACGGTCGGCCATCGAACGGGCATGCTCGTAGGGCGATGCGGAGACACCGCCGGAAACGGCCTTGAACGGAATCACGCTCGTCGACGAAGAAAACAGTTCAAGGAGCTCTACACCTTTATAGATGAGGAAGCTGCGCTCATCGGGAACATAGTCGGCAAACTCTACGGATGTGATGAACGGCGCCATGGCCGTCAGCTTAACTCCGGCAGAAGAACCGAGACGGCCGAGCGACTTATCTACGAGGCCGCATATCTTCTGCGCGAAGAGTCCGCGGCTCCAGTCTGCCATATTTTCGGGATAGGAGTCGAGAGGGAGGGTGCGGCTGTCGAAGCTCCAGCGTTTCTGCACATAATAGTCAGCGAGAAGCCTCGCATGGAGCATATCGCACACGGCTGCATAGTCGGCCGGCATCAGTGCGCCTACCGAATCAATCGTTGCGGCCATCTCCCCGGCACGCTCTCCGTCGACCAACGTATTGGCCATGGTAAGCTCTATGAGGGCCTTCACGGCCTGAGGCCATTCCTTGCTGCCGACAGAGGCGTCGAGGTTTTTCCGAGCATCGGCCGCCACCGTCTGGGGATAGGCGAAGTCGGGCATGCCGACATCCCCCGGGCGGGATTTGGGAGCCGCCCACGAATGGAGACATGGCAGCATAGTCAAGAGGATAATAAGTATGTTCTTCATAAGCAGGGATTGTCAATGTCTTTAAAACAAAAAAAGAGCCAAGATTCTTCAACCCGGCTCTCCTCAAATCCTTAAAAAAATATATGTGTGGCAAAGACGGGGCCGATTATTTCCCCTTCTTTTTCATTTTTCTGTTATGGCGCATCTCGTGCATCTTGCGCCGGAAACTCTCCTCGGCATCCTTCATCTTCACCACCTGGCGGGGTGTGAGGATTTTAGAGAATTTCTCGTCGTATCTGCTCGAGATTTCTGCATCTTTAATCTTAGCGTCGTTTATGGCCTTGTTTAGTTTCTGATAGTCGGCCTCTGTGGCTTCCTTATTCTTCTTGACGCTTTTCTCGAGCTTATGGGTAGTCTCAAACAATTTGCCCCGCTCGTCCTCCAACTGCGAATAGAGTTCGGTAAACTCCTTCATCTGCGTCGGACCTACCTCGATTTCCTGAGCTATGAATTTAATCTTGAACTCCTTGAACTCGCGGCGCATCTCCTCTCGCGATTTCTTGCCGTTGTTCTGGCTCGAAGCCGGCAGGAATATCAGTATGGACAGGGCTATCGTGATTAAAAGCTTAAATTTCATTTCGTTATGTATGTATTATTTCAGACGGCGACACTATTCTACCTTTATCGCATTGTATTCGGGCTCAAACGTATAGTCGAAATCCTCCACAAGGTCGGAGATTTCGGAATACTGCTCCACCACTTCCTGCTCTACCTCATAGTCCGAACCGCCGGACGAGAACATATAGCTGTCGAGATTCAAGGGGTCGGAATGGGAGTCAATGGCCTGAGCCACAAGAGCCGGGGGATTGTCGATGTCGAGCGACTGGCTCGAAGTCATCGTATGAAACATCTTCATCATGCACCAGATGCCGGCAAACATCGCGGCAAGATAGACATAGGGACGCACACGGTGCCAGCGCGACACGGGAGTCGGCGGCTTTATACTGATTTCGGGCAGACGCGCTTCCATCTCGACCGTCAGACGCTCGAAATAGCCGTCCGGAACGCTGAAGCCCGAATCGGTTCCTGTTCTATTTTTGAGTCTCTCTTCGAATTTCATAGTTGCACGAAGCCGGCATATACCGACTTACTCCTTTGACATCCTTTTGCTCAAACGGTTTAAGAAACTGTCTAAATTTATTGCGAAAATTTTATAATAGATACTCTTTCTTTCGTTTCTTATTTTTCCGGTCTTAGGCGGAGTCTCCCGACTCCGAAAGCAAACATCAGACTGTCAGCAGCTTCAGCAGGTTCTTAAAAGAGTTCTTCTTATGGTTGCGCATGGCTTCGTCCACAAGGTCTTCAAGCGGGCTGTCGATGCCGGCGTTGAGCCAGAAGCGGTCGGCGAGCTGAGGCCTCAGATAGAACAGCACTGCCTCGCGCGTCCAGCCGAGGCGGAAGATGAGGCAGCGGATGTATTCCACAAGATGGGCGCGAAGCTCGAGCGTGAGGCCTTCGGCAGCCCCCTGCATCACGAGCATCTTCACTTCGTAAACGCGTCTGACGTCTTCGAGGCGGCGGTAGCTGTAGGTGTTGTTGGCGGCCGACCAACGCGAGTTGGCCACCACCGTATCGGTAAAGGCTACTGAGCGCGCGAACCTGAAATAGTGGAAATTGAGTATTTCGCCCGTCCCCCATGAGCCGGTGAAATCGAGACGCAGCGCCTCGGCAAGGAGGTCTTTGCGCCATATTTTGTCGGTGTAGCACGGGGTGATAAGCCGCTCCTCACCCGACAGTCCGGCCATCTCTCGCAGCATGTCGCCGTCCACGGCCTCATGAAGCGGCAGCTGCGGCTGCTGCTCCTTGACCGACAGCCGGCGTATCTTCCTCATTTTGCGCGCCTGCAAGGCGTCGGCTCCGAGTGCCTCCGTCTCGACGACAAGGAGCGGAATATTGGCCGGCTCTATCCATTCGTGGATTGAAGCGAAGAGTATGTATCTGCCCCGGGCACGCTCCACCCCCATGCGCATCAACGTCCAGAAGCGGCGCTGCTCGGTGCATCTCAGCAGCACCACCTTGTCCCTCCGCTCCGGACTGCGTTCCACCATGCGCGTGGCGATGCCTGAAAGGCCGCCGTCAACGAGTATCAGCTCGCAGTCGGGACCTACGGCCCTGAGCGCTGCGGCAAGGCAACGCTCGACGGAAACGCTTTCGGAAAGCAGCGGGATAATGATACTGAGCCGCATAGCGAGACAGGCGGGAGGGTGTGTGAAAATGTTTTAAATAAGTGCTTTTATGAATGTCAGGCTCACTGATGTCAGTCCTTTATGCGGAGCACGCGATAGCCGGCTATCTCCTTGGCACGCAGCTTCATCATGTCGCCGAGCGGCTCGGCGTCGACCACTACCCTGCCGTCGCGCTGCGAGGCATGAAGCAGATAGGGTTTGCCGTCCACTATACGGAGGAAACCCGCATCGAGAAGGTCGGAATCAGAGCTGCGGTCGAGGATGACAATAATATCGTTGTCGCGCAAAAGTTCAAGCACATTCTTCTTCCCTATCGACTCACGCTTCATATAGGGAATCTTATGGACGCGATAACCCATCTCAAGCATCTGCATCCTCTCAAACGTCGCCGAGTCGGCGAGCGCGGGATATAGCTCGCGGTGGCGCGTGATGCCGTCGAGCGTGCGCGAGGTCGAGACATTGCCGGGGAGGTCGAAGGTAACTTCCCTCAGCGAGTTGCGGTAGGCGTTGTCGGCAATCCAGTCCGACGCGTATCTGAGGCGCGAGGTGAAGCCGTTGTTCTCCCCGCGGCGGTATCTGGTCTTGAGCAGCTCGCGCACGAAATCCTGCTCTGAGGCGAGTGGCTCAAACGATGCGCGCGAAGCGGCAATCGAATACTCCACGAGTCCCAGCGCGTTCATCGAGTCGAGGCATATCTCGAGAGGGCCGTAAGCCGGGTCGGCCACCGACATGTCGGCATACGCCTTTCCGGCAAGAAGGTCGGCCGCCGCACCTGCGCGTTCCGCAGCACTGCCGCCACGGTCGCCCGCAGCCTTGATAAGGCGGGCTACCTCCGCGCGACACTCGTTTCCGCGAAATTCAACGTTATCGGTCTGTGCCGAAGCCTTAAGTCCGGCAGCCACAATCATCAATGCCGAGGCCAGCAAGACCTTTATGAACGATGTTTTCATTATTTCTTTCTTGATTTGCAGTATGTTAGGTTTACGGTGGGATCTCGTCCCCGCCTACGCGCCACCACCTGACGCGAAAACCACTGCAAAAATAGCGAAAAATCCGTTTCGCGCCAAACATCCGGCCGGTCATGTCCTCCGTCCTACGCAATATTATGCGCGCCGGACACGTTTTCAATTAACTTACCGGAATTATCATGCCAGAAGCAGACGCATTGACAGGGAAACGACAGAGATTCGGATTCATCGACCTCGCGAAGGGGTTGATGCTAATAAAGATAATCATAACCCACACGCAGGGTTATTTCATCACGTATCCGATCGACAATTTCTCGCTTGTGGTATTCTTCATATGCGCCGGATTCACGTCGCGCCCCGACTTCTCGCTGCGCCGGATATTCGGCAAACTGCTCGTCCCTTACGTGATAATGAACCTTATATGCGTCGCGTATGTGGCCATTGTGGCTCCTGCCAACATCTCGCTGCAATCGTTGGCCGGAATACTGTATTCACGCAATTCGGTGCTGCCGCTGAGTGCCGGTGCCGACCGAATCCCGATGCTTTCGCTCTGCAATTCAGTGCTTTGGTTCACCACAGCGCTTATGTCGGCCTATTGCGTATTCAGGCTTATCACGATTCCCTCCGGGCGTAAGGCGCAGGCTCTCGCTTGTCTGCTCTCGCTTGCCTTGGCCGCACTCTGCACGCGCCTGCCGGTGCTCCTGCCCTGGAGCGTCGACACAGCCTTCTTCCTCGCCCCGTTCATGTGGGCAGGCAGGCAGATGCGCGCCGAGGGTGTGCTCGACCGCATGAGCTGGAAAGGATTCGCCCTGCTCTCCGCCATATATGCGGCCACCTATTTTCCGGCCGGACACACCAACTATTCGGTGAGGGAATACGGCGACTCGTTTCTTATTGGTGCCGTTTGCGCCCTTAGCGGAGCCGTGGCTTTTATATGGCTGTGCGTTCGTCTTGACCGTCTTCGTCCGCTTAGGGCTGTAAAACTCATGAACTCACAGGCGATGTATGTCTTTGGCCTTCAGCTCGTATTCATCGACGCGACCGGCAGCCTCAGCCGCCATTTCGGACTCCCGGAAGTAGTCGAGGTGCTGACGGGGATAGCGCTCGCCTGCGTGGGCGGCTACTTCGCAGGGCGCGTTATCAACGCAGGAATACGTCTCTGCAAATAACAATACCCCTCTGCCTTCCGTTTATGCTGATGTAAGCCGGCGGCAGACGCGGCCTTACCTATACAAAACCCAAAAACATTCAGAAAAAAATGTACGACAACAACAACATCAACGTAACGCCTAAAATCATAAAGGGCGCCGTCTGGGGCGTGGCAGCTATTGTAGTGCTCATAGTCTCGATGGCTTTTATCCGACCGTGGTACAACGTATGGTCGCAGGAGATGGAGGGAAAGGCCGAGTTTGCCAAGGCGGAACAGAACCGCAAGATCAAGATTGAGGAGGCTCGCGCCAATCTCGAGGCCGAGAAGCTCAACGCCCAGGCCGAAGTCGAAAGAGCCAAGGGCGCGGCCGAGGCCATACGCATCGAGAACGGAAGCATCACACCCACCTATATACAGTATCTGTGGGTGCGCCAGCAGTCTGACCTCAGCGACAAGACCGTAATCTACGTGCCGACCGAGACAAACCTCCCCATTCTTGAATCGACGCGCGCCCTCTCCATTCCCAAGACTGACCGATGATGCAGCAGACCCATAACCTCACCGGGCTTACCGACGCGGAAGTGTCGGCAAGCCGGGAGAGATACGGTGCCAACATACTGACGCCGCCCGAAAAGACTCCGCTATGGAAACGTTTTCTCGAGAAGTTTGGCGACCCGCTCATCATCATTCTCATGATAGCAGGCGCGCTCTCTATCGGAATCTCGTGCTACGAGTTCTGGGGACTCGGGATGGGCGCCGGAGTGTTTTTCGAGCCTGTCGGCATCTTCATAGCCATCCTTCTCGCCACCGGTCTCGCATTCATCTTTGAGCTGAAGGCCGACCGCGAGTTTGCCCTGCTCAACCAGGTGAACGACGACGAGCCGGTGCAGGTGGTACGCAACGGCAATGCCATGCAGATAGCCAAAAAGGATGTGGTAGTGGGCGACATCGTGATTCTCAACACCGGCGAGGAGGTGCCGGCCGACGGCGAATTGCTCGAAGCCGTGATGCTCAACATCGATGAGTCGACTCTGACCGGCGAGCCTGTCTGCCTCAAGACCACCGACCCGGCCGGGTTCGACCCCGACGCTACATTCCCGAGCAACCATGCCATGAGGGGCACGAAGATAATGGAGGGACACGGAGTGATGCGCGTCCTTGCCGTCGGCGACATGACGGAGAACGGCAAGGTGTTTGAAGCCGCCCAGATCGACGACAGCGTCAAGACTCCGCTCAGCGAGCAGCTCGACGGCCTTGGCCGACTCATCACAAAAGTGTCGTATGCCTTTGCGGCCGCAATCGTCGCAGGCCGCATCGCGATGTATCTCATCAATGTGCCCGACTTTGACTGGATTTCGTTTCTGGCATTCTTCCTCCAGACGCTGATGGTGGCCGTTACTCTCGTGGTGGTCGCCGTGCCCGAGGGACTTCCAATGGCAGTTACCCTTTCGCTCGCCTACTCCATGCGCCGAATGCTCAAGACCAACAATCTGGTGCGTAAGCTGCACGCCTGCGAGACAATGGGAGCCACGACAGTGATATGCACCGACAAGACCGGCACGCTGACACAGAACCAGATGCAGGTGGCACACGCCGACTTCTTCGGTAATCCCCCTGACGAGGTGCTTATCGAAGGAATAGCCGTCAACTCAACCGCGCAGCTCGACCTTTCGGGCGACAAGCCGCAGGTGCTCGGCAACCCCACCGAAGGGGCACTGCTGCTATGGCTTCACGGACGGGGCATCAGCTATCTCGATGTCAAAGAGAAAGCTCAGCGCATCGAGGAACTGCCGTTTTCCACCGAGCGCAAATATATGGCTACCTTCGTCAGGTCGGCCACCGGCAAAGACATCCTTTACGTGAAGGGCGCTCCCGAAATAATCTTCGGAATGTGTCGCAACGCCCCGGGAGTCTCAAGAGAGGAGGTAGACGCCCTGCTTCTCGATTATCAGAACCAGGCGATGCGCACGCTCGCCTTCGCATATCAGGAGCTCAACGAGGGCGACAGGACTATTGAAGGAGGCCGGGTAGTGGCCGACCGCCTCACGTTCCTCGGCATCGTGGCCATATCCGATCCGGTCCGCTCCGATGTGCCCGACGCAGTGAGGGAGGTAACCGACGCCGGAATAAAAGTCAAGATTGTTACCGGCGACACGCCCGGCACAGCCAAAGAGATCGGGCGCCAGATCGGGCTATGGAACGACGCCGCAGACGGCGACCGCAACATCATCACAGGCACCGAGTTCGAGGCGCTATCCGGCAGTCAGCTCAGGGAACGGGTGGAGGACCTGAAGATAATAGCCCGCGCTCGTCCGATGGACAAGAAGCGTCTTGTGGAGGCTCTTCAGGCCAACAACGAGGTTGTGGCGGTAACAGGCGACGGCACCAACGACGCTCCCGCCCTGAAGACCGCGCATGTAGGCCTCTCGATGGGCGACGGAACGTCGGTGGCCAAGGAGGCTTCCGACATCACAATCATCGACAACTCCTTCTCGTCGATCGGAAGGGCCGTGATGTGGGGACGCTCGCTCTACCAGAACATTCAGCGCTTCATCCTCTTCCAGATGACCGTGAATGTGGCGGCCTGCTTCATAGTGCTTTCCGGGGCTTTCATGGGTATGCAGTCGCCTCTTACTGTTACCCAGATGCTGTGGGTCAACCTCATAATGGACACCTTCGCGGCCATGGCCCTCGCCTCCCTGCCCCCGACGAGGTCGGTGATGAGGGAGAAGCCACGTCCTCGCGAAGCGTTCATCATCAGCCGCGCCATGTGGAAGTCGATAATCGGCACAGGCGGTGTCTTCTTCCTGTTCCTGCTCGGACTACTCTATTATTTCGAGCACACCGACATCACCTGCCTCACTCAGGTGGGCAGCGTGCCGATGGGTGCCAACACCGGACTGAGCGGCTATGAGCTTTCGCTCTTCTTCACCACTTTCGTATTTCTACAGTTCTGGAACATGTTTAACGCCCGCGCCTTCGCCACCGGACGCTCGGCCTTCCATTTCAAGGGATGCCGGGGCTTCATCCTCATCGCGCTCGCCATCCTGGGCGGGCAGGTGCTGATAGTCAGCGTGGGCGGCGACTTCTTCAGCGTCGAGCCGCTCAAACCGGTCGACTGGGCAATCATAATCGGAGGCACCTCGTCAGTGCTATGGATTGGCGAGCTTCTCCGCCTCTTCAGAAAATGAAAAAGGAAATGACGCCACCGTATGCGGAGTGTTCCGACGGTGGCGTCATTCTTTTTTTGCGCGCGGCCGGGGCCTAACTTCTGTTGATTCTCTTTCTGACTTTCATCCACGCCGGGGCACCGGCGACACAACACCGCGACAGGGTATCTGCCATCTCTCTGAATCTCGAAAGCGGTATTGAAAAGCTCAATACGTCCGGGCGGAAATATGGACGGGCCGAGACGTCGAGCATCCCGATGAAGCAATGCTTGCCGCCACGCCTGTTCTCATTGACCAGTGAAGTGATTGTCGACGAGCAGCCCGACCCGAACGGCGATTGAACGGCATTCACATCCGTAGTATCGAAGATACCGGCATTAGGTTTAGAGCTGCGTGCCGAGGTCGTAGACTTCCTTGAGCGCGGGATGACCTTCGATGTCGCCGTTTTCATTACACCGCCGGCATAGATTTCTTTGAGGTTTGTATCTGAGCAGGGCGTGATAGTAATACTTCACGGCCTCGTGGCAAAAACTATCTTCCCCGAACTGCCACCGAGGTCGGAATACCGCATCACAGAACCGGGAAGCACCCTGCTGCCCATAATCGACGCCATGCAGAGGTGGGGCGAAGAGCACTTCGAGGTGTTTGAGAAGAAGTACAGATGACCGTTCCGGTGGCATCCACGCATCCTGCGGAACGATTGTCTGAAAAAAATTTTCATGCTTTGTCGAACCAATCAAACCCTTCCGATGTTCTATATTCAGAAAATCGTTTCATGATGTTAGGTTAGTTCGAAAAAGTATTATGGAAAACACGCGGAGCGGCTGTTGCGATAACAGCCGCTCCGCTACTTTTATGACTTGCCGGTGAGAACACGCCATGAGAGCGCGCTCTAAATAACGGCTGCTCCCCCGCCGCGCTTCGATGGCGCCCGTCGGGGGAGCAGGTATGTATCAGTCGGAACTTGTCCGGATTATCTGGTGGGGAGCTTCACGCGCTTCGAGTCCCAGATGAGATAGCAGATGATGAGTGCGTAGGCAAGGCAGCCGAGAATCTGGCTCGTCTCGTAAGAGAGGGGATTCACGTACTCAAAGCCGCAGAAGCGGGTGATGGCTGCAAACACGCCGAAGAGCGCGCCGCCGGCAATAAGGCCGGAGGAGATGAGCGTGCCGCGGTCGCGACGCATATCGTTGATTTTCTGGTCTTTCGAAGAGTTGGATACAAAGTAGGCAACTGCGCCGCCGACGAGCAGCGGGGTGTTGAGGTGCAGGGGAATGAACATTCCGAGGCAGAAAGCGAGGGCGGGAACGCCGAGCCAGTTAAGAATGAGGGCGAGGATGGCGCCTACCATGTAGAGAATCCAGGGAGTCTCGCCACCCATCATGAGGGGCTCGATCACCTTGGCCATGGCGTTGGCCTGAGGAGCCACAAGGGCATCGGGGCCGGAGAAGCCATACACCTTGTTGAGCACGAGGATTACGCCGCCCACAGTGGCAGCAGACACGAGAGTGCCGAGGAATTTCCACGTCTCCTGCTTTTTGGGAGTGGAGCCGAGCCAGTAGCCGATCTTAAGGTCGGTAACGAAGCCGCCGGCCATCGAGAGAGCCGTGCAGACCACGCCGCCTATCACCATCGAGGCCACGATGCCGCTGGTACCGCTGAGGCCGATGCCGACAAAGATGGCCGAGGCAATGATAAGCGTCATGAGCGTCATGCCCGACACGGGGTTGGAGCCTACAATCGCGATAGCGTTGGCGGCCACAGTTGTGAAGAGGAACGCGATGACCGTTACCACGAGCCATGCCACGGCAGCCTGCCAGAGCGTATTGATTACGCCGAACCAGAAGAAGATGAACACGGCCGCGAGGGCGATGACGATGAAGAAGACGATGTGCTTCATCGAGATGTCGAGCTGCCAGCGAATCTCCTTGGCGCCCGACGTCTTGCCTTTGAGCTCGCGTCCGGCGAGGCCGATGGCCTGGGCGATGATGCCCCACGACTTGATGATGCCGATGACGCCTGCCATGGCGATACCGCCGATGCCGATCATGCGCGCATAGCCTGCGAAGATGTCCTGCGGAGCCATAGCCACAAACTCGGGCGAGCCGTAGGTGCCGAGCAGCGGAATAATGATCCACCATACGAAGATAGAGCCGGCGAAAATCACAAAGGCGTATTTGATGCCGATGATGTAGCCGAGACCGAGCAGGGCGGCACCGGTGTTGCAGCTGAGCACCAGCTTGGTCTTTTCAGTGATGGCTGCGCCCCAGGTGGAGGCAGTGGAGGTGATGGTCTCGGCCCACCAGCCGAACGTGGCCACGATATAGTCGTAGGCACCGCCGAGCAGCGAGGCGAGCACAAGGGTCTTGGCCTGTCCGCCCTCTTTGGCGGCTGCGCCTTCGCCCGAAATCAGTACCTGAGTGGTGGCTGTAGCCTCGGGGAAGGGATACTTTCCGTGCATGTCCTTCACGAAATACTTACGGAAGGGGATGAAAAAGAGGATACCCAGAATACCGCCGAGAAGCGAGCTCAGGAAAATCTGATAGAAATCCACCACTATGTCCTTGTAGGTGTCCTGAAGGATGTAGAGCGCGGGGAGGGTGAAGATGGCGCCGGCCACAATCACGCCCGAGCATGCTCCGATTGACTGGATGATGACGTTCTGTCCGAGGGCGTTCTTCTTGCCGAGGGCGTTGGAGAGACCCACGGCGATGATGGCGATGGGAATGGCCGCCTCAAACACCTGACCTACCTTCAGGCCCAGATAAGCGGCTGCGGCGCTGAAGATAATGGCCATGATGAGGCCCGTAATCACTGAGTAGGGAGTAACCTCCTGTTGAGCGTGGGCCGGCTCCATCACCGGCTTGTACTCCTCGTCGGCCGCCAGTTCGCGAAACGCGTTCTCGGGCAAGCCGGTGCCTGTGGTAAGGCTGTCGTCTTCCACATTAAGGAAATTTTCTTCTTCTTGTTGTTTCATGTATCGTTGGGTTTGATTTTTTCGCAATAAGCATATCCACCTACGGTGAAGAAACCACAACTAACCTTTGGAAATCAAAACAATACGCCAATTATCGACATATCGGCCCGTCCCCGGTCAGTTAAGATATGCGAATTTAATCAAAAAAAACGTAACTGCAAAATCCTTCCTTCCGATTTGGCGGCGAATTGGCGGCAATAAAAGAGCCGCCCGGAGCTGTGAGACCCGGGCGGCTTCCTGAATGAGCGTTGGAATAAGGAGAGAAATCTTAATTACAGTAACAGGAATGTGATTACTTTCTGATCTTGACGGGGACGTTGCGGCCGTCGATGGTTACGCTGACGATGTAGACGCCCTTGGCGAGGTCGCGGAGGTCGATGCGGTCAACGTCGGCGGCGATGCGTATCACCTTGCCGGTGAGGTCGGCCACCACCACCTTACTGGCGCGCGAGGCGAAGCGGAGGTCGTTGCCGTCGAAGTCTACCTTGCTGCCGTCGGCTGCTATCGAGCCTACGCCTACCACGGGAGATTCCTTCACAGAGAAGTTCTTGATGTTGAGCGTTCCGCCGATGGGAGCCTTGATGCCGATTACGCCAATGCCGGCGGGCACGGATATATAGTCGGATGCCGAGTAGGCGGCGGGGGCGGCAGTAGCGGCGTGCATGAAGAACGATAAGGGGGTAGCCGAGCTTTCGGTCTGCTTCTCCACTGTGATGGTGCCGAGTGCCACGCTCATGGCGGCCTCGCTGACGTCGTTGCCTACGTGCACTTCAAGGTCGGTGGCGTCCATGCCGAGTCCTACCCAGGGAGTGAACTCGATGTCGTAGTATTTACCCTCTTCGAGAGTGAGGCGGGGCGAGAATACCCAGTCGTTGGTCTCAAACTCCTCGTTGTTGTAAGTAAGGCGTGTTTCGCCGGCGTTCCATGCCGAAGCGGCGGGCACTGTCCATTCCGAATATCCGTCGGTTACGTAGGGGAGGTCCTTTCCGAGACCTATCCAGGGCGAAGCCACGGTTGCGTCGGCATTGCTGCCGTCGGCGGTGAATAACTCTACCTTATAGGTGTAGATTCCTGCGGTCGGGATTTCGGTGTCGGTATATGTCATGGCCTTGCCTGCCTCTACGCCTTCGGTGAGGGTGGCGATTGCCTTGCCGTTGCGGTAGAGCACCACTTTTGTGATTTCGGGCACGTCGCCTTCCACGCTGGATGTGGTCGGGTTGGTCCATGCCACAGTTGCGCTAAGAGCGTTGTCGGCACCGGGAGTAACGCTGAGGCCGGTGGCCGCGCCGGGCGTGATGGGCATGACGTCGAAGGCAATCATCTCGATATAGAAGAGACCCGTCGAGCCTGATGCGGGAGTGCTTCCGTCGATTGAGATTACGAAGTCCATGAGGCCGTCTTCGTCTACCTTCACCGCTACGGGGTCGAGCACGCGCACGGCGGTGCTGTATGCTCCGGTAGTGAATTTAGCTTTGTTCATCACATTGCGTTCTTCATCTCCGTGGCGCATGTATCCCGCATTGAGATCCATGTCGGAATAACCGCCCTTCATGCGTATCGAGACCTTGTAGTAGCCTTTCTTGAGGTTCATCGGAGGAGCGATGAGACGATAGGCCATGGTCTTGTTTTTAGTAATGGAAAGCTGGAAACCGGCCGAAATAAGGCTCATGTTGGCAGTTGCAGTGCAAGTGCCTTTCTCCATAGTCCAGAGCTTGCCGGCGGGGACGATAGTCTCCTGATGGCTACCTACTTTGGCATCGAAAGCATAAGGTATAGTCTGCACCTTGCTTCCGATCCATTCACCCTCTTTTTCAAAGGCGTTCATGGGCTTGGGAGTAGCCAAGCCACCGTCATAGTAGGGGCGGATCATATAGTTGTAGACCCAGGGTTTTTCGGGGGCGTCGGTATAGGTCATTGCCTTGCCTGGTTCGATACCGGAGGTCAACGTAGCGGCTATCACGGTGTCGCCGAGGTTGTCGAAGCGCACCACATCAATCTTTGAAATCTTGTCGAGTGTGCCGGTGGTATTGTCGAGCGTCGGGTTGGTCCATGTCAGAACGGCCTTCTCGTCGACTACCTCGCCTTTGAGGTCAGCCACAGGGAGCGGGGCGAGCACGCCTTTATTAATGGCGAGCTTCTTGATATTGATTAAGGAGGTGGTGGTAGATTTCGGAGAATAGCGGCGGATAGCGAGAGTGTATACACCGGGTTCGGCCAAATAGAAGTGTTGAAGAACTCTGCCTCGGTGGTGTTGGGAGGCATGATGGTTCCGACCTTTTCGGTGAAGGAAGCGGCGGTGGTGCGTGTGCCCTTGGCGATATAAACCTCAAGGCCGTCGGCAATCTGCGAGGCATGGCCGAGTTTCAGAGTGGAGACAAGCTCGCAGTAGCCGGCCTCTTTCATCTCGAAGGGGGGAAGGATGAGATAAGAGTCGTCCGGCATATTGTTCTTCGGGGTGTACTTCAGATAGGTGGTGCCCTGCTTGCCCCAGCCGGTGGTGGAAGCTCCTTCGGTGGCACCGGTTACGGACAGCCAGTCTTTCTTGAGGTCTATCTGTCCGATAGCAGGCATTGTCCAGGGGAGAGTGTTGATGTCGACAGGGCCAACCCATTCGTTTGATTTGGTTTCGGTGGTTGAGGTAGCCTTGCCGTTGGAGAATACAGCTTCTACGCGGTAAGACGGGACGCCGGGAGTGAGACCCAGCTCTTCAGTGTCGGTCCAGGTTTTGGGAGCACCGGGAAGAGTGGCGGCAAGCTCGTTGTTGCGATATACACGCACCTCCTTGTATGTAATCTCCTCGGGTATGGGATTTCCGTAATAGTCGAGAGTGTCGAGACGCCAGTTGAGAGTAATCTCGAGCTTGCGGTCGGGAGCCACTTTGAAATACATGTTGTAGAACTCCGGCGGAGCCTTCGGGGTAACGGCAGCGAGATAATCCTCTACGTCGAAGCCCGTAAGCGTGAGCACGGCATTATTTGAGCCGTAGGCCACATCATAAATATGGAAGCCGAAATAGTAGGTTCCGTCCTCCTCGGGCGTGAACGACAGCACTACGCGCATGAACGAGCGTCCGCCGCCATAAGCCTTGCTCCAGTTGGGATTGGTGGTAAGGTTATAGTCAAACAGCTGCGTTCCGGCAGCGAAAGCCTCCGGAGTGTCCGACTTGGCGGCGCGAAGATCGTAGTTGACGTGGTAAGAAGAAGTGGGGTCGGCCGCCGAGCTGGGTTTGGCATAGAAGGCCACCTGATATCGGGTTCCGCCCTTGAGCTCGATTCCGGGCGAGACGGCTCAGTCGTCGGCTGCGGCAAACACTCCGTCCTCGTCCATGATAAGCTGGTACATGAGGCCGGCTTCCTCGTTGGTTCCCGACACTGACGTTGTCTTCTCGAAGGTACGCGTGCCCTCTTCTGCGTTGATTATCTTCCACCCTGCCTTTTCGTCTCCCATATTGGAATGGTAAGGCGTGCCGACCGCCGATGCGGCCAGCGCAAGCATGTATGATAAAGCCAATGGTATAAGTCTTCTCATACAGGTATGATATTAATGAAGATATTTGATTCTGAAGAGAATAAGGTGGCAGGCATTTCGGCATCCGGCATGAGGCGTTTTTGCGTCTTCCGCTGCCGGCTCCCCCGAAGGGGAGGCCGGTCAGTTTCAGACATCGTGGATTCGCTTTCGTTCTTGCTTCCGCAGAAGTTCAATTCTCGGCGCTACACTGATGGTGAATAAATCGCAAAAATTAAGCTTCGTTAGCATACCGGTTATTCCTATCCGGTATCCGCCGCTGTGTGATACCGATGCAAAGCTACTTCAAATATTTTGATTACACAAATTTTCATGAAACATTTTTTGCACGCAAACCCTCCTCCGCAAGTCAATGAAAGCCCGATTAATGACATTTTGCCAGCAATACCGCGATTTCCGGGATTTGCCCCCTCGTGCAGGCCCCGGCCATCCGAGGCTCTAAGGGATAAATTTAGCAAAAAGATATTTTGCACTTTTCTAAAAGTTTGCATGAATATTTCAATCCTTACACCCTTGAAATGTTAAAATTCGTCATCATCCCGAAGCGTTGTGCGGGTATTTGGCCGGCCGATTTTGAGGATTGAGGATTTTTTATTAATTTTACACCCCGATAGACCACCAAACACCATGAGCGAAACCGAAGACTTCCACAACAACGACATAGAAGAGAATGCAGAAGGAGCCGGAAACGAAGGCTCCGCGGAGGCGCCCCTGTCGGCAGCCGACGAGGCGCTTGAGGCAAAGGCCGAAGCCGACATCCCGCCGCGCAAGGTGCCTGCATATAAGGTGCCCGGCGAAGGGGAGAAGCGGACGCTGCTCTCCGGAATGTTTCGCAACTGGTATCTCGAATATGCCAGCTATGTGATTCTCGAACGCGCCGTGCCCCACATCGAAGACGGACTCAAACCCGTGCAGCGGCGCATACTCCATGCCATGCGCACCACCGACAACGGCCGCTTCAACAAAGTGGCCGGCATAGTCGGCGAGACGATGAAGTATCACCCCCACGGCGACGCCTCGATAGGCGACGCGCTCGTGCAGCTCGGACAGAAGGAGCTGCTTATCGACACGCAGGGTAACTGGGGCAACATACTGACCGGCGACCAGGCGGCCGCCACACGTTACATCGAGGCCCGCCTCTCGGAGTTCGCCCTCGAGACACTCTTCTCTTCAAAAATCACCGAATGGATGCCCTCTTACGACGGCGTGCGCAAGGAGCCGGTTACGCTCCCCGTGAAGTTTCCGCTCCTGCTCAGCCAGGGGGTGGAAGGTATCGCCGTCGGACTCTCGTCGAAGATACTCCCCCACAACTTCAACGAGATTATCGAGGCCGCCATAGCATATCTGCACGGCGAGGAGTTCGCGCTCTACCCCGACTTCCAGACCGGAGGTCTCCTCGACGCCTCGCGCTATAACGACGGCGCGCGCGGAGGTTCGCTCAAGGTGCGCGCGCGAATCGAGAAGGTCGACAGCAAGACGCTCGCCATCAGGGAGCTTCCCTTCGGAAAGACCACGTCGACCCTCATAGCCTCTATCATCGCCGCCCAGGAGAAGGGGAAGATAAAGATACGCAAGGTGGACGACAACACGGCCGCCACTGCCAACATCCTCGTGCATCTCGCTCCCGGCACCTCGTCAGACAAGACTATCGACGCCCTATATGCCTTCACCGACTGCGAGGTGAGCATCTCGCCCAACTGCTGCGTGATATGGGACAAAAAGCCGCGCTTCCTGACGGTGAGCGACGTGCTCCGCTACAGCGTGGACCACACACGCGAGATGCTCCACCGCGAGCTTGAAATCAAACTCGCCGAGACGCAGGAGGCTCAGCTCTATGCCTCGCTCGAAAAGATTTTCATAGAGGAGAGGATATATAAGGACAAGGAATACGAAGAGGCCCGTTCGAGCGACGAGGCCGTGGCCCACGTCGACAGGCGCCTTGAGCCGTTCAAGCCCTCATTCTTCCGCGAAATAACGGCCGACGACATTCTCAAGCTATGGAAGATTCCTTTCGAGCGCATCTTCCGGTTCAACTCCGACAAGGCCGACGAACGCATAGCCGAACTCAACGCCACGGTGGAGAAGATACGCCACGACATCGACAACATCGTGGAATATACCGTCGGATGGTACGACCATCTGCGCAAGACCTACGGCAGCCGCTTCCCCAGACGCACCACTCTGCGCGGATTCGATTCAATCGAGGCCACGAAGGTGGCCGAGGCCAACAAGCGGTTCTACTTCGACAAGGAGGGCGGCTTCATAGGCACCGGACTCAAAGACGCCAAATACCTCTTCACCTGCTCCGACCTCGACGACGTGCTGATAATCTACAAGACCGGCACCTACAAGATAGTAAAGGTGAGCGAGAAGGTATACGTCGGCAAGAAAATCGAATACATCGGACTCTTCAAGAAAGGCGACAAACGCACCGTCTACAACATCATCTACCGCCAGGGCAAGGCCGGCAACTACTATAAGAAGCGCTGCTTCATCACCGGACTGACCCGCGAGAAGGAATACAGCCTCACGGGCGGATTCGCCGGCTCGAAAATAGAATACCTCTCCGTCAACCCCAACGGCGAGGCAGAGATAGTCAAGGTGTCGCTCAAAAAAGATGAACGCGACTCACGCGGACGTCTCCCTCGCATGTCAGACTTCTTCATCAACTTCGCCGAAGTGGGCATCAAGGGTAAGGAGGCTATGGGCAATCTTGCCACCAAATACTCCGTGGCAGGCATCTCGCTCTCCGAGAAGGGTGCGAGCACGCTCGGCGGACGCGAGGTGTGGTTCGACAAAGACGTGCTGCGCCTCAACTACGACGGACGCGGAGATAGCCTCGGAGTGTTCCAGGGCGATGACAAGGTGCTCGTAATCACCACAGCCGGCGACTTCTATACCACCGACTATTCCGACACCAACCATTACGACGACGACATCTACCGCATCGAGAAGTTCTGTCCCGACAAGGTATGGACGCTCGTGCTCTACGATTCGTCGTTCGGATTCCCATATCTCAAACGCTTCCGATTCGAGCCCTCGGCGCGCCGCCAGCGCTTCGTTGGCTCGGAAGACGGCTCGAAAATCATCCTGCTCACGGCCACGCCCTATCCGCGCCTGCTCTTCACGTTCGGAGGCAGCGACTCCGTTCGTCCGCCGCTCGAAGTGGAGGCCGACGACTTCATCGGCGTAAAGAGCTTCAAGGCAAAGGGCAAACGCATCTCGCTGTTCAAGATAGACAAGGTAGAGGAGCTGGAGCCTACGCGCGTGCCGGAACCCGAACCTGAGCCGGAGCCGGAACCGCAGACGCAGGATAAACCGGATGCGGATGACGAACGGCCGGACGTGCCGAAACCGGAGGTGGTGCAGGGCGACCTGTTTGCCGACCTCGACAACACCGGAGAGAAGCCATGAACCGATTTACACTCCTTCCGGCCATCTCGATGCTTGCCCTCTTCACCGGGCGGGCCGAAGCCTTCGACCGCTTTGTGGAAGTGGGCGAACCGCCCGAATGTTCGGCCGATTCGGTGGTGCGTGCTCTCGAAGGCACAATGTGCTGCTTTTCGTTTCACGAGGTAAAGAGACCCGTAACGCAAGTCTACATGCTTGAAGCGGGCGGCACTTCGGCACTCGACACCTACCTCTCCCCCGTCCGCTACCACGGATACAACCTCTCGCTGGCAGGCTCCTGGAGCAAACGCCTCCCCTGGGGCGGAAACTCATGGCAGATGACGTTTGACGCCGACGCCGGATTCTCGCGCATGCTCAACCCGGCGAAAAACGCACTCATGCTCGGCTTCGACGCCTCGTTCGCCTGGGGAGCCGCATGGACACGCACCATCGACACCGGGGTCAGCTTCACCGCAGGAGGCTCCGTTTCGGCCGAATGTGGAGTGCTTTACCTGACCCGCAACTCCAACAATCCTGCATCTGCCAAGGCAGCGCTCTCGATAGCCGCCACCGCATCCGCCTCCTATCCCTTCAGAATAGGCCGGCTTCCGGTGCGCGTCAGCGACCGGGTGTCGCTCCCCTCGCTGTCGGTGTTCTTCTCGCCCCAATACGGCGAGACATATTATGAAATCTATCTCGGCAACAGGTCGGGGCTGGCACACTTCGGCTGGTGGGGCAACCGCTTCTGCATCGACAACCTCCTTGCCTTCGACCTCGACATAGGCCCCTCGGCCCTCCGCTTAGGCTACCGCTATACGCTCCGGTCGAGTTGGACCAACAGCCTCAACACGCAGATTCAGAGCCATTCGTTTGTGGTGGGATGGATTCCCCACGGCATCGGTCTGCGCCGCAACGCTCCCTCGCCCGAGGCCATTTCAATCTATTCATTATGAAAGCCAACCATCTTCTACGGCTCGTCGCGGCCGTCGCGGCCATCGTGGCTCTGACCGGATGCCACGACGCCCCCGACTATAAAGACTCAGCGGAGGGCAACTTCGATGCCCTCTGGAGCATCATCGACTCACGCTACTGCTTCTTCGAGGAGAAAGACATCGACTGGGAGGCAATAGGCGAGAAATACCGCAGCCGCATCGACGCCGACACACGCGGACTAAAGCTCTTCAACCTCTTCGGCGAGATGCTCGACGAACTTCAGGACGGACACGTCAACCTCATTTCATCGTTCAATACTAGCTACTACCGCAAATGGTGGACCGACTATCCGCAGAACTTCAATCTCCGGACCCTCGAGGAATATTACCTTGACTTCGACTGGATGACTACCTCCGGCATCATCTACAAGCGGCTTACTCCCGAAATCGGCTACATCTACTATCCCTCGTTCTCGTCGGGAATATCCGAAACAGCGCTTGATTACGTGTTTCTCTATCTCTCGGACTGCGAGACGCTGATTTTCGACGTGCGCGACAACGGGGGCGGAATGCTCACCAATGTGGAGCGGCTCGCCGGGCGCTTCATCACCCGAGAAATCACCGGTGGATACATCCGCCACAAGACAGGCCCGGGCCACAACGACTTCTCCGAGCCCTACCGCTTCACCTACAAGCCCGCCGACGAGGCAAGGCCCAAATGGCTCAAACCCATAATAATACTCACCAACCGGTCGACATTCAGCGCGGCCAACGACTTCATAGCCTGCATGAAGGGTATGGACGGAGTAACCGTGGTAGGGGCGCGCACCGGAGGGGGAGGCGGACTCCCCTTCTCGTCGGAGCTCCCCAACGGATGGAGCGTGCGCTTCTCGGCCTCGCCCATATCCGACCGAAACGGCAACCCGACGGAGTTCGGCATTGAGCCCGACCATGAAGTGGATGCTCCCGACGAAGAACTCGCGCAGGGGAAAGACGCCATACTCGACTACGCCATAGCCCTCGCCGGACAATCCAACCAGCAATGACCGACCTGCCAGCCTCTCCGATTCCCTCCTCTCCCGAGGAACTATGCGTCCGCTTCACGGAGGCGCTCCCCTTCCGCCCGGTGGCCGAGCAGAGGGAGGCGCTGCTTGTAGTGGCACGGTTTCTCTTCTCCCCCGAACCGACGAAAGCACTCATACTCAACGGATTCGCAGGAACAGGCAAGACATCGCTCATGGCCGCTGTGGTGAAAGTGCTTGCCTCGCTGAAGAAACGCACCGTAACCCTGGCTCCCACCGGCCGCGCAGCCAAAGTGGCGAGCGGATTCTCGGGGGCGCCGGCCTCTACGATTCACCGACACATATACCGACCTATCGGCAACGAACCGGGCCAAAGGGGCTTCATGCTTGCACGCAACCGCCTCACCGATACCCTCTTCATCGTCGACGAGGCATCGATGATCACCGACGGCAACGAACGCGACAGCCTACTTCTCCACCTCGTGCGCTACGTCTATTCCGCACCGGGATGCACATTGATGTTCGTCGGCGACGTAGCCCAGCTGCCCCCCGTGGGCCACGAAGGCTCGCCTGCGATGGAGCCGAACAGACTTCGCCAGCTGGGGCTGACCCCGTGGAGCATAAGCCTAACGCAGACCATGCGCCAGGGTGAAAACAGCGGCATCCTGCTCAACGCCACGCTCGTGCGTCAGGCCCTTTACACAGCAAATCCCGTTCAGCTCACACTCAGGGCGCGCGGTTTCTCCGACGTAGAGGTAGTCAGCTCCTACGACCTTGCCGACACTCTTGCCTCCTCGTGGGACCGCGTAGGCGCCGAAGAGACAATAATCATAACCCGGTCAAACAAACGCGCCAACAACTTCAATTCGCAGCTTCGCGCCCGGGTGCTCATGGCCGAAGAGCCGCTTCAACGTGGCGAACGGCTGATAATCAGCAAAAACGACTATTACTGGTGTGAACGCAACAAGGTGAAGGGATTTCTCGCCAACGGGCAGACGGCCGAAGTGGTATGGGCCGGAGGGATGGAGAAAGCCTATGGACGCTATTTCGTCGACGCCGAACTTCAGCTTCCCGACTCCGAGACTCCCATTGGGGTGAAGATAATGCTCCGCAGCCTCATGGCCGAAGGGCCGTCGGTTCCGGCACAGGAGATGCAGCAGTTCTACCGCATGGTGATGGACTCCTACGAAGGTGAGTTCAGCGAAAAAGACCGGGCTACGGCAGACGACCCCTATTTCAACGCCCTGCAGGTGAAATACGCATATTGCGTAACCTGCCATAAGGCGCAGGGCGGACAGTGGCGCCACGTATACCTCGACCTCGGCACCATCATGCCCGAGGCCATCGGGCCCGACTTCTACCGCTGGCTCTACACCGCCCTCACCCGCGCCACCGAAAAGGTTTTCCTCATCAATCCCTCGCTGCCGGTTGCATAAGTCGGCCAAAAGAGGTAATTTTGCACTCCGGTTAGGCTATAGAGATGGATTCAGAATCGCGTACCGACAAAAGCATCAAGAATATAATCGTCGCCCTCGTGCTGATGGGCGTCAACATGCTTCTGCAGTTCAAGACGCGCAACGTGTTTCTCGAACGCCTCGGCACCGAGGTGCTCGGACTCAACACCACAGCCACCAACCTGCTGCAGTTTCTCAACATCGCCGAGCTCGGCATCGGCGTGGCCGTAGGTTTCGCGCTCTATAAGCCCCTCTTCGACCGCGACGAGAAGCGGATATGCGAGATTGTGGCCTTGCAGGGGCATCTGTATTCACGCATTGCAATGTTTGTAACAGCCGGCGCCATCGTGCTCGGATGCTTCTTCCCGCTCATCTTCTCGAAGATGAAGCTGCCGCTGTGGTATGCCTACGCCTCATTCGGCGTGCTCCTCGTCTCGACTCTTCTGACATATTTCGTCAACTATAAGGAGGTGCTGCTGACGGCCGACCAAAAGGAATACAAGGTGGCCTACAGCTACCGCGCCTGCATGATGCTCCGCCTCGCGGTGCAGATGGTGGTGGTAAGCTATGTCGACAATCCTTATATATGGTGGCTCATCCTCGAAGGAGGATTCGCCGTAATCGCCTCCGTGGCGCTCCACCTGATGGTGAGGCACACTTACCCCTTCCTGCGCCGGCCCGAAGCCTCCGGCAAGGAGCTGCGATGTCGCTACCCCGACATAGTCAGCCGCATAAAGCAGGTATTTTTCCATAAGATAAGCACCTTCGTGCTGCAGCAGTCGAGTCCGCTCGTCATCTACGGATTCGCCAGCCTGACGCTCGTAACCTTCTATACCAACTACACGACCATCGTGGTCGCCGTGCTCATTCTCCTCAACGCCCTCTTCAACTCAATCGGAGCCAGCGTGGGCAACCTCGTGGCCGAGGGCGACAGGGAGCGGATACTGCGCATCTTCGATGAGCTCTACGCAATCCGCATATATATATGCGCCGGAGCGGCCATCATGGTCTTCATGCTCTCGCAGCCATTCATCGGGCTTTGGATAGGCAAGGAATACCTGCTTCCCGAATCGACGCTACTCATCATCTCCGTAACCCTTTTCCTCAACACCGCCCGCCATTCGGTAGATGCCTACATCAACGCCTACGGACTCTTCCGCGACGTATGGGCGCCAATCGCCGAAGCCGTGCTCAATCTCGGCCTGTCGGTGCTCTTCGGATTCTTCTGGGGGCTTAACGGCATCCTCTGCGGCGTGATTGTGAGCCTACTGCTGATAGTCTATATCTGGAAGCCCTATTTCCTCTTCTCCGCAGGCCTCCACGCCCCCATATCTATCTACCTGCGCATCCACCTCTGCAACATCGCCGCCATCTGCGCCGCCCTGTTACCCATCTACTGGTGCTCGTCAATGCTCGATTTCGGAGTGGAGGGCTGGAGCGGATTCGCTATGCTGGCCGCAGAGACATTCGCCATTGTGGCCTTCTTCCTCTTTGTGGCGCAATTTGCCCTGACAAGCGGGATGAGGATGTTCACGCGCCGCATGGTTGCCAAAATACGCCGCGCCGGCTGACAAACACGTTTACACCTTATGAAGACCTTGATAATCAATCTCCCCGAATCCACCGACCGACTCAGCGCACTGACCGACCGGCTCAAAGACCACCCTTATATGGAGACGGACGTGGTGGAGGCCGTCGACGGCCGCAGGATGAGCCCGGAAGAGAGGGATGCGGCTTTCGACATACCCCGCTTCACAGCCCTCTACCGCCGCGAGCCCCGTCCCGGCGAGATCGGCTGCACACTGTCGCATCAGAAGGCCTACCGCCGGGTGGCATCGGAGGGAGAGAATACCCTGATAATAGAAGACGACATCTATCCCGTGCGCGATTTCAGCAGCGAGCTTGAGGAGATAGACTCATGGCTGTCGGTGCCGCGTCCGCGCATAGCGGTGGTAGGATGCGCCTGCATGTACTGCGGACAGTCGCCCGACAGCTACGACCCGGCCGACGAGATCCACAAGCGCCTCGTGAAGCCCTCGCGCTACGTGCACGGCACTTACGCCTACGCGCTGAATCCCCAGGCGGCAAGCCTCATGACCGTCAGAAAACCATGGTTTGTGGCCGACAATTTCATAGCTCTGTGCCATGAGCACGACATCAAGATACGCGTGATGCTTCCGTCGGCCATCTATCCGCTCGACGAAGAGGAGGCTCCGACCACCATCACGACGCAAAACAATCGGCCGGTGAAATATTCATTCACCGACCGTCTGCATTTCTTCATCGAGCATGTAGTCAACGAGTCGCTGCTGCGCACAGGCATCCTGCATAAGCTGGAGTCGATTCCACCGCGCGACCTCTGATTTCTCCGTTCAGGCCTTCACCCGGTAGGAGCATTTCACCTTTCCGTGGGCTATGTTGTTTAGCTTCGTGCGGATAAGGGTCTTGCGTATGGGATTGATGTGGTCGGTATAGACCGTGCCGAGCAGGTGGTCGTATTCATGCTGCATTATGCGGCTGAGGAATCCGGTAAACTCATTCTCGTGCTCCTCGAAATTCTCGTCGAGCCAGTTGAGACGCACATGCTCCACGCGAGCCACGTTTTCCGACAGTCCGGGAAGCGAGAGGCATCCTTCGGAACGGGTAACGGCCGGGCGGTCGTCGATAACGTCGAGAACCGGGTTGATGAGCACCATCTTCGAATCCTTACATTCGGGAAACTCGTCGGCGAGCACCGAGCCGTCGAGCACGATAAGACTTATCGAACGCCCTATCTGAGGGGCGGCGAGGCCTACTCCGTCGGAGGCATACATCGTCTCCCACATGTCGTCGATAAGCTTCTTCAGCTCCGGATAGTCAGGCTCTATATCTTCTGTCTCCTCGCGGAGCACCTGTTGTCCGTAGAGGTATATCGGTAGTTTCATATCTGTCTTATTTTCTGCAAAATTAATCAAAAATATCCATTCGGCAAAATGACGTCCGGCCCGGCTCTTCTCGCGAAGGCCCGGGCCGGCAATCCAATCAATCTATATTAAAGCTGTTTATATCGTGCCGGTCAGAATAGCACCTCCACGTCGTCGAAGGCGAAGTAGGCCGGTATGCTCATGCCGTAGCCGTTGTCTACGCCACATTCGAGGTTGAAGGTCAGCGCGCTCACCTTGCCGAGCGAAGAGAGGTCAAACGTCTTCCATTCCGACACAATGTCGGAACCGTCGGCGAGGGTGAACGAAGGATGGGAGGGTATCATCTCCCCCTTCTCGTCGTAGGCATAGACCACGATTTTGAACGTGTTGTCGCCGCCGGGAGCCGAGAGGCCGTTGCCGTTGCGCCACACGTTGACGAAATAGAGCGTGTTGCATACCTTCATCGACTTCACCGTCCTCGCCTTTCCGTCGGCGAAATAGAGGCGCGGAAGCTCGTTGTTGTAGGCGAAGCCTGAGGGATTGGTATCCTTATAGCCGTTCTGCACGCAGAAGTTGGCCGAACCTCCCGCTCCCCCTTTGCCTCCAGTGCCCTTCACGAAGGCCGAGAGCTGAGTGTCGTAGTTTCCGGCAGGCTCGTCGGTCGAGAAATAGTTTGATACGGCCATGCCGCCGCTCCAGAGGTTGCCGTCGCCGTAGGCGTTCACGAGCTGCGAGGCGAGTTCGGTGTTGCCCTCGTCGTGCCAGCGGTAGAGGTTGTCGTCGTTGTTCGGATAGAGGAGCTTGCCGCCATACTGCGGGTCGTCGACAAGCGACGTCCAGTCTTTTCGGCCGAGCATGTTGCCGCTACCCTTGTAATCGGAGTCCTCGAAGGTGAGCACTCTGACGTCGGCCACCTCAACAGAAATCCTGAAAGCACGCACATCATGGCGCTTGTTGACGACTATCACGCGGATGTCGCCCCTGTCGCCTGTCGAGGCCGTGGCCGGAGCTGTGGCGGTGAGCGTCGTGCCCTCCACCGAAGCCTTCCAGCCGTCGCTCACTTTCGAGACATAGATGTCGCTCACTCCGGTAAGCGTGAGCGCGTATTCGCGTGTCTGGCCGGGTCGGAAGTATGGGTCGGAAGTGTCGATTGCAAGACCGAAGTTGTCTACGCGCGGCACCGAGAAGCTCTCGCCGCTGACGAGGGTGAACACGATTTCGTCTTCGCCCGGAACGACACTGCTGAAAAGACCGCCGATGCCTCCCGACTCGGGCACGGCGCGTACCTTCTCTCCGTTTTCGTCGAGGATAAACTGCGGGCCGTCGCCATAGTCTACGGTCCAGTATCCCTCTTTCACACCTATCGTCGGCGTCCTGCCGTCGGCACCATCGCTTCCGGCGCCGCCGGGCTGTCCTGGCTGTCCTGGTTCTCCGGGCTCACCTTTCTCTCCGTCGGCGCCGCTTACCGGGAGGCGGTTCCCTTCCGAATCCCTGAGCCAGTCGGTCTTCCCGCCTGTCGTTATGGTCCAGTAGTAGACTCCACCCTCTTCGGCAACTCCTACCACGGGGGCGTCGGCGCCGTCTCGTCCGTCCGCACCGTCTGCACCGTCTGCGCCATGCTTCACTTCAAGCACGCGCCCGTCGCTCATCACGAGGCGATACCCCCCGGCCGTCGTCTCGACCGAAGTGATAACCGCGCCTTCGGAAAGGGAGGCTATGAGCTGACGCAGCGTGCTGATGTCGCTGTTGATAGCCTCTATCCGCTGCTCGATGGCGGCCACACGGTCCTCTACGTTACCGACGCGCTCCTTGAGGTCGCTGTCGTCATAGCAAGAGGTGAGCGCAGCCGGACCGAGAGCGAGGGCCAACGCGAAATAAAAATGCTTTGCTTTTATCATCATCATCTGTTTAATGTCTATGACTTCCGGACAGGACACCCTAACCTGTAGAAATATAAGATTAAGGTTTCGGTCATCTACGGGATTATGGTATCGCGCCCTGTCCGGAGGTCAGTACATCATTTCTTAATCAGTTTCCATGTAGTGCCGTCGATGCGGATGAGGTAGATGCCGGAAGCCACCGATGTCATGTCGATGCAGCTTACGCCTTCTGCCACTTCGGCAGCCATCACGGTATTGCCGTTGAGGTCGAGGATACGCACCTCACCTTCTGCCACGGTCTTCACAAAGAGCCTGTCGTCGCAGGGGTTAGGCCAGAAGGAAGCGCAGGAGTCGGATTCCACGCTCTCCACACCTGTGCCGGTGTCGGAAACGGTGATGGCCGATGCCGCGGTAATCGTGGCGAATCCCTTTACAGTGGCGGTTACAGTAGCTTTACCTATAGCCACGGCGGTTACAGTGCCTTCTTCGTTGACGGATGCCACTTCGGGATCGGACGATGTCCATTCCACATCCTTCACATAGCTGCTCTCGGGAGCGATAGTGGCGGTGAGTTTCATCGACTTGCCGATGCCGAGAGTGGCTTCGGCGGGGTCAACGGCAACGGATGCCGGCTCATAGCGCACCTCGAACTCAAGCACGTTGGAGCGCACCTTGCCGTTCTCGCCCACGGCCTGCACGGTGGTGGTTCCGGCAGCGAGAGGCTTCACTGTGCCGTCGGCGGCGATGGAGATAATCTCGGGATTGCCGATTATCCAGGTGAGGGTCTTGTCGGTGGCGTTGGAGGGGGTGAGGGTTGCGTTCGCCTTGCGCGAGGGGTAAGTGCCGTTGGCCTTCACCGTTACATTTCCGAGCGAGCTGCGCCATGCTAGCTTGATGCTCTCGAGGGGCACGATGGCCACTGCGGTCTCTATCTCGATGGGCTCGGCGGCACGCGCTTCGGCTGCGGGAGCGAAGGTGATGACGGTCTTACCCTCTTTCAGACCCTTGACGAGTCCGTTCTGGTCGACGGTCGCAATCTCGGGGTTGGCCGATGTCCAGATGTAGTCGGTTCCGAAGGCTGCTTCAAGGGCGGCCTTGCTTACGGGGGTGGTTGTCTCGTTGACGTTGACCTTGGTGGAGAGCTTCATTCCGCCGGCGAGGGGAGTAACCTTGATGGTCTGAGCGGGAAGCGAGCCATAGGTTCCGGTGGCGATTCCGGCGTTGAAGTTGGGGTTGATGCCGGCGGTATAGGTGATGCCGCGGTGGGCGCCGGGGCCGTATCCGTATCCGTTGACATAGAGGCAGCCATCTGCGAGAACCACGTCGTCGGAGCCGGTGGCGGGGACGGTAACGGGATATGCGAGAGCCTTGGCGTTGCCGGCGAAGTCATACTGACCGGTGCCCAAGGGAGCGTTTCCGGTCGGTTTGCCGTTGTATTCGAGATAGCAGGTGGAGTTATAGAGGCCCGCAAGCTTTCCGGCTACATGGAAGAGACCGTCGAACTGTGCTGTAACGTTGTCGCCCGGAAGCACGTAGCTGTCAGTGCGGCCGGTGTTCATGTCGCAGGTGATGGGTTTGGCCGAGAGCACCTGATAGTTGGCGTTGCCAGCCGCGTCGGAGGTGCGGACGATGTTGCGTCCGTAAGTGAGAAGCACGGTAACGGAGCCGTCGGCGTTGGCGGTAACGTTTTCGGAAGAGAATCCGTCGGGATACGTCACATTGTTGCCTACGGTGTCGACAAGCGGGTTGGCCACGCTGACGGTGGCGCCTTCGGCGGGAGTGAAGGTGAGTTCATACCCCTTCTTGCCGTTCATATAATAGAGGATGTCGTGCTCGCAGTCGATTTCGATATCCTTCTTGTAGTCGAGGCGGATGTTGTCGGCCGGAGCGGAGGCACCGTCAGCATCGACGGTAACCACGAATGTGCCGGTGTTCTCGGCCCAGAGCTCGCTCCAGAGCGAGCCGCCCATTGCTCCGAAGCTCATGGCGTCGTAGCGCACCTGCACGATAGCGGTGCCGGGGGCCTTGGCGGTAATCACGCCATCAGGGCTGACCTCCACCACGGAGTCGTCGGCCTTGAAGTCCTGATTGAGCACGGTGTAGCGGTAGTCGGGTTCCACGAAGAGGTTTGACGTCGCGTTGTTGGTTATCTGCCATGTGCGGATATTCACGATCTGGAATGTCTCGTCTTTTTTCAGACGGAGCAGGTTGCGCTTGTTGATGTTGAGGAAGATGTCGGCATAGTTTGTGCCTTTTCCCTTCACCTCATGGTCGAAATAGCGGCGCGAATGTTCCTTCATCTCGGCGTCGGTAACCTCGATGGCGTCGGTGCTTTGGGCCGTGAAGAGCGCGCCATGGGTCATGTCGTCGCCGCGACGCACCTTATATGCATACTGCGTGCTGCTGTTCTGGATGCGGTAGGTGTTGACGGTCTTGCCGTTTTCGGTAACCGACGATACAGGCTCCACACCCTGAAACGCGATGTAATGCGTCTGCGACTTCTTGAAGCTCAGTTCGGCCGTTGCGTCGGCGGGGAAGGTGAGTGTGAAGTCCTTGCAGGCAGCGAAGGAGAAGCGCACGGTCGAGGTGTAGGTCGAGGTTACGCCCGACGCTATGTAAGGCATGTAGTCGGCACGCGCCTCGGAGGGGGTGAAGGTCATAGTATAGGCGTCGCCGCTGAAAGCGATGAACGAGATGCCGTCTTCGTTCATCACCGGGGTGAAGACGCGCTTCTCGCCGGCAGCGGAGGCTACATACATTCCGCTTTCGGCGATGCTGAAATCGGCGGGCATCTTCCATCCGTTGGAATTGACGAGACGCACCTGCGAAGCTGTTTTGGTCAGTGTGCCGTCGGCGTATGCCGAGGGTTCGAGCACTTCGAGCTCGATGTTGCCATACCCTTCGATTCCGAACACGTAGGTGCCTGGGTCGCACTCGAATGTGCAGGCGCCACCCGAGAGGGCGCCCATTTCCACAGGTTTGCCGCTCTCCTTACTGACGAAGGAGGGGGTCGACTTTATGTTGGTGAGTTTTACGGTTGTGGCCGACGCTCCGGCGGTTCCCAGAAGGGCTGCGGCGGAGAGGGACACGGATAGTAAAAAATTCAACTTCATTTGAATATAGATTAGTTTAATGGAAAATCTATCTCAGATGAAGCTGTCGCAATTCAATTATTTAGGGGGGATAAGACGGAAACGCACCCGGCCTGCCGCCGTTGCCGCAGAAGCCGCGCCGGCTCCTTACGAAGACTGTTCCGATAATGTTCCTTCCAAGCTTGTTTCGCGAAAGCTTCATGGAAAGATGCCTTAATCGGGAGCAGGTCTTCTGACTCATTTCCTCCCTGCCTTCCCCCTTCCCGGCCGTGAGCGCGGCGTAATCGAACTACGCCGAAACCCTTGCCAGTGGGATTGTTGGAAAGCAGAGCTTCCGATGCCCTCCGCGCGGAGCGGAAAGCGGTCGGAACGGAAAAATACAGCAGCGCGTCTGTCGGGGATTCTCACCCCGTTCCCTGTGGGCCGTCGGCCTTGCGGCTGCGGCCCGGGCGCCCGGGCATTTCAATTCCGGCGCAAAGTTACAACATTTTTCTTTTCCGCCAAAATTTATTTTTCCGTCAGCAACGGCGCGGCGACTCTTTTCGGGCGGCTATTTGCCCAAGTCGCAAATTTTGCGTAACTTTACACCCGATTTCGGCCCGCACTCTCCGCCGCCTCCCCCGGCGGCATCGGCCTACCGAACGCAAACAACTGAATTAAAACAAAATAACAACCTTAAAAACAATGCCTACCATTTCGCTCAGAGGCCAGAACATGCCTGCCTCGCCGATTCGTAAGCTTGCCCCGCTGGCCGCTCAGGCACGCGCAAAGGGTGTAAAAGTGTTTGGCCTCAACATCGGCCAGCCCGACCTCCCGACTCCAAAAGAGGGTCTGGAAGTGCTCAAACACATCGACCGCACCGTGCTTGAATACTCGCCCAGCGACGGTCTACCCTCGCTGCGCGCCAAGCTCGTGGAGTATTATTCACGCTACGACATCAAGCTCGACGCCTCCGACATCATCGTTACCACCGGTGGTTCCGAAGCCGTGATGCTTGGTTTCCTCTCGACGCTCAATCCCGGCGACGAAATCATCATCCCGGAGCCCGCATACGCCAACTACGTGGCTTTCGCCAAGATAGCAGGCGCAAAGATTGTCGGTGTCCCCTCCAAGATTGAAAACGGCTTCGCCCTCCCCCCGATCGAGGAGTTCGAGAAGCGCATCACGCCCAACACCAAGGCAATCCTCATCTGTAACCCCAACAACCCCACCGGAACAGTCTACACTCCCGAAGAGCTCCAGCAGATCCGCGACATCGTGAGCAAGCACGACCTCTTCCTCTTCTCCGACGAGGTTTACCGTGAGTTCTGCTACAGCGACTCGCCCGTAGTCTCGGCCCTTCAGCTCGAAGGCATCGAAGACAAGGTGGTGGTTATCGACAGCGTGTCGAAACGCTACAACGAGTGCGGCATCCGCATCGGCTGCCTCATCACCCGCAACAAAGACCTCTATGCAACTGTGATGAAGTTCTGCCAGGCCCGCCTCAGCCCCCCGCTGCTCGGCCAGATCGTTGCCGAGGCTTCGATCGACGCTCCTGAGTCGTACATCACTGAATCTATCGGTGAATACCACCGCCGCCGCGACTTCCTCGTGAACGGTCTCAACAAGATTCCGGGCGTGTTCTCGCCGATGCCGATGGGTGCATTCTACACCGTTGCCGCCCTCCCCGTGGAGAACGCCGAAGACTTCTGCAAATGGTGTCTGAGCGAGTTCAGCTACGAAGGCAAGACCGTCTTCATGGCTCCCGCAGCAGGATTCTACAGCGAGCCGGGCATGGGCCTCAATCAGGTCCGCATGGCCTACGTGCTCAAAATCGAAGACCTCGCCGACGCCCTCGTAGTGCTCGAAAAGGCACTTGAGGCTTACCCCGGCACAAAGAGATAAGACCCCGCATCGGGCCTCATCGCCCGAAGCCGGACATCAACCCCGTATCAAGGAGGCCGCGCCATGCGATTGGCGTGGTCTCCTGCTTTTATAGAGGCATCTCCGGCCGGCTGATTATTGCGGAATATAGACCCGAGGCAACCGCAGGCTGAATGCCCGCCGCGTGCGCCGGAATTATTTTGCGCGGGAGCGAACTTTCCGGCGGCCGACGATGTTAATCTACTGAAAATTACGGTTATGAAATGAGGTTGGCTGTCGGAATCACAATTTATTTGTGCATGTCGATAATTTTTTGTAATTTCGCAATCTGAAAAACGCGGAAACGCAGCTTTATCAGGTAAAAAACAAGAGAATACAAGGTAAAAATCAAACAAATAACCCCTTTAGATAAAAAAGATGAAAATAGCAAAGATTCATGGCCGCGAAGTGCTTGACTCGCGCGGCAATCCCACTGTAGAGGTTGATGTTGAACTTGAAAGCGGCGCACGCGGCCGCGCAGCTGTGCCCTCGGGTGCATCGACAGGTGTCAACGAGGCTCTCGAGCTCCGCGACGGCGACCCGAAGCGCTACATGGGCAAGGGTGTTCTCAAAGCCGTGGCCAACGTCAACGGCCCCATCGCCGACGCGCTCATCGGCATGAATGCCCTCGACCAGATTTCGATCGACGAGGCCATGCTCAAACTCGACGGCACTCCCACCAAGAGCAATCTCGGCGCCAACGCCATCCTCGGCGTTTCGCTCGCAGTAGCAAAGGCTGCAGCCGACTATCTCGACCTTCCCCTCTACAAATATATCGGCGGCGCCAACACTTACGTGCTCCCCGTGCCGATGATGAACATCATCAACGGCGGCGCTCACTCCGACGCCCCCATCTGCTTCCAGGAGTTCATGATCCGTCCCATCGGCGCATGCTGCTACCATGAGGGCATCCGCATGGGCACCGAGGTGTTCCACCACCTCAAGAAGGTGCTCAAGGCACGCGGTCTCTCGACTGCAGTAGGTGATGAAGGTGGCTTCGCTCCCGCCCTCGACGGCACCGAAGACGCTCTCAACGTAATCATGCAGGCTATCAGAGACGCCGGCTACGAGCCCGGCAAGGACGTTACCATCGGCCTTGACTGCGCTTCGTCGGAATTCTACAAGGAAGGCAAGTACGACTACACCTGGAAACAGGCCGACGGCAAGGTGCTCACCAGCGAGGAGCAGGCCAAATATCTCGAACAGCTCATCTCGGAATACCCCATCGACTCCATCGAGGACGGCATGGCTGAGAACGACTGGGAGGGATGGCGCATCCTCACCGAGCTCATCGGCAAGAAATGCCAGCTCGTGGGCGACGACCTCTTCGTTACCAACGTGAAGTATCTCGAACGCGGCATCGAGGAAGGCTGCGCCAACTCGATTCTCGTGAAGGTTAACCAGATCGGTACCCTCACCGAGACTCTCCGCGCCGTAGAAATGGCTCAGCGCAACGGCTACACCGCTGTCATCTCCCACCGCTCGGGTGAGACCGAAGACGCTACTATCGCCGACATCGCCGTAGCTACCAACGCAGGTCAGATCAAGACCGGCTCAGCAAGCCGCTCCGACCGCATGGCCAAGTACAACCAGCTCCTCCGCATCGAAGAAGAGCTCGGCGCCAACGCCGTGTACGGCTACAAGAAGATCGCTCACAAGTATTGATTGAATAGAGCCTCATATAAAAAATCCGCCGGACCTCGAGGTCCGGCGGATTTTTTATATCGGTGTGTATCTGTCACTTGCTTTCCACCCCGATGCCGAAGAGGGCGAAGTCGAGGAGCACGGGATCGTCGGGACATACGGTGCGCAGGGCGGCCGTAAGCTGCTCTACGCTCTTGCGGTCGTTGGCCTTGCGCGTAAGCAGGCCGAGACTGCGCGACACGTTGCCCACGTGCACGTCGAGGGGGATGAACAGTTTGCTTTTCGGTATTGACGACCATACCCCCATATCGACTATGCCGTCGTCGCGCACAAGCCAGCGAAGAGCCATGTTGACTCTTTTGAGAGCCGTGGAGTCAAGGTTGCCGGGAAGACATTCCACCGGACAGCGGCAGCCGCCGCCGGCATCGGCCACGGCCTGATGGATGTGGCGCGTCAGCTCCCACGCAGGGGCTTCGGTATCGCCCACGCATCTGGCCGACGCGAAGGCGTCGAGCGAGCCGTGATTCTTGTATATGGACCGCAGACCGCGCAGAAATGCTTTGAGATGGCGTGCGAAGAGTGTGCGGTGGACGTTGGTATCATCGGCAAGAGCCTCATACCCCTCATCCATCACCCAGTCGAAGGGCTGACCGTCCATCCACAAGATGAGCCGCTCGGCATCGCGGCATATCATCTTGCGGTTGCCCCACGCGATGATGGCGGCAAGAAGCGACATTATCTCGATGTCCTGCAACTTGTCGAAGCGTCGCGGAAACTGCACGGGGTCAGCGGATATGAAGCCGGGCGTATTGATCCGCCTGGCCTCTTCGAGCAGAAGCGACGCGGTATCATTGCTTACCGCAGGCACGACAACGTCAGCGCCTTTCAATCCGTAGCCCACTTTGCCTTATCCCTGTTTTTCTCTACTGCCGGCTTCTGAGGCTTGGCCGGAACCTTATCGAGCTCCTTGGCTATGTCGGGACGCACGGAGCGGAGTGTGCTGACAAAAGTCGAGTCGAAGGCCGCGGCAGCTTCGGGCATACGCGCCTCCTCGTATTTGCTCTGCATGCTTCTCACTTCAAGAAGACGGCTCTGCAGCTCCATAGTGTCTTTCCATTCGCGGTTGACAAACTCACGGGCCGCATTGCGGCCTTCGATCTGTGCGGCCTCGATTTCAGCCGTCAGCGCTTCGGTCCGCTCGGTGTTCTTGCAGCCGCAGAGAGCTACGGCAGCAAGAGCCAGAGCCATGAGGGAATGTGTAGTCTTCATAATCTTCTGAAACAGCGGAGGCACCCGGCAAGATCCGGATGCCTCCGCATCAAGTTATTCATTCATTTTTTCTTTACAGTAGGCGTCATTCGCCGTACATCGAATCCCACCAGCGGGAATCGCCCTGCAGATACTTGGCGAACCATGCCATGATGGTTGCGTGCCATACGATACGCTTGTCGTATTCACGCACCACGTGGTTGGCTCCCTGCACGGAGATGAACTCCACGTCGCGGCCGAGCACCTTGAGGGCGTTGAAGAGCTGGATGCTCTCGCCGATAGGCACGTTGGTGTCTTCAGTGCCGTGAAGAAGCAGCAGCGGAGTGTGGATCTTGTCGGCGTTGAAGAGAGCGCCCTGCTTGGTGAAGAGCTCGGGATCGCTCCAGGGATACGACTTGGCGGCAGCCACGGCGTTGTAGGAGTAGCCCCAGTAGCCCTCGCCCCAGTAGCTGGTAACGTTCGAGATACCGGCGTGGGAGATGGCGGCGGCGAATATGTCTGTCAGCGTCTGGAGATACATGGTCATGAATCCGCCGTAGGAAGCGCCGAGGCATCCGATCTTCTTGTCGTCGACGAAGGGATGGTCCTTGCAGAACTTCTTGACGCCCTCGATTATCTCGTTGGCCGTGCGTTTGCCCCAGGCGTTGACATGACGCGAGGAGAATTCCTGTCCGTAGCCGGTGGTGCCGCTCGGGTTGAGGATATAGACCACATAGTCGCGCGAGGCGAAGAGCTGGGGGATGTAGGCATGACCCATTCCGCGCTCAGAGGGAGACGTACCGCCGTAATAATAAACAATCAGAGGGTACTTCTTGTTTGGGTCGAAGTCGGGAGGCAGACACATCATGCCGTCGACAAACGTGCCGTCGGATGCAGTGAATGTCCAGGGCTGCGTCTTGCCGAAGTTCACCTCTGCGAGACGCTCGGCGTCGGGGTCGGCGACGAGCGTCGACTTTCCGGTCTTGAGGTCCATGAGATATGCGCGGCCTGCATATTCGTAGGCCTGGCCGGTATAGGAGAGGTAGCGGTCGGAGTTATCGCCAATCGAGAAATTGTTGACGTTGTCGACCTTGGCGGGCAGCTCCTTGATGGTGCCGTCGGCCGGATTGAGCACGAAGAGGGGCTTGAAGAAACCCTTTTCGGCCATGAAGTAGATTTTGCCGTCGGCGGCGTTCCAGCTCGGGCGTCCGCTGATCGAGGGATCGAAATCGCGCGTCATGGCCTTGGCCTTGCGTGTGGCGATGTCGAAGATAAAGCCCTGCATGTCGAAGTCGTTGGCTATGGGATGGTTGCCTGCGTTGAGGCCTATGCCGCCGAAGCTGTTGGGTCCGCCGGTTACGAAGAGCTGCTTGCCGTCGGGCGAATAGCAAGCAGAGCCGATTTCGCCGTCGTAGCTTACGAGCGTGTCGGTCATCAGCGTTTTCATGTCGAGCTGAATGAGGTCGTTGTGGTAGAACGGCCAGCGCGAGGGAGTGTCGTAGTTCGACTGATAGAGTAGCTTCGATCCGTCGGGGGTGAAGTCGAGCGCGTAGGTCGACGCGCCGCCGAAGGTGATAGGCTGGGCCACGGAGGTTGCGAGGTCATACTTCATCAGATAAGCGCGGTCTCGCGTCTCGGGCATGCGGTCGTCGGGCGACGAATAGCGCTGCATTATTCCCTCCTTGCGCTTTCCTGCCTTGGAATCGTAGTAGATGAAATACTTTGCATCGGGGCTCCAGACAATCTGGTTGGTGGGGAGACCTTCGGCCACAGTAACCGACTCACGCGAGGGGAGCGAGACGTTGACGAGGTCGTAGGTATCGTTGCGCTTCACCGTATAATAGAGCGTGGAGCCTTTGGGCATCCACGATGCCTGGCTGCTGAGGTTGGCGTCGATGACCTTACCTGTGCGCGTGTCGGTGAGCGTCGACCAGTAGCGCTGGTTGTCGAGACCGAACACCTCGATGAATCTGGTGATAAGATAGCGTCCGTCGGGCGACAGGCTTGTGGATGTAGCGCGGGGGCCGTCGCTCATGTCGTAGATTGAGAAGCGGTGCTGCTTCTCGGGCGCGAGGGTGTAGGCCACATCGGCATACTTCGAGTCGGGTTCGAACTCAATCTTGATTGCCGGAGCTGCCGCCGCCTGACTGTCGTTGAGCAGACGGACGGTGATTTCAGCTGTGCGTTCGGGCTCGAGCTCGATGGGCACGAGCACCGTTGAACCGGCCACTACCGCACTGTCGGCCGCAGCTTTCGAGCCTTTGGCCTCGCCGTCGACAAGCACTTCAAACACACTTGCCGAAGTAACTTTAAGCGAGCCCTTGATATAGCGCTCGGGACGGAGCGTGGTGTACATCGTCTCAATCACCTGCCCCGATGCGGGACGGGTGAGTGCGATGAATCCCGCCGTGTCGGGATTCTCGACTGTAGTGCGGCCTGTCCTGGCTGCCTTTCGCGCCGCACCCTGCACGAGCTGGAGGTCCGAAAAGCGGTGAGGGGCGAGAGTGGTGTCGCCTACTGCCGGCTTCATCACCTGCACCGGCGCCAGTTTTTCGATTTTTACGGCGTGGCGTCCGGCGGCCACGGCACCGAGTGCCAGAGGTGCTGCCAGCGCTATCGCCAATGTGGATTTCTTCATGGTGGGTTAGGTCTTGGAAAAAAGAGGAAAGAAGAAGCAACCCCCGGGGGTTACTTCTTCTGATAGGCTGTTATTTCTTTGAGTTTGATGCTGAAAATCAGGGTAGAGAAGGGCTTGATACCGGTAGTGCCCACAGTGCCGTAGCCGGCCTTCCAGGGCACCACAACGGTTACGGAGTCGCCCACGTGCATGTGGGTGAGTGCGGTCCAGAATCCGGGCACGTTGCTCTTGGGCATGCAAGAATAGATGCTGTCGGCGTAATTCTTGTGGGAAGCGTCGGCAATAGTCGAGTCGGCGAGCATGAGCGTATACTTCACGGCGCACGTCGAGTTGTCGAGCGGCACAAGGTTCTTCTCCGTCAGCGAGCGGTCGTTGTGCCAGCGCATGAGCACGTAGATGTCTTTCGACCAGTCGGGCACGATGCGCTCGTAGACCGGCGTGCCGTCGGCATTGCGCTCGGCGGCAGCCTTTTCCACAAACTCCTCGTTGGTCTTCTTCCACTCGCCGTATTTCTTTTCGAGGTCGGTGTCGTCGTCGCCGAGACACGAAGCGAGGGGCAGGAGCACGGCCGCCGCGAGGATGAGCCTTAATATTTTTCTCATATTCAGATAAGTGGCTGTCAAATATTCATATCAATGGTTGGCCGGAGGTCAGAATTTCACCTCGGGAGCCTTCTCGGCGCCGGCCTCTGCCTTGAACTGCGGCTTGGGCTCGAAGCCGAACCATCCGGCATAGATAGTGGTCGGGAACTTCTTGATGGCGGTGTTGTATTCCTTCACGGCCTCCGTATAGCGCTTGCGCTCGGTGGAGATACGGTTTTCCGTTCCTTCGAGCTGCGACTGCAGGCTGAGGAAGTTCTCGTTGGCTTTCAGCTCGGGATAAGCCTCGGTTACGGCGAGGAGCGATTTCAGGGCCTGCGAGAGCTCGCCCTGCGCCTGCTGGTATTTGGCCAGCGTCTCTTCGTTGAGGTTGTCGGCGTCGATGGTTATCGACGTGGCCTTTGCACGCGCGAGGGTTACCTTCTCGAGAGTCTCGCTCTCATGGGTGGAATACCCCTTCACGGTGTTTACAAGGTTGGGAATCAGGTCGGCGCGACGCTGATACTGGTTCTCCACCTGAGCCCATGCCTCGTCGACGGTCTGCTGCTTGTCGACGAGCGAGTTATAGTTGCATGAACTGAGTCCTGTGGCCGCCATCAGGGCGCATAGCGCGAGGACGGCTTTGTATAATGTCTTTTTCATTTCTTCTGTATGTAAGATGTTTAGAGGAGCTTGCGGAGCAGGCTGTTGAGGCTCACGTTGTCGGCGAGGAGCGTCTGCAGCTCGTCGATGTTCACGCGGCGCTGCTCCATCGAGTCGCGGTCGCGCAGGGTAACGGTGTTGTCCTCGAGGGTCTGATGGTCGACGGTGATGCAATAGGGGGTGCCGATGGCATCCTGACGGCGGTAGCGCTTGCCGATCGAGTCTTTCTCGTCGTAGCGGCAGGTGAAGTCGAAGCGCAGGCGATGCTGAATCTCGCGGGCCTTCTCGGGGAGGCCGTCTTTCTTCACGAGCGGGAGCACGGCGCACTTCACGGGCGCGAGTGCCGGCGGGAAATGGAGCACCACGCGGCTGTCGCCGCCTTCGAGCTGCTGGTTTTCATAGCAGCTGCAGAGCACGGTGAGGAACATGCGGTCGACGCCGATCGAGGTCTCGATGACGTAGGGCACATAGCTCTCGTTCAGCTCCGGATCGAAGTATTTGATGTTCTTGCCCGAGAACTTCTCATGCTGCGAGAGGTCGAAGTCGGTGCGGGAGTGTATTCCCTCCACCTCCTTGAAGCCGAAAGGCATCTTGAATTCGATGTCGGTAGCGGCGTTGGCGTAGTGGGCCAGCTTCTCGTGGTCGTGGTAACGGTATTTCTCATCGCCGAGGCCGAGTGCCTTGTGCCATGCGAGGCGGGTCTGGCGCCAGTAGTCGAAATATTTGAGTTCCTCGCCGGGACGCACGAAGAACTGCATCTCCATCTGCTCGAACTCGCGCATGCGGAAGATGAACTGACGGGCCACAATCTCGTTGCGGAAAGCCTTGCCTATCTGGGCGATGCCGAAGGGGATGCGCATGCGGCCGGTCTTCTGCACGTTGAGATAGTTGACGAAGATGCCCTGGGCCGTCTCGGGACGGAGGTATACGTCCATGGCGCCGTCGGCCGTGGAGCCCATCTCGGTCTTGAACATGAGGTTGAACTGGCGCACGTCGGTCCAGTTTTTGGTGCCGGAGATGGGGTCTACGATCTCATAGTCGAGGATTATCTGCTTCAGCTCCGCGAGGTCGTTGGCATTCATGGCCTCGGAGAAACGCTCGTGGAGTTCGTCGCGCTTCTTCTGATGCTCGAGCACCCGGCCGTTGGTCTGGCGGAACATGGCCTCGTCGAAGTTCTCGCCGAACCTCTTGGCGGCTTTGGCCACCTCCTTGTCGATTTTCTCGTCGAACTTCGCGATTTCGTCTTCGATGAGCACGTCGGCGCGATAGCGCTTCTTCGAGTCCTTGTTGTCGATAAGGGGGTCGTTGAAGGCGTCGACATGGCCCGATGCTTTCCAGATGGTCGGGTGCATGAAGATTGCCGAGTCGATGCCGACGATGTTGTCGTGGAGCATCGTCATGGCTTCCCACCAGTAACGCTTGATGTTGTTTTTCAGTTCTACGCCGTTCTGGCCGTAGTCGTAGACGGCCGAGAGGCCATCGTAGATTTCACTCGACTGGAACACAAACCCATACTCCTTGGCATGGGCCACTATGGTCTTGAAAACGTCTTCTTGTTTTGCCATTTCTTGTTGATATGCTTTGCCGCCGCCCGCACCGGGACGCGCCCTGCTGCCGGGGCGGCGCTTCTGTTTCTACATATTAATCCGCAAAGTTACAAAATTCCCGGCAAACCGACAAAACTAATCTGTAAAGATGGTATAAACCGTAAAAAGAGTAGGATTGTTATATCCTCTGAAAACACTAATCTTTGACTTGACTATGGAAACATTCAATGATCTCATCAAATCCTCGAAAGTGGTTCTTGTGGAGTTTTATGCCTCTTGGTGTCCTCATTGCCAGGCCATGATGCCGGTGGTGGACGACGTCAAGGCACTGCTCGAAGGAAGGGCCGACGTCTATCAGTTCGACATCGACGAAAACCGCCAGCTCGCCGACGACCTCGGCGTGGAAGGGATACCCTGCTTCATCGTTTATTCCGACGGAGAACCCGTATGGAGCTCAAGCGGAGAGATGGACGGCAACGCGCTGCTGGCCAAAGTTGAAAACTTTCTCTGACCATGAGTAGCGACGCAAGCATATTCACCATTTTCCTGCATGCGCTGGGGGTGAAGGCGACAGCCGGATACAGCGACTCGCGGTTTCTTTCGATGCCGTTCAAGTCGCTGTTCGGCTTCTCGCGCCTTCTCAAGGAATACGGCATCGACTGCGATGGCCTCTATTTCGCCGACAAAAGCAAACTTACAGCCCTCCCCTGCCCCTGCCTCGTGCAGGAAAACGGACACTTCGTGGTGCTCGACGGGATTACCGGCAGCACAGTGCGTTTCAAGTCCACCTCGGGCAGCAAAGAGAGGGACATCGACGCCTTCACAGCGAAATGGAGCGGCGTGGCTCTCGTGGCCTACCCCACGGCCGACAGCTGCGAACCCGACTATCAGAAACACCGATTCATGGAAGCTGTCGGCGTGGCAAAGAGAGTAGTGCTCGCGCTCTGCCTCGCCTTTCTGGCCGTATGGTTCTTCATCGCCCACGGCATCTACACCCACTGGTGGACCATCGCCACCATGCTCCTCTACATGGCCGGAATCTACATCAGCCGGCAGCTGATGCTGAAAAGCCTCAACATCCACACCAAGGCAGGCAACCGCATCTGCGGCGTAATCGAGCAGGGAGGATGCGACACGGTGCTCGAACAGAAGGCCTCTACATTCTTCGGCATCTTCAGCTGGAGCGAGGTCGGGCTTGCCTACTTCACGGTGAGCCTCGGGGCGCTGATGCTCTTCCCCGGATGCGCTCATTGGCTGGCCGCCCTCAACGTGTGCTGCCTCCCCTTCTCGTTCTGGAGTGTATGGTATCAGAAGTTCAGGGCCAAGGCATGGTGCACAATGTGTCTCACTGTTCAGGCACTTCTCTGGATCATCTTCATCTGCAACCTCACCGGAGGAGCCTTCAGCGGACTCTCGTTCGCCGAATGGACGCCGCTCGTGCTCATAGCGGCCTACGGTGCCGCGCTGATGGGCTACAACGCGCTGGCCGACATGTACAAGAGCAAGAAACCCGATTAGCGATATGGAAAAGATAACAAGAAAACCCATCGAGGGCGCCCGCGTGCTGACACCCCTGGAGATGAACAAGATACACTTCGCCACCGGGCGGCATACCGAAGTGGCCGGCAAAGGGATAGACATTGTGAAACCCCTGCCGGGCATCAGGGTCACAATGAAATGACACGCTAAGACCCCGGCGTTAACGAATATTGGGGAACGGGGTCTAACCCCGGGCCGGGCATCGCGCCGGGCCCGGGGTTGCATATACGGCGGAAAATTACTACCTTTGCAGATTGAAGCGGCACCCCGATGGGGCGACCGCGGGCCGATGGTGGCAGCTCGGTCCACTAATTTATTGATTTATACCCGACTATGAGAACAGACGACTCTATGCAACGGCTGACTTTGCTCGGCTGCCAAGGGGTGGAATATCCCTCCGACTATGCACCGGCTCTGCTGGAAACATTCGACAACAAACATCCCGGACGCGAATACGTGGTAACGTTCGACTGTCCGGAGTTCACCACGCTCTGCCCGAAGACCGGCCAGCCCGACTTCGGACATATCTTCATTTCCTACATCCCGCGCCAGCGGATGGTGGAGAGCAAGAGCCTCAAGCTCTACCTCTTCTCGTTTCGCAACCACGGTGATTTCCATGAAGACTGCGTGAATATCATCCTCAACGACCTCTGGGAGCTAATGGAGCCCCGTTACCTTGAAGTGAGGGGCGTATTCATGCCCCGCGGAGGCATCAGCATCTACCCCTTCGCCAACCGCGCCGACGACGACCACGAGGAACTGCGCAAGCTCCGCATAGCCCAGAATTTCAACACCGACGCCTTCCTGCGCCGATAATCCCACCCGACATCAAGAAGATATGGCAAAAGATTCCGTTATCGTGCTTTCGGGCGGGATGGATTCCGTAACCCTGCTCCACGACTGCAAAGACTCAATAGCCCTGGCCGTCAGCTTCGACTATGGCTCGAACCACAACGCACGCGAGATAGAATGTGCCCGCCGGCAGACCGAAATGCTCGGCATCGAGCATCTCGTGATTCCCCTCGAATTCATGGGCCGCTACTTCCGCAGCTCGCTTCTCTCAGGCGCCGACGCCATTCCCGAGGGAAACTACGACGATGACAACATGAAGTCGACCGTCGTGCCCTTCCGCAACGGCATAATGCTCTCGATAGCCTGCGGACTGGCCGAGTCGAGAGGACTGCGCCACGTGCTCATCGCCAACCACGGCGGCGACCACGCCATCTATCCCGACTGCCGCGCCGGATTCATCGACGCCATGAGCCGCGCCATGAGCGAGGGCACATACGACGGCATCGACATCCACGCGCCCTACACCGGCATCACCAAAGGCGACATAGCCCGTCGGGGAGCGGCGCTGGGCGTGGACTATTCCCTCACCTACAGCTGCTATAAAGGGGGCGAGAAGCATTGCGGAGAATGTGGCACGTGCCGCGAGCGCAAGGAGGCATTCGCCGACGCCGGACTCACCGACCCGACCCTTTACGGACGTTAAAACCAAAGGCAAATGTATTACGTCAAGAAAAGACTCGAAATATCGGCCGCCCACCGCCTCTCGCTCGACTACGAGAGCAAGTGCACGCAGCTCCACGGCCACAACTGGATAATCACCGTGGAATGTAAGTCGGAGACTCTCGACACCAACGGGATGGTTACCGACTTCACGGCCATCAAGGAGGCTGTCGGCAAGCGGCTCGACCATAAAGTGCTCAACGAGGTTCTACCCTTCAACCCCACCGCCGAGAACATAGCCCGCTGGATTGTGGACTCCGTGCCCTGCTGCTTCCGCTGCGAGGTGCAGGAGAGCGAGGGCAACTCGGCCATCTACGAAAAGGACGATGCGTAAGATCAACGAGATATTCTATTCGCTCCAGGGGGAAGGCCATCACACGGGCTTTCCCTCGGTGTTTGTCCGCTTTTCGGGCTGCAACCTCAGCTGCCCTTTCTGCGACACCGACCATACACCCGGCATATTCATGACCGACGACGACATCATCCGCGCCGTCAACCTCTATACGGCCGGATGGATAGTGCTGACCGGAGGCGAGCCGTGCCTCCACATCGACAACGACTTCGTGCGTATGCTGAAACGCACCACCGGCAAACGGGTGGCCGTCGAGACCAACGGCACCCTCCCCGTGCCCGCCGACATCGACTGGGTTACGGTAAGCCCCAAATGCGGCATCGAGGGTATCGAGCCGCTCCCGGTGGTAGCCGACAGGGCCGATGAAATCAAGGTGGTCGACACCGGCCAGGACCTTGAACAATACTTTGCGCTCCCCTGCCGCGGCGAGAAGACGCTCATGTACCTGCAGCCCTGCTTCGTGGCCGACGAAAAGCAGCGTCAGGCCAACCGCCTGCGCACCGTGAGCCGCGTGCTCTCCGACCCGCGCTGGACTCTCTCGGTGCAGCTACACCGCTTCCTCGGAATACCCTGACACCCGTCTTCACCATCCACTCCCTTCCGACCGAGATGCAAGAACCATCCACACCGCTGACTTTCGGCGAACTGCGGCAGACCGCCGAATGCATCAGCGAAATCAAAGAAGCCGCCGCCCCGCGTTTCGATGCCGGGGAGGCCGACCGTCTGCTGGCGTTGCTCCGCAGCGAATGTCGCGGACTTCCGACGCGCGACCGCCACGGAATACCCTTCCTGCTCATGACGCTCCGCACGGCGTCGCTCTTCGCCCGCAGCGTGGAGCCCGACCGCAATATCCTCGCTTCCATTCTCCTATTCCCCCTCTGCCGAATGAAGGAGGGATTCGCAAAAGGTGTGGCGCGCGAATGGGGCGAAGACATCGCCGCCCTGATCGACGGCATAGCCGAAGTGATGAAGTTCAGCACGCGCGCCGGCGTGAGAAACCCCGACAACTTCCGCGGGCTGCTCCTCTCGCTGGCCGACGACATCCGCGTGATAATCGTGATGATCGTCCACAACGTGGCGCTCATGCGCTCGATTAACCGCCATCCCGACACGCAATGGGTGTGCGACGTGGCTTTCGAGGCCGAATACCTCTACGCCCAGCTGGCCCACCGCCTCGGCCTCTACAAGCTCAAAAGCGAGCTCGAAGACCTTGCCCTCAAATACACCAACCGCGAGATTTACACTCAGATAGCACGCAAACTCAACGAGACCAAACGCGACCGCGACGCCTACATCGCCGCTTTCATAGCCCCGGTGAAGGAGAAGCTCACGGCAGCCGGACTGCGCTTCACCATCAAGGGGCGCACGAAGTCAATATCATCCATCTGGGCCAAGATAAAGAAACAGAAGGTAGATATGCAGCATATCTACGACCTGTTTGCAATCCGCGTGATTATCGACACGCCTCTCGAGCGCGAGAAGCGCGACTGCTGGCTGGCGTATTCCATACTCGCCGACATGTATACGGCCAATCCGGCCCGCATGAAAGACTGGATCACGATTCCCAAGAGCAACGGATATGAATCGCTCCATGCCACCGTGATGGGTCCGGGCTCGAAATGGGTGGAGGTGCAGTTCCGCACGAAGCGCATGGACCTTGTGGCCGAGAAGGGCCTTGCCGCCCACTGGCGCTACAAGGGTGTGAAGAGCGACAGCACCGACCAGTGGATGAACAACATACGCGACATCCTCGAGACCGCCGACTCAGGCCCCATGCAGCTGATGAAGGACATCCGTCCCGATGCCGCCGGCAAGGAAGTGTTCGCGTTCACGCCGAAAGGCGACCTGCTGCGGCTCTCGCCGGGAGCCACCGTGCTCGACTTCGCCTTCGCCATACATTCCAAGGTGGGATGCCGCTGCACGGGCGCCATCATCGACGGCGTACACCGCAAGCTCACCCACCGCATCGCCAACGGCGACACCGTGGAAATCATCACCTCCCCATCGCAGTCGCCGAGCCACGACTGGCTCTCGATCGCCGTTACGTCGAAGGCGCGCAACAAGATCCGCCAGAGTCTCAACGAGGCGAAGCTGCACCACGCCGAACTCGGAAAGGAGATGCTCGAACGCCGCGCCAAAAACCGTAAACTTGAAATCGACGAGGCGGTGATGATGCGCGTCATCAAGAAGACGGGCTACAAATACGTCAACGACTTCTTCGCCGACATAGCCGACGAGAAGATGGACGCCGGGAAGTTTCTCTCCGCCTACGAGAGCGAGACCGAGACCGCCGACAGCCAGGCGGCCAAAGTGTCGGCCGAGGAGTTCAGGATGAACGGCGACACCGGGGAGGAGACCAACGCCGAAATCCTTTCGGTCGACGGAAAGACCATAAAGGGGCTGCGCTACAAACTCGCCAAATGCTGCTCCCCTATCTTCGGCGATGACGTATTCGGATTCATCAGCTCCGACGGAGTGATAAAGGTGCACCACCGCAACTGCCCCAACGCCCCCAACATACGCCAGCGCTACCCCTACCGCATAGTGCCGGTGAGTTGGAGCGGAGCGCCCGGGCAACTCATGCCTGTGGCCCTGAAGGTGGTGGGCTACGACGACATAGGAATCGTAACCAACATCACGTCCATAATAGCCAAGGAGAGCGACATGAGTCTGAGAAACATCTCGATCGACTCACACGACGGAGTGTTTCAGGGCTGGCTTACAATCAACGTCAGAGACACGGCCCGGCTCAACTCCCTGATAAAGAAACTGCGCACCGTGAAGGGCGTCAAAGACATAAGCCGGAGCTGACGATTCCGGCACCAAACCAACCGACATGAAGAAGATTTTACCCATACTCCTTGCCCTCGCCGCTGTCGCCGCCGGGTGCACCGGACGCCAGGAGCGTAGCCGCAACGCCGACAAATACGACGAATGGAAGGCCTCGCTGGCCGACTCGGTGGCCTCGCTCCAGCAGACCGTGAAACTTACAGAAGACTCTCTGGCCACAGCCTATTCCACCGTCGACTCTATGCTCTCGCTCTTTACTTTCGTCGACAACCCGCGCGAAGTGGAGGGCTACACCATCCTCAAGGCAGCGCGCGACCATTACCCGCTGACGCGCACCGGACTCACTGCGCGCATCGCCAAGTCGGAGGCGTTTGAGCTCATCGCCGCCCTGTCGGGAGGCTCGTTCACCTCGATAGCTGTAAGCGCCGGTGGCAAGACCGTGGAATCGGCCACCGTAGGCCACGACCAGGGACTCAACTACCGCTCAGGCGGACTCAACACCGTGCTCTTCACCGGAGCCAAGGCCGACTCGATAGGACGCCTCGTGGCCGCTTCGGCGCCCGACGCAATCACTGTAAGCTACATCGGATCTACCCGACGCACCATCAAGATGCAGCCTGCCGACGCCAGGATAGTGGCACTCACATGGAAGCTGGCCGAAGCCCGTGCCGAAGTGAGCCGCCTCGAACGAACCCTGCCTCTGCTGAGCCGCAAGATCGACCTTCTCCGCTCCAAGACCGAAAAATAAAGCCGCCCGGTGAGACTCAACAGGGAAATACTGCGCCTTACGGTGCCGGCCATAGTGAGCAACATCACCGTGCCGCTGCTCGGCCTGTCGGACACGGCCATAGCCGGCCATCTGCACTCCGACTCGTTTATCGCCGCCATAGCCGTAGGTTCGATGATGCTCAACGTAACCTTCTGGCTTTTCGGCTTCCTGCGCATGGGCACCACCGGACTCACGGCCCAGGCCTTCGGAGCCGGAGACGTGAAGCGGCTGTCGGAGACCTTCAGCCGCGCCATAGTGCTCGGATGCGCCATCGGACTGCTGCTGCTCGTCTGCGCCGTGCCGCTGCGCGAAGGTCTGCTGGCTGCCATCAGTCCCGAAGGGGAAGCCCGCAGCCTTGCCTCGGCCTACTATTCGGTATGCATACTCTCAGCACCGGCTATCCTTGCCACCACTGCCATACAGGGCTGGCTCTTCGGAATGCAGACCACGTTTCTGCCGATGGTGATTTCAGTCTCAGTCAACATTATCAACATAGCGGCGAGCGTATCGCTCGTATTCCTCTTTCGCTTCGGATTCATCGGCGTGGCTTTCGGCACGCTGACCGCCAACTGGCTGGGGCTCGGCATCGCCCTGCTGATAGCCCGACGCAAGAGTCCCGGAAAGATGTGGTGCGGATGGAGAGGCGTATTCGCCGACGGAGGCCTGCGCAGATTCTTCTCCGTGAATACCGACATATTCTTCCGCTCGGGCTGCATAATGGCCGTCTCGCTCTCCACCACGGCCATCGGCGCGCGACTCGGAGAGCTTACCCTCGCCGTCAACGCCGTGATGATGCAGTTTTTCCACTTCTTCTCCTTCTTCATGGACGGATTCGCATTCACGGCCGAGGCCCTCACCGGCCGTTTTGCCGGTGCGCGCGACTACAGGATGCTGCGGCTCAGCCGACGCGCCCTGCTCCTCTGGTCGGCCGGAATGGCGGTATTCTTCTTCGCTGTCTACACCCTCTTCGCCACCGACATGGCCGCTCTGCTCACCGACTCGGAGCGTGTGGTGGCCGGAGTGGAGCATTACCGCATCTGGCTCATGCTGATCCCGCCCCTGACAGTGGCGGCCTTCATCTACGACGGATTCTATATAGGTCTCACAGCTACAAGGCGTATGCTTGTGGCCACCATGGCGGCGGCGGCCGTATTCTTCAGCGTGTGCTTCCTCGGTCCGCAGGGGCTGTCATTCCCCGACAACAACCGCCTCTGGACCGCTTTCCTCGCATATCTGCTCACACGCGGCGCACTGCTTGCCGTCCAGTCGCGACGGGTGTTCTCCCCGGCCGTAGTAGAGCGCATCCCTTCACGTAAACCCGACTGAATCATGATCATATTCGTCAATGCAAAGATCAACATCGGCTTGCAGGTAACGGCCCGACGTCCCGACGGTTACCATGAGCTTTCCACACTGTTCTACCCCATCGGCCTGCGGAGCGGCACCCCCTACTCTCCGCAACCGTTCTGCGACATTCTGGAAGTAACCGAACTGCCTGATGCCGAGACTACGCGCTTCACCTTCACCGGCAACGCCATCGATTGTCCGCTCGAAAAGAACCTCGTGTATAAGGCGGCCAAAGCCTTTGAAGAAGCCCTGCTCCGGAAGACGGGCAAGGCAATGCCCCCTTTCGACATCAGGCTTGAAAAGCATATACCCGACGGAGCCGGACTCGGAGGAGGCTCGGCCGACGCATCGCTCACGCTAAAAGCACTCAACGAGCTCACCGGGGCGCATCTGAGCGACGAAGATCTGATTGAGACGGCCGCCGGACTCGGCGCCGACTGCCCCTTCTTCATCCTCAACCGTCCATGCCTCGCAAAAGGCATAGGCGAAATAATGACACCCGTCGACCTCTCGCTCGAGGGGAAATGGCTGCTTATCGTCAAGCCTGCTTTCGGAATCCCCACCCGCGAGGCCTTCGCCGGGATAGACTGCGGACGCGACCACGCCGACACCCTCGCGCCGCTCTGCCTCAACCCCGCCGAATGGCCAGGAAAAGTGGAAAACGAATTTGAGCCCCATATCTTCGAAGCGCATCCCGAGCTTCCGCTCATCAAGCAGACTCTCTACGACGCCGGCGCCCTCTATGCCCAGATGTCGGGCAGCGGCTCGGCCCTCTTCGGCATCTTCGACTCGGAGCCGGACCTTTCACCCGACGCCTTCCCCTCGTCCCGCCTCTTCAAGATCCGCCTCTGACACCCGCAGACCTCTTTTTGCCTAAAAAAGATAGCCTCGGTATTTACATTTCTTATGCACCGGGCATAAAGAATCGCGTTTTTTGCTTACCTTTGCATTATGAAAACCTCTTCTAAGAAACACTGGCTCGTTTTCGCAAACGCAAAACGATGCAATCATTATGCTTCTTTAGTGGAAATCGGCTATATAAATTGGAAACGGGAGCGTAATAATTTTGCTGTTGGGGATATTGTTTACATATTCAGCTCAACGGAACGTAAGATTATTTTCAAGACCGTAGTAACGGGTATTGAGAAAAGATCTGATAGTAAATTCTGGGTTGAAAATGCGCCCAACGATATAACCTGGCGATTAGAGGCAATTCAGGAATTTACGGGGGATACCTTGGATGAAGATTCATTGAAGAAGCACGGTTTCAAAGGCGGACGAAGTCTTCAGCACCCTATGTGTAATAATGCTGAATTATTCGAGTATATCGAAGAACAATTTGGAAATTGTAGATGATTCCTTTTCATTCTGAGGAGATAACAATATGACAATTCCAATTAAAGCAGTGCCCATCCTTTCCGGAGAAATAGCCGATGATTTCGTGCGTAAGGCCGAGGAGCGTGAGAAGAATCCCACTCTCGGACTTTCACAAGAACAGGAGGAACGTATCGCCAGAGTAATGAGACAGATGCGTGAATTCAAGTTTCCGTGGGAAAATACTGTAGTGATGATATGAATGATTATCGCGTCCTCGACGGTTGTGTCGGGGACGCGACAGTTTTTTAGAAACTATACTGCACGGAGGCGAGGATGCTGCGCGGACGAATCCGGAAGTGGTGTTCCGAGCGCGAGAGAGTGCCATAGTTCACATATCGGTAGCTGCGCCGGTTCAGGAGGTTGTCGGCCGTCAGCGACAGCCGGACTTTGCTGCTGACCCTCCACACAGCCGAAGCGTCGAGAAGAACAAGATTAGCGGAATTTCCCTCAGGAAAACGGGTGAGAAAATGCTCCGCCCCGACAGTGAACTGCAACACGTCGTTAGGGATTACGGTTGCGAAAAGATGCTGCCGGAATGTATGGTAACTGTTTGTCTCTCCGTCGGTTCTGAGCCTTGAGAAACCGTAGCTTGCATCGTAGTTCACCGAGAGCCATTTCAAAAGGCTTCCCTTGAAATAAGGTTTCACCCCGGCCGTCATCTGCCTGAAAGGCATCACTTCGTTATCGCGCATCGACGAGGCAGACGATACCGAGGCCTCAACATCGCAGCCCACCACCATCCGGCTGTGGCCGAGGCCTTTGCTGAAACCGCCGTTCACATACCATGAGTTGCTGCCGTTCAGCCGGTCGGCGTAGGTGGAGACGATAAAATCGCCTATAAACAGCTGATTTGACATCATCGGGCTGCTGCTATGGTTGTAGGTTGCCGACAGGTTGAAAAAGAGAGACTTCAACGGATTGCGGTAACGGTAAGAGATGGTCGCGGCCACATTATGCGAGTATCTGTCGGGATTCCCGGCGATGAAAAAGTTACGGTAGTCGGAAAGCACGGGAACCGCGATATTCAGATATGGCTGCGGCGAATCGAGGCTGTAAGCGACGGAGGCCGAAAGGTCTGACTTTGCGGTCAGCTGACGTCTGACATACAGGCGGGGCGAGACATTGAGATAGTCGTGCTGACCTGCTATTGAATAATGAAGCCATTTCAACGATGTGCGAAACGATGCACGCCAACCATTGCGCTCGAAGTCAACCTGAGGAGTGGCATAAAGATTTGACAGGAAAGCCTCATGGATTCCGTCGTTGTCAAATTCTCCCAGTCCGCTAAGTGTGCTGTTCATGCGGTGCCAGTTGAGGTCGAGTCCGGCGGTTACATAGTATTTCCAGAAACGCGTCATCTTTCCTAATTTGGTCTCGGTAGTGCTTCGGAAATCGGAAGAACCGACGCTCTGCGACGCATCTTCATCTCCGGCCACAATCAGCCGGTCGGGGCGGTACCCGAACGAGTTGCGCGAGACAAGGGTAAACAGTTTCTTCTCGTTTCGTTTCACGAGCTTAAGGTCGTTGGCGGCGGAGAAGTTCTTGCGGTTGACGCGCTGCGAGAGATCAAACGATCCGGTAATGCCGGAATTGGACTCGTCCCATACCCCCGCTAATGTAAGCTTATCCTTGAGATAAAAGCCTCGCTTGTTGGTCTGGCTGAAAAACTGCGCCGATAGGTCGTGGGTCTGCGTGCGCTGCGAACTGTTCTGTACAAACCGTGGAATCTGCGAACTGAAATAATCGGTGGTCATGCCCGAATTGTAATCAAGACGGTCGCCCATATAGTTGAGTTTAAGGCGCATCGAGGTGTCGCCCGACTTCCATGCGGTGATTCCGTTTGCCAGCCACGAGAGATTGTCGCGCGTGCGCTTCTCGGTCAGCGGAGCGCTCACGATGTCGGCCGAGATATATTCAGGCCAAAGATTTGAGGCATAATCCGAAGAGAACATATCATCGAAATCGTGCTCCAGTATCTCATTAGCCGGATTCCAGCCCGTGTTGTCGACTTTGAGTGTGATGATATTCTGATTCTTAGGGGCTACGCGCATCGCGTAGAGCGAACCGTCGTATAGAAACGGCTGCACGCCTGCGGCGGCCTGCGCCACGCCAACCCAGCGGCTACGGGCATCCTCCTTCAGTCTGAGATTAATGCCGGCTTCTTCCGGAAACTCGATACCTTCGAGAGCCTTCACGGGCTGATGATTCTCCATTACCTCGACAGACGCCACATCCTTATGCGAAATGTTGTTGGTGGCCAGGCCATACTGTCCGCCGATGAAGTCGTTGCCGTCGAGATAGAATTTGTTGATTGGTTTGCCCTGATACTTGATGGTGCCGTCTTCTTCTACCTTGATACCCGGCAGCCGCTTGATGACGTCAATTATGGCATTATCCTTGGCGTTGGCATATTTCGCCACATTGAACACCAGCGTATCCCCTTTGGCATATATGTCGGGAGCCTCTACAATCACGTCATTGAGCCGGGTAGCCTTCGGACTGAGGCGCACGCAAGAGAAGTCGGCCGTCAAGGGAAGAGTACGGGACTCATAGCCCATGAAGCGGAACGAAACGTAGTCGGCGCCGGCTTTGGGTATTATCGCGAAGCGCCCCTCCCCGTCGGTCGATGTGAACGCCCCTTTTGTTTTCACGATGCATCCGGCTACCGGCTCATCGGTGTCAGCGTCAACTACCGTGCCGCGCAGTTCTCCCGGGTCTGCCGCCTTTGCCGACAGCAGACCGAGGACAACGCATAGTATGAAAAAACTGTATCTGTTCATTTTCTCCAGTCAGTTTCAAGATAATCATACGTCAGTTCAATCGGGTCGTATGCACCGGGCTGAGGATTGCCGTTTGCGTCGAGCACCGTTACCCCCCCTCCGGTAGTGGCTTCATAGTAGGCATAAGGGTTTATGTCATAGCGGTGTTTTGCATCGTAGTAAGCTTTGCGGTCGGTTTTGTTGAAGGGCACTTTATAAAGTGTGATGGGTCGGTCGGCCTTCGACTTGATGCCGATGCACTCGAAAGTATAGTGTCCGTCTGCATCCGAGGCCTTCATGATAAGGCCGGGGAGGCCGTGGAGCTTCCACGGTCCGTCCATAACCGGAATATCCTCGGCGTAGAACGCCGTCCACTCCCGACCGCGGAAGCGGCACCGGGCACCCTGACACTCGTAGCCGAGCACATTGATGACCGAGTCGGTCAGTTCCCAGTCGAGCTGCGGCATATCCTCTTCGTAGCGGAACCAGTCCTGACATATTTTCTCGGTGTGGGTGAGTCTGCCGGCCGGATAATTCTTGAATATTGTCATGAACTCGCCTGTGCTGAGTTTACCTTCCACTGCGGCGTCTAGTATCTGCTCGTGAGAGGAACGCATCAGTATGGAATCTACCGTGAGGTTTCTGTAGCTCGAGAACTTCGAGAGACCGCCGGGGCCGATCTGGAGCAGCATGTTGTCGCTGTCGAAATCCTCGGAGAGGGAATGGGTAGTGTCGACGCAGCAGCGGTAATCATAGACGAACTCCATGTTCTCGGGCGCGAGGGTTTCGGTCTCGGGCACCGAAGAGGGGAGGATGCTCAGCTGACGACGGAGTATCTTGCCGGAGGCGAATGCCGTCGCAACGGCAATGATGACGAGTATCAAAAATGCTTTCTTCATATCGTTTTAGAGTTTGCTGATTATGTTTGATGCCGCAAAGTTACCGCCGCAATGCCTCTCGCGCCGAAAATAATCATTACTCAAACATTAGGGAATTATTACTGAATTATTACTGCCGTCAAAATACCCTGATACAAAGGACTGTCGACTGCCGCGAATTTTGTAATTTCGCATCATGGAAAAAAGAATCAAGGCCCTCTACATAATCACCATCATCGCAATCATCGCATTCCTCGGGTTGCAGGCCTACTGGCTCTACGGCCGCTATGAATATGCGCTGAATGATTATGAGCGTAATCTGAGCGAACGAATCGTGAAGTGTGTGGACGACTATAACCGTATCCGCGAAAAGTCGTCAGACAAAAGGGCGGATTCCCTGAAGAATAAAGGAAACGGCTTCAATGCATTCTCGATTCCGCAGTTCTCGCTGCAACAGGAATATGGCGATACGGTGAAGACAACCCGTACAGCCCGCATCTACACATACCTCTTCTCGGCCCACGAGCTTCTCGGGCTGAAACCCGGGACGCCACTTACCGAAGAGCAGAAAACGGAAGCGGCTGAGCTTGCCCAGCAACGGATGACAGAACCGGCCGACTCGGCGGTATTCGACGCATCGGGAGCCAAAGATGAAAACGAGGCATGGAGCGCTACCAATAATGTGAATATCGAGCGAAAATGTCCCTTTACCGCCGACGGCATCGATTCGGTGCTCAGCAAGGATGGAATAAGGGCTACGGCAACTCTGGTGGCAGCCGACAGCATGGTATGGCATACCCGTATCGATAACCATAAATCGATTTTTACCCCCGAAGTATCGCTGACCGTGCCTTACTCCCAGCTGCAGGGACTCACCGTCAGGATTGTCAGCAGAATCAATCCCTCCGACGTTCTGCCGGGAATGTGGCAGACACTTCTAATCTCGCTATTGATTTCCGGACTGCTTATCGTCTGCCTCGTGTTGCAGTTCTCCACGGTATTGAAACTCTCACGGCTTGACAAAATGCGCAACGGCTTCATCACCACGATGATTCACGAGCTCAAACGCCCCATATCCACGCTGAAGATGTGCGTCTCGGGTCTCGACAACGAGCGGATGCTCGACGACACGGCTGTCAGAAAGGAACTGCTCACCGAGACCCGCAATGCCCTCGACAACCTCTCTGCCTACTTCTCGAAACTCCGCGACATCACCTTCAACGACGTAGAGCAGATTCCGCTCAACATACAGAGTGTCAACCTCCACGAACTGTTTGACACAGTTGCCGGGGCGATAGTTATCCCATCGGATAAGACGGTGTCTGTAAACAATGATATTTCTCCAGAGGCTATTGTTTCGGCCGACCGCTCCCACCTCTACAATATTCTGAACAACCTCGTTGAAAACGCCGTCAAGTATTCCGGGGCCGAAGTGGAAATCAATGCTGCGGCAAGGGAAAAAGAAGGATTCGTCGAGCTTTCGGTCTGCGACAACGGCTTCGGTATTCCGTCAGGCGATGTGAAGCACGTATTCAAGCGCTTCTATCGCGGTAAGGCCTTGGCTGGAGAACAACCCGGCATGGGACTGGGACTCGCGTATGTGAAACTGCTCGTCGAGGCACATGGCGGAGATATATCAGTGGACAGCACCGAAGGCCGGGGCACATGTTTCACCATAAAGTTGCCGCAATGATGAAGGCGATAAAGATACTCCTTGCGGATGACGACCTCAAAAACTCGATGTTGCTCAAGCGCTTCATCGAGGCCGAAGGTTATGAAGTCATCTATGCCAACAATGGCAAGGTAGGGCTGGAGATGTATCGTGAATACCATCCCGACCTGATTCTGCTCGATATAAACATGCCTGAGCTTGACGGGTTTGAGATGGCAAGAATCATCCGCCAGAACGACAAGAGGGTGATAATCTTCTTCCTTACCGACCGCACCGACAAGGTAGACCGTCTGCACGGATTCTCGCTCAAAGGGAACGACTATATCCCGAAACCCTTTTATCCCGAAGAAGTGATAGCCAAAATCAACGAACGGTTTGAGAGCCTGACCGTCAATCAGGATGTGGAGTATCAGTTGGGCGACACTGTATTCCGACCCAACCTCTCGTCGCTGACATATAAAGGCGAGACCCATTCGCTGTCAGTGCGTCAGACCGAAATACTACAGATGCTCGCCGAAAACTTAGGTAATCCGGTAGAGCGCGATGTGATTCTCGACCGGATATGGGGAGACGCAAGCTATTCCAACTCACTTGCCCTGAACGTGCAGATCACTTATATCCGCCGCCAGCTTACCGACCCGGCCGTTTCGATCACATCGATAAAGAAAAAAGGATATATCCTCTCGGTTGCTTCCCGTTAAGAAAAAAATATGTAACTTTGCATCATGCGAAGCCTGCTCTACATTCAGCGCGCACAAACCATAACCGAATGTCTTGACCGACAACCGAAGCCTTTGTGCGGTTTGTTTTAATGTAGTAACCATGTAATCTTGAAACAGAATCCGATTCTTATGGATAAAGAGACGCTTGAATTTGTAACATACTGCATAAGCAAACTTGCCCATAGGCTGAAACTAAGTCAGCGAGAGGTCTACGACCGTCTGGCCAGATCGGGGATACTATACGACTATATTGTGCCCTCCTACGACGTGCTTCATACTTTCAGCTCACGTTATCTGATGGACGACCTTACTGACTACATGAAAGAGAAAGGAGTATTGAAGCCATGAGACTATACCATTCATCAAACCTGTCGGTGCAACGCACCGACACCGCCCATTCACGCGACTATCTCGACTTCGGAAAAGGTTTCTATCTTACATCTATTCATGAGCAGGCAGTGAAGTATGCTCAGCGTTTTATGAGACGCCAACAAGAAGCATGGCTAAACGCTTACGACCTCACATATAATCCGGATGAGTGGAAAGTGCTTGAATTCATAGCTTACGACAAATCGTGGCTTGATTTTGTCTCTAAATGCAGGGCCGGTGAGGATACTTCCGAATATGACATTGTCATTGGAGGAATCGCAAACGACAAAGTGATTCAAACCCTCGATAGATACTTTGAAGGAGAACTGTCGGAAGATGAAACGCTCGGATTATTGAAGTATGAAAAACCGAACAACCAATATTGCATCCGAACTCAGGAAATGCTTGACAGATGCCTTATTCACATTGAAAGCATACGGTTATGACAGAAGAAAGTAAGTTGGCTATCAGAGCGACAAAAATCGCCAGAATAATCATGAGTATTTGTGATTTATACAATGTCTCCCTTCAATTCGCCACTGACATTTATTACAAGTCTACTACTGCCGATTTGATAGAGGAGGGCGTTGCTGATCTTCAATGTCGCAGCGACAAATACCTCGCTTCTCTGGTATGGGATGAACACACTGAAAGCAAAATCTGATGTCTGAATCATGCGAAGCCTGCTCTACATAGTGATTCTGCTTGTCGCCGCCGGATGCGGCTATTCCGGCAATCGCCCGAAGGCTCTCGACGAGGCTCAGCGACTTATGCACACCGACCCTACCGCGGCCCTCGACCGGCTCAACGGTGTCGATGTGTCGGAATTTCAGGATTCTGCCACAATGGCCCGCTGGGCCCTGCTTTACAGCGAGGCTCTGGTGGCCAACCGTCTGTCGGCGCCGACCGACACAATAGTCGACATCGCCGTCGACTATTACAGACGCCACAGGCTGACCGACGAATACCGCAAGGCATCGCGTCTGAAAGCGTTGATGCAATCGTCGGGCGACGCCGACGCTCTCGCCACAGCACTTTACCTGCAAAAGGAGAAGGAATTTCTGCTATATAAGGAGCGCGTCAGACGACGCACGTATATGTATGCAGGATTCTTGATACTGTTGGCCGGAGCAGGCACCATACTATGGATGCGCCAGCGGATGAAGCTACAGGCATCGCAGGCCGAGGCACTCATGGCCGAGGCATCGGGCCTTAAAAGCCAGATTGACGCCAGCCGGGGCGATGTATGCCGTCTGGAGACGAAGCTCCACGGTCTGCTCGAAAACCGCTTCTCGCTCATCGACTCGCTTTGCCAGACGTATTATGAGACGCAGGGCACCAAGGCCGAGCGTAAGGCTATCGTCGACAAAGTGAAGGGGGAAATAGAATCGGTGCGCGCCGATTCGTTTGCCGATATGGAACAGGCCGTCAACGACTGCCGCGACAACCTCCTGACAAAGGTCAGGGACGCATGGCCCGAGATAAAGGACAGCGACTACAGGCTGCTGGTGTACGTCGCAAGCGGACTCTCGACGCGCACTATATGCCTGCTCCTCGACGAGTCGGTCGACGTGGTCTATAAACGCAAATCAAGGCTGAAATCACGCCTCAAGGCATCGGTGGCACCCGATTGTGCTGAAATCTCGTCCATTTTCTGACGGTCTTTTCCACCCTGTCAGACTTTTTCGCAATCTCAATTCATATACTTCTGATTTCATGCATGTTACGATTGCATGAGTCAGACCGCTTTTTTGGAACCGGGGGAGCTTCGTGAGTAATTTTGCAACAAAAAAATTACTCACATGAAAGCTAATATTCTCATCGCGGCGCTGACCGCGGCATTGGCCTCGGCGACAGCCACGGCCCGGACGGAACAGAGCGCAGCGCAGGCCGACAGCCTCTCGCGCGAATTGCAGGAAGTGGTGGTAACAGCAAAGCAGCCCGCCACGAAACTTGTAGGCTCGACCCTCGTGTCGACAATACCCGGCACAAATCTCGCCGACCTCGGCAATGCCCTCGACGTGCTCGATCAGCTGCCGATGATCAAAGTGCAGGACAATTCCGTAAGTGTCATCGGCAAGAACAACATCGAAATATACATCGACGGTCGTCCGATGCGCGACAAGCAGGAGCTGCAGCAGATTCTTTCGTCGAACCTTAAGCAGGTGGAGCTGCTAATGGCTCCGGGCGCGGCTTACGGAAGCGACACCGAGGCAGTGCTTCGGATCACCACCAGAAGGAATTTCGTACAGGGGCTGTCGCTTACCGACCAGCTGCAGGTGCAGCGCCACCGCAAATGGTCGGTGATGGACTATCTCTCCCTCAGCTACAGGGCCGGCCGATGGGAGCTATTCGCCAACGGCACCATCAACCATAATAATTCCCTTGCTAAAGGCTCAACAACCAACACACTCGTCTACGACGGCAAAGAGACCGTAGTCGGCAGCAGCCAGAGCAATTCCTACCCCACCACCACCGGCATCGTGAAGGCCGGATTCAACTATGCCGGAGGCCATCAGTCGTTCGGAGCCTACTACCGATATAACCCCGAGCGGGGCGACTTCCGCAACTCCGGCACGGAATGGATCGACCTCGACCCGCCCGTCAGCCGCGAGATAGGGAAACGAATACGCGCCCACAGCCACCTCGCTTCGGCCTATTACGAAAACACCTTCGCCGGAAGGTATCTGCTGCATTTCGACGGCGACTTCCGCCGTTCGAGCGACAACAACAGCGTTTCCACCACTTACCCCCATTCTGACAATCCTGAGGTCAACTCTACCGACAGACGCATATCCACCATCTGGGCCGGAAAGCTCTATGTCAACTTCCCGCTATGGAAAGGCGACCTCACCGCAGGCACGCAAGACAGCTATACCCATACCTCGCTCGACTATCGCATGCTCAGCCAGCAGGCTGGCGAATATATACCTTCGTCGCTCACCGACGCGCGACAGACATCGGCAGCGCTCTTCGTGTCGTGGTCGCGCATCTTCGGCCGGTTTTCGCTCTCAGCCGGAGTGCGATACGAATACATGGACTATGATTTCAGGGTCGACGGGAAACGCGACAGTGATGTGAGCCGCCGCGACCATCTGCTCACCCCCGACGTCTCGCTCGGATATTCATTCAGCGACTACGCACAGCTGAGCCTCAGCTACAGGATGGCCACCGTGAAGCCACCCTACTCGCAGCTTACCGGTTCGCTGAGCTATGTCGGACTTCATGAAATAGAAGGGGGAAACCCGGGTCTGCGCGACGAACGTATGCACGATGTCAGGCTGTTCGCCTTATGGAGAGACTTCATGCTGCAGGCCGACTTCATCCGCAGCCACGACTCCTACGCATACGTCAAGCAGCTCTACCCGGCCGGAGGCCTGCAACTGCTGATGCACCCCGTCAACATCGACGTCTCGGCGCTGAGCATGTACCTCGTATGGAGCCGGCCGGTGCGCCGCTGGACGCCAAACGTTACCGTCGGCATCTACCGCCAGTGGCTTGAGCTCGGAGGCGGCAGATACGACCGCCCCATATTCTCCTACTACTTCGACAACACCATATCTCTGCCCCGGGGATGGACTGTCACCGCCAACATCAGCGGCCGCACACAGGGCGACATGCACACCAACCGGTTCGGCACCACATGGTTCACCATGAACGCCTCGGTAGGCAAGACTTTCTTCAATAAGTCGCTTACCGTGAAGCTGTCGGCCACCGACATATTCAACACCGCCAACAACGACTGGACTATGTCGACCTACGGAGTCTGCGTCGACAAGCGCCAGAACTACGACCGGCGGGGCGTGGCGCTCAACGTCATCTACAGTTTCCAGCCCCGCAAGAGCGCTTACCGGGGCTCGGCGGCCGCAGAAGCCGAGATGAACCGCCTTTGAAAGACGCAGAAGAGAGCTGCCTGATGAGGGCGGACGTCGCGGGAAATGAGGACGTCCGCCCTCTCTGAACGGGGTGATTTGTTTTTGCACGAACCGATTTTTCTCTGATTTGTTAGAAAAAATAGGAATGTGAGCCTCCGCAACGACGTTTTTGGCTCACTATTTGCTGTGGAAAAACATTAAAAACATTCGAATATGAATACCAAAGACAACGAAAAATATAACCCCGGACAGGAACAGGAACCCGACTCCGCCGCCCGTGAGGCCGCCGGCACTGCCGACGACATCGAGGTGGCTGACGTCGACACCCAGGAGTCGCCCGAGGAGGAGAGCGAGGAGTCTGAAATCATCAGACTCGGCAAGGAGCTTGAGGAGGCCAAGGCCGCCACAGAGCACGAGAAGAAGGAATACCTCTTTCTGATGGCCGAGTTCGACAATTTCCGCAAACGCACCCTCAAGGAGAAATCGGAAATCATCAAGAACGCCGGCGAGCAGGTGCTCAAAGGGCTTCTCCCGATTCTCGACGATTTCGAGCGCGGCATCGAGTCGGCCGGAAAGAGCGAGAACACCGAATCCATCAAGGAGGGAATGGTGCTCATCTACAATAAGTTCAGAAAATATCTCGAACAGAACGGAGTGAAGGAAATCGACATGACCGACTCTACGTTCGACACCGAGAAGCACGAGGCCATCTCCGTGGTGCCCGTTACCGACGACGCCATGAAGGGGAAGATACTCGACACCGTGCAGAAGGGATATATGATCAACGACAAGGTGCTCCGCCATGCCAAGGTGGTGGTCGGACAGTGATATTCTGTCCTATCCCCCACCCCGTAAGTCAATCATCCACGAACAATTATCGAAAAGAAAATGGCAGAGAAACGTGATTACTATGAAGTGCTTGGCGTGGCCCGCGACGCATCAAGCGACGATATAAAGAAGGCCTACCGCAAGCTGGCCGTGAAATACCATCCCGACCGCAACCCCGACGACAAGGAGGCCGAGGAGAAGTTCAAAGAGGCAGCCGAAGCCTACGACGTGCTCAGCGATTCCGAGAAGCGCGCCAAGTACGACCGTTTCGGCCACAACATGGGCGGACAGGGCTTCGGCGGAGCCGGAGGCTATGGCGGATTCGGCGGCGGATTCGGCGGCGGATTCACCATGGAGGACATCTTCAACCAGTTCGGCGACATCTTCGGCGACATGGGCGGAGGAATGGGCGGCGCGGCCTACGGACAGCGCCGTGCGCGCAAACGCGCCAACAAGGGTACCGACCTCCGCATTACCGTGAAGGTTACGCTCAAAGACATCATGAACGGTGTCGAGAAGAAGCTGAAGATTCCGCGCCTCGTGGCCTGCGACCACTGCAAGGGCACGGGCGCCAAAGACGGCACCGCGTTCAAGACATGTCCGCGCTGCGGAGGCACCGGTTATCAGATTCATACCCAGCAGAGCATATTCGGCACCCAGCAGTATGAGACGGTCTGCCCCGAATGTAACGGCGAGGGCAAGATCATATCCGAAGAATGTCAGTACTGCCACGGCTCGGGCGTGGAGAAGAAGGAAGACATCGTTACCTTCACCATTCCGCCGGGCGTAGAGAACGGCATGGTGCTCACCATGCGCGGCAAGGGCAACGCTCCGCGCCACGGAGGCATCAACGGCGACCTGCTCATCGTAATCCAGGAGGAGAAAGACCCCGACCTCATCCGCGACGGCGACGACCTCATCTTCAACCTGATGCTCGACTTCCCGACAGCAGCCCTCGGCGGAACTGCCGAAGTGCCTACCGTCGACGGACGCGCAAGGCTCAAGATAGCTCCGGGCACCCAGCCCGGCAAGGTGCTGCGTCTGCGCGGCAAAGGTCTGCCCAAGATGCACTCCAACGTGAAAGGCGACCTGCTTGTCAACGTAATGGTCTACGTGCCCGAATCGCTTACCGACACCGAGAAGAGCGCCATCGAGAGCCTGAAAGACTCTCCCGACATCGTCCCGACGGAATCGACGTCGAAGCGCATATTCTCTCGTCTGCGCCACATCTTCAACAAGGAAAACCGGGGAGAGTGATACCTTCCGGCATAGCCACATTAAGGCCGCGCCCCTTCAGGGGGCCGCGGCCTTATTTCTTTATTTTCAGTTGTCCGTGGCAAGAAATTACCATCGCCCCAGCCTTAACAAATATTGGGGAACGGGGTCTTAAGCTGACCTATACCGACGGAGCGGGCGTCATGACAGAGACCACGCTCACACCCGCGTCCGACGCTCCGATCGGCATCGACGAGGAGCGCGAATACACCTACACGTTCACCCCCGGCTCCGACTCGCTCGGCGAGATGACATTCGCACTGTCGCTCCCGACCGATGACGTGCTTGTCGGCAACTCCTACAAGGCCACAGGCACTGTAGTGGTAGGCGACGCCGTGATGCCCCCGTCGCTCACTGCCGAACGGCGCAAGGATGAGCCAGGCACGGTCGACCTCGCATGGGGGAGCCCCTACGTGTTCGACGGCACGGAGACAATGGAGATGCTCCCGCCCTTCTCTATCGACGAGAGGCTTGGCGACTTCCTCAACATCGACCTCGACGGCTCGCTCACATACTCATGGCAGAACTGGGACTTCCCCCACGAGGAGGAACCCCACGCCTTCATAGTGTTCGACGACCGCCATCCCGAGATACCGGAAGCTACGAAGAGCGTGCTGAAAGCCCACGGAGGCCACCAGTTCCTGCTGGCACTCTCGCCGCTCAACTACAAGACCGCCAACGACTGGCTGATCTCGCCTGAGGTGAAGCCCGGCTCCGACATTTCGTTCTGGCTCTCGACCGTTTCTACGAGCTATGGAGCTGACATGGTCGGCGTCTACTGGAGCACCGGCTCTACCGACCCCGACGACTTCGAGTTTCTGGCCTATAAGCGCAAGAACACCGAAGGCTGGGAGGAACTGACCTATACGCTTCCGGCGCGGGATATACCACCTCGGTAACTGCTGCCGACGGCAAGAGAGTCCCGGCTGAAAGCGTCGGAACCAACCGCACTGTCTATCGCGTGGAGAGCGGCGTCTACATTGTAAACGCAGGTACGAAATCAGTCAAAGTAATGGTACGCTGAGCGTGCTCCGCCGGATAATCAACCGGGAGGCAGACCATTCGTCTGCCTCCCGGTAATTTTATGTATTCTTGCTGTCTGCCGGTCAGTCTTCGCGGCTCTCGTCGAGCACGGCTACTATCGAATCGCTCACCTTGGCTATCTTCGCCATATCGGCTTTAAGCACTTTCAGGCTTCTGATGCTCCACAGCCACACCGGGATGCCTATCGGGAAGAGAACTGCGAGGGCCGTGCCGAGCCATTTCTTACGTGCCGGATGATATACCCACAGCAGACGGATTACCGGATAATTAATCAGCTTGTTGACTGCCATCGGGTTGCGGCAGTCGGTCATATAGGCAATGTCGGCTTCCATCTGCTTCGATACGGCATCTATCTCGGCTGTGTCGTATCCGGTGGAGAAATACGCCTTATAGCCAAGCGGACGCGGATAGCGCGCTGCGAAGTCGCGGCTGCGTCCGGCAAGAGCCAAAAGCCGGCGGCGCGCTTCGTCGAGCGATATGTCGTTGATGATTACCTCCTTGTATTCCACCTTTCGAGCCTGGCGCGTACCCAGTATCTTGCGCACGAGCGAGAGGTAAAGGTCCTTGTCGAATACGGCCGAATCGTTCATCGCCTTCCATGTGACGTAGATGCCGAGCGGCGCGAGAATTGCCGTGGACAGCCACATGCCGATCCATACCTCCCAGCGTCCGTCGCGTGCCATCTTGTAGCCGGTGTTGTCGATTATGTAGTAGACAAGGAAGAGCAGCACCGAAATCACGAGCGGCGTGCCTATTCCGCCCTTGCGGATAATGGCACCGAGCGGCGCTCCTATGAAGAAAAAGATGAGGCAGGCCACCGAGAGGGTATATTTCTTAAGCAGTTCTATCTCGTGGCGGCGCAGTATCTTGCGCTCGTCGGCCATCATCGCCCCCTTGAACTCCATGTCCATCTTGTCGCGGCGTATGCTCTGCAAGGCGCCGTTGACCACCATGCGCCTACTGTTCTCGTCGAGTCCGGCCATCAGCGAGTCGAGATTCAGCATCGCCGGGCGGGGAGCCTTCGCCGTCTTGCCGTCTGCCCGCGGGCTGACGCCGCTGAAATCCTGCATCGAGCCTCCCGGGCCGACTATCGGACGATCCATGAAGGCAAGTGAGCCCTCGTGCATATCGGCTGCATAGTCGCGACCGATAGAGTCGAGACGCACGTTGACGGAATCGATGGTGTGGGTAAGCTCGCTGATGTTCTTGCCTACATATTGCTTTCGCATCGAGTTGTCGTCGAGGCGGTTGAAGTTGGCGTCGAAAGGTATGAGTATCTGCTTGTCGAAAAACGATTCTCTACGGAACGGGACGTTCTTGTCCATCGACTGCTGCTCGCGCAGGTTCTCGAACTGCTCACCCTGATAGAGGTGAAGGAAAAGGAAACGGTTGTCGGGAGTGAACGCTATTCGCGCCGAGTCGGCGAGAAGTATTGTACCCTGGTCGCCGCCCTTGCTCACGTCGTAGATCATTACGTCGCGCAGCATGCCGGTCTCCTTGTTTTTATGCTTCACGAAGAGGTTATAGCCCGGAATCTGGTCGTAGAACACCCCTTCGGGAATCTCCAGCTCAGGGCTTTTCTGCTTCATTGAGAAGAGGAGTGTCCACATCTTCACCTGCGCGTGAGGCAACACGTCGTTCTGAAAGAAGAAGGCGCCTACCGATATTCCGCCGATGAAGACTATGAGCGGAGCCATCACGCGTATGAGCGAGATGCCCGACGCCTTCATGGCCGTAAGCTCGAATTTCTCGCCGAAGTTGCCGAAAGTCATCAGGCTCGCAAGCAGTATGGCCAGCGGGAGCGCCATCGGCACCATGCTCACCGCCGCATAGAAGAAGAGCTCGGCAAGCACGTCGATCGAGAGCCCCTTGCCCACGAGGTCGTCGATGTATTTCCAGAGGAACTGCATCAGCACGATGAAAAGCACGATGAAGAAAGTCATCGCGAAGAGCGGCAGGAAGCTCTTGAGCACAAACCAGTGTAGACGCTTAATGATACGCATATAAAGTAGGCCGGACCTTGCGGCCCGGATTGCGAGCGCAAAATTAGCGAAAAAATCCGGAAGCCGCAACTGCCCGCCCCCATTCCCGCACCTCCCTGACCGGTCTTGACAGCTTTATGCGGACTGTCAGCCGGTAAGGGAGCGTTCTCTATGCGTGCAAAAAACATTTAAATACAGGCAATCTCTTAAACCAAATTAATGTTTTGAAGTCAAACATTGCAGTTATTCAACCATTATGACTTCGGCCCGGCGGCGCTCTCTCCCGGCATCACGATTCCCCGGACCGGTTTATTTGATACTACCGTTTGCAATGAAGAAAATAGTATTAGCCCTTGCCATGGCCGCTATCGCCCCGGCTGCCCTGATGGCAAAAGGCAACATATCGGGTGTGGCCCTCGCGAAGGAGACAGGCGACCCCGTGGCGTTTGCCACAGTGCAACTCATCGACGCCAAGACAGGCAAGGCTCTCGCGATCGGAGTGAACACCGACGAGGAGGGACGGTTCACGCTCCCGGGCGTGGCCGACGGCAACTATATCGTGCGCGTGTCGAGCGTAGGCAGCATCGATCAGGAACGTCCCGTGAAAGTGGCCGGTTCCGACATCAACATAGGCACGGTGAAGCTCGCCGACGACACCAAGCTCCTGCAGGAGGTGGTGGTAGAAGGGGTGAGAAGCCAGATGAGGTTTGAACTCGACAAGAAGGTGTTTAACGTCGACGCCAACATCATGGCGGCCGGACAGTCGGCCAGCGAGCTGCTTGAGTCCATCCCCTCGGTGGAGGTGGACCAGGACGGCGAGGTGTCGCTGCGAGGCAATTCTTCGGTTACCGTCTGGATCAACGGCAAGGAGTCGGGACTGACTGCCGACAACCGCGCCCAGATTCTTGAACAGATACCCGGAGAGTCGATTGAGAAAATCGAGGTCATCACCAATCCTTCGGCCAAATTCAGTCCCGAAGGAACGGCAGGCATCATCAACATCATCCTCAAGAAAGACCGCCGCGGCGGATACTACGGCAGTGCCGAGATAGGCGCCAACTCGCGCGGCGGAGGCAACGCGTCGGTCAACTTCAACTGGTCTAACTCCAAGTGGGAGACATACGCGAGCGTCGGATTCCGCATGCGCCACAATAAAAACGGCTCACTCACACGCCGCACATACGACGACGGTTATTTCCTCAACTCCGACGTTACCGGCCGCCACCACGGCAACAACGTATTCGTGCGCGCCGGAGCCACCTACCACCTAACTAAGAAAGACGCATTCTATGTAAACGCATTCGGAATGTTCGGACACCGCTGGGGAAAATCGACCTCGCTCTTCAGCTCCGACCTCCCCGACCAGTGGACTGCCAACACGCAGTGGAGCCACAACAAAAGCGACAACAAGGGCGCCCACGCCGAGATAGGCTACACCCGCTCGTGGAGCGACACCCACACGCTCGACATCATGGCCTCCTACAACCACTGGGGCGGCCCGATGTGGAACAGCTACCTGCAGCAGCAGGAGTTTCCCGGCGAGCCCCTGCCCGACCAGTATCAGGAACAGGACCAGACCATCGGCCTCAACAGCTACGAGGCCAAAATCGACTATACCAACCAGATACTCCCCTGGCTCAAGCTGGAAGCCGGATTCAACGGCAACTACAGCCATGAGAACACGCCGGTAACGACGCGCGAGGGCTCCTCGCCGGCCGATCAGGCCGTAGTGCCCGAACTCTTCAACCGGTTCATCTACAACAACAACGTCTCGGCCCTCTATTTCACGCTCGGCGGAAAAGTTAAGAACTTCAGCTTCTCGGCCGGACTGCGCGGCGAGGCATGGCAGGTGCGCACCAAATCGCTCGTCTACGGACAGCAGAAAGAGGATGCCGACTGGTACAAGACCAATAACTTCGCACTCTTCCCCTCGGCCTACCTCTCATACTCACTCCCCCACGACAACGAGGTGCAGATAAACTATACGCGCCGCATACGCCGTCCCTGGGGCGGACAGCTCAACTCATTCCGCAACATCTCCGACCCGACCAACATCACATTCGGAAACCCCGCGCTCGAACCGCAATACTCCAACGCCTTCGAGCTCAACTACATCAAGAGCTGGACATACCACATGATCTCCGTTTCGGCCTATCTGCGCACCTCAGACAACATCATCAACCGGATTAGCTATCTATCGGGCGACGTGATGTACACCACTCACGCCAACGTCTCGAAGACAGCAAACTCGGGCGTGGAGCTTGTGGTGAAAAACAACCTCTTCAAGTCGCACCTCGACCTCACTACCACCGTCAACCTCTACAACAACCATATCTCGGCCTGGAACTACACCGTCTACGACGATGCCGGCAATCCTATCAAGCTCCACGGCGACAAGCAGAACTCCTTTGCATGGGACATCCGCTGCATGGCCACCGTGCGACTCCCCTGGAACCTCAACTTCCAGGCCACCGGACGCTACTCGTCGAAGCATCTTGAAGCGCAGGGCTCGCATCAGGGCGGATGGAGCGTCGACGCCGGACTGCGACGCGCCTTCGGCAACTGGTCGGTGTCGATCAACTGCCGCGACATCTTCGACTCGCGCAAGTTCAAAAACACAGTCAACGGCATCAACTATTCGCAATACTCCGAACGCTGGCGCGGCGGACGCACCCTGCGGCTGACGGTCAAATATTCGTTCGGCAACATGAAGTCGAAGAAGCCCAACCGCAACTCGGAAGCCGAGCCTATGGACGGCAGCGGATACGGCGGCGAGGAGATGTAATCCCGACGAAACCCATCGATACACCAACAATACATCTGTCAGCCCTCCGGAATCGCGATTCCGGGGGGCTGACCTTCATCAGGCTCAGGAGCCATTTGGAAACAAACGACCGCCGAAAGGCGTTCTAAAATTAAAATTATTACTGATGACATCTACACCTGAATCCAATACTAAGCCGCTGAAAGGGATACGCGGAGAGGCGCTGACTTTCGTGGCCGACCCGTTTCTCGAAAAGGGGAAGAAGTGCCACCGATACTGGAAAGACGCACTTATAGTGATGCAAGACGGACATATCGTCGACGTGGGCGATTACGCCGAAGTGGCTCCGCGCCACCCCGGTCTCACTGACATCGACACATACACCGACGCGCTGATAATGCCCGGATTCATCGACTGCCACGTGCACTATGTGCAGGTGTCGATGATCGGCTCATTCGGCGACACGCTTCTCGACTGGCTCGACACCTACACCTTCCCCACCGAGGCGCAGTTTGCCGACAAGGATTTCGCCGACGAGAACGCGCGCGTCTTCTTCCGGCAGATACTCTCGCAGGGCACTACGACGGCCAACGTGTTCGCAACCACATTCGAAACCTCGGTCGACGCCTTCTTCGAGGAGTCGGAGCGATACGACACGCGCATGATCTCGGGCAAGGTGCTTCAGGACCGCAACCTCCCCGACAGCCTCAAAGACCCGTCGCCCGAGGAATCGGTGGCGCTGGCCGAGAAGCTGCTCAGGAAGTGGCACGGACGCGGACGCCAGATGTATGCCGTGATTCCACGCTTCGCCCCCACCTGCAGCGACAGGCAACTGCGCCTGGCCGGTGAGCTTTACCGCAAATACATAGACCGCGGAGTGTACATGCACACCCATCTCGACGAGGCTCCGGGCGAGATAGAATGGGTGAGGATGCTATTCCCCGACTGCAAGACCTATACAGATGTCTACCGGCAGTTCGGGCTTGTAGACCGGCGCTCGGTGATGGCCCACTGCTGCATCGTGAAGGAGGAGGAATGGCAGACGCTCCACGACTGCGGGTGCGGCGTGGCCCATTGTCCTTCGTCAAACCTCTTTCTGGGAGGCGGCCAGTTCAGATACTGGGAAGCCAAGCAGCGGACCCGCCCCTGCCGCGTAGGCATGGGCACCGACGTAGGCGGAGGCACCAACTTCTCGATTCCGCGTCAGCTGGGCGAGGCCTACAAGGTGGCCATGCTCCAGCAGAAGAGCATCGACGCCGAGCGCTGCTTCTATCTGGCCACACGCGGAGGAGCCGAGGCCCTGCATCTCGAAGACACAATCGGCACCCTCGCCCCGGGTTTCGAGGCCGACATAGCCGTGCTCGACCTCAAACCTACGGAATATGCCGGGTGGCGTCTGGGATTCTCGAAGTCGATATTCGACAAACTGTTTGTGCTCCAGACTCTCGGCGCCACCTCGCTCGTCAAGGCCACCTACGTGGCCGGCAAGAAGGTGTTTGACATCGACCGCGCCGAAAAATTCAGATATGCCGCCGACCTCTGAGAACCAAAGGGGCGCCAAGGGCGTTTTCTGATAAACAGACGATAGAAATGAAAATGAAAGCCATAAAATCCGTTTTACGCCACGTGGCGCTCGTAAGCATCGCCCTGGCAGCCGGAGCAATCGGCATGATTGCCCAGAACAGTATGCCCGCACCTGGTGCGGGAGGAGGAGGGGGCAACAGCATGCCGGCTCCCGGCTCGGGCGGATCTTTCAACCCCGGTCCGCCTAACGGCATCGGCTGGAACCCCGGTCCGCCGGCTCCCTCAAACTGGGGAAGCCCCTGGAATCCCGGATGGAACTCCTACACCGGTCCGATTATCATCAATACGCCTCTATCATCGCCCGACTGGCAGAACACCGGAACCACCACCGTCATCGCTTGCGGCTACGACGCGATGGGCGTATGGCGCACCATTCCGCTGAATGTCAGCTACAACTACAATGGCGTGCAATACGACGTTACGGTCATCAACGCCTGGGATCCATGGACTCAGCAGTGGAACGCCAATGTCGACGTGCCGGCCGTAAACACCAGCTACTACCTGCGCGGTCAGAATTTCGACTTCTACGCAGTGCTCTCTACCGGAACCTACTATTTCAATCTCTGAGTTCAACCCCCTGAATATATATATGCTTCAAGGCCGACGGAATGACTTAATCCGCCGGCCTTGATTATTATTTGCGTCTGTTGAAGCCTCAGCCTCTGTCGCGCAGTTCCCAGAAGGCCACAGCCGCGGCAGCGGCCACATTGAGCGAATCGACGCCGTGGGCCATGGGTATGCGCACGGTGATGTCGGTCGACGAAATCACCTGCTGTGCAAGGCCGTCGCCTTCGGTGCCGAGCACTATCGCGAGCCTGTCAATGGTCTGCAGCGAGGGGTCGCCAAGCTCCACCGACCTGTCGGTCAGAGCCATGGAAAGTGTGGTGAATCCCAGTTCGGAAAGGGCCTCCACCGGGCGGTCGAGATATGTCCAGGGCACGAGAAAGACGCTTCCCATCGACACCCTTACGGCGCGGCGGTTGAGCGGGTCGCAGGCTGTCGGGGTGAGGAGCACCGCGTCGATGCCGAGAGCGGCGGCCGAACGGAATATGGCCCCGATATTGGTGGTATCGGAGACACCGTCGATAACCGCCACACGCTTCGCACCGGCACACACATCTTCTACCGAAGGGAGCCGGGGGCGTTTCATGGCGCATAGCACACCGCGCGTAAGCCGGTAGCCGGTAAGCTCCTGCAGGAGCTCGCGACTACCGGTATATACGGGTGTTCCGGCCGGAAGCATTCCGATTATTTCGGCTGCGTCCCCCTCTATGTGGCGCATCTCGGCGAGGAGCGACACCGGGACGAATCCGGCTTCTATGGCCACCTTTATGACCTTCGGGCTTTCGGCGATGAAGAGTGAATTGTCAGGGTCGAGCCTGTTGCGGAGCTGCGCCTCGGTCAGGGAGCTGTAAGGCTCCACGCCGGGGCAGTCCGTCAGCGATGTTATCGTGATAAGAGGCATAAAGGGTTTAAGTGTATGTTTGAGTAAGGAAAGACTCCTGTCAGTCCTTCAGATAGTAGTCGATCGTCGACACCACCCTGATGCGCTTGATGTAAGGCGTATACTGGTCGCGGTCTTCGATTGAGAACTGTCCCTGCGAGGCGGTCTTGATTTTTCCAAGACGGCTGTCGGAGTCTTCTGCAAACTTCTTGGCTGCCTGACGCGCGTTTTTGGTCGCGTCGGCTATCATCGACGGCTTAACCTTGTTGAGGTCGGTGTATTCGTATGCGGTCTGATAGTTGTAGTCTCCTGCCACGATGGCGATGCCGTCTTTCAGAAGTTCGGTCTGGCGGGTGATGAGCTTGCGCACCTGCTCCACCTTCGACGAGGTAACGACCACCACGGTGGTAACGTTGTATCTGAACGGCGAGGCGGTGGAGTTGTAACGGTCGGCCTGCATGTCGATCACCTGCGGGGCATTGATCGAGATTTCGGAATCGGTGATTCCGTTGCTTTTCAGGAAGCCGGTGATGGCGGCATTCGTGTTCTGGATGTTCTGGTAGATGACCGCGAGGTCGTTGCCTACCTCCTTGCTCACGATAGGCCAGGTAACCTTGTTGGCCATCACTTCCTTCTCGCTCAGTCCCCTAACGGTAACCACGCGCTGGTTTGACGAAATGCTTTGCAGTCCGCCCTTCACAAACACTCCGATAAGCATGAGTCCCACTGCGATGAGAGCGGCGGGAATAAGACGGCCCACTACGGCGCGTCCGCAACTTTTATTGTTTTCTTCCATAGTTTATAGTTCGGCCGGCTAAAGGCCGGCACTTATAAAATTGCCAACGCGCGCGGGAGGGATATGGTTCACTTATGGAGCTTGTAGACGTCGGCCATGATCTCACCTTCGTCTGCGTCCCAGATATAGAGGGTCTCTCCGCTGATGCGGTAACGGAGTTCATCTACATCCACCGTGCCGTCGGCCTCGGTGAAACTCAGCTTAAGCGCTCCTCCTCTTGTGCTCCACAGACCCGACTCCTCTATGGTGCGGCCGTTTTCGGTCTCCACATAGACGAAATTGCCTGTCGGCGAAAACTCATAGTAGTCATAGTCCGTAGGCGACGAATGTACGTAGTCCCACCGGCCAATGAGGTTCTTGTCGTGATAGTCGCCGTCGTCGTCGCTGCACGACGTGAGGCAGAGGGCGAGGAGGGCAAAAACCGATAGATATTTTGCTATATTCTTCATGATGCTGGTATTTTAGGGTGCGTAGTTGATGAGGCGTTCGAGAGTAAAGCCGTCTTTCTGCGTTCCGTTAAGAGGCCAGAGGAGCAGGTAGTTGAGACCGGACTTGAAATTGAACGTCGTGGAATTGCCTCCGTCGGGAAGCACGTTGAGGCGACCGCGGATTGTCCACCACACACCGTGGCGTCCGATGTCGAACCGAAGGCCGGCGCGGGTTTCGGAAGGGGTCAGACACTGGTAGGTGCCGTCGGCGTGGAAGAGATAGTAGTACGAATGGTCGACAGTCTCCCAGTTGCCGATCACCTGGGGGTCGTGCTCGCGCCCGTCGTCGTAGTTGTCGTCCGAGCATCCGGCCATCAGTCCGGCCGATGCCAGTGCGGCGACAATCAAAAAGAAGATTCCTTTAAGCTGCTTCATCTATTTATTTGCTGTTTCGTATTTTTGATTCTGCCGGGCAAGTGTCCCGATTAAGAAACCTACCCGTTTACCTGAAAAAGTCAGAAGTCGTAGCCGGCAGTGAATGTCCAGGCCTTGTTGCGTCCGTTCATCCCCTCGGTCTTCCATACGTCGGTGGCTCCGGCCATGTAGTGGACACCTATATAGTAATGGCTGAAGAACTGGAAGCCCGTGCCGAGCTTGAAGCCGAAATCCACGTTGTTGCGTTCGGCCGAATGTTTCTCCACGTAGGCCGGAGTGCCGTCGATGCCGGCATATTTGAGCTTGTAGACCTCCGGAGTGCCCTGCGAATGGAGCTGGAAATTAACGTAGGGACCCACGTCGACGCTCCACCTCACCTTTGAGCCGAGGTTGAAGCGCACCGAGGCCACCACCGGGATGTAGAGGTTGTAAGTGCGTCCGTGCCCGTACTGCACGATGTCCTGACCCTCGCTGGTGATAGTGCCGTCGGTGCCCACAGTCGGCACCCAAAGGCGCGAGCAGTAGGTGTAGTCGCCGCTGCGCGACTGGAAGAAGATGCCGGGCTGCACCGACAGATACTGACGGATGTTGATGTCGGCCACCACACCGAGGTCGAAGCCCGTGCCCCACGAATTCTTGTTCCAGAGGTTATAGAAATCGTCGCTGACGGTGCGGTTCGACGAATTGACGCCGATTCTCGCGCCGAAGTTAATCAGCTGCGAGGGAGTCGAGGTGTCGAAAAAGCTCTGGGCTGAGGCTGGGACTGACGCGGCGAGACATGCCGCTATGGGGAGAACGAGTCTGTAAGTCTTCATCTGCAAGTAAGTAGTAATTAATCATGCAAAGGTAGCGAAAATTTTTCATCCGTGCCACATCCGAGCCAATAATTCGGAATAATCCGAAAACTGAGCCATACGCCTAAATTTTAAACCGATTTTAGAAACTGTTTCAAATATTTATTGTAATTTTGCATTCCCTATCTTCCAAGGGGATAAATTAGGAACCCGAACACACACCATCCAAAACTATGTCTCCCTCTTACAACTCACTCATGACCAACACCAAAGACTACTTCATGATAGTCTTGGGTATCATGCTTTATTCGCTGGGCTTCTGCGCATTCATCCTGCCCCACCACATCGTGATAGGCGGACTCACCGGTGTAGGCACGCTCATCTATTTCGCCTCGGGCGGACTCATCCCCGTGGCCGTGTCGCAATATGCGTGCAACATCATCCTTCTGCTCATGGCCTTCAAGATAGTGGGACGCTCTTTCGTGCTCCGCACGGTGTTCGGCGCCACTGTGGCCGCAATCTCGATAGGCATCTTCGAGACCATGTTCATGCGTCTCGACCATCCCCTGATTTCCGAAATGTCGATGAGCGCCATCCTCGGAGCCATCCTCTGCGGACTCGGTCTCGGCGTCTCCTTCATCCACAACGGCTCTACCGGCGGCACCGACATCATAGCCGCCATGGTGTCGAAAGTGAGCAACGTCAGCATCGGACGCACCATGCTCATCGTCGACATGCTCATCGTGGCCAGCTCCATTCTCCTCCCCTTCGACGGCACGCTCGAACAGCGGCTTGAAGTGCGCGTGCCTCTCATGGTCTACGGCTGGGTAATCATATTCATCTATTCCTACGTAACCGACACGCTGATAAACACCAACCGTCAGGCCAAGCAGTTCATGATTTTCTCAAAGAAATGGAGTGAAATCGCCGACCGCGTCAACATGGAGGCCCACCGCGGCGTAACCGTGCTCGACGGCAAGGGATGGTACAGCAAGCAGGAAATCAAGATCCTGATGGTATGGTGCCGCAAGATCGAGGCGGTAACCATCTGCCGCATCGTGAAGTCGATCGACCCCGATGCCTTCATCACGCAGAGCAACGTCAACGGCGTCTACGGCAAGGGCTTCGACACCATGCGCGTCAAGATGAAAGGTCTCAAGAAGGTATGACAAACCTATAATTCCTGTTAAAAACGCAGGCGGCAGACGGGAAGCGCTTGCCGGGTTGGAATAAAAATAGTAACTTTGCAACCGCAAAGGCGCACGTGGCGTAATTGGTAGCCGCGCCAGACTTAGGATCTGGTGTCTTACGACGTGGGGGTTCGAGTCCCTTCGTGCGCACTTTTACAGATTGCATACTTCGCAGACGGGAACGACCGATAAGGTCGTTCCCGTCTCGCTTTCCGCCCGGGCACGCTAATAAATATGCATATTTCAGCGGCAATACCGGCGGAAATGCGTCGTATATCGGGCGGTCGGGTCATTTTTAACGGCCAATGTTTTATTATTCGGCTTAGTTTTGCTAATTTTGCAGATATAATCCGACTACACCCCTGCCGACAGCCGCTGCCGACGCGGTAAGCGACCCGACGGGACGTAATGACGAACCATTTAAAAAGCAAAATATCATGACACTCTTTGAACGTCTCACTCAGAAGGCCAAGGAACATCCCCAGCGCCTCGTTCTCCCCGAATCGCTCGAACCGCGCACCCTTCAGGCTGCCGACCAGATAATCGAACAGGCTCTTGCCCAGGTGATTCTCTTCGGCAACAAGGAAGAAATCATCGCCGAGGCCGAGAAGCTCGGACTCAAGAACATCGCAAAGGCTGAGTTCCACTGCCCCGACTGCGCCGACTTCACTGAAAAATACGCCGAACTCTTCAAGGAGCTCCGCAAGAAGAAAGGTATCTCCATCGAGGAGGCCCGCGCCACTGCCAAGAATCCGCTCTATCTCGGATGCCTCATGATCAAGGCCGGCGACGCCGACTGCATGGTGGCCGGAGCTCTCAGCCCCACTTCGAGCGTGCTTCGCGCCGCTTTCCAGGTGCTCAAGACCCGTCCGGGCATCAGCGCTGTGAGCGGTGCATTCATCATGCTTCTCCCCGAAGACGTGCCCTACGGCGACAACCACATGCTCGTGTTCGCCGACTGCGCCGTAATCCCCGAGCCCACCGTCGAGGAGCTTGCACAGATAGCAGTGTCTACAGCCAAGACCACCAAAGACATCGCCGGACTCGAGCCTCGCGTGGCCATGCTCAGCTTCTCGACCCGCGGCAGCGCGAGCCATGAGGATGTAGACAAGGTGCGCGAAGCCACCGAACTCGTGAAGAAGCTCGACCCGACCCTGAAAGTTGACGGCGAGATGCAGAGCGACGCCGCCATCGTGCCCTCCGTGGCAGCCAAGAAGGCTCCCGACAGCGAAGTGGCAGGCAAGGCCAACACCCTCATCTTCCCGAGCCTCAACGTGGGCAACATCGCCTATAAGCTCGTGCAGCGTCTGGCCGGCGCCGGCGCCGTAGGTCCTATCCTGCAGGGTCTCGCCGCTCCCGTCAACGACCTCTCGCGCGGAGCCACCGTGGAAGACATCGTCAATACTATCATCGTAACCTGCAACCAGGCCATCGGCGACAAGGGTCTCTGATCCGAACCATACCCCCAACTCATAAGTAAAGAAATCAATCATTATAATGAAGATACTCGTTCTCAACTGCGGAAGCAGCAGCGTGAAATACAAACTCATCGAGTCTGAAAACGGCAACGTGCTCGCCGAAGGCGGAGTGGAGAAGATCGGTCTGCCCGACTCCTTCCTCAAATTCAAACGCCCCGACGGCTCGAAGGAGACCATCACCGTAAGCATGCCCGACCACAAGGAGGCTGTGAAAAACGTGCTCAAGATCCTCACCGATCCGAAAGAGGGCGTAATCAAGAGCTTCGACGAGATTCATGCCGTCGGCCACCGCGTGGTGCACGGAATGGAGAAGTTCAACAAGTCGGTGCTCATCACCCCCGAGGTAATCGGGAAGGTGAAAGAATGCTACCCCGTGGCTCCGCTCCACAACCCCGCCAACATCACAGGCATCGAGGCCATCACCGACCTCATCCCGGGTGTGCCCCAGGTAGCCGTGTTCGACACTGCCTTCCATCAGACCATGCCGGCCAAGGCCTTCATGTATGCCCTCCCCTACGAGGACTATGAGAAATACGGCGTGCGCCGCTACGGCTTCCACGGCACGAGCCACCGCTACGTAAGCCGCCGCGCCTGCGAGTTCCTGGGTGTGCCCTACGAGCAGCAGCGCATCATCACCTGCCACATCGGCAACGGAGGCAGCATCACGGCCATCAAAGACGGCATCAGCGTCGACACCTCGATGGGCCTCACTCCGACCGAAGGACTCATGATGGGCACCCGCGTGGGCGACGTCGACCCCGGTGCGCTCACCTATCTGATGAAATGCGAGGGCCTCGACGCCGACGGCCTCGGCAACGTCATCAACAAGAAGAGCGGCGTGCTCGGCATCAGCGGCATCTCGTCCGACATGCGCGACATCGAAGACGCAATCGCTGCCGGCAACGAGCGTGCAAAACTCGCCATGGACATGTATGAATACCGCATCCTGAAATATATCGGCGCTTACACCGCCGTGCTCGGAGGCGCCGACATCATCGTCTTCACGGCCGGTGTGGGTGAAAACTCGCCCGAACTGCGCGAGGCCGTATGCGAGAAGCTCGCCTACATGGGCATCACTCTCGACAAGGAAGCCAACCGCTCGCGCGGCAAGGAGGTTGTGATCTCCGGCGCCGACTCGAAGGTGAAGGTTGTGGTGATTCCGACCGACGAGGAGCTCGTGATCGCTCAGGACACCGCCATGATCGTAGGTGGAAAGTAAAAGACCCGAACTGATATTTACAGTCGGGGCATCCCTCTGCGCAGGGATGCCCCGACAATCTCATTCTTAAAAGGATATGCTTACTCAGATTTACTGGGACGCGAGTCCCGTCATTTTCTCGCTCGGCCCGATAGCCGTGAGGTGGTACGGACTGGCTTTCGCCATCGGTTTCGTGGTCGGCTACAACATCGTGGCGGCCATGTTCAAGCATGAGGGAGCACCCGAGAAATGGCTCGGCATTCTGCTCACCTACGTGGTGGTGGCCACGATAGTCGGTGCCCGTCTCGGCCACGTGTTTTTCTACGAGTGGGACTACTATTCGCAGCATCCCGCCGAGATAATACAGATATGGAACGGCGGCCTCGCGAGCCACGGCGGCACTATCGGCAACTTCATCGCCGTATGCCTTTTCTCATGGTTTGTGAGCAAGAAGCCCGTGTCGTGGACTCTCGACAAGCTCGTGGTGCCCGTGGCGCTCGTCGCGGCCCTTATACGTCTGGGCAACCTGATGAATTCCGAAATCTACGGTTCATACACCGACCTCCCCTGGGGCTTCATTTTCGTGCGCAACGGCGAGACACTCCCCGCCCACCCCACGCAGATCTATGAGGCGCTGTGCTATCTCCTTCTCTTCGGACTGCTGATGTGGATGTACTGGCGGCGCAACGCCGAGGAGCGTCCCTGGCTCATCACCGGCATCTTCTTCATCGGAATATTCCTGCCCCGCTTCCTGATAGAATATATCAAGAACGTGCAGGTAGAATCGGAATTACGCATGATAGCCGACTATGGCATGAACCTCGGCCAGATGCTTTCCGTTCCATTCATACTCCTCGGCATCTTCCTCACGGTCTGGGCGCTCGTGCATCCGCGCCAGCACTGGACCTTTCCCAACCGTTTCGCTCCCGAAACCACTCCCTCCAGAAAGAAATAATGAAGACCAAGACATCAGTCATCTCACTCATCCTCCTCATTGCGGCCGCCCTGCAGTGTGCCGCAGTCCCGGCCAACCCCAAGCGCGAGTTCCGGGGCGCATGGCTCCACGTCATCGGACAGTCGCAGTGGCAGAACAAGACCCCGGCCCAGCAGCGCAACTACATAGTTGACCAGTTCGACAAACTGGAAGACGCCGGCTGCAACGCCGTCATCTTTCAGGTGCGCCCGACGGCCGACGCCCTCTACGAATCGAAACTCGAGCCCTGGTCGGCATGGCTCACCGGCAAACGCGGAAAAGCCCCCTCGCCGGCCTGGGATCCCATGGCATTCGCCATCGAGGAGGCCCACAGGCGCGGAATGGAGTTTCACGCATGGCTCAACCCCTACCGCGTTACCTCGTCGGCTAAAGACGTGCTCCCGGCTTCGCACGCCGCCAACAAGGAGCCTCACCGCTTCGTGAAATTCAACGGTCAGACCTTCTTCGACCCGGCATATCAGGAAAACCGCGACTTCATCTGCGAGGTAATCGACGATATTACCCGCCGCTACGACGTCGACGCAATCCATATAGACGACTATTTCTACCCCTACCCGGCCAACGGCAAGAAATTCGACGCCGACCAGCGCAGCTACTCCAAGTTCGGCAAGGGGATGAACAAAAGCGACTGGCGACGCCACAACGTCGACCTTCTGATCGAGCAGATACACAAGACAATCAAATCGCGCAAGCCGTGGGTGCGCTTCGGAGTGAGTCCCTTCGGCATCTGGCGCAACAAGAGTTCCGACCCGAGAGGCTCGGCAAGCTCAGGGCTCCAGAACTACGACGACCTTTATGCCGACGTGCTCCTATGGGCAAAAAAAGGTTGGATCGACTATATGGCGCCTCAGCTTTACTGGAACCTCGACACCAAGGCGGCTCCGAGCCGTTCGCTCGCCAAATGGTGGAACGACAACGCCAACGGCGTGGACGTCTACATAGGTCAGGACGTTAAGCGCACCATGGACGTGGCCGACCCCAAGAACCACGACCGCAACGAACTCGACACCAAGGTGCGCCTCTCGCGAAGCCTTCCCAACGTGCAGGGCAACGTGTGGTGGCACGGCTACTGGGTAACCGGCAACTACAAGGGGGCCGCCGACTCGCTCGCACTCAAATACCAGTCGACCATCGCGCTTCCGCCGGCCTACGGCGACAAGAGCGTGAAGCCGGCGAAGCCTACCGGTCTCCACCTCGAGAAGCGCGACGGAAAGCTCTTCCTCTCGTGGCATGCTCCCGAAACCGGCGCCCGCCAGAAGGCCACCGACCCCATCCGCTTCGTGGTCTATCAGTTCTACAAGGGAGAGAAACCCGACGCCGACGACCCTCAGGCCATCATCGCCCTCACGCCCTACACAAGCGTGCTGCTTACCGACATCGGAAGCGGCGACGACCTGAAGGGACACACTTTCTACGTTACGTCACTCGACCGGATGAACCGCGAGTCGGCTCCGGCCGTTTATACGGTGAAAAACTGATTCCACACCGAACGAATGAAAAGAATACTCCCCCTTATCGCGCTTATCATCGCATCGGCACTGCATGCCGACGCGCAGTTTCTCGACCAGTTTGAGAAAGTGCTCGACCGCCTCACGGGCTACGAAGAGCCTGAGTCGGCCGCCCGCACGCTGACCGGTAACCCCTACGGAGCCAATCCCGGCATGACGCTCACATGCAGCAAGGCCGGAGTGAAAGGCGACATGGGCTATCTGCTGCTTACCCTCACCGCTGCGGGCGATTCAATCCGCGGAGTGCGCGTGTCGGCCTCCGGTCCGCAGCCCGGCGTACGCTTCAACACGCCGCAGGTGGCCGACTCGGCAGCCGTCTTTGTAGTGTCGCCGGCATACGTCCCCGGCGATAAAAAGAAGAAAGGGAAAGCTGAAGAGATGTACAACGTGGCTACGCCCGAGGCCGACATAAGCATCCCGGCAGGAGAGGCGGTCGACCTTATGGTGGCCTACTACGGATTCCCGAAAAAGGTGAAGAGCATCGGCCGGTTCGACATACAGATGACGCAGGACGACGCGAAGGGTGCCACGCGCTATTTCGGCTTCACGCTCGACAACGTGCCGCTTCGGCGCACCCGGAAATAGACCGCGCATACGAACAGAATACTACCTGAGGGCGTTGAACAATAGTCAGCGCCCTTCGGTTTTGATGGGGCGCCGGTTCAAAATACACGATATTATGAAAATCACACTCAAAGGGAAGACCCCGGTCGCACCGCTGCCGGTGCTGATAGTAGCCACCTACAACGACGACGGCTCGACCGACGCCATGAATGTGGCATGGGGCGGCCAGTCGGGCGCCTCCAACGTTACGCTCCATCTCTCCAAGAACCACCGCACCACGGCCAACCTGCTCAAACGCGAGGCATTCACCCTCAGCCTCGCCACGGTCGACACGCTCGTGATGTCTGACTTCTTCGGAATCACGAGCGGCGCGAAGACCGACAAGATTACCAAGGCCGGAGTAAGCGTGAGCCGTGCCGACGAGGTAGACGCACCTGTGATCGACGCCTATCCGCTCACGATGGAATGCAGGGTGATGCAGATTACGGATTTCGAGGGGGAGGCTCGCGTCGACGCCGAGATAGTGCGCACGCATGTCGACGACTCGATGCTCGACGAGGAGGGAAACATCGATTTCGGAAAGATGCGCCTCATCTCGTTCGACTCGCAGATGAACCTCTACCGCGAGGTGGGCGCCGCCGTCGGAAAGGCTTTCCACGACGGCCGCAAACTGATGTAGCGTCCGCCGACGCAAAACAGTCGGCTGCCGACCCGAAAAAACGGCTGCCGACAGCCGGAAATAATCAGCCGGGCATCCTGCTTATCTGCAGCAGGATGCCCGGCTTTGTCGTTGGTCAGGGACGGAAATCACTCCTCACCCTTGTCGGCCTTCTTCGCGGTCTTTCTGACGCGGGTGGCCTTGGTGGTCATCGGTGCTTCCTCCTCGGGCTGCTCCACGCCGGCAAGCACGCCGTCGATCATGATGCGTCCGCAATATTCGCAGACGATGATTTTCTTATGCATCTTGATTTCCAGACGGCGCTGGGGCGGAATGCGGTTGAAGCAGCCGCCGCATGCACCGCGCTGCACGGTAACGATGCCGAGACCGTTGTGGGCGTTCTTGCGGATGCGCTTGAAGGCAGCCAGCGTGTAGGAGTCGATGAGGGGCTCGAGCGTCTTGGCCTGCTCGCGGAGGCTCTCCTCCTGCTCACGGGTTTCTGAAACGATCTCTTCAAGCTCCTTGCGCTTCTCCTCGAGGATGTGCTCGTTGTCCGAAAGCTCCTCCTTGGCCTGCGCGATGTCGGCCTTCTTCTGCTCCTGCTTTGCCTGGGCGTCGCGGATGTTCTTCTCGGCGAGTTCGATTTCGAGGCTCTCAAACTCCTTCTCCTTTTCGAGATAAGCATACTCGCGGTTGTTGCGCACGTTGTTGATCTGCTCGTCGTAGCGTTCGATCTTCACCTTGCGGTCGGCTATTTCGCCGTTTTTCTGATTGACGAGGGCTTTCAGCTCCGAGATGTCCTCCTTGAGCTTCTGTATACGGGTCTGGAAGCGCACTATCTCGTCTTCGAGGTCTTTCACCTCGTGGGGAAGTTCGCCGCGCAGAGTCTTGATGCGGTCGATTTCGGAGAGCAGCGTCTGGTACTGGAAGAGGGCCTTGAGGCGTTCCTCCACACTGCGTTCTTTCTCAGCCTTTTTGTCGATAGCCATAATTATATATGTGGTTGTGTTATTTACTTATAGATAGTTGACGGGATTCTTGTCGGTGATTGCGAAGAGCGTCTGCGAGTCGGGGTATCGCTCCCTGATTATTCTCGACAGCAGCTTGCGTGTGCAGAGCTCGCTCTCGTAGTGGCCTATGTCGGCAATGAGTATGCGGTCGCCGAAGTCGGTGAAGTCGTGATACTTTACGTCGCCCGTTACGATGACGTCGGCACCGGCCTCGATGGCCTTGCGTATGAGCGACGCCCCTGCCCCGCCACAGACGGCGACGCGCCGTATCACGAGCTGAGGCGAGCGTGCCGAATAGCGGAGCGCCCTGACGTCGAAACATTCCTTCACCCGGCGCAGAAACTCGATGGCCGGCGCCGGAGCTATGTCGCCCACGATGCCGAGACCAACGCCTTCAAGCCCTTCGTGGGGCTCGAGCGGCACGAGATTCCTCATCCCGAGGATGTGGGCGATCTCATAGCTCACGCCCTCGCGGGCCGAGTCGAGGTTGGTGTGGGCCGAATAGATGGCGATGTTATGGCGCAGTGCCTCTATCACCATCCGCTGCGGGGGCGTGGCTCCCGTTATCTGCTTCAGCCCGCGGAAAAGGAGGGGGTGATGGCTCACGATGAGATTGCATTTCCGCTCACGCGCCTCGGCAAGAATCTCTTCGGTAACGTCGAGACAGAGGAGGATGCCGCTGACGGGCATCTCCGGGTCGCCCACCTGCAGGCCGGCGTTGTCGTAGTCTTCCTGAAGCCCACGCGGCGCGAACGCTTCGATAGCCGAGGCGATGTCGGCCACGGTGGGCTGGATGATTGTCTCTTTCACTTTCGTCGGGATTACTTTACTTCTCGGGGAGGTCGAGGCGGAGCGAGAGCTCTTCGAGCTGTCCGGGCTCAAGCTGCGAGGGCGACTCGTTCATCACGTCGCGGCCCGAATTGTTTTTCGGGAAAGCGATTACGTCGCGGATTGTGTCGAGACCGGCCAGAATCGACACGAAGCGGTCGAAGCCGAGAGCCAGACCTCCGTGAGGGGGAGCGCCGTATTTGAAGGCGTCCATGAGGAAGCCGAACTGCTCGCGCGCACGCTCGGGCGTGAAGCCGAGAAGCTCGAACATCGTGTCCTGAAGCTCAGAGTCGTGGATTCGGATTGAGCCGCCGCCAAGCTCCGTGCCGTTGACCACGATGTCGTAGGCCGTGGCGCGCACCTTGCCGGTGTCGCTGTGCAGCAGGGGTATGTCTTCGGGGTTGGGCGAAGTAAAGGGATGGTGCATGGCATAGTAGCGCTGCGTCTCCTCGTCCCATTCGAAGAGGGGGAAGTCGACCACCCAGAGGGGGGCAAACACATCCTTGTCGCGCAGGCCGAGGCGGTTGCCCATCTCGAGGCGCAGCTCGCAGAGCTGCTTGCGCGTCTTCATGGCCTCTCCGCTCATGATAAGCATGAGGTCGCCGGCTTCGGCACCCATCCTCGAGGCCCAGCCGCGGAGCTGCTCCTCGTCGAAGAATTTGCCTACCGAGCTCTTGATGCTGCCGTCGGCCTCCACCTTCACCCAAACCAGACCCTTGGCGCCCACCTGCGGACGCTTCACGAAGTCGGTGAGCTGGTCGATCTGCTTGCGGGTGTAGGCGGCGCATCCGTTGGCCACGATGCCCACTGTAAGCTCGGCGTCGTCCATCACGGCAAAGCCCTTGCCCTTGACGAGGTCGGTAAGCTCCACGAAGGGCATGCCGAAGCGGATGTCGGGCTTGTCGCTGCCGTAGAGGCGCATGGCGTCGTGCCATGTCATGCGGGGGAAGGGGTCGGCGAAGTCGATGTCTTTCACATACTTGAAGATGTGCTTCACGAGGCCCTCGAACATCTGGATTACGTCTTCCTGCTCCACGAAGCTCATCTCGCAGTCGACCTGCGTGAACTCCGGCTGACGGTCGGCGCGGAGGTCTTCGTCGCGGAAACACTTGGCAATCTGGAAGTAACGGTCGTAGCCGCTCACCATCAGCAGCTGCTTGAAGAGCTGCGGGCTCTGCGGAAGGGCATAAAACTCACCGGGATTCATGCGCGAAGGCACCACAAAGTCGCGTGCGCCCTCGGGCGTCGACTTCACGAGAATCGGCGTCTCGATCTCCAGAAAGCCCTTCGAGTCGAGGTAACGGCGTATTTCGAAAGCCATGCGGTGGCGCAGCTCCAGATTCTTGCGCACGCAGGGACGGCGCAGGTCCAGATAGCGGTATTTCATGCGCAGGTCGTCGCCGCCGTCGGTGTTGTCTTCGATGGTGAAGGGGGGTATGTCGCTCTTATTGAGCACCTTCACGGCCGAGGCGATGATCTCTATCTCTCCGGTAGGGATATTCTTGTTCTTGCTTGTGCGCTCCTCCACCTTGCCGGTGATCTCCACCACGTATTCACGGCCGAGACCGTTGGCCGCCTCGCAAAGGTCGGCGTTGATTTCCTGATTGAAAACTATCTGGGTGATACCATAGCGGTCGCGCAGGTCGATAAAGGTCATACCGCCCATCTTGCGGATGCGCTGCACCCATCCGGCGAGCCTCACCTCCTGTCCGGCGTCTGCCAAGCGCAACTCGCCGCATGTCTTGTCTCTATACATCTGATTGACAAATATTTATTGTCCCACGTCAGCACCGGAAGTCATAAACACCGACACCCGGCACCCGACAATCTGGGCTAATCAAAGATTATAATAATGCACAACAACTCCATCCGCTCCCACGCAGCTTTTTCCGGATAAAGTCGACAGAAGCCGCCGCGTTGTTTACAGACAGAGTTTATTTAGCACTGCAAAATTAATACTTTTTTCCGGCCCGCGCAACCCCCGGCCCACAAAAGTTCCACATCAACGCGAGACGTAGATAGTTTTTTGATACACCATAGCATCCGCGCGAGGCTCCGCCCCGCCGCAAACGCCATGCAGAAGCCGCATAATCATGGCATCGGCACGAGAACCTCCGGAGGAGGTTCCATCTTCGATAACCCCGTGTTGGCGAGCTCCGCGAGCCTACGCGGGGATAACCCCGGCCCTACGACAACACCCCCCGGAGGGTGGTTGCATCTACTCGCTGAGCGGACGTCCGGCGGACAAAGGCGGACGAAGGCGGCTGTTTTGCGGACAGAGGCAACCGCCCTCCGGGGGTTGTTGTGCACGGGAGGGAGGGGTGTGTCCCCATGTACCTCACTTCGTTCGTTAACATGGGGCTAAAGAAAAGGCAACCCCCTCCGGGGGTTATCCCACGCCGCAAGCAAGCGCGGACGTCTGGCGACCGAAGGCAACCTCCTCCGGAGGTTAACCCTGCCGCATAAGTAGGTCCGGTATAAGAACCCCATGCTTCCGGGCGGAAGCATGGGGTGAATGGATTGTGCTTCAGGGGTGTCAGTCGGTGAGCTTGCGGTAGCGGATGCGGTGGGGAGCGTCGTTGCCGTCGCGCTTCTTGCGATACTCCTCGTAGTCGGAATAGGAACCCTCGAAGTAGGTTACCTTGCTGTCGCCCTCAAAAGCGAGTATATGGGTGGCGATACGGTCGAGGAACCAGCGGTCGTGGCTTACTACAACCGCACATCCGGCAAAGTTCTCCAGACCCTCTTCAAGGGCTCGGAGCGTATTGACGTCGATATCGTTGGTCGGTTCGTCGAGCAGCAGCACGTTGCCCTCCTCCTTGAGTGCCATGGCGAGGTGGAGGCGGTTGCGTTCGCCGCCCGAGAGCACTCCGATCTTCTTCTCCTGGTCGGCCCCGGTGAAGTTGAACTTCGAGAGGTAGGCGCGGGCGTTCATGTCGCGTCCGCCCATGCGGAACGACTCTACTCCCTGCGAGATAACCTCGTAGACGGTCTTCTCGGGCGAAAGGTCTTTGTGGGTCTGGTCGACGTATGCGATCTTCACGGTCTCGCCTACCTCGAAGTCGCCGCGGTCTTGCTTCTCAAGACCCATGATGAGCTTGAAGAGGGTGGTCTTGCCGGCGCCGTTGGGGCCGATCACGCCCACTATGCCGTTGGGGGGAAGCATGAAGTTGAGGTCGGTGAAGAGGGCTTTGTCGCCGTAGGCCTTGGCGAGGTGCTGCGCCTCGATCACCTTGTTGCCCAGACGGGGACCGTTGGGGATGAAGATCTCGAGCTTCTCCTCGCGCTGCTTCTGGTCTTCGTTGAGCAGACGGTCGTAGCTTGCGAGACGTGCCTTTCCCTTTGCCTGACGGGCTTTGGGAGCCATGCGCACCCATTCGAGCTCGCGCTCAAGAGTCTTGCGGCGCTTCGAGGCCTGCTTCTCTTCCTGAGCCATGCGCTTGGTCTTCTGGTCGAGCCACGACGAATAGTTGCCCTTCCAGGGTATACCCTCGCCGCGGTCGAGTTCGAGAATCCATCCGGCCACGTGGTCGAGGAAGTAGCGGTCGTGGGTAACGGCGATTACCGTGCCGGGATACTGCTGCAGGTGCTGCTCGAGCCAGTCGATCGATTCGGCGTCGAGGTGGTTGGTAGGCTCGTCGAGAAGAAGCACGTCGGGCTGCTGAAGGAGGAGGCGGCAGAGGGCCACGCGGCGGCGCTCGCCTCCGGAGAGGGTGGATATTTTCTGGTCGTCGGGGGGACAGCGCAGGGCGTCCATGGCACGTTCGAGCTTATTGTCGATGTTCCAGGCGTCGGAGGCGTCGAGCTTGTCCTGAAGCTCGGCCTGACGGTTGATGAGGGCCTCCATCTTGTCGGGGTTCTCAAGCACGTCGGGATCGCCGAAGGCGTTGTTGACCTCATCGTATTCCTTGAGGAGGTCCATCACGGGCTGCACGCCTTCGCGCACCACCTCCACCACCGTCTTGTCGGGGTCGAGCTTCGGGTCCTGCTCGAGGTAGCCCACCGAGTAGCCGGGCGAGAAGACCACGTTGCCCTGATACTCCTTGTCGATGCCGGCGATGATCTTCATGAGCGTAGACTTACCGGAGCCATTGAGGCCGATGATGCCTATCTTGGCACCATAGAAGAATGAGAGGTAGATGTTTTTGAGAATCTGACGCTGGGGAGGAATCACTTTGCTGACTCCGACCATCGAGAATATGATTTTCTTATCGTCTGCCATATAAATGTGTGTTCGTAGTTATTTGAGTGCAAAATTAGTTAAATTCCGACTAAGTGGCAAATCCCTGACATAAAAACGGCTGCGCTCTCCGAAGAGGGGCGCGGCCGTTTTTTTATGTCGTGGATTTGGATATGATCTTATTTGCCCATCAGTTTTGCGAGGATATTGTAGAACTCGGGATCCTCGCCCGACGTGATGTTCATGATCTTTCCTTCGGGATTGACAATCACCTTAGTGGGGAAACCCTGCACGCCGTAGGCCGAGAGGAGTTCCTGAGCCTGCTCCTGAGGCAGATATACGTGCACCCAGGGGAGCTGATGCTTCTCGACGCCGGCTTTCCAGCGGTCTTTGGGCTCCTGACAGTCGATGCCGATCACCTCAAGCTCGGGTTTGTATCTGGCATAGGCCTCCTTGAGCTGCGGGAAGCCCTTGATGCACCATCCGCACCATGAGCCCCAGAAGTCGAGAATGAGCCACTTACCCTTGAAATCGCTGAGGCTTACGTTCTTTCCTTCGAGGTTCTCGAGAGTGAAGGCGGGAGCCTGCACGTGGTTCTGCTCCATCTCGGCACGCTTGCGGTCGGCCTCTATCTGGGCGTTGACGCGTTCGCGGGTCTTGACGAGCATCGGGTTGAGGGCGCTCCTGGCGGCATTGGGAGCCACGATGGAGTCATACTTCACGAAGTCTTCGGGCTGGAGGCTGAGCATGGCATAGACGGCAGCCGGCGACGAGGGGTTCTTCTCGATGAAATCGGTGAGCACCTTGGTGTACTGCTCGAAAAGACCCTGCATCTCGCTCTGCGGGCGCTTGCCGTCGCGTATCTCGGAGGCAGCCTGCTCGATGGGGCGCACGGCCTCGTCGATCTGCCATATACCCTCCATCAGCGGCGAACCCTTCACCGTGTAGCGCACGGGGGAGAAGGCCGTGATGTCGAGCGTGATCTGCTCGCCCGGACTGGTATAGAGGTCGAGGGTGTTTTCGGGGCTGAACGTGAGTTTGAAACGGGTGTCGGCGTCAGCGGGCACCTTCACTGTGAGGGGTTTCCCCTTCACTATGGCCACCGTGTCGCTGACGAGGCCGAGGTCGGCGCGGCTGCGGGCGTTGGCCATTTTCTCTACAGAGGTGCTTTCGACTATCACCGTCGAACCGGGGACACTCTCAGGGAGGTTGACCACGATGTCGGCCGCGGCATAAGGGGCGATGGCGAGGAGCGCGGCTGCGCTAATTGCAAGTTTCTTCATATCTTTGTTGCTTTACTCTATAACGTCTTTCAAAGTGATTATATTACTTTTCGCTGAGCAGGCGATGAAGCCTGGCAGTGAACTCATGGTTCTTAAGTCCCCATTTCGGGGCTTCGAGCATCCCGGCCGGGGCCTGCGACACGAAACGCTCGATGGCCACGCGACGGTCTACAATCCTTACGGCCTCGGCACAGAAGGCGAGATATTCATCAAGCTCCGGAATGCGGATATCGGCCGTGCCCTCCTTCCATTCGCGCCATAGGGGCGTGCCCTTGATAATCTGGAGCTGATGCAGCTTCACCGACTCAATCGGGAGCGAGGCGGCACGGTCTACGGTGGTGAGGGCGTCGCCAAGCGTCTCGCCCGGAAGACCGGCGATGAGGTGCAGGCCGCAGTGCAGTCCGGCATCGGCGGCAAGGGCCACGGCCGAGACTGTGTCGCGCCATGTATGTCCGCGGTTCACGCGCCTAAGCGTGGCGTCGAAACTGCTCTCGGCTCCGAACTCCACGAATAGCGGCATACTCCCGGCGGTCTTCCCGAGGAGCGAGGCCACAGAAGCGTCGAAGCAGTCGGGACGGGTGCCTATCACCAGGCCGACCACGCCGTCGGTGGCGGCGGCTTCGGCAAGCATACGCTTCATCTCGGAAGCGGAGGCACGGTGGGTGAAGGTGTATGACTGGAAGTAGGCCAGATACTTCATCAGCGGATATTTGCGGCTGAAAAAAGCCTTGCCCAAGGCAAGCTGTTCGGCCACGGGGAGCGACGGCCGGCAATACCCGGGCGTGAACGTGCGGTTGTCGCAATATGAGCATCCGCCGGTACCGATGGTGCCGTCGCGGTTGGGGCAGCTGCGGCCGGCATCGACCGATATTTTCTGCACCTTGACGCCCGGGAATATCCGCGACAGATATTCTGAATAGTCGGTGTACCAGGGATTCATACTCTTGACTTTAGTGGCAGACGTGACGCCAGAAGGGCGTCGGCCACCACAAGGGCGGCCATTGCCTCCACCACGGCCGGAGCCCTGAGCGCCACGCATACGTCGTGGCGTCCGCGGGCCGGTATCACGCCCCGGTTACCTTCGATGTCGAAGCTCTCCACATCGCGCATCAGTGTCGGCGTAGGCTTGAAGGCCACGGTGAAACGGATGTCGCGTCCGTTGGAGATTCCTCCCTGTATGCCGCCGCTGAAATCGCCGGCCGGCTCCGGGCAAGATGCTCCGGGCGGAAGCACGAAAGGGTCGGCTGTCTCTGAGCCATAGCTTCGGGCCGCCTTGCGTCCGAGTCCGTATTCGAAGCATTTGGCGGCGTTTATGCTCATCATGGCGGCGGCAAGGCGTGAATGGAGTTTGTCGAACACCGGCTCGCCGAGTCCGGCCGGCACACCGCTGACCACGCAGCTCACCAGTCCGCCGACACTGTCGCCGGCGGCTCCGGCCTTCTCCACTATCTCCATAGCCTCTGCGGGCAGCGGAAGTAGCGAGTAAGGCTCGGCCGACTCCCATTCCCCTACCCCGCTGACGGCCGCACGGATAGTGATACCTTCGGGACGGGTCAGCATAGAGGCCATGGCGCCGGCGGCCACCCACGAAGCGGTCTCGCGCGCACTGGCGCGTCCGCCGCCGGCCACGGCCCGTATGCCGTATTTCATCTCGTAGGTATAGTCGGCATGGTTGGGACGCAGCAACCGGGAGTAGTCGCCCGGCCGCGCGTCGACGTTGGGAATCATGAACCCGATGGGAGTGCCGAGCGTGAGGCCTTCGGGCGAGACGCCCGATAGGATACGGATGATGTCGGTCTCCTTGCGCGCGCTGCGACCCGCACCGCTGCCGGGACGGCGGCGGCACAGGGCTTGCTGCACGGCTTCGGCGTCGAAAGGCACCCTCGACGGCATTCCGTCGAGGATTCCCCCCATGGCCGGGCCGTGGCTCTCGCCGAAGGTGGTGAGGCGCAGCAGATTGCCGAAGCTGTTCATGCGTCTTCGGGATTAGTGCTTATGTCGGCCGCCACGGCGTCGGTGGCCTTCACCCAGTCGGCCGGATCCACCTTGAGCTGAAGGCCCCGCTGTCCGGCCGAGACATAGATGAAATCGAAACCGAGAGCCTCTTCCGAGATGAATGTTGGAAATTTCTTCTTCATCCCGAGCGCGGTACATCCGCCGCGGATGTAGCCCGTCAGCGGCAGCAGCTCCTTCATCGGGATGAGGTCGGCCTTCTTGTTGCCGCTTGCCTTGGCCGCCTTCTTGAGGTCTACCTCACGGTTGCCGGCCACGATGCACACGAAATGACCCGAGCGGTCGCCATGCAGCACGAGGGTCTTGAACACCTGTTCGATAGGTTCGTCAAGTTCGGCAGCCACATGGTCGGCGGCAAGGTTCGTCTCGTCGACCGTATAGGGCACCAGCTCGTAGGCGATGCCGGCGCGGTCGAGCAGACGGGCGGCGTTGGTCTTCTGCGACGATGTCTTTCCCATATCCTCTAAACAGGCGGTATTTTATTTGTCCATGGTGAGGAGAAGCTCCTCGTTGTTGCGCGTCATCTCCATGCGTTTCTTCATGAACTCCATGGCCTCGAGCGAATTCATGTCGGCCAGATAGTTGCGAAGTATCCACATGCGGTTGAGCGTCTCCTGCGGAAGGAGCAGGTCGTCGCGACGGGTCGACGAGGCGATGATGTCGACAGCCGGGAAGATACGCTTGTTGGAGAGCTTGCGGTCGAGCTGGAGCTCCATGTTGCCCGTGCCCTTGAACTCCTCGAAGATCACCTCGTCCATCTTCGACGAGGTCTCGGTGAGGGCCGTGGCTATGATGGTGAGCGATCCGCCGTTCTCGATGTTGCGCGCCGCGCCGAAGAAGCGTTTGGGACGCTGGAGGGCGTTGGCGTCGACACCGCCCGAAAGAATCTTGCCCGAGGCGGGCGAGACGGTGTTGTAGGCGCGGGCGAGACGCGTGATGGAGTCGAGCATTATCACCACGTCGTGGCCACACTCCACGAGGCGCTTGGCCTTTTCGAGCACAAGTCCGGCGATCTTCACGTGGCGCTCGGCGGGCTCGTCGAACGTGGATGCGATTACTTCGGCGTTGACGCTTCGGGCCATGTCGGTAACCTCCTCGGGACGTTCGTCGATGAGGAGCATGATGATGTATGTGTCGGGATGGTTTTCGGCAATGGCGTTGGCGATGTCTTTGAGCAGGATGGTCTTACCGGTCTTCGGGGGAGCCACGATAAGCGCGCGCTGACCCTTGCCGATGGGGGCGAACATATCGACCACGCGGGTTGAGATGCTCATGGCATTGCGGGCGAGGTTGAACTTCTCGTCGGGGAAGAGGGGCACGAGGTGCTCGAACGGCTCGCGGTCGCGGATGAGTTTCGGGTCGAGACCGTTGACGGAGGTGATGCTGCACAGCGGGAAGTATTTTTCACCCTCGCGCGGCGGACGGATACCGCCCTCCACCACGTCGCCGGTCTTGAGTCCGTATTGCTTTATCTGCTGCTGGGTTACATAGATGTCGTCGGGGCTTCCGAGATAGTTGTAGTCGCTCGAACGGAGGAAACCGTAGCCCTCGGGCATGATTTCGAGAAGGCCCTGGGCCACAAGGATGCCGTCAAAGTCGAAACGCGTTACGGGGCGCTGGGCCATCTCGCGCTCTGCCTGCTTCTGCTGGCGCTGACGCATGCGCTCGCGCTTGCTCATGTGTTTGCTTCCCTTGGCCTGAGGCTGTGCCACAAACTGTCCGTCGGCCGTCGGTTCGCCGATTGTGATGGGGGCGGTGGCCGCAGCCACGGCCGCTTCCTCTATCTCGCGCTTCGAACGCGGAGTGAACGTCTTGCGGCGTGCGTTTGAAAAGAAAGAGTCGAGTCCGGGCTTCTCTTTAGGCTGACGTCGGCCGGCAGGGCGGAAGAAGTCGGCGAAATCGTCCTGAGCGCCCATCTCCCCGGCGTCGCCCGCTTCGGGTGTGGCGTTGTCTTCGGGCTGCTCCACAGCCATCGGGAGGTTGGCCTCTTCGGGAGCTTCGGATGCCGTCTCCTCCCCTTCGAGGGGGAGTTCACTTTCAAAGGGAAGTTCGGGTGTGGCTTCAGCCTTAGGTTTGCGTCCGCGGCGCTTGGGAGCCGCTTCGGCCTCGCTTGCGTCTGAAGCCTCAACCTCGGCTGGCATCTCGGCCTGAGCCTCGGCATTGGCCTGTGCGGCTGCTTCGGCCGCCTTCTGTGCGTTCGACTTGCGGCCGCGTTTTTTGGGAGCTTCGGCGTCGGCCTGTGCGTCGCCGGTCTGCGAAGCGCGTGCGGCTGCTTCGGCCGCCTTCTGCGCGTTCGACTTGCGGCCGCGCTTGCGGGGACGGTCGCCCTGCTCGCCGAGCTTTGCGGCCTCGTCCTTAGCTATATTGCTCGATTCGTTGTCAAGTACGTAATACTCTACTTCTTCCCTGGGGAAAGAAGAGGGTTTTTTCATGCCAAGGCCCTCGGCGATGCCGTAGAGGTCGGATTCGGGGAGGGAGTGTAATTCTTCTAAGCTATACATATTGATATGCGATGATTTTCACGAAAGAGACAGTGCCCGGCGCAAATTAGTGCCTGCGGCATGGACATCTTTGTCCGTGCGATGGTCAGGCGGCATAGAGTCTGATGACAGGCGCATCGGGGAAGTACTGTTGTTGGGAAAAGATTTTTTACCGAATTTACGCATGAGAATCCCACACCGGCACTCTGTCCGTCAGTGCCAAGGCCTTCAGGTCTGTTAGCGGAGACGCGCGTCTCCGAAAAAAGGCATCGGCATGACCCGGAAATAATTTTTCCGGAAAGCGGGGCTGTAAATTCAAGCGGGGAAATAAGAAATCCGAAGCCGAGGAGGCGCGATTACTTCGGAAACGCGGGCCGGACTACAAATTCCGAACCATACGGGAGTGATTGAAAACCGTCCGTCCAATAGACGCAAACCCAACTTAATCAATCGTTTGAGCGGTCTGTCGCCTTGTGTTTCTCCGGAGCGGAACGGCTTCCGGCGCAGACAGCCAAAGGGTCTGTCTGCTTATATTACACTGCAAAATTATAAAAAGTTTTGGAATCTGCAAAATTTAGAGTCGGTTTGAAGTTAAATTCAAACAGACTCTTAGGCTCTTCAACCTTGCTGGAAATCACTCTTTCACGCTCAGACGGAGACGACAGACCGTGGCCGGAGGAGACTTGAGGTCGATCAGATGTCGGCGCGAACGCTTCAATCCCGGCACCCACACTATCTCCCCGGTAGGGATATGTTCAAGCACCACTACTCCACGCGATTCCGCGGCATCGAAATGCGCGTCTTTCACTATGTCGCTCACCAGGCTGCTCCCCTTCATTCCGAGCGGCGAGATGCGGTCGCCCGTGCGCCGCGGCCTGAGCCTGAAGGCTGAAGGGTCTTCACCCAGCCAGAGCGTGCGGTTGCCGTCGGGTTCGCGCACCTGACGCAAAACATCTGCGTCGGCGGCAAACGTCTCGATTTCGAGCTCAGGGAGGCGGAAACAGGCATGCGCCACCTTCTCGAACCCTCTGCGCCCTGACACTATGTCGGTTCCGTCGAGATGCCACACAGCGCCTACGCGCCCCCGGCGCCAGACGTCGAGCATCTCTCCGGCCGTGTGGCGCGTGCCTCCGACCGTGCTTATGAAATAATACAGCAGGCTTCGGGGAGCGCCCGACGATTCGAGTTCCGAGTAGTCGAGCCTATCTTTCGCTCCGGTCGATTGTATCAGCGGAAGCAGAAGCATGAAGTCTTCGCGCAGACACTCGGCCGACCGCGCTATCGAAGCCGCGGCCGAAGGCCAGCGTGTGGCCAGCAGAGGCATAACCTCGTTGCGCACGAAATTGCGGCTGAAATCACTGTCGGCATTTGTGGAATCGACCACAAACGTCTCCCCTGCCGATTCGAGATAGGCCGTTATGTCGGCCCGCGTACAGCCGAGCAGCGGTCTTACCACCTCTCCGTTGTCGGGAAGCATCGCCTTGAGTCCGCGCAGTCCGGCCCCGCGCATAAGCTCAAGCAGGAAGGTCTCGGCATTGTCGTCGGCATGATGGGCCACGGCGACACGCACACACCCCTGCCGCGCCATCTCTTCGCGGAAGAGGTCGTAGCGCAGACTCCGGCATCCCTCTTCGAGCGAAAGACGACGCTGGGAGCAATACCGGCGGGTGTCGAACCGACGCACTTCGAGGGGCACTGAGAGACGCAGGCACAGCTCCCTGACGAAGCGCTCGTCGCGGTCGCTCTCCCCGCCCCTGAGCGAGAAATTGCAATGCACGGCCCTCACGTCGACCCTCGCCGCGCGAAGAGCGAGCAGCAGGGCCACGCTGTCGGCTCCGCCGCTCAGGCCGAGCAGAAGGCGCACGTCGCGCGGGTCGCGCCCAGGAGCAAGCACGCCGACCGCCTCGCGCACGCAGCGCTCCACCTTCGATGCCTCAGCCGCGCACATAGACGGGAATCACACACGTGATGCGGGCCACATCGCGCACGTCGCTGCGGTCGATTATGAACTCGGGATACTCCACGGTGTTATAGCTGACGCATTTCACCTTGTCGGGGCTGTCGGTCGGAAACACCCGCTTGATCATGATGCCGTCCGGGGTAGCCAGCGCGTAGGTCTCTCCCCAGCGTATCACGCCGCCATTGATCTTGGCCAGGCCTACGAGCGAACCCGGTGGAATGGAAAGCTCGGGCCGGCTGGCGTCGATCATGCTGTAGCCCTGCGCGCGAATAAAGAACTCCGTGTCGCGCGGCACGCCCGGCACACCTAAACGAGGCAGATTGCGGAAGGCGTTTGTGTCGAATACACCACCCGACTCGCCACACTCGGCCGCCATATCCTCTACCAGCGGAAAGAGAGGGAAGTCGGTGGCCGAAACATCGGCAAGCATCTCTCCGGTTCCCTCCATCAGCCACGCGCGGCTGAGCTCCGGGAAACGCGATAGTATGGCCTCGCACGTGCGTCCCGAGGCGTCCTTACCCTCCTTGCGCGCCTTTCCCAGCGTGCCTACCGCTATGCCGCACTCCTTGGTGAGCCGGTTGTCGTTCAGCCCCTTGTAGTTGGCATATTTGTCGATTCTGTCGATTCTTCTGTTTCCGCCGGCGGCGGGTATTTCGGCTCTGTCCATAGTCGGGATGTTTCGATGGTTGAGATTGCAAAGTTAATTAAAAATATTGAACAGAGACAGAATATTCTGAGAATTATTGAACAACAACCCGATAAAATCAAATAATTTCAACAGCCGGAGCCGACCCGGAATGATTAAAATAGCTTAACAGACATCTTAAATTTTACTAAATATTATATCGGAATGGCGTAGGGATTTGGAGATAGCCCTATTTTTTTGTAACTTTGTTTCGATTTAAGCCGAAGGAACACAGCGGAGCCGCCGAGGCTCTTCCCCAGGCTCCCAAAATAAGACAGAATAACTTAAAAACACTCTAATTTACAACTCATTATGGCAAAAGAATGGATTTGCTCCGTCTGCGGCTACGTAGCTGAAGGCGAGAATCCCCCCGCAAAGTGCCCCCAGTGTGGCGTCCCCGCTTCGAAATTCGACGAACTCGATAAGACCGCCCTCCTTCAGTTCGTAACCGAGCACAAACTCGGCGTTGCGAAAGATACCGACGAGGAGATGATCAAAGACCTCAACACTCACTTCATGGGCGAGTGCACTGAGGTAGGCATGTATCTCGCTATGTCGCGTCAGGCCGACCGCGAGGGTTATCCCGAAGTAGCCGAGGCCTTCAAGCGTTACGCCTGGGAAGAGGCCGAGCACGCCGCCAAGTTTGCCGAGCTCCTCGGCGACATGGTATGGGACACCAAGACCAACCTCGAGAAGCGCATGCACGCCGAGGCAGGTGCCAACGCCGACAAGATGCGTATCGCTGCCAACGCCAAGAAGGCTAACCTCGACGCTATCCACGACACCGTTCACGAGATGGCAAAAGACGAGGCTCGCCACGGCCAGGGCTTCGAGGGTCTCTACAACCGCTTCTTCAAGAAGTAATCAAGCCCCCGTATCGATTCAAAATATCAGCCGGAGAAAAAGACACAGTCTTCTTCTCCGGCTGTCTGTATAAACCAACTACATGGGACGAATATTAGCCATCGACTATGGGCGCAAACGGTGCGGAGTGGCCGTTACCGACCCGCTGCGTATCGCTGCCAACGGACTGCCGACCGTCAGGGCCTGCGACCTTATGGATTTTCTGAAAGACTACACCTCGCGCGAGCAGGTCGATAAAATAGTGGTAGGGCTGCCGCGCACACTCCGGGGAGAACCGTCGGAGTCGATGCAATACATCAAGCCGTTTCTCAAACACCTCTCGCGCGAACTGCCTGAAATTCCGGTTGAGATGTTCGACGAGCGCTTCACATCGGCCATAGCTCATCGTGAGATGATAGCCGGAGGCGTCAGGAAGAGCGTCAGGCAAAACCGCGAACTGGCCGACCGCACGGCGGCCGTGATAATCCTTACCGATTACCTTAACTCCCGCTCGTTCAGCCTCTGACCGGGCCTTAGAAAAACTATGAAGCAGGGGGCTTATACAAAGAAGAAATAACAGATGCAGACGGCGGCCACCGCGCCGACTATGTCTGCCAGAAGCGCATAGCCTGCCGCATAGCGCGTCTTCATCACACCGACCGAGCCGAAATAGACCGCGAGGATATAGAAGGTGGTGTCGGTGGAGCCACGCACCGTAGCCGCCACCTTGCTCACGAAGGCGTCGGCTCCGTTGGCCTTCATCACGTCGAGCATCATGGCGCATGAGCCGGAGCCGCTGAGCGGCTTCATCATCATCGTCGGGAGCGCGCCGACCCACTGCGTGTCGAATCCCAGGGCGCCGACGGCCGACTCGACCGCCCCGGTGAAGACATCGAGGGCACCCGAGGCGCGAAACATCCCTATGGCCACAAGGATGGCGACAAGATACGGGATTATCATCACGGCGGTCCTGAATCCCTCCTTGGCTCCTTCGATAAACGTGTCGTAGACATTGATGCGCTTTCTTATGCCGGCGGCTATGAAGGCTATTATCACGCAGAAGAGTATCACGTTGGCTCCGAAAGTGGAATACTCCTGCACCTTGTCGGCCGGAAGCGAACGGAAGAAGAAAGTGATGCCGGCCACGGCTGCAGCGATGCCGGCGAGCCAGCTCCATATCACGCGGTCCATCCTGATGCGCTGACGCAGGCAGAGAGCCACGAGACCCACGAGCGTGGCTATGGCTGTGGCAAGCAGGATGGGGATGAAGATGTCGGTTGGATTGGCCGCGCCGCCCTGCGCCCTGTACATCATTATGCTTATGGGAATGAGGCAGAGACCCGAGCTGTTGAGCACCAGAAACATTATCATGGCGTCGGTGGCCGTGTCTTTCTGCGGATTGAGCGTCTGCATCTCCTGCATGGCGCGGAGACCCATAGGCGTGGCGGCATTGTCGAGGCCGAGCATGTTGGCCGAGATATTCATGAATATGGCTCCCATGGCCGGATGCCCTTTCGGTATTCCGGGGAAAAGGCGCGAGAAGAACGGCGAGATGAGGCGCCCGAAAAACTCTATCACGCCACCTTTCTCGCCGATTTTCATTATTCCGAGCCATAGCGTGAGCACGCCGGTGAGTCCGAGCGAGATTTCGAAGGCGAAGGCCGCCTGCTCGAAGGAGCTGTTCATCACGGCCGACCACACCTCCATGTCGCCGGCAAACACAGTCTTCCCCACGGCCACGAGAAACGCCACCGCGAGAAATGAAATCCATATCCAGTTCAGTACCATTGCAAAGCGTGTCTGTCAGTCTCGTTCATCACTTGTGTATCCACCTTCAGGCCAGCACTCTCCGGGCACATAGTGGGTCAGTGCCGAGCACTCATGGATAGTATGGTCCACCACTAAATGGCGGTTGGCCATGCCGGAGATGACCGACATCTCATGGCTTACGAGCACTATGGTGGTGGTGCGGCGCAACTGCTCCATTATGTGGTAGATTCTATGCTCGAAACGCTTGTCGACATACGAAAGCGGCTCGTCGAGCACCAGCACTTCGGGACGCGACACCACCGCGCGTGCGAGAAGCGTGCGTTGTAGCTGCCCGCCCGAAAGATCGCCCACAGGCCGGTCGAGCAGTTCCTCAATACCGGTAAGTTCTACAGCAGCATCGAAAAGCTCATGGTCTCGCTCCGAACGGGCGCGCCCGCCGAATCCCTGCAGCAGGCCGCTTCTGACGGCCTCACCGACTGTTATCGGAAAGCGCAGGTCAATCATGTTCTTCTGCGGGAGATACCCTAAACGCAGGCTTTTCACCTCACGTCCGCCGTCGAAGTATCTCACCTTGCCGCGAGTGGGGCGCAGCAGCCGCAGCATTATCCGCAGCAGAGTGGTCTTTCCTCCGCCGTTGGGTCCGGTGATGGCCATGAAGTCGCCCCGGACCACCGACATTGAGACATCTTCAAGCACCCTCCGTCCGTCGAAGGCCATGCTTACGTTCTCAAGCGATATGAGCGTATCGTTGTCAGCCATTATCGGGTTCTGTATTCGATTCAGCAGCGCCGGCGGCTATCTCACGCGCCAGCTTCACGAGGTTATCCTCCCAGTCGTAGCCGTTGAGCGAGACGAGCACAAGCCTGAGGCCGAGCTGACGGGCTATCGTCTCTGCCTGGGCCGACGAATGTTCGCGGTCGTGCACCATCACCTTGGCACCGCTCCGGCGGGCGGCATTCATGCGCTCGGCCAGCTGGCGCGGAGTGGCTTCCTTACCCTCGGTCTCCATGGCTATCTGATGCAGACCGTAGTCGCGGGCGAAATAGCTGAGCGAAGGGTGCATCACCACAAACGAGGCACCTTTGGCTCCGGACAGTATCGAGGCTATCGAGTCGTCGAGCGCGCGGAGGTCGTCGTCGAGCCTGCTCGCGTTCTTCCGATAGGCCGAGGCGTTGCCTTTGTCGGTCGAGGCGAGGTATGAGGCCATGTTGGCGGCCATGACACGCGCGTTGCGCACCGAGTTCCATATATGCGGATCCTCTTCGCCGTGGCCATGCGTGCCCTCGATGCGCACTATCCCCTTGTCGGCGTCCACGAGGTCGAGACCCGCGTAGTTGCGGCCGGTTCGCGCCATTACGCTCTGCTCGAAGCCGGGAGTGTTGAGACGGAAGAAGGCCTTGCTCTTCTCAAGCGAGACGAGCGTCGACACCGAAGGGTCGTAGCTTTCGGGGTTGGTGCCGGGAGGGATGAGTGTGTTGATGTTGAAACGGTCGCCGGCTATCCTCTCGAGCAGCACCTTCTGCATCGGGTAGCTTACCGAATAGGTGGGACGCGCGTCGCCGCCGCGGCCTATACAGGCCGTGGCGAGGCATATAAGCAGAGCCGGCAGTATGAGCAGGCGCATGACGCCTTTCGCTGAGCGGCGCATGACGCTCAGAATTTACGGATGCCCATGATCTCCCTTACGTCGCGGAGCGTGGCGGCGGCGTATTCGCGTGCACGCTCGGCTCCTTCGCGCACCACCCGCGAGAGGTATTCGTCGTTGTCGCGGATGTCGAGGATGCGCTGGCGTATTGGGAGCGACATCTTCAGGATGTCTTCGGCGAGCTGCTTCTTGAGGTCGCCGTAGCGGATTGAGCAGTCGGCGTAGGCATCGCGGAAATGCTTTGCCACATCGGGCTCCGACACGAGGTCGAGCAGCGTGAAGAGGTTTTCGATAGGCTGGGGCGGAACGGAATTCGGAGCCTGCGGACCCTGGTCGGTAACGGCACGCATCACCTTCTTGCGGAGTGTCTTCTCGTCGTCGATGAGGTAGATGCAGTTGCCTTCACTCTTGCCCATCTTGCCCGAGCCGTCGAGTCCGGGCACCTTCACGGCCTCGCCTCCGAAATTGAAGTTGACGGGTTCGCCGAAATAGTCGACGCCGTAGAAGCTGTTGAAGCGGCGGGCGAAGCGGCGTGTAAGCTCAAGATGCTGCTCCTGGTCCTTGCCGACAGGCACGAAGTCGGCCTTATGGATGAGGATGTCGACGGCCATGAGCGTGGGGTATGTGAGGAGTCCGGCATTGACGCGCCGGTTGGTCTGATTGCCGCATATCTGCTTCTCGATCTCCTCTTCCGTGTCGTCGGCCGAGCCGGCGGAAAGGCCGAGGGCCTTGCGGGCCTTGTCCTTGAAGGAGGCGGTGCGCATGAGTTCGCCGATACCTACGTGCATGTTCATCAGCACATACATCTCCGAGATTTCGGGCACGTCGCTCTGCACATACACTACATTCTTTTCGGGGTCAAGCCCGGCTGCGAGATACTCGGCGAGTATCTGCTTCACGTTCTCATGGAGAATCTTCGGGTCGGGATGAGTGGTGAGGGCATGGAGGTCGGCGATGAAGAAGCGGCAGTCGTAGTCGTCCTGCATCTTGACGAACTTGCTGAGTGCTCCGTAGTAGTTGCCGAGGTGGAGGTTGCCGGTGGCGCGGATGCCGCTGAGAACTATCTTGCGACCGCCGTCGGCTGATATATTCTTGTTTTCTGTTGATTCTTTCATCTTGTCGGTAATTTTAGCCATGGGTTACGAACTACAAAATTACTACAAATTACTGATTCCGACAATAAAATCTCCGACTTTCAGCGCCAGTGCATTCCTGAAGGCACCTCGATCCATTCCCTTCGCGGCACCTTCTCCCACCGGAAGAGGGGTACCAGCTCGGCCGGGCGGCAAGGCTCAGGCTTCTCAAGCAATCCGGCGAGAAAAGCGAGGCGCCCTACTATTTCCTGCGGAGCGAACCGGCTCCGCAGGGCGTCGACCCCGAGCGAGGCATCGCGTTTTGAAAGGCGGCGCCCCGTATGGTCGGCAAGAAGCGGAAAGTGGGCATACGCGGGACATTCGGCGCCGAGAAGGCTGAAGAGGTATTTCTGCTGGGCGGCTGAGAGGAGAAGATCGCTGCCGCGCACCACTTCCGAAATCCCCATCTCGGCGTCGTCGACCACCACTGCCAGCTGGTAGGCCCATGAACCGTCGGCTCGCCTGAGCACGAAGTCGCCGCACTCACGCGCAAGGTTGAAGCGCTGAGTGCCGAAAAGCCGGTCGTCGAAACAGATGTCACGGTCGGGCACGTAGAGCCTCTCGCTCCCCTCCCGAAAGTCAGACACACTGAACGGTGGCATGGCCGACGGGCGGCACGTGCCGGCATAGACCACACGGCCGTCAGACTGATGCGGAGCACTCGAAGCGAGGATGTCCTTCCGGCGGCAGCGGCAGGGATAGGTCAGTCCGGCCTCGCGGAGGCGACTGAGAGCCGACTCATATCTTTCGGACCTCAGGCTCTGGACACACGGGCCGTCCATGCCCCGCCCTTCGAGGCCTCCGAGGTCCCAGTCGAGCCCGAGCCACGTAAGGTCGGCCTCGATCATCTCTGCAAACTCCCGGCGCGACCGTTGCCTGTCGATATCCTCGATACGGAGCAGCCACTCTCCGCCCCTGCTTCTGGCCGAAAGCCACGAGAGCAGGGCGGCGAAGAGATTTCCGAGATGCATCCGCCCCGACGGAGAGGGGGCGAACCGTCCGCGCGTTCTGTCGGCGGCGCTATGTAATATAGGTGTATCCATGTAATGAAGGGTTGTCTTTCAATCGCAAAAACGCCCGAAATGCTAAAAATATTATATCCGGCACGCCCGGCATGAACCATGTCGGTTAAAGATTGTTATAGGGTTGGATTATTGTATTTGCACTGTGTTTTATTCAAGGTATTAATTTAATGCTAATCGGAAAGGCCTCGGTTGCGACAACCGGGGCCTTTCAACCTTCTTGCCTGGCAGACATAATATCGGGAGGCGTCCCTCATGGGTCGACTCCCGATATGCGAGGCATTATTCTCAAGCGGGACATTTCAAAATAATTTCCTTTTCATCAGTCTCTTACGGACGGGAAGCCTGAGCCGCCGGCCCCGAGAATACACTTAATCCAGGATAACGAATAGGTGTAAAAAAAAGCACTTGTTTTGATTCAGTTCCTAATCGAGGATAATCGGATCCGGCATTACGCCGAACCGGTGGATAAGAATAGATTTTATTGTTTAGACGGGTGTGTTGCAATTTTTAACTCCCGGTCGGACGCGCGAACAGATAATTTTTCGTAAATTTGCACTTTATCAGAACACTCAGCATACTATGAGCCATACAGAATACATCGACAGCATATCCCACGAGGGGATGGTGGTCCGGGCCGACCTCCGGACAGGCACAGTGAAAGTGAAGCTTTCCGACGACGAGGAGGAGTGCGGCAGCTGCCCGGCCGCCTCGCTCTGCACCATATCGGGCAAGAAAGGGAAAGACGTGATTGAGATAGCCTGTGCCCATCCCGAACGCTTCCACACCGGCGAACGGGTGCGCGTCGTAGGCACCGAACGCATGCACCGCAAGGCCATCATCCTCGCGACGGTGATTCCCTGCGCGGTGATGCTCGGCGTCATGATTTGCGTCTATCTGCTCACCGCCTCCCAGCTTGCCGCCGCCCTCGGCGGACTGGGAGCGACGGCCTTCTTCTTCGTGCTTCTCTACCTGATGCGCGACCGCGTGCGCCACGAATTTACCTTCGATATCGAGAAGCTCGCCGACCGATAGAAGAGTGTCGGAACGGCGCGTGCGTTCGGCTTCATGAAATAGTGCGAAAATATCATTTTTTCATCGTCTGAATTCTTGCATGATTGGAGCGGAATAAGTAACTTTGCGCTGTTTTTCACAACCCTCTTCTCAACCCGTTGTTCAACCTTACAAATATCATGATCCGGGGTTCGCGACGCAAGAAGCGAACTGCCTCAAATCCACTTTAATCTGCAAAGATTCCTTATGGGAGTAATATCCACCACAGTGCTGATTCTGGGCGGCATAGGCGTGATAGCGGCCGTAGTGCTCTATTTTGTCGCCAAGAAATTCCACGTCTACGAAAATCCTAAGATCGCCGAGATCGAGGAGCTGCTGCCGGGCGCCAACTGCGGCGGCTGCGGAATGTCGGGCTGCCACGCGTTTGCCAAGGCATGCGCCGAGACCGACAGCCTCGACGGCTTCAACTGCACGGGAGCCGGCAAAGACATCATGGAGAAGATATCGGTCATCGTCGGCCTCGAGGCCAAGGCCGGAGTGCGCCGGGTGGCTGTCATGAAGTGTCATGGCGGCTGCGAGGAGCGTCAGGTGGTCAACAACTACGACGGCGTCGACTCGTGCGCCATGGAGGGCACCCTCTATCAGGGCGAGACCGACTGCAACTACGGCTGTCTCGGACGCGGCGACTGCGTGGCTTCGTGCATATTCGACGCCCTGCACATCGACCCCGAGATCGGCATTGCAGTCGTCGACATCGACAAATGCACCGGATGCGGAAAGTGCGTCAAGACCTGTCCGCGCCATCTGCTCGAACTTGTGCCCGTAGAGCCCGACAAGCCCATCGTATGGGTGGCCTGCATGAACCACGACAAGGGAGCGCTCGCGATGAAGGAATGTACGCTCAGCTGCATCGGGTGCGGAAAGTGCAAGCGCGTCTGCAACCACGATGCGGTAACGGTCGACGACTTCGTAGCCCACATCGACCCCGAGAAGTGTGTAGGCTGCGGCGAATGTGAAGGTGCCTGCCCGCGCTCGAGCATCCACCACATCGGCAACCTGCGCCCCGAACTCAAAGGAAATCCCGAAACATCTGATAATAAACCCGCCGGAAGCAATGAAGCTTAAATCATTCGGAAAAGGGGGCATACATCCCAACCCCTCCAAGCTAACCTCCGGGATGCCGATCATCGAGGTCGGAGTGTCGTCCGAAATACGCCTCGAGCTTGCCGAGAGCATCGGCGTCCCCTCGCGCTGCATCGTGCGCCCGGGACAGACCGTCTCGGCCGGCGAGATGATAGCCGAGGCAGCCGCCTTTGTCAGCGCGCCGGTACACAGCCCCGTGGCCGGAACCGTGAAGCGCATCGAGAAGGTGCGCGACCCGCAGGGCTTCTGGCGCGAGGCGGTGATCATCGCCACAGAACATATCGAGACGGCCGTGGACGAAGTAGAGGCCGAGCTCTCGCCCCGCACTCAGGAAGAGGTGGACGCCCTCACCCCCAAGGAGATAATCGACATCGTGGGCGACATGGGCATCGTAGGCCTCGGCGGCGCTACGTTCCCCACCCGCGTGAAGCTCTCGATTCCTGAAGGGAAGAAGGCCGAGATAGTGATTCTCAACGGCGCGGAGTGCGAGCCTTACCTCACATGCGACGAGACAATCATGTGTGGCTACCCCGACCGCATCGTGGCCGGCTGCCGCCTAATCATGAAGGCGGTCGACGCTCCCAAGGCCGTGATCGGCATCGAGGCCAACAAGCCTCAGGCCATAGCCACCTTCCGCCGCTATCTGAAAGGATGCGACGACATCGAGGTAGTGAAGCTCCGCACCCGCTATCCGCAGGGAGGCGAGAAGCAGCTCATCAAGGCCGTTACCGGACGCGAGGTGCCCGAAGGGGGACTGCCGGTCGACGCCGGAGCCGTGGTCGACAACGTGGCCACAGCACTCGCCATCTACGAGGCCGTCTACAACCGTAAGCCGCTCACGCAGCGCGTGGTTACCGTTACCGGACCGTTGCTCCGCAAGCCCGGCAACTTCATGGTGAAGATAGGCACCACCATCAGCACCCTCATCGAGGCTGCCGGCGGTCTGCCCGAAGACACCGGCAAGGTGATAGCCGGCGGTCCCATGATGGGCAAGGCCATGAGCCGCCTCGACGCCCCCACCACGAAGGCCATATCCGGAGTGCTCGTGCTCCCGAAGAGCATGAGCGGGCGTCATCCCGAAGAGCCCTGCATACGCTGCGCCAAGTGCGTGTCGGGCTGCCCGATGGGCCTCGAGCCTTACCAGATGATGAACCTCTCGATAATGAAGCGCTTTGAGGAAATCAAGGACCTGCACGTGCTCAGCTGCCTCGAATGTGGCTGCTGCTCCTACGTCTGCCCCTCCCACAGGCCGCTGCTCGACTACATCCGGTATGCCAAACAGGAAATCCGCAAACTCCCCAAATAAGCCCATAACCCCAACTCCGGCCCGCCCGGAACCATCCCATCATTCCATAATACCATTCACTCTCCCTCTGCCAACCATTAGCGTATGGAACCGAAACTGACAGTATCGCTCTCCCCGCACATCCATTCACGCAACAGCATCGACCGTTGCATGTGGAACGTCATCATAGCCCTCATTCCGGCCCTCGCCGTGGCTGTATGGACATTCCGCACCGACGCCGTCCTCACGATAGGCGTATGCGTGGCCGCCTGCCTCGCAACCGAATGGCTAATCGAACGATTCCTCTTTCACCGCCCCTGCACCCTCGCCAACGGGTCGGCGCTCATCACCGGCCTGCTGCTGGCCTTCAACCTCCCGAGCATCCTTCCCTGGTGGATGGCCGTCATCGGATCGGTGGTGGCCATAGGCATCGGCAAGATGTCGTTCGGAGGTCTCGGATGCAACATCTGGAACCCGGCTCTTGTAGGCCGCGTGTTCCTTCTCATCTCTTTCCCTGCAGCCATGACCACATGGCCCACCGGAGTAAGCTCGGGACTCACCCACTTCTCGGGTGCCTCAGGAGCCGACGCGACTACCGGCGCCACTCTGCTCGCCACGCTCAACTCGGGCAACGGGCAGATAGGGCTCGACAACGTCGACTTCCTCGGCATGGCGGTAGGACAGATGAACGGATCGCTCGGAGAGGTAGGCGGAATCGCCATACTCATCGGCCTCGTCTATCTGCTCTGCACGCGCGTCATCACATGGCACATCCCCATATCCATAATCGCATCGGCCGCCCTCTTCTCGTGGGCCTTCGGCGGAAATCCGCTGCTCGACATCTTCGCCGGCGGTCTGCTGCTCGGAGCCGTATTCATGGCCACCGACTACGTTACCTCGCCCATGACCCACACCGGCCAGCTCATCTACGGATTCATGATCGGATTCATCACTATCGTGATTCGCCGCTACGGCTCATACCCTGAGGGTATGTCGTTCGCCATACTGCTGATGAACTCCTTTACGCCGCTCATCAACCGCTATTGCCACCCGCGCCTCTTCGGACGCCGCAAGAAAAAGTAAACTCACTTTCATAAAGTAAGATAACCCCAAAATGGCCCGGACGCGCGGCAGCCGCCGGACCGTCAAGAAGTAGTAAAGAGATGAAAAAGCTTCAATCCACGCTTCCCAACATGATTCTTTCGCTGGGCATAATCACCGCCGTGGCAGGCGCCCTGCTCGGCGTGGTGTATGCGGCCACGAAAGAGCCCATCGCCATAATGCAGAAGGAACAGCAGGTGAACGCTATACGCCAGGTGGCACCCCCGTTTGACAACGACCCCGAGGCCGACGTATGGACCACGCAGGTCGACGGCACCGACTTCACGGTCTATCCGGCCTTCAAGGATGGAAAGCTTCAGGGAGCCGCCGTGATGGGATCCTCGATGAACGGATTTTCGGGCGAAGTGAAAGTGATGTGCGGATTCGACCTCGACGGCACAGTGCGCAACTATGAGGTGCTCAGCCAGGCCGAGACCCCCGGACTCGGAGCCAAGATGCAGATGTGGTTCCGCGACCCGACAGGTGCCCGGAGCGTAATCGGCAAGAATCCCGGCACCACACCCTTCTACGTAACCAAAGACAAGGCCAGCAACGGCCAGATCGACGCAATCACCGCCGCTACAATCTCGTCGCGCGCTTTCCTTGAGATTCTCCGCCGCGCCTACGACTCCTACGTGAAATATGCCGAAAGCAAAGGTGTAACCGTGGGCGACGCCGCAGCGCAGACAGAAGCATCCGCCAAGGGCGACGCCAGCTCCGGAGCCTCGCAGCAGTGGGACGGCGAAAAGACCGGCGAACAGAAGTAAACACATCACACCGACCTAATACACAGAATTATGGCAAAATACTGGAAACTGATATACAATGGCATCGTGCCGGGCAACCCTGTGTTTGTGTTGCTTCTCGGCATGTGTGCCACCCTCGGCACATCCTCCTCGGCCATGAACGGACTGATGATGGGCGTCGCCACTGCCGCCGTGCTCATCTGCTCGAATGCGGTGATTTCGGCCATCAAGAATCTTGTGCCCGACAAGGTGCGCATCCCGGCCTACATCGTGGTCATCGCCTCGTTTGTAACCGCCCTGCAGCTGCTCATCAACGCCTTCATGCCGGCTCTCAACGCCTCGCTCGGCATCTTCATCCCGCTGATTGTGGTAAACTGCATCCTGCTCGGACGCGCCGAGGCTTTCGCCGGCAAGAATCCCGTGGTCGACTCGATATGCGACGGCCTGGGATGCGGCATCGGTTTCACCTTCGCGCTCACCCTGCTCGGCTCGGTGCGTGAGATACTCGGCACAGGCCGCATATTCGGATTCGAGATTTTCCCCGAAGACTACGGAATGCTCGTCTTCGTGCTTGCCCCCGGAGCCTTCATCGCTCTCGGCTATCTCATCGCCATTGTCAATAAAATCCGCAAGACCTGCTGAGCGAAGACGTAGTTTAACCTTTTAAGACACACAAAGATGCTGACATATCTTTCCATCATAGTTACAGCGATATTCATCAACAATATCGTCTTCGCACAGTTTCTCGGAATATGCCCGTTCCTCGGCGTATCGAAGAAGACAAGCTCCGCGCTCGGCATGGGAGCGGCAGTAACGTTTGTCATCACGCTCTCCACCATCGTGGCATGGCTGCTGCAATACTATGTGCTCGACCCGCTCGAACTCGGCTATCTGCAGACCATCGTCTTCATCCTCGTCATCGCCTTCCTTGTGCAGATGCTCGAGATAGTGATGAAGAAAATCGCCCCTGCGCTCTATAAGTCGCTCGGCGTGTTCCTGCCGCTCATCACCACCAACTGCGCGGTGCTGGGCGTGGCAATTCTCGTGATTCAGAAAGGATTTAACCTCATGGAATCCGTAACCTACGGTTTCGCCACATCTATCGGCTTCACGCTCGCCCTCTGGATATTCGCCGGCATACGCGAACAGCTCGAACTCACCAAGATGCCCCGCGGCATGAAAGGCGTGCCCGTAGCGCTCATCTGCGCCGGCATACTCGCCATGGCGTTCATGGGCTTCTCGGGCATCAAGATCGGATAATTACCCCCGTCAGATTTGACGCCAACACCATCAAGGCTGCGCATCCACCCGATGCGCAGCCTTTCTTCTTCTCTGAACATCGAGAATAAAAACACATATTCTCAGATAATTGCGAGCAATAAAAATCCGTGATGATCTGTACCATCCGTGAGGGCTGCGCCAGCAGACAAAAATATCCGTGTGCCAAAAAATCAATCCTTATCCGAGGAGATTTGGATGAATTTATTGGCACACCGATTTTTTA